>NZ_CP015207.1:1997500-2675632 GCF_002101375.1 Sporosarcina ureae | reverse complement strand
TCCTAATCCGCCTGACGTTACCCAGTTGTCGGGGTTATTAAAACGGTAATATTGAGCAGTCCACATTTGGTGCTGTCCAACATCCGTCGTGACGATTGCATCACCATTTGTAATCCGATGTATGATCTCGAGTGCTTGTTGAGGTAATAAAGCCTCCTCATCTGTTTGATACCAAAGCGGATATTTGTCTGCTAAACCATTTAAATAGCCTATCCATTCTGCTGTGTCCGGTGATTTGAAATCTGCCTTCAGCAACGCGGTTAACGCTTCTTTCGCATCAGCTACGATTGGAATTTCAGTCTCAACGTTTTTGCCAATCTCTGCCGGATCAATGTCAATATGAATCACACGAGCATTTGGCAGGAATGCGTCCAAGTTACCTGTTAAACGGTCATCAAAACGAGCACCGACATTGAGTAATAAATCACATTCACTAAGTGCGTAGTTGGCAGTTGCTGTACCGTGCATGCCAGCCATTCCGTAGAATAGTTCATGTTCTCCATGAATTGTACCTAAGCCAAGTAATGTATTTACAATCGGAATACGATGCGTTTCGACAAGCTCCTTCAGCTCGGCTGTTCCTCCTGCATGGAGTACACCTGCACCTGCAAGGATCATAGGTTTTTTCGCACCAGAGATAGCTTTCGAAGCTTTTTGAATTTGCAGATAATTCGGCGTAGTAGTTGGCTGATAGCCAGGCAAATTCACTTCTTTACTCTCTTTTTCGACAGGAACGAAAATATCTGTTGCGATATTTTTAGGAACGTCGACAACGACTGGTCCTGGTCTTCCAGTAGAAGCAATGTGGAAAGCTTCACGCATAATACGTGGAATGTCCGCTACACTTTGTACTTGATAGTTATGTTTAGTAATAGGTTGAGTAATCCCTATGATATCCGCTTCCTGGAAAGCATCCGATCCAATAACAGTGGTTGCTACTTGGCCTGTAATAACTACTAATGGAAGTGAGTCCATCATGGCATCTGTAATTCCCGTTACTAAGTTCGTTGCGCCAGGACCAGATGTGGCAATGACTACCCCAATTTTTCCGGATACTCTCGCATATCCTTCTGCCGCATGAATTGCGCCTTGCTCATGACGTGCTAACACATGGGGAATCGGATCGTTATATAATGCATCATAGATTGGGAGAACAGCTCCTCCAGGATATCCAAAGATTACTTCTACATTCTGTTCTTTAAGCGATTGAATCAAGATTGCAGAACCATCCATAGGTTTATTCTTAGCTTGTTCCGTTGGCATAGATGCAGTCTGTTTTTCTTGTACTTCAGCACTCATACTGAACTCCTCCTTACAATTTTCCACTATATTTATATTGGCCACTGACATTTTCACCTAAAAAAAAACCTTTTCATCCCACGCAAAGAATCCTTCTCTCTTTACATAGGGATGAAAAAGCTTTCATGGTACCACCCTAGTTCGTGACAATTGTCACCTTATGAAAAAGCAAGCCGAAGCTATACTTTCTCATTGCTAACGAGCCCGAATATCGAGCCCGGGACTGCCTAATCGGTATACCTTTTAGCAATCCACTCCGAGGGGATGTCGCAAATAGCTGTATTACCGGCTCGCAGCACCGCCGGCTCTCTGTGAATACATTTTCTATCTACTTTAACCTCATCAACGTTTTGTATATTAAATTTTCATAACTCCACCAGTACTTGCTGAAGTGACTAGTTGAGAATATCTAGCAAGATAGCCTTTTTTAATCTTTGGTTCGAATGGTTCCAGTGCATGGCGCCGTTCTGCAAGAACTTCATCAGATACTACCAGTTCGATCGTACGGTTTGTCAGATCAATGTCGATAATATCTCCGTTCTCTACAAGTGCAATCGGCCCTCCGGATGCAGCTTCTGGTGAGATATGTCCAATAGAAATACCTCGCGATGCCCCAGAGAAACGACCATCGGTAATTAAAGCAACTTCTTTACCAAGCCCTTTCCCCATAATTGCTGAGGTCGGTGCTAGCATTTCCGGCATTCCCGGTCCACCTTTAGGACCTTCATATCTAATGACGACTACATGGCCTGCTTTTACCGTGTCATTATCAATATTTTCTTGGGCTTCTTCTTGTGAATTAAAGACAATCGCTTCTCCTCTGAATTCCTTGATAGAGGGATCAACTGCCCCAACTTTAATGACAGAACCTTCAGGAGCAATGTTACCAAATAGAATAGACAGACCGCCTACTGGACTATGTGGATTATCTTTCGTTCGAATGACATCTGTATTGGTAATTTCATGTCCTGCGACATCTTCTGCAATCGTTTTACCAGTGATCGTAATACGGTCTTTATGGATCGCACCATCGATTTTACACAATTCATTGATAATTGCGCTCACACCACCGGCTAGATGAATATCATGCATAGAATAATCAGATGCTGGCATGATCTTCGATAAATAAGGTACTCGTTTAGCTACATCATTTACATCTTCAATGTTGTAATCAATTTCTGCTTCGTGCGCGATCGCTAATGTGTGAAGAACTGTATTAGTAGAACCACCCATTGCCATATCGAGTGCGAATGCATCGTCGATTGTTTCTTTTGTAATGATGTCTCTTGGTTTAATATCTTTTTCGATACAATTCATCAAGTGTTTCACTGCATCTTTGATTAGTACATGGCGTTCATTTGAAGTTGCAAGGATTGTCGCATTTCCTGGAAGAGCCATACCGAGCATTTCCATTAGAGAGTTCATAGAGTTCGCAGTGAACATGCCTGAACATGATCCACATGATGGACATGCATTTTGTTCAATGTCGAGCAACGCTTCAGCTGTCATGTTACCACTTTTGTAAGCTCCAACGCCTTCGAACACGGAAGTTAATGAAAGTGTCTCACCTGTTGCAGAAACACCTGCTTCCATCGGTCCTCCAGAAACGAATACAGAAGGGACATTTGTGCGAACAGCAGCCATTAACATGCCCGGTGTAATCTTGTCACAGTTAGGTATATAGAAGACTCCGTCAAACCAGTGTGCATTAATGACTGTTTCTGCTGAGTCTGCAATTAGCTCACGACTTGGCAATGAGTAACGCATACCAATATGTCCCATTGCGATTCCATCATCTACACCAATTGTATTAAATTCAAACGGTACGCCGCCCGCTTCCCAAATTGCTTCTTTAACTACTTCCGCGAATTTGTTCAAATGCATATGTCCTGGAATGATATCTATATAAGAGTTACACACTCCAATAAATGGTTTGTTCATATCTTTCGTTTTAACACCAGCTGCATATAGTAAGCTACGATGTGGTGCACGATCGATTCCTTTTTTAATCATGTCACTTCTCATTTGCAATCTCTCCTAAACTAATTGAACGAATCAATTGCTAATTACATTAATTTCATTCAGTTGAATATTCTGAACAGCTAGTGAATAATTCACCGCTATGAACTAGATTGCTGTAATCATATCTTGTATATGAATAAAGGTCAACCGTATTTTTAAAGTTTTTCGTTAATTGTGACTAATTTAAAACATCTGAATACGCTTACATACCCTATATATAGCGATATATTGCATATCAAAATATCTTAATTTATTTTTTTATTTGGCCTTGTTACTTTCATTAAATAGAAGAAAATATAGGTGAAATCTTTATTCTACAAATAGAAGGCCATGCTTGTCCTTCCTATGACGATCCTCTTATTACAAATATTACGAAGTAGAGTTCTTGCTTTATTTTATTCGATTTTGCTTATCCATCCGTTTATCAATTGCTGCAGATTGTAACTAACACTCTACTATACCTATTCAAAGGGGCGATACGTATTCATTAATTATGCAGAATACTAGTAGTGTATGATAAGTTTCGCTCGACAGCATTCGACATTTATATTTTGTTCATAACTCTATACACATTATACACCGCGTATCTTAGCAGTTTATGTAAACCATTCACATATTACCCACAGATTACCCACTAGCATTGTGGACAATTAGAACGCTTGTTCTTTTTATGAAAATTTGGTAAAGTAAGATATAACATCAAGAGAGAAGCATGCAGACTGATTACAATCAATTCATCCCAAAGGAGGCGGTTCTACTGTGTTACATTTATCGGATCAAATGCTACTCTATTCCTATCAACAAGCCCAAAAGTATCATCTAAATCTGGAGTTCATCCAAATGTTAGAACGCGAGATACGTAAACGTGCCTTGGAATCGATAAAACTCAGTAGCTGATCTTTCGGATACAATAAAACGGACATGCCTGTTAACATAGGCATGTCCGTTTTCCATTCTATACGTACACCTCCTTCTATAAGAAAGGAGATATATTTTATGATAACGCTTTTAGTCCAACTACTCCGATGACGATGAGTATGAGACTCACTACTCTACCTGTACTCTTCGATTCACCGAAGAACAGCATATTGATGAGTACGGCACCAGCTGTACCTACACCAATCCACACAGCATACGCTGTACTGACTTGCAAAAACTTAAAGGAGTTATAAAGAAAGTAGAACGCGATACCGAACCCTCCGTAGTATAGTAAGCCATTGGTCCATGTTTTATTTTCACTAAATTTCTTCAGCCCTATGACACCGGCAAACTCACTTATTGCCGCCAAAAATACTAGAATCCACCCCATCGTCTTCCACTCCCTTCAGCGCTTTCTTTTCATCCAGACCATCCGCTACCTTCAATCCCGCTACACCAATAACTAGAATGAAAATGAAGAAGATCTTCCCTATACTAATATGTTCACCGAAGAACATGACGTCCATTAATGATGTACCGACTGTTCCGATTCCAGCGAATATCGCATAGACCGTCCCGGTTGGTAAACCTTCACAAGCTTTCGTGAGGAAATGAAAATCCACAAATATAAAGCCGATGATCACTATCCAATGCCACCATTGAGTCGCTGTGTTAAATCCAAAGATCCATACTAATTCAAAAAAGCTAGTTAATGCGACATATAGCCACGCTTTACTCATACTATCCGCTCCAATTTAATTTTCGTCGTCCTTATGACTGACTATCATTCATTTTATCATAAAAGCTAACATTTGGCTATGTTAACCTTCCACTGTTTGAAATTGCAGTGCATGAGATAGGAAATCGAGGACTTCTTCTTTCTGTCTATCCGCTTCACTTTCATCATGTTGAGCATAAAGAAATACTTGCTCAGCAGTCGATTCGATAAGACCAATAATAATCTTCGCCGTCCGGTCAGGTTTGATCGATTGACGAACCGCTCCTGCTTTTTTGGCGGCTTCAAGTTTTTCGCTAATCCATTCATAAAATGGCGCGTACACCGATTCCCACTCGCGAATATGCTCAGTTGAAGCTAGGCCGGAATATATAACAGCCAATATTTCGTAGTATTCTTTATTCACTTCATATATTGCATCTACCATCTGCTCGAACTGTTTGGCATATGATGCGTCGTGATCGACAGTGAGTTTGACCACATCCATCGTCTTGGCCACCATTACCTCGGCAATCGCAGGCATTAAAGATAGTTTTGACGGAAAATATAAATAGAATGTACCTTGCGCAATCCCTGCACGCTTAACAATATCCGAAATTTTAGTCTTCTCAATCCCCTGTTCTTTAAACACTTCTATAGCTGAATGTACAATAGCTGTTTTTTTTCCCAAATGAAATCCCCACTCTCTATCTATAGATTCTATTATTGTATCGCAATGATTCTTTTCTAACAATTTAACTAAATTTATGAAGCGGTAAGCTAATCAAAAAGTAACCAACTACATAGCAACGATAATTATTATTTGATTCACTTAATACTCTTCAAATCTACCATCATTTGATGCAAAGTACACATCCAAACTACTATCAGATATTTCTATAGTGAAAACTTGTATGTGGCACGGGCAAGCTTTTGCCTTGGATCAAAATAGAAATAGAGGAGATTTTACTTCGCCTCGTCTATTGTTATATTATACTGATTCGCATTCACTAACATATCAATTAGTATTACCGATAAAAATACCGCCCTATTGTTAGGACGGCATCTTTACATTCATTATTTAACTGCCTTTGTTTCTTGTACAAATGTTTCTCCGCTTTTACGCGCTTGGATATCAATGCTATGTTCTGGATACTCTTTTTCAATACGTTCATAGTATTTTTTACTAACTTTTTCAGCATCTTCTTTGTTCATGTCTTCTGATACTTCAAAGTCTAGCAAGACGAAGCCACCTGCATCTTCAGTAATAATCAAACTTACTTCTGATACCCCTTCTTCTTTCCCAAACTCCTCTTTTAACTCGTCATTAGTAGCTGTTGTCTCAGATTTATCTATAGGATCTTTAACGACATTTTCAGCTGGTTCGGTTTGTTCCTTGTCTACATCTGTTTCTTTTTCAGTATCCGCGTTACATGCTCCTAATAATAGAAGTGAAAGACTAAGCGGAGCCAATAGCTGTCTTTTTCTCATGATAAACCGACCCTTTCTATTGTTAACTATACTGTGTATCCTATCATATCTGTAAAACCTTAACAAATAAACCGATACTATGAAACGTACAGCTAAAGAGTTATGTAACGAAATGACCAGACACAATTATGAATCTTTTTCTTCGTTTCTATTCGAAATGACCATTGTAGAATGCATGCGATAATTTTGGAGGTGGATGCAGACTTCCTTCACTCTGTACAGACGATTTTTTTTACACTTGATCTTACATGCCATCCCCCAATCTTTTTCAACGTTCGGTAGGTTTTTGAAGAACAGTAAACGGGTATACTATGTAGAGCAACTATAAAGAGGGAGGCTATACAATGGATGAACTAATCAGCAAAACATTTATTGGTGTGTATTACAACGATGCTGACCTTCTAAGCAAAATAGAGGAATTAAAAGAAACCGGTTATCTTGATGACAATATTTATGTAATCGCTAAAAATGAAAATGATGTAGCCATGCTGCGCAGTAGAACGGGAGCAGACGTGTACTCCGCATATGATACGTGGACAGATCGTTTTATGGACTTCCTTACAGGCGAAAATCATATCAAACAAATGATGTATGGCATCGGGATGGATACGACCCAGGTAGACCGCTATTACGAAGAAGTCCAACACGGTGGCATGATGCTATATGTAGATGAAGGATGGGCTCTCAGCGTGTATTCGAATGACGAGACTTTTCAAACAGACAGATTATCGAGTCCTGTGTCTAGACCCAACACCGATTCCTCTAGAACGACAAAAACTATAGAATCAGAACCCTCATATGGTGGATATGAACCACTACAAAACGCTGCACATCCTGAAGTATTGAAGTCAACCAAGTCAGACGAGACTATTCAGACAAATGATCTTACTTCTGAAGAAGAGCGTGCTGTCTTATCTGAACAAATTGTAGAAGAAGATCCTCCTTCTTTTCCTAGAAAGTAACCTCACTCGCTACAAGCCTTCCTTTCTACAGGAAGGCTATTTTGCTTTGTTACAATCTGTTTACAAAACACCATTCTTGTAACTCCTTCTTAATATGAACGTAATGTTTAACACTACATAGCTCGTGTAAGATATTATTTGCAGCTAGAGAGCGATAAACATTATTTTGGAGGAGAATCATTCGTGAAAAAATTATTATGTTCAATTTTGATGACATCAGTTCTGTTTATGGGATTCAATGGCGGAACAGCCGATGCCGCAAGTAAAGCTACAGCGAAGAATGGTACATACATAACAGTACATAATGCAAATGTTCGAGCAGATGCTGGAACAAACCATAAAAGAGTCTTTACATTAAAAAAGGGAACTCGTGTTCAACTGACACACCAAAAATACGCAGGTAAGCAATTATGGTATAAAGTAAAGGTTAATGGTAAAAGAGGATATGTTTCCAGTTCCCTATTAAAGAGATCTACAGGCAAAGCAGTAGCAGCAACTTCTCCTACTAAAGGTGGCGGATCTGGTGTTGTGAAAACAGCAATGAACTTGCGCGGAATCCCATACCGTTTCGGTGGGACTACCACTAGAGGATTCGACTGCAGTGGATTCATTCAGTATTCATTCAAGAAAAATGGTAAGTCTGTATCTAGAACGACAACTGGACAATTCAACCAATCGGCAAAAATTAAATCGCCAAAACCTGGAGACCTAGTATTCTTCCACAATACATACCGCAAAGGGATTTCGCATGTAGGAATCTATGTGGGAAACAATAAATTTGTTCATGCAGGTGGCAAGAAGTCAGAAGTTGTCAGCCTAAACAATCCATACTGGAAATCTAAATTCAATAGTTTCAGAAGACTATAATCAGTAAAACGACCCGATGAACATTCATCAGGTCGTTTTTTTACTCAATTGAATGGACTTTTCCACGCTCGTCTTTATACACTACATGATGTCGTTCAAACTTGGTTGGAGAGTCCAGTCCTGCAGCTGCAGCTACACGGAACAATCCTTCCCTCATTGTCAAAATATAATTGGTCACACGGAACTTCTTCTCTTCTACAACAAGTGCTCGTTGTAGACTCTTATCCGTTGTTGCGACACCGGCTGGGCAAGTATTCGTATGGCATCGCTCTGCCATGATGCATCCTACTGAAATCATGAAACCACGTGCCACTTGAATCAAATCTGCACCTAAAGCCAATGCAATTGCCGCTTTATCAGGTGTGATAATTTTCCCTGATGCAATGATTTTCACTTGATCACGCACTTCAAACTTACGCAACGCATCATCAAGTAGAATAAGTGACGAACGAAGGGGTAAGCCTACACTATCCGCTAAATCTTGATAGGTAGCCCCTGACCCACCTTCTGCTCCGTCAAGTGAGATAAAATCAGGACCCATGCCTGTCTCAGACATATAAGACGCTAATTCTTCCGCATCTTGCTTCCCTCCAATAACTATTTTGATACCAACCGGTTTACCACCTGCATGGCGAATATCTTCAATGAAGGAAAATAAAGTTGGATAATCGTGGAACTGTTTAAAACGATTTGGACTGTTGATAGATGTATAAGCTTTCACATTTCGTATAGCCGCAATCTCCTCTGTGACTTTCTCTCCTTCAACATGTCCCCCACGCATTTTTGCTCCTTGCGCCAACTTGATTTCAAATGCCTTAATCTGTGGAATTTTTGCTTTCTCTTTTACTTTTTCCAAATCAAACTGCCCATCTTCTGTTCGGAAGCCGAATAAACCTGACCCGATTTGCGCAATGATATCTGCTCCACCTACTAAGTGATGGTCTGATACACCACCCTCGCCTGTATTCATCCATGCACCTTGAGCCATACCAATACCTTTAGATAGTGCAGTAATTGCATGGTCTCCGAGTGCTCCATAACTCATCCCGGACTGACCTAATAAGCTACGCACAACAAATGGATGCTGACAATTTGGACCTAATACAATTGCATCTTCCTCAGGTAACAACCAAGGCAACGTTGTAATTTCCTCACGATGTTCTTTACGCGAGAATAAATTGTCTGTATCCACCTCATAGCGCATAGTGTTTAATAGACTATCATTATCCACACGCATTTCTTCATTCTGTTTCGTGAACATGGCATTACGAATATAGTGACCAGGCTCTTGAAAGTCTCGTTTAGATCCAAAACCGATGATACTGTTCAAATACTTCCCCGGCATCACCATATGTAAATATTCTTCCCGGCTAAATGGTTTTCCACTATTATCATCGTTGAATAAATATTGTCTGACTTCTGGTCCCGCTTTCTCGAACATATAGCGTACTCTGCCCAAAATCGGGTAATTGCGCAAGATCGCATGCTGCTTTTGACTGCGATCAAAAAAGTATAGGAAAATTCCCATACTGATGGGGATCGCCAAGACGATGAGCACTACCAATGAAGTTGTGAAATTAATTCCTTCTAACCAATTCATAGCCCCACTCCTTTCTGATTGTCTGTATTTTACCTGTACCCTTTATAAGTAGCTGACTAAACGTAAAAAGCCCTATTCCTTGAATGTCTTCAAGGAATAGGGCTGGAGTTTTGTTAGAATGTTATTGTGTACCTGAAATTATATTACTTTGCAGGAACGTTTACTTCGATTTGCTTAGTAGCAATCGCGCTAGATTGACCATCTTTCTTCACGCTTACTACAACAGTTCCTTTTGCACCATCATTAGCTTTCCCAGAAAGCTTTCCGCCGTCTACTTTCAAATCAGTAACAGCTGTAGCATCTCCAGAATAGGTCGCTGCGATCGTACCTAATTTGATTTCAGTGCCTTCGTTTACCATATAAATAGTGCCATCATTTTTCATTAGAGGAGTAGCTTCTGATGAAGTTAATTTAATTCCATCGCCAGTTACTACTTGCATTTCAAAGTTTCCTGAAGTGATAACAGGTTTCGTTTCTTTAAACTCTACTGAAGAAATCGATGGAGTTGAGTTCACTACAGTGATCGTAGCAGTCGCTCTTGTAATATCTCCTTGTTTAATCAAGATATTCGTAGTTCCTGCTTCTTTAGCAACAACATCTAATTCCCCTGTTGTAGCAACTTTTGAAACTGTTGCCACATTTGGATTAGATGAAGTGACTACATAATCAGCTCCAACTAGATCGTTACCTACGTAAAACCCTTGGCTGTTATACTGTTTCCAAGCTAATTTTACAGAACCATCTTTTGAACCCGCAATAGCATCAATTGTTAAGTCATCTGAAGCAGACACTGTTTCTAGCTTTTTAGTAGCTACAGTTTCATCATTCGATACAGCAACCGCTATATTACCTAGAACTGTATCGCCAGATTTGATTTGGACAGTTGTTGTACCAGCTTTTACTCCTGTTACGTTTACAGTAGTTTTACCTTCTGTAACTGTTAAAGGAGTTGTTGATACAGTAGCAATCTCAGCGTCTTTTGATTCGACAGTTATATCACCAGCATACAAATCACCATATTGGTCTTTAACTACAACATTCGTGCCTTGAGTTTTACCTTGTATCAACTTAGTCTCTGTTGATGATAATGTAGCACTGCTTGCCACACGCTTACCTACACCTACTGTAAGCTTTACGTCTTTTGTTACATCGCCAACTTTTGCTACAATCGTAACTTCGCCCGCGCTGATTGGTGTAACTTGTCCAGCAGAAGTGACTGTTGCTACACTTGGATTAGAAGAAGTGAATGTTGCAGTTGGATTCTTTTGTGTTGCTCCAGTTAGAGTAATAGCTTCGTCAACTTTCACATCAACTATGCCATCTTCAAGTGAGATTTTCCCACTCTCAACTTTTACATCACCTTGCATAACTGTCACTTTACTAATCTCTGAAACCGTATTAGCGAAGTCTACTACTTTAACGTCTACTAATTCTGATTCGATAGTTTTTCCATCTTTATCCGTCACGATAACTTTGTATGAGAATTTATCAGTAGTAGCGAGTGACTTCAACGTACCAGTTGCCTGATCAGAGAATACACCAGTATTAGTAGACTGGAACGTAACTTTATAACCAGCATCCGTCAATTTCTTCATATCAACTGCTTTACCGTCAACGTTAAACGCTAACTTCTGACCAGCAGTACCAGCATTTACTTGAGTAGTAGTAGCTGTAACTTTCTCTACTTTTAACTCATACGTGAACTTATAAGAAGTAACTACATCTTCTTCGCCTTCAACTTCTGCTTTTGTCGTCAAGTGAAGAGTCATTTCTTTACCCGACGTCAGTTCGTTTTTTAATTCGATTGTCGCTTTTGTACCGTCTTCGTTCGCTTTAAATGAAGCCAGTTCATTTCCTTCAATTTTTAATTGCTCTGCTTTTAACGTGTGTAAGTTCTTACCAACTAATTCAAGTTCCTTTTCGCCAGTTGCTGTAACAGAAGTGATTTCAGATACTTCTGGAGCTGGAGTTCCAGGTACTTCTACTTGAATAGTTTTATAAAGGAATGAAGCAAATTGTGCACGTGTCGTTGTTTCTTTCGGTCTGAAGTTTGGTGCAGCTGGGTTCGTAATGTCGAAGTAGTCTAATACATCGATTGCAGTGCGTGCTTCAGCTTTCGCTTTGTTCAAATCATTAACATCTCTATCGAATTCTTGTTCTTGTACATATTTTAATAGGCTCGTTTTGTTAACTGAATCGTACGCACGAACTAATACAACCGCCATATTTTCACGGGTAATAGAACCAGCCGCGCCTAATGACCCATCTTCATATCCTCTAAATACATCGTTATCCTTTACGATTGCTGCTGATTGCAACAGTTCGTCATTAGACTTCGATGTTAAGTCTGTGAAGCGTGGGTTAGTTTTATAGTCTGTCGGAATTGAATAACCTTGTGATACAAGCCATTTTCCCATTAACTTCACTACGTCGGAACGAGTTAAAGTTTTATTAGGCTTGAATGAACCGTCCGGATAACCATTGATAACACCTGTTGCTGCTAGTGCATCAATTGCTTCCTTGTGTGAGTTAGTGTCCGCAACGTCATTGAAGTCTGCAGCACTGACAACTGGTGCCACCGCTGATGCTACTAATGCCGCTGATGCTACACCTGTTAGATACTTGCTGTACTTCTTTTTTGTTTGAGATTTCATTAAATAATTTCCTCCTCTAGTGTGTTTGTAAGCGTAAATGCTGGTTGGTTGTAGAGCAGCATAAAAACCACTCTCTTACTCTAATACCCTCTTTCCTATTAAATAATCCAAAAGACTATTAAAAGAATTAAGAATATAAAAGAAAAAAGTGATTACTAGCTACTCCAATTAATATTAACATACTTTCCCACGGTTGGTAATGGAAAATGTAGGATAGCCAGCATAAATTATGAACTACCAATCTGAATGTACTATACAACTGACATATTACATTCAGGTAACAAGATTGTAACTAAGTAAAGTCAAATAAAAATATAGTTTGCTTACATCATAAAGATACTTTTTATGATACAATCCCCATATGAAAAAATTACTTGCACTTCTCATACTCATTAGCATTTTAGTCGGACTGTCGATCTCGTCCAGTCAGACATACGAACAGCAATCACTTGTCTCCACATTACAAGAATTGCTACCTGGAGAACCTGGGAAAGATACTCTGTCGACATGGGAGTTCAACTATTGGAATAGAACGATCTCTATTGAAGAACGTGGATATTATCACTTTGTAGAATTTCTAATAAGAAAAGCTGCACATTTCTTTACGTTTGGATTTTTAGCGTTAGTAATTTACTGGCTATTACCTAAAAGTAAGGGACGCATATTGTTGGCGGCTCTATTTACTTTTCTACTTGCATGCGCTGATGAATTGCACCAATACTTCACAGGAGGCCGTACAGCAACAATGCAAGACGTTTATTTAGACACAGCTGGCGCCGTAACATTTCTTTTACTATTGGCTATAATTAGTTTAGCAATTCACTTACGTAAAAAGTAGTTCTATAGATTTATTTTAGTTTTTAGTATTCCTAACATTTTTATGAGCATAATACTCCATGTTATGATATGGGCGAAACAGGAGGTTAATTAATGAATAACTCAGATGATCAGTTAATTCTTTCGCTTAGGTATATTTCCATCCAACGAGTCGTGGACCGCTTAGAACAAACATTTCAAAAGTCCACCCACACAATTTGTTTATTCCAAGATCGGATTACAACATCCCAGCGAACTTTCCCCTTGCAACACGTTTTTGATTTATCCTACCGCCCTTTCTCAGGACAAACGGGATTATTTTACCTGCATACCAATGAAGGAGTTTTTACGTTTGAAATTGAAGAGGAGCCAGAACACTTCATCTCTTTATTCAAACAAATCCAAATAAAATAAGAAATGAATAATGTATAATTCAACGTCTTACTTCATAACTTTGGAGTAGGACGTTTATACTTTTACGTATTAGGGTATAAACAACTAAGTGACTGCACAAATAATTTAAAGTACTCATTAAAATGGCCTATTTGATTATATCTATTTATTTCTAAAATGATATAATGGTAATGTATTCCAAACATGAAAAGTAATGAATATACTAGTAAAAAATTGATACTTCCCATTATGGAGGAGAGAAACTATGTCAGGGGAAAATGAGATAAATGCTGTGGAACGTAAAATTAACGAAGTAAAAAATGATGGACGCCATGATCTAGTCATTAGACATGCGGAAGATTTATTAAGGAAAGGTATGTTGTTTTCTAATAAAGAAGCTGTTCTATCAGCTCATTACATGTGCGCTATCTCCTATTATTACGTTGGAAATTTCAAAAAAGTTCTTTTCCATATAGAAGAGCATCATTCACAATGTATTTCATATGGCGAAAAGTCCGATTGGATGCGCTCTTATTATTTGCAATACTTCGTCAGCTCATTTGCATTAGATTATACTAGAGGACAAAAATTACTAGAAGATATGCTATCCATCGCGCTAGAAATTGAAGACTATTCGTATATCAGCAGGGCATACAGTCAACTAAGTCATCTACACAATAAAATAGAACAATACGAGCAAGCTTTGAAGTTTGCCCAGTTGGCCATTTCTAACGCAGAGATGAAAGATGTAGACAGAGAAATTTTACTGATTCGAGCACATTTATACGCAATTGAATCCGCTATCAATTTACAAAGCTCCAATTGCGCGATGACTAGCCTAAAGTATTTAAGCCAACTACCTACTATAAACAATCACCCTCGTGAAATAGCAATTCTCGAAATTTTTAAAGGTAGATTTTATGATTTCATAGGTGATTCTAAAAAAGCTTTCCATTTTTATACCATAGCGAAAGAACAAGAAGAAAAATGGAAAGATTACACTCTCCTAAAAGAAATTCAGCAAAAACGCATTGCGTTGGCTGAAAAACTTTGTAGTTTTGATGAATTAGCAATCATCCAGAAAGAATACATCGATTTATTGCATGAAATCGAAGACAGTTGCTGGGTAAAAGCAGCGTACGAATTGCAAATTCGTTTGCAAAGTTCTTCTGTTAAGACCAGTGAAAACTTGGATTACTTAACAGGTGTCTACAACCGAAAATATTTGGAAGAAACGACTAATCTATGGTTGGCCGATGCAACCCTAACTAAAAAATCCGTTGTGTGCATGGTCTATGATATCGATAATTTAAAAACTATTAATGACACATATGGCCATCTAATCGGCGATGAAGCGATTAAATTCGTGGCTCATACTTCTATAAATGAAATTAGAAAAGAGGACGTACTTGCTCGTTTCGGTGGTGATGAATTTGTTTTAGTGATGCAAGATATTTCCTTGGTAGATGCAAAAAGAAAGGCAACTTTACTCGCTAAAAAAATTGAGTCTATGTCAACCACTTCAGATGTGATTCCCATTCCAATAACTATCAGCACAGGACTGAGTGACAATAAAATGCGTAGTATGCAAGGCTTCAATGATTTATTTCATTTAGCGGATCTCGCTCTTTACCAAGCAAAAAGGAATGGAAAAAACCAAGTCGTCTCCTTTACTTAACTTAAACGAGGATACCTGTAAAAATGGATTTTATACTTTTGGTTAACAGATGAACGTAGAGGCTAAGACTTACTATTCAAAAAAGCTCACACAGCATAATTGCTGTGTGAGCTTTTAACGTCTTAGTTCAGTACTTTCACTTTTACATTTTTACGTCCCCATTGGTAAGCACGTGATTTACTTGGAATGAATACGTCGATTTTATTCCCTTTGATCGCTCCGCCAGTATCTCCAGCGATAGCGTATCCGTAGCCTTCAACGTGAACTTTTGTTCCTAATTTGATAACTCGCGGATCTACTGCAATTACTTTCAAGTTAGGATTTTTGCGTAAGTTCAATCCTGTTCTAGTAACACCTGAACAGCCATTACAATGTGCTGTATACGCAGTTGCACTTACCATAAGTTCTTTAGAGACACTTGCTCCATTTGAACGGGAAGGCGTGTTTTGTTTCTTCGGAGTACTAGCAGCCACTTTAGAAGACTTCACTAAACGTAGTTTTTGATTTGGATAAATAACTGTTGATTTCAAGTTATTCCATTGCTTGATGTTCGAAACAGACACTTTATGTTGTTGAGATATTTTATATAGTGTGTCACCTTTTTTAACTGTATGAACTGATGCTGCAGCAGACGTTTCGTTCATTCCGCTCGTGAATATTGTAATGAACATGGCTACTGTAAATGCAAATACTAACTTCTTCAATATGCCACCCCTAACGATTTGATAGCTTTAGCTTACCAAGACTATATTACAAAAAGATTACAAACGTGAAACAATGCCGTGACATCGATAATTGGTATGTTACAAATGACGGGTTTTCGGTTGGAATTGTATGATAATTAGGACATTAAGACCTATACATACACAATACAATTCATCAATTTCATACATTTCCAAGTTTTAAGTAGATAGAAAGGGGTAGTTTTAAAAATAGCAAAAAGCATGTTCTAGGAGATTTAGAACAGAGTCGATGTTTCGATTCAATTCCAGCTGACAAAGACTTTCTAAAGCAAATCAAAAGAGTTTCCATGGAGGCTTTTTTTATTGGCTAAAATGACTTTAAATTGTGTCTTATGGTTTCTTTCCTTTTATATAGGGGAATGATTGAATGACCGTAACTATTTAAAGATAAGAGAGGTGCGTTACATGCCAGTGACCCGGAATCAAGATGATGTTTCACGAGCGATTATACAACTCATTAAAGATGGTAATCTGGAATCCTTGAAAAAAGCTATTGGTGAACTAGAACCCGCGGAAGTAGCTGATCAATATAAACGATTGCCGCTAAAACGCCATACTACATTTTTGGAAGTACTAGACAAAGATACATTCGTACACATGCTAGGCTTTCTTTCAAAAAATGAACAATTGCGGGCATTAGATTTAGTAGGACCCGTTCGTTCCACTGAACTACTGGAAGAAATGAAAGGTGAAGATCTATCCTATCTTTTGGCTGATCTTTCAGATAGACAAGTGGAGAAACTCATAGCGGAATTGCGTCACGAAGAAAAAAAGAATATCCGACAGCGTCGAAAATATCCGAAAGATTCTGCCGGACGTATTATGACGACACGTTATGTATGGATTCATCAGTCATACACCGTCGAGAAAACGATTGAAAAGCTCAAGCATTATGAAGCGTTTGCTCATTACTTAAATTACGTCTATATCATCAATGATGACAAGCAATTAATCGGTGTACTATCTTACCGCGATCTATTGCTCGCCAAGCCAGATAGAAACGTAACGGAAATAATGGAAACCGGTCTCGCCAAAGTTTTCGACACAACTGATCAAGGCGATGTAGCCAAAATGATTGGACGATTTGATTTCGTCTCTCTACCTGTTGTCAACGAAGAGAATATCTTAGTAGGAATTATACGCGCCGATGAAGTACTAGATCTAGTCGTTAGAGAAGCAAATAAAGATATTGAAATGCTTTTTGCTTCAGGTAAATCCATCGACTTCCAGACAAAACCTCTTGTAGCAGCCTATCGCAGACTACCTTGGCTCATTCTTTTATTATTTATCGGACTCGTTTCAGGAAGCATCATTTCCAAATTTGAAGAAACATTGGAAGCCGTTGTCGCTCTCGCTTTCTTTATGCCTATGATTGCTGGAATGACCGGTAATACAGGAACTCAATCTTTAGCAGTCGTTGTGCGTGGTCTAGTGTCTGAAGATTTGAATATGAAAAAGTCCTTGCATTTAATCTTTCGCGAATTAATTGTCGGCATTATATTAGGTGTCGTTTGCGGTGCCGCAATCGCTGTGATTGCGTATGTATGGCAAGGCAGTTTTACACTAGGATTAGTAGTAGGTTCGTCTTTGGTGGCTACACTAATTATCGGAACAATTGCAGGAACGGTTATTCCTTTGATTCTCAATAAATTTAAAGTAGATCCAGCTGTAGCTTCTGGTCCTTTAATTACTACAATCAATGACATTCTGTCGTTACTAATTTATTTTGGAATTGCTACAATGTTTATCTCGAAATTAATGTAGTTGAGTATTCTGACTTGTGTGTATATAGTCTGAACATTCAGCATATTATATTGTATTGAAAGGCTCATGTAAGGTTCATGTAATTTATCTCAATTTGATGCCAAACACTACAGTAACATGACATTCTTCACAGTTTGATGATTTGCGTTTATGACGGTTTTGTTAGGTTATACTAGTAGTAACAGCAAATGTCCAAACGGATTTGGGTTGAAGTTTGGTGCAGCTGGGTTTGTGATAGTGAAGAAGTAAAGTCGAATAGTCTGTACCGCTTCGTCGAAGAGCGAGTACATACCAAAAACTCCGTGGCCATGGGTTGACCGCGGAGTTTTTTTCATTTCATGCTCTTGTCAGTAAAGCGGGTTTTCTGTTTTTCATAGGGTTTGTCTGTTCAATTGCATAACCAACATCAAGCAATAAAGCTTCCGAAAAAGCAGGTCCAATAATTTGCACACCTACAGGAAGGTCTCCCTTGAAACCACCCGGCACAGACAATGCAGGGTTACCTGTTAAGTTACTAGGTCCTGTAAAGCGTATAATGTTGTCAATCAAATCCACTTGATTGCCATTTAGTTCCACAGTATCATCACCAATTTTACTAGCCACTACTGGCAGAGTCGGCGCAATCAATACATCGACCTTTTGGAATATTTCATGGAATTCTTGCTTCAATTGACGACGTACTTGCTGTGCTTGCAGATAATCGACAGCAGATGGTAGTTCTCCTAGTTCGAACAGCATGCGAATATCATCACCGAAATCTTGCGGACGCTTTAACATGTCTTCGTGATGAATGGTAGACGCTTCTGAAAGTGATGTGATCAGCTCTGCCCACTCTGCATATTTTAGAGTTGGAATCTTGACCACTTCTACTCGCGCGCCTTGATCGGTCAACGCTTTTATATTTCCACGCACCACTTGATCTACGTCGTTGTCTACTTCATTAAAGAAATATTCTTCATTAACGCCAATAACTAAACCGTTGACATCCCCCTTTATTCTCTCCAAATGTTGACCTACGGGGGTATTGATAGAAGTTGGATCCTTTTTGTCGTACCCTGAAATAATGTCCATCATTCCCGCTGCGTCTTTAATCGTTTTAGTCATCGGTCCGATATGATCGAGTGACCACGCCAATGGATAGCATCCATATTTACTGACTCGCCCATGGGTCGGCTTCAATCCGACGATACCGCAAATCGATGACGGAATTCGGATGGATCCGGCCGTGTCAGTTCCAAGTGACGCAACACTTGAACCGATCGCTACAGCGGCTCCTGAACCACCGCTCGAACCGCCAGGAATTCTATCGGTATCCCAAGGATTTCTGACAGGTCCGTAATGGGGGTTATTGTTCGTGATTCCCCAAGCATATTCATGCATGCTTAGTTTACCGGTAAAGATCACACCTGCGTCTCTTAACTTACTGACTACAGTCGCATCGTCTTCCGGAATGAAATCCTTATGAATTTTAGATGACATCGTCGTCACTTTACCTTTAAAGTATAAATTATCTTTCAAGGCCATCGGAATTCCGTGATACATGCCTCGATAGTTTCCATTTTTGATCTCTTTCTCTGCTTCACGTGCCGATTGTTCTGCTTCTTCCCGGTAAATTGTCATATAGGCATTAATCGTATCCTGCGTTTCTTCCGCATGATCAAGCACTGCCTTCGTTAGCTCAACTGGTGAAAGTGATCCACTTTCTAAAAGCGGTGCCAATTCCTCAACTGATTTCTGAATTAAATCTTTAGCCAATATGATCACCTCCAGGAATATTTCGAAGCCCGATATCGGCATCCTCGATTTTCACATTCTCTAGTGTACCTCTTAACTTTTGCATTCCATTCCAGCGACTTTCTAAGATTTCCAGATGTTCTGGCTTAGCTTGAATCCCTTTGCTTTCCAATAGTTGCTGCACAGATAGAGACAATGCATTCACTCCTTCAGTTTGTATTTGTCTTCATAAGGTTTCCCTAGTGAGATCAAAAACGAAAAAAGCTACTCTCACCATAAAACTCATTCGCTAAGTTCATATGAACGTCTTTAGACTATCAGTTATTTAACTAGTAATCAAATAATTTCAAATAAAATGATAATTAGATGATATTCGACTTTATTCGATTCAAAGTGCGGGATGAAGTTCAAGGAGAAATCGAAAGACCGTTTATATTCATTAAAAACGGGAATTTGTGAATTAGGAGGTGATGTCATATGCCATGGAGTAAAAATGATTATCCTGCTTCGTTAAAAAATTTGGACCCTTCAGTACGCAATAAAGCAATCGAAATAGCCAATGCTTTGTTGCGTGAAAATTATTCCGACGAGCGCGCTATTGCCATTGCAACTGCACAAGCACATGAGTATGTAAACGGCAAAAGTGAAAGTCGTCCTCACTATGAAGTAAAACCGCGAGAGGACGAATGGATTTTCAGAAAAACCGGAAGTGATCATGTACTGTTTAAAGAAGATACTAAGTCCGCATTACTTGAAAAGGCGAAAAAGTATGTAAACGAAAATGAAGGTATATTAAATGTCTTTCATGCTGACGGATCACATGATAAAACTTTATATGAATAAAATAAGTGCCCTATTAAAAGGGCACTTATTTTATTCGTCTTCATTTAGCTCAGGAGGATATGTCAACTCTCCGTTATCCAAAACAATAGGTTCAGCGCCCCACTTCCCTACTTCATGATCTTCAATTAAAGTCTTTTCCTTAGGTCCATCAATAATGTGTTTTACATTCCAACCATGTGTTGCGAGCCAATTGCTAATCAACAAGCGATGGCATCTTGCGGGATGGCGTTCGGAACAGCATATCGCAATTCGTTGTCGTGATGCTTCATTCATCAATTCAGCGATCCCCTCTTCGAACTCGGGCGTCAACGTGTAATCCGCGTAGTTATGGAAGGATTGATTATTCCATCCTTTATTGACTTCATTATCAATAGTTTTGGATTTCCTTCTACGTCCTCCTAATTTGCCACAATGTCGGTAGGCAATATCATGTGCTGGCAACCATTCTTTCATTCGATCCTCATGAAAATGGGGGAATTTACGACTACCGGGAAATGCACGAACATCCACTAACTTTTCAATACCCGCATCATCCAATAACTTCAAAAACTGTTCTTTAGTATGAGTGGAATGCCCAACTGTATAGATTTCCATATTTATTCACTCCTTTGTCCTTACCATTCCCTACCACTCGAATAAAATAACCTATTCACTTTTACATCATCTCGTCTATTATTTCTAGCTTTTTTATAACTCTTCTGGTTTCTACATCACGTTATCGGGAATAATAAACTAAAAAAGGAAGTGAAGAATATGCTTCATTTCAAGCGGGCATTGTTTGTATATAACCGTTCTGCTGGAGAGGAAGACACGGAACAGAAGCTCTCTGAAACACTTCACATATTCGCGCAAGCAGTAGATGAGCTCATCGTGCTGAATACAGCTTCCAAAGATGAACTTCAGCAAGCTTGTGTAAAATATAGCAGTCAAGTAGACTTACTCATTATTCTTGGAGGTGACGGCACTATACACACATGCATGAATAGTATCGCGCCACTCGCCATACGTCCGGTCATAGCTATATTGCCTGGCGGTACATCAAACGATTTCAGTCGGTCATTAGGTATTCCACAAACTCTGAATGAAGCAGCCATTTCTTTACTCAACGGCTCTATTATCAAAACCGATATAGGAAAAGTGGGCGAGCACTACTTTATGAATTTTTGGGGAATTGGACTAGTAACCGATACATCCGAAAATATAAAACCAAAAGAAAAGAAGCGCTTTGGTTCGATTAGTTATGTGCTCAGTACATTACGTACGTTGAATCAAACTGAATCATTTCATTATAAAGTGCAATCTACTGACGAGATATTAGAAGGAGAGGCTATTTTACTATTCGTACTAAATGGACGCTTTATTGGTACAACTGAACTTCCCATCGCTTCCCTATCACCTGTTGATGGAAAATTAGACATTTTGATCGTGCGTGATTCCAACTTAGCTGCTTTCAAAGAACTATTTGCATTACAAGATCCTGCTGTGGAAAATAAGCAATTATCTGAACTCGAATATATTCAAATAAAAGAATTGGACATTGTGCAACCTGTCGGGAAGAAAGTAGACATGGACGGGGAAATCTACGAAGATACTGCACAGCAGATTACAGTGTTACCTGGTCATTTACAGATGATTCATGTAAACGCGCTCTAAAAAGACAGTCCTTCGATTCGCTGGGTCATAATCGCTTATGTACCTTTCACATCCTATTGCGTAACGGTCATATCCGAAGTAGGTACATAAGCGTGTAGATCCGCTTGACGATAACCGATTTTATGATCAAGAAGCGATCCATGTCTACTACAATAAATAATAGAACTAGCTTTATGCGTAGAATTGAGTAACTATATGAACCTCCACTCTATACTCCTCCCTTCCACTCTACTCTTCCACTTTTTAAACGATAATACCATTTAATATTATGCATCGCATGGTATTCTATATTTACTAACATGTTTATCGGAGGTTCGACATGATCCGTATACGTAGAGAAGATTTATCCATTCATCGAACGAATGACAGACCTTTTATCAATCTCCATTTGAAAATGATCGGCTTAATCGGTGCGCTTTCTGTCGCGATTATTCTATTGATTGGCGGATTCATGAGTTTCTTCGTCACGGACACATTAGAAACTCAAATTGGTGAAAGGGCTCTCAGTGTAGCAAAAAGTGTAGCCGTGATACCAGAGATTTCTCAGGCCTTTGATTCGAATGACCCTTCCGCTATTATCCAGCCTATCGTGCAGAAAATCCAAGCACAGACAGACGCCGAGTTTATCGTTGTTGGTAATCAACAAGAAATCCGCTATGCCCATCCGAGTCCTGACCGAATCGGCAAAAAGATGATCGGTGAAGATAATGAACGTGCGTTAAGTAACGGAGAATCCTATATTTCTAAATCAATTGGATCATTAGGAAGCTCACTTCGTGCAAAAGCTCCGGTCTACTTAGATGGAGAAATTGTTGGTGTCGTCTCTGTAGGTTTCTTGGTAGGCTCTATCGAATCAATCATTTGGGAATATAGCCAGGAAATCTGGTTGGTCCTTCTTGGTATTTGCACAGCTGCCATCATCGGTGCAGTGCTGATCGCGAACTATATCAAAAAAGTGTTGTTTGGATTGGAGCCTGAAGAAATATCACATTTACTCTTTCAAAAAGAAACCATTTTGCACTCTATTCATGAAGGTATTATTGCTACCAATAAGGATGGCCGCATTACGATGATCAACTCCACCGCATTAAAACTATTGACAGGTGGTGAACAACAAGCGGACGATTGGATCGGTAAACCTATACAAGAGTGCTTCCCGAATTCTGATTTACCCTATGTGCTAGAGCATGGCAAATCAGTCTTCGATCAGGAAAGGCTTTTCAACAATCATATCGTTTATGTAAATAGTGCACCGATTTTCTACGAGCATGAATTGCTCGGTGCAGTCGCCACTTTCCGGAATAAAACCGAGATTGAGAATTTGACGAAAAGACTGGCACATATCCAACAATATGCTAACGCTCTTCGCTCTCAGACACATGAATTCTCAAATAAATTATATACGATCATGGGACTGACGCAGCTGAACAAGAAAGATGATGTGCTCGATTTCATCCAAGAAGAAACAAACATCCAGCAACACTGGACAAACACACTTCTTGATAATATAGATGATCCATATATTAGTGGGCTACTTGTTGGAAAGCTAAGTCAAGCGAGTGAATTGCAAATTAATGTATCCGTCCAGCCCGACAGCCAATTACATTCCATACTATCCGACTTAAACCGCCAAGCACTGCTGACAGCTATCGGAAATCTTCTTGACAACGCATTTGATGCAGTTTATGACGAACGCGCCATTTCCCGGGACATATCGATTTCTTTTACTGATATCGGACAAGATCTGCTGTTTGAAATTGATGATGCAGGTCCGGGAATCGATGAAGCTTCACTTGATAAAGTCTTATCCCGCGGTTTCTCTACAAAAGATGGAGCAGGTAGAGGTTTCGGCTTGGCTTTAACAAAGAATGCTATTGAAGCAGCGAATGGCCAGCTGTCCATTGAACCGAGTGAACTGGGTGGTACATATTTTGTCGTCTCATTACCAAAAGATAAATAAAGGAGAGATTTCCCCGTGATCAGTACTATACAAGTCATAATTGTGGAAGATGATTTTCGAGTGGCAGAGATTAACCGCCAACTAATCGAACAGATTACCGGCTATAAGGTCGTGACAGAAACAAGAACTGCCTCAGAGACCATCGCCTTTTTGCGACAGGCTGAAGCCCTACCCAATCTGATTTTATTGGATGTTTACATACCCGACAGTCCAGGACTCGATTTATTTTGGCATCTACGAAGAGAATTCCCCACAATTGATATTATGTTGCTAACAGCTGCTAAAGAGACGAAAATAGTAGAGGAAGCACTCCACGGAGGGGTGTTGGATTATTTAATCAAGCCTGTTGAGCCTGTGAGGTTTGCAGAAACATTTAGACGATACCGTTCTAGAAAAGTATTGCTATCATCCAAAAATGAACTCTCTCAAGAAGATCTTGACCGCGTATTATTTGGTACTGAAATGCGGCAGGATCCTACTTCTAACGTATTGCCAAAAGGGATCGACCGTCTGACACTTGAACGTATAGAAAATGTTTTACTTCAAAGTCCAGCAGAAGGAATAACTGCTGTTCAAGTAGGTGAAGCAGCGGGTGTCAGTCGTTCTACTGCACGTCGATATCTGGAGTACCTCGTATCGGTTGAAATAGTAGGAGCGCAACTACATTATGGAGATGTCGGTAGACCTGAAAGGACATATAGAAAACTTTAAATACTTGCCCGTGAACAAAATGAACAAAATACGTAATATGAAATATATCCTTCTTATGTAAACAAGCTTTTTAGCGACTTTTTCTCATGGTACATTATGGACAGCTTAAGAGGGATTATTCAGATACTTTTGTATGTATCCGCTTACATCCCTCTTTCACCATTTTATCTATTGGAGGAAAATCGCTATGTTAAGTATTATTGGAATTCTGACGATCTTTATTATCGTCGCATTATTGATCAGTGGCCGGATCACACCAATTGTCGGTCTGGTTATAGTTCCCATCTTCGGTGCATTCTTTGCTGGATTCAACTTCATAGAAATCGGAGAGTTTTTCAACAGCGGAATTGAATCTGTTATTAGCGTTGTCATTATGTTCATCTTTGCGATTTTGTTCTTTGGCATTATGCAAGATGCCGGCGTATTCGACCCGCTAATTAATACTATGATTAAAATTTCACGAGGAAATGTAATTGCTGTTGCCATGGCGACAGTGGTAATCGCAGCTATTGCACAGTTAGATGGCTCAGGCGCTTCCACATTCCTCATTACAATCCCTGCGCTTTTACCGCTCTATAAAAGGTTGAAAATGAGTCCTTACTTACTGCTACTGCTTGTCGGCATCTCAGCAAGTATCGTCAACATGGTTCCATGGGGAGGTCCACTTGGGCGGGCAGCCGCTGTACTTGGAGTCGACGTTACAGAATTATGGCGTCCACTTATCAAAATCCAAATCATTGGCCTACTCCTATTAATCGTAGTTGCTTTCATACTCGGATTACGTGAAAAGCGAGTCATCGCTAAGAAAGTAGCCAGTGGACTTTTTGAAGACGAACTAGATGAACTTGGAGAAGAGGAAGAGCAAAAAGAAGAATCTAAAGGCATTTCCCTCCTTCGACCAAACATGTTATGGATTAACGTGATGATTGCCGTAAGCGTGATCGGCTTACTCGTTTGGGGAAAAGTGCCGGCAGGCTTTATCTTCATGGTCGGATTCAGTATCGCGCTTCCGTTAAACTATCGCACTGTGAATGAACAGATGGACCGTATTAAGACACACGCACCGAATGCTCTACTAATGGCTGCAATCATTCTAGCAGCCGGTTCATTCCTCGGTATCTTGAATGGTACCAATATGCTAGATTCGATAGCGACCGATTTAGTGAAAGTGTTACCGGCAATCATCGTACCGTATTTGCACATCATCATCGGCCTTTTCGGTGTTCCGTTCGATCTATTGCTTAGTACGGATGCGTATTACTTCGCATTACTGCCGATTGTAGAGCAAGTTGTCTCCGGCTTCGGCGTTCCATCAATTTCCATTGCGTACGCATTAATCGTAGGAAATATTATAGGAACATTCGTTAGTCCTTTCTCGCCTGCACTTTGGCTGGCATTGGGACTTGCAGGTTTAGAGATGGGCAAGCATATCCGCTACTCATTCCTTATCATGTGGGGGTTCAGTATCGTATTATTCCTCATTGCAATGGCTATGGGCGTTATTACGTTGTAAACTCTCTTATCATTCCATATCGTTATTAACACCATCTTGAAAAAATCGGCTGTCGCGGAACCTCATGTATGAATGAGCTTCTCGATAGCCGATTTCTGTTTATACTTGTTATAAGCAACTGAAGAACTAATGCCCACGTGTTTTTTAACGTTCTATTTCTACTATAGGTTCATTAGGATTCGACTTCCCTGCTAATTCATCACGCAGTAAATACGCACCCAACATACTATAGACCGTTCCGTTCCCGCCAAGTCCAATCAAATAGTAAATATGCGGCTCGAATGGATGGCGCCCGATTACTGGTAGCTCATCTGTCGATTCTCCAAATAACGCTGTCCACTCATACTCAAAATCGAACTTCTGGTGAGGAAACAACTCTTGCAATTCCTGTTTTAATTGCCTGAATTTCTTATCGATTTCTTCTTGTGAACTCGGTATTGTATCCATATTCTGATCCAAGCCACCCGCCACGATGCGATTATCATCCGTCAATCGCATATACAAATAAGGGCGTTTGGTTTCCCAAATCATCATACGATCATGCCAGAATGACAAATCTTCTATCGGCTTTGTTGCGACTGCATACGTAACTTTTAAGTCTTTTTGAGGGATCATCATATCCGGAGTCGGTGCATAACCAGTAGTGACCACGACGGACTTTGCCTGAAATTCTCCATTCGTCGTTTTAATGATTACACGTTCTTCTGTATCTAGAATGCCGAGTACTTCGGTATGTTCAAATATGTCCATGCCCTTTTCATATGCATACTGGATGGCACCCATACACAAACGCAACGGATTCACTTCTGCATCCCCTGCCGTCACGATAGCGGCAGGTTGTGAAAATGGGAAATGCGCTTCAATATCTTCAGGTTCCCAGAATTCTACCGGAAAACTATATTTTTGTAACACTTCAAACTCTTTGCGCAATCTCGCCACATCTTCTTCTGTGCTGGCATAATACAAACTATCACGTGTATGGAAATGGACATCAAATGGTGCGTGTTCCGCAACGTCTTGCAAATTTTTCATTGCTTCTTTACATGCCCGATAAAATTCCACAGCTTTCTCTTCGCCAATTTGCTCTATTAATTCATGCAACATAATATCATTGGAGAATTGTAATAAACCAGTATTTGCAGAAGTACTTCCCCCACCTACTTCCTCTTGTTCAATCAACGCAATCGAATAGCCTTCATTCGATAATACGTATGAAGTCAGTGCACCCGACATCCCGCCACCAACTATCGCGACATCATATAGATCTTGACGATTTACTTTTGCAAAACCTTCTTTTGTAAAAGTCGACTCCCAATACAATGACCCCGTATGTAACTTCATAAGTAGCAATCCCCTATCTATTCGTTTTTCCTTTCTTTACCCTGTAAGACTGGTCCTATAAACATAGAGAGAAGGTGCTCAGTCAGTAGCTGAGCACCTTTTCCTTTATCCTCTAAACGGCCACCAAACACCGCGTCCGAATGACATCGTAATGGCTGGAATTAACAGCGGTAAAATAATTAAACCATAGAGTAGTAACCCTGAAATAACAATCGTTGCGATTTGCATAAGACTCAAAACGCCTGAAGGCATCATAGCACCGAATGTGCCTGCCAAAATCACAGCTGCCGTAATAATCACGGTACCCATCTTCGCCATTGAGTACATCAACGCTTCACGAATCTTCATACCCCCAATACTCTCTTCGCGGAAACGATCGAGTAAGAAAATGGAGTAATCCACGCCAAGCGCAATCAGCATGATAAATCCGAAGAATGGAACTGCCCAACTGATGCCGTCATAACCAAGACCGTTGACGAAGATCAATTCCGTAATAGATATCGCTGTATAATATGTCAGCAATAGCGAACCGATCATATACAAAGGCATGATAGCTGAACGGAATAAGACCAAGAGAACAACGAACAAACCGACTAACATGATAGTTACCGTACGCGTAAAATCAGCGGACGAAATATCACTTAAATCTGAGTTAATACTAGAAATACCACTAAATGCCAAATCGGCATCTTCAAATGGTGTACCAATGACCGAGCGTTTCACCGTATCTTTAATTTCATGTACAGTAGAAATCGCTTCACGTGAATAAGGATTTTCCTTTAGGATGACTTCCATCAAAATTCCTTTTTTATCATCGAATGTATAGCGGTCGATGACTGGTGCAAACTCTTCATTACCAAGCGTACCTTTTGGAATGAATAAACCAGTATCGCGTACACTTTTCGTATCCGCCATATCATCCATCATACTTGCAATTTCTTGAAGGCCTGTCGTCACTTCTGCTAAACCGTCTTTGGAAGCTTTGACACCACTGCCTAGCTGTTTCAATCCACCTTTTAATTGACCGATTTGCGAACCACTTTGGTTGATTTGAGATCCAGCTCCTGCAATGCCTTTACTGATCTTATCCAATTCATTACCTAATGCATTCAACCCTCCAGCTGCTTGTGCGGCAGAAAGACCTTGTTGCAAGCCACCCGAAATCTGCGCGAGCTGGCCATTGATATGCTCAATACCGTTTGCAGCTTGAATTAGGCCACTGCCGCCACTAGTTCCACCGGCAGGCAATTGATTAGCTACGTCGCGTAAATTATACTGCACTGCCGCTAATCCTAAACGAATTTCCTGTATCCCATCATTCGCTTGGTTTAAGCCATCTGCCATCAAACCGATTTGATGATCTACATATAAGTCTTCCAATATTTCACCAGTCGGTCGTGTGATAGTACGAACACTTTTGACTCCCTCAACTTTCTCCAAGTCTCGGGAAATCGCTTCTAAATAGGTGATATCTCCTTCTTTAACGATTGGAGAATCTTTCTTTACTACTACTTGTACTGGTAGTGAATCCCCTTCACCGAAAGCATCTGAAATAAGATGTAATCCCTTTACAGACTCTTTACTTCCATCAATTTCATCTACCGTATTGAAGGATAGATCATTGTCATACGTCAATAATAGCGGAACCGTAATGATGGCTACGATGAACATGGAAAGTAATGGACGCATAACAGATAATTTGCTGAACGCAATCCATAATTTACTATCCTTATGAGTAGCTGAACCTTTTGCAGGCCAGAATAATTTGTCTTTCAAAATAGACATTAACAGCGGTACGACAGTGAATAGAACGAGCATTAACACCGCAATCCCTACCGCTACTGCGACTGCCGATTTAAATATTGGGAAGTCTGCAAAACCGATTGCCGCGAAACCGATAAATACCGCAAGTGCACTGATGAAAAGTGTGCGGCCTGCTGTTTTATACGTATTAATAATCGCTTCTTCCACGTCATGCCCTGCTAGTAACTCTTCTTTATAACGACTTAACAACAGAATACAATAATCCGTTCCAAGACCGAATAAAATTGCCACTAAAAATATTTGGGTATAATTCGAAACCGGGAATCCAAACCAGTCGATAAAGAACGCTACGAATGACTGACTTAATAAATAGGTGATCCCTACCGCCACTAACGGGACGAATGGTGTCACAATCGAGCGGAAAACAATGAGTAATAAAGCAAAAATCAATACAACCGTAATAATCTCCGTCTTTTTTAGCCCTTCTTGCGCACTCTCATTTACGTCATGATTGATGATTAATTCGCCAGTCATATACACTTTGTCTTTTTTAGATACAATATCTTTTTTTATTTTATCAGCCAACTGAATGACTTCATCATCTGTACCGTCTACCGTTATAGGAAGTAATACCGTTTTGTGATCTTCAGAAACGAGTTGGTCTTCCATGTCTTTACTTTCAAACGGATCTAGAACATCCGTTACAACCTTGCTGGCATTCGCAATCTCTTTGGCAGTCGCAGAAATTTCTTGTTTCTTTGCTTTATCTGCCGGTTCATCGAGATCATAGACTAGCGAAATCGTTTCATCTGCTTGGCCTGCATCTTCTAGCATTTGTGCAGCCTTTTGGGAATCTGCTGAGTCGAGCAATTGGAAGGAACCTGCTTTTTCCGCCTGCTTTGCCAAATCGGGTGCTACTATAAATAAAACAGCAGTCAGTATAACGATACCGATCGCAATAGGCCATTTGAATTTTACTATCGTTTTCATGCGTTATCTCTCCTTCATTACTAAAATCGATTTAAGTTTACGGAATGTCTTAATGAATTGTTCGAGCTCCTGTTCATCAATTTGGTCTGTGAACAGGTTTTCGATACTTTCATTTATTGCTGCATTTGAAACAGCTAGTACTTCTTGGCCTTTTTGGGTCAGTGAGATTCGATTGATCCGCTGATCGTTCACGTCTTTTTCAGACTGCACCAGGTCTTTTTCGGTCAGTTTCTTGAGACGTGTCGAGATGGCGCTTTTATGTACGCCTTGAATCTCTGCCAGTTGTCCGCTAGATAGATGGCCATAGGCAGAAAGTATTTTCAGTACTTGGATTTGTTCTGGTGAGTAATCTTTCCAGATAGGAACGTCCAAGTTTTTCACGACATGTTCCGTGCCGTAGATCATGACTTCTTCAAATAGTTCTACTGCTTCTTGAAGTTGATAATTCAAAATAGTCTACCCCCTAAACCAATAATTAATAGTTTAGGGAGTAGACTAAATAAAGTCAAATAAAAAAGCTAGCTTTAGAGATATTTCTCTGAAGCTAGCTAGTTATGAACCGTATTAAATAATAAAGTAGGCGATGACCGATAGTAGTATGGATGTAATGGTCATCGCGGCTAGTGGTCGCATGGCTCGATCTTTCAAGTCTCGTAAACTAACGTTGAGTCCAAGCCCTACCATGGCCGCTGTCAGTAACCATGTAGTCAATGTGAAGACGCCTTCCATTACGTTGTCTGATACAGGAATGGAATGACCGAACACGTAGCTTCCTAGGATACTTAAAACGATAAATCCTACAAGGAACCACGGAAATTCAATTTTAGCGCCCGTTTCGTCTGTATCTTTATGTTTACGTTTCATGATAAATATTAAAATGAAGCAAAGAGGTACTAATAGGAATACACGACCGAGCTTGGCTAGCAAAGCAATGGCTAAACCGTCTTCGCCTGCCGGTGCCCCGGCCAAGGCTACGTGTGCCACTTCATGTAAACTGATTCCTGCCCACATTCCGTACTCAATTGAATCGAGCGGAAGAATTGGACGCAGAATGGTATAGCCGATCGCAAACACCGTACCCATTAATGCGATGATTCCTACACCTATTGCTGTGTCTTCATCTTTTGCTTTGATAATCGGTGCGACCGCTGCAATTGCCGCTGCACCGCAGACACCTGTTCCGACACCTAAAAGCAAGGAAATATTTTTATCTGCCTTAAATACTTTAGCGAGCCAAATAGTCATGAAGATAGCGAAAATGATGACACCTACATCGCGCGCGAGTAAGCCGAGTCCGTCGCTTAAGACTGTGTCTATATTTAATTTCAAACCGTATAAAATGATGGCTGTGCGAAGCAAGCGCTTGGATGAGAAAGCAATCCCACTTCTTATTATTTCAGGATAGCCGAAGAATTGACGGTATGCCACCGCGATAATAATCGCACATGCCAGTTGTCCGATATGATCGAAACCTGGTACTTTTGCTAGTAAATATCCTAAAAATGCAATAAAGAATGTGAAAGCTATTCCACCGACCCACGATATCCATTTAGATGGACGTTGTGGTGCGTGCTGTTCTGGTGACCTATTTAAAGAAACCACGATGACAACACCTCCTACTAGTAGTATAGAAAATAGCTCGCTATAAGAGAAATAACTATTTATAATAGCTATGATAAGTAAATCTATATACATAGAAAGGAGTTGCTTCCCTATCGATCCGCAACTACAAGTATTCATTGAGGTAGCTGAGCAAAAGAACTTCTCTAGAGCAGCAAAAGAACTGCATATGACACAACCTGCTGTCAGCCAATATATTCGCTCATTCGAAGAATCCATTGGTGTACGACTGCTCGAGCGAACTAATAAATACGTTCGACTCAACCAAGCTGGTGAAATTGTCTATCATCATGCAAAAGAAATCGCGGGCCTGTATTCCAAAATGCAAAACTTAGTCGATGACTTGGCTAATAAAGCTAGCGGCCCTCTTACCATTGGAGCTAGCTACACATTTGGCGAATACGTCTTGCCTCATATTCTGTCTAAACTTGTCGCAGATTATCCATCGATTGAACCACAAGTCACAATTGGCAATACAGCTGACATTGCGGAGTTAGTCATCACGCACCAGCTCGATGTCGGTTTAATCGAAGGGCATTTCAAGGAAGCTGCACCGCTTCAAAATGAGGATTTCGCAGAAGACGAAATGTACGTCGTGACTTCCATTGAACATCCACTGGCGCAAAAAAAAGGGCGCCAATCAATCACTGCACTAGAAGACGAAATCTGGCTATTACGCGAAGAAGGTTCTGGTACACGCGAGGCGGCAGAACTATTCTTCTCCCAGTCTGGATTCTATCCGAAGCGCATTATGCAATTCAGCAGTACGCAGCCGATTAAAGAATCTGTTGAAGCCGGACTTGGCGTCAGTTTGCTGTCACAGTGGGCGATACAAAAGGAATTGCGCCATGGTGATTTGACAACGCTGTCGGTGAAAGGAACGCCATTCAAGCGGCATTTCTCTATCGTGACGAATTCTCCGTTTCAAACGAAAGCGTTGCAGGTGTTCATTGATTTATTGAAGAATAGCAAGGAATTAACGGTTTTGAATGTCGGGACGTCATCGTGATGGTCATTTCTGGATTATGGTTAGATGCATGAAAGTGGAGTCACTTTGGCACTGGCTTCGCCTACTACAGCAAGAGCGTTCGTTGGATTGCGTGTAGCGTAGGTATACCTACGGAAGTTATCTAACTTACAAGTCATCTGCTAACTGAATTAATCCATCTGATGAATGAGCAATGGTTTCAATTGCCTGATTAATCTCTTCTAAGATTTGAACCGTGCTTTCGATGGATGTATGTGATTCAGCTGTTTGTTCTTTCATCCCGCTTACCGCTTGGACAATCCCGTCATATGATTGCGTCACTAGCTCGTTTCCTTTTGCACTTTCCTGAATTAGTTTTTCCATCTGCTTCATAAAGTTAGACATTTCGGCGATATTCGCATCGGTGACTTCAATCATGCCGGTAACTTTACCTATTGCTTGTTTAGTTTCCACCGACAAATTTCGCACTTCTGCCGCAACTACAGCAAATCCTTTACCATGCTGACCTGCTCGCGCTGCTTCAATTGCTGCATTCAATGAAAGTAAGTTTGTTTGATCAGCAATGGAAGTAATAAGCGTCACGACTCCTTGGATTTGCTCTGAAGAATGATGTAACGCCTTCATCCGGTCCTTGAAATCTGACATATACTCCACCATTTGGCCAAATTGTTCAGTTTGAGTGACTACCAATTCTTTGCCTGTCAATGAAGTTTTCTCGGTTTCCGTAATAAATTGTAGGTTGTGAACGGTCATATTTTCTAATACGTGTGCTTTTTTGGATAGTTCGTCTGTTGATGCACTCGTCTGCTGACTGATTGCCGCTAGATTCTGGGACGTATTTAACACTTGATCTTTCACGACCGCTTTGGAATGTTCTACTTCCTGTCGCTTCACTTTATTCTCTTCTTCATATGCATCCAAAACCAATTGTTGTTCAAAGTTCATGACTTTCATAAACGCACGCAATGTATTAAATTGTCTTTTCTTGGGCAAGTCCTGTTGTTCAATAAAAGCAAAAAACTCTTCGTACAATGATTCTACTGCCGCTAAATACCATTTCGGTTCCAAACCAATGCGGACGTGCACCTTCGCTATAATGCGACGTTGTTTCAAATAGTTCTCGTCAATTTCCCCTTGAAATATTGACTGCATATGTTTCGTTAATGATTTTTTCAAACGGTCCATACTACTATGCTCCGCAATAATATGTAGAAGTTGAGGCTGATCATCCATCGCTTGATAGAAACGATTGGTCATCATAGGTAAAATAGGTTGCATTTGCACTTGCATACAGGAGAGATACTTTAAATCTTGCTCTGTTAGATTAATCATTCGCAGTTGCTTTTTTACAGCCGGATATCTTTCCAACGATATAATACCAGTACTGTGCTGTTCGAGGTCTTCCATCTCTTTTACCGTTGCTAGATTCTCACCTTTTTTAAATAAACGTAACACTTGGCTTCAACTCTCTTTTAAGATATTAGTGTAGTAAACTATTAGTATATCATTTCATTCTACTTATTAAGTGTTTACTTACCTCGCCCCCCTTTCCTTAATGACGCTTGAATTCAGACAAAAGCAGAAGTGGACGATGCCACTTCTGCCGATTACGCTATTGAATTACGATAATTTGAATCGATCAACTACACTTCGCAGTTCCCCGGCGATCTGATTCATTTGATTTGTAGAATCTGCTACTTGCTCCAATTCGCCTTGCTGTGCGGCAGCTGATGCACTCACTTGTTCAGATGAAGCAGCCGTCTGCTCGGAAATGGCAGAGACATTTTGGATGGCTAAAATGGCTTCGTCCTTATATTCCATCATTTCAGCAAGTTTTTCGGATAGTTCCGTAATCGATTGGCGAATTTGATCGATGATGCCTGCATTTTGTACAAACGACTCTTCTGTATCCGTAACGGACTGGTTTTGACCGTCCATTGACTTCATATTCAGTTCAATGACATCGACCGTCTGCTGTGATTCTGACAAGATTTCTTTCACGGTTTCTTGAATTACTTCAGTTTCACTGCGGGATTGTTCCGCTAGCTGACGTACTTCATTCGCAACAACTGCAAATCCCTTACCGCTTTCACCCGCTCGAGCCGCTTCAATGCTCGCATTCAGCGCTAGAAGATTCGTGCTTGCAGTAATATCATGCAATGTTTGAATGACTTGATTAATAGATGAAATTTTAGTGGTCAATGTTTGGATTTGCAACTGTACTTTTTTATTCACTTCATTTGCTGTCGTATTATGAACACGTAGTTTTTTCACTTCCGTCATTCCATTTTCCGCAGAATTGGAAGCGTCTGTAGACAACTGATTCATGGTCATGAACATCGTGTGGATATGATCCATACGGTCCGCTAAATCAGAAATTCGTAGACTTGTTACTTCAGTATCTTCGGATTGTTTAGAAGCTCCTTGTGCGATTTCATCTGTCGCTACCGATACTTCCTGATTCGCAGCTACTAGCTCTTCGAAAGCATGTGTGACTTGCGAGGATGAATCGCTCAACTGACCTGAAGACAACTGCACGGTTTGTAACGCCGCATTCGTCTGACGCAACATATCGTTATAAGCAAGTGCTACTAATCCTATCTCATCATGGCGGATATTCTGTTCATCTACCATCATCGTCAAGTCACCTGCAGCAGCAGTTTGCATTGATTGTTGTAACGTTTTCAACGGTCTCAATTGACGATAAATGAAGATTGTAGATGCACTTGACATCAGCAACACGATGGCAATGGCAGATATGACCGTAATCCACAAAATAGTAGTAAACGTATCTAGAATTTCAGATTTTGGTGTAACCGTTTGTACTGACCATTTCTCATTGATTCCTTTTAAGTTAATAGGAGCGAATGCATTAAATGCTTCTTCATGCAGACTTTTAGAATCCACATACATACTCGCCAATTCACCTTGATCTAGGTCCACTTTAGCACTATTCCAATCAATTGCATCGGCCATATTACTAGTATTTAATTCAGGCTTCAAACTGTTCGCTGTGATATAACCAGCATCTGTAATGACAGACGCATAACCGCCTTTTGGTTGAATCGTCTTCACTACATCCGTCAAGAAATCTATAGATAAATCGGTGGTCAACAAACCAAAATAGTTTCCAGACGCATCTACCATCGGAACGGAAATAGTAGTCATGAGGATGGTTTTACCATTTGTTTCATACGAGTAAGGTTCTGTTAATATCGGACGGACTTCATTTTTGGGAACAGTATACCAACTATTCGCTGTAGAATCATCCATGCCACTTAATGGTTCTACATCCGTAGTATTGTCTTGCTTAAAGACGTATGGAATGAATTGCTGATTATCATCTAGCAAATTCTTCGGTATAACTTCCCCTTCAGCGAACGCGGACTGATTGATTACCGCCGCCATCCCGGTAGCGTCCTCATTTTTCTTCAAATTGCTTTTGATGATCCGGATAATTTCCTCCGGTTCCATATCGCCTGCTGCTTGTAATGTTTCCAATATGTGACTTGTTGTGCGTAACATTTCATTTGTTTCATTCAGTTTTGCACTAAGAACAAGTGAATTTTTATTTGCACTTTCCAACGCAAATTCCTCAGCATCTTTAATGCTTTGCTTATGTAACATGACGCTAGTAACGACTGAGTAGACCAAAAATAGTAATAAAAATAATGCGATAATTAGTCCCGAGAGTTTCATCGCAATACTTGCAGACTTCTTCACTTCATGAGCCCTCCTAGTAAATTATGATCAGATCAATAGTATACCTTTAGTCCTTGCTAAAAGTATACCTTTTTATCCGAAAGTCACAAAAAAACCTTGTCAGGTAGACAAGGTTAAGGATTTGAGATACATAACGACTCCCACTGGGCTTTACTAAATTAGTTAGTTCTTTCGGTCATTTGACGCCAAATAGAGCCTTTTGCCTCTTCGCCTTCTTCAATTCTAGCGATCGCCATACGGACCTGCAGTTTCACTTCAAATTCGTTATCGTTTTCTGCTTCGTGCAGTGCGGGTAATGCTCGTTCTGTTCCAGATTCATAGAGGAACATAGCGGCACGCCAACGGACCAACTTGTTTTTGTCTTGTAATAAGCGAATAGCAGCAGATTCAAAACCAACATAGCCAAGGTCGCTCATACAGTCAGCAGCTGTACGGCGAACCGCCCAACTTTTATCTTCGAGTGCTTTTTCGATAAACGGAATGACTGTTTCATCCTCGATCATACCTAGGTACACGGTAGCCAATCTGCGGATGGACATTTTCTCGTCTTCAAGTGCTTGCGTAAGTACTGGATAATCTGAAACGTCAGGGTCTGGCATTTGATCCAATAAGCGGAAGCGCGTTTCCCATTCCGGAACAGTAAATTCCGCCAGTGTCACTTTCTCTCCACGAACTTTTGTTTCTTCGTCTGCCTTTTCTGCTTTTATCACAAGCTCATGCAAGCGTGTTTCAGGATACGCAGCTTCAAGTTCTTGTACAACTTGCTCGCCCACTTCCTGCAATTCTCCGTAGCGGATTCCGTAATCTACCCATTTGCGAAGTAAAATATAGTTTTCCACTTCGGAATGATGAACGGTTTCCATCGCTTGAATGAAACGTTCACTTAAGCCAAACCGGGATTCCTCATCACTATTGAACACTTTCACTTGCAACGGAATCTCTTTATACGTCTGTACATGCACGTAGACTTCGCCGAAATGCTCGTCTATCTTTTGCTCTTGCGCTTGTTCTAGCGATTCGCCGTCTTCATTTAAAACAGAGCGTACTTCGGCAAGAATAGATTCCCACGCAACGTTCCCAATTCTCTCTACTGCCATAAAATCTAGTACATGATAGATTCCTTTAATTCCTTGTATAGCTAAAAGAGAACGTACCGGCTCAGGTGCCTGTGCTTCATCTTTCTTCTTATAGTTATGGCTTGTTCCATCAGGTAAAGGGGTATCTAAAATAATTTTCATAGAATTTGGACTTGGTGTCGGTTCAATCGATTTGATTTTCAAGAAAAATCTCCTCCAATGTAATTAATCAGCTAAATCCTGTAAGTAAGCCCAGCGCTCGACCAGTTCTTCATATTGTTGATTCAGCGTTACTAGCTCTTCATCCAGTTGGCGTAGCTGATCGTAATCTGAGCCTGTAGTCGTCATCTGTTGTTCCGTTTCTGCTATATTTTCTTCTAACTTTTCTATATCCGACTCAATCGTTTCGTATTGCTTCTTTTCAGCGAATGTCATTTTCTTTTTTGGCGCTGTAATTTCTGAAGCAGGAGTAACAACCGCAACTTTAGCTTGTGGCTTCACTTCTTTTGTATTCTTTTCATCAAGGAAATCTGAATATAGACCAAGACGTACATCGATTTCACCTGAGCCATCAAGAATCCATAACTTACGTGAGATTCGATCCAAGAAGAAACGGTCATGGGAAATCGTCACGACTACACCAGCAAATGTATCAATGAACGATTCCAAAACGGACAACGTTTCGAGATCCAAATCATTCGTCGGCTCATCCAACAGTAAGACATTTGGCTGTTCCATCAATAGCTTTAATAGATAGAGACGTTTGCGCTCTCCACCTGACAATTTCCCGATCGGTGTTCCATGGGCAGAAGACGGGAATAAAAACCGTTCTAACATTTGCGTGGCAGACAACCGTTCACCATTCCCTGCTTCAATGTCATTGGACGTCTCACGGATATATTCAATGATTCGTTGATTTTCCTTCATTGGTGGTAAATGTTGATGGAAATGAGCAATCTTTACGGTAGAGCCTATATCAACTTCACCCGAGTCCGGCATAGTCGTGCCATCTAGCATTTGAAGAAGTGTCGTCTTCCCTACACCATTCGGTCCGATAATTGCAATACGTTCTTTCGCCTGTAGAATAGCAGAAAAACCGTTCAATATCACTTTGTCGTCAAATTTTTTCGAAATATTGTTGATTTCCAATACTTTTTTACCTAGACGTGTCGTTTGTAAATCCATTTCAAAGTCTAGTGACTCATCAGTCTGCTTCACTTTCGCTTGAAGATCATCAAAGCGATCGATTCGCGCTTTCTGTTTCGTTGAACGCGCTTTTGCACCGCGGCGAATCCATTTCAATTCACTACGGTAGCGATTACGGTCTTTCTGATCCGAAGCAGCTGACATCTCTTCTCGCAGTGCTTTTGACTCCAAATAATCTGCATAATTTCCGGTATGCGAATAAAGCGTTTTATCCGCTAATTCGTAAATATGCGTAGCAACTTGATCCAGGAAGTACCGATCGTGTGTAACGAATAATACTGCCCCTTGAACATTTTGCAAGAAATCTTGTAACCATTGGATCGATGCAACATCCAGATGGTTCGTTGGCTCGTCCAACAATAGTAAATCTGCTGGTTCGATCAGCACTTTAGCTAATGCTACTCGTTTTAGCTGACCGCCCGACAGTTCACCTAGCTTTTTATCGAATGTTTCAATACCTAGCTTCATTAAAATCGTCCGCGCTAATGCATTCAAATCCCAGCCGCCTGTTTCATCCATTTCATTTTGATAATGGGAGTAACGTTCCTGGAACTCAGGATTTGAGGAATCTTCAGTTAGTTGCTGCAGGGCATGCTCATAATTGAGGTTTGTACGTATAACAGGTGCATCGCTTTCAAATACCGCCTCCATTACGGTTAAATCTGGATTCACAATCGGCTCTTGCGGTAAATAGGCTACACGGAATTTATTCGGATGATCCATTATAATCGTATCTGCACTTCCATGTCCGGCAAGAATAGATAATAACGTAGATTTACCGGTACCATTAATACCGATCAGACCAATTTTATCTCCGCTCGTCAAATTAAAGCCAACGTCTTTAAAAAGGGTTTTATCTCCAACCGTTTTGGTTAATTTCTCTACTACTAAATGACTCATCCTGGCACATCCTATTCTTAAATTGCTTCTAGTCTTAGTATAGCCGAAATTCGAGTAAGTTGAAAACATGCACGTCTGTGTACTATGTATTGTTGTGTTTGGCGGGTAATAGAAGTGAGTGGAGTGGAGCGTGGGAAAGTTGTTTTTAATCATCCAACTGCTGTCGGATTACGTTTCTGTAAAGCGTGCGTAATAAGCGGCGTTGGGTTGTAGTTTAGCTGGCAGTGTAAGTGGAGATTCCATTGCCCCCAATCCGGTGCTGGTTTTCCTTTTGTTAGAAACTCAAACTAATTCATTTCCCCAAAGTAGCGCAGGCACAACTGCGGGGTAGGCCGTGGCCATGAGACAACTGGCAGCACCATCGCCAGCTGGCTCATGGCTGGAGGCAATCCCCCACGTGCCTGCGCGGGTCCAGAAAGTGAACACTCGCTAACTTCAGTTCCCAAAAATAAGTCGAGCGACGTACCCAACAAAAAGTGCGCAAGAAATACATGTATCACAATGTCACTGTTTTTCTTTTTGTTAGGAACACAAACTAATTCATTTCCCCAAAGTAGCACAGGCACAACTGCGGGGTAGGCCGTGGCAATGAGACAACTGGCAGCACCATCGCCAGCTGGCTCATGGCTGGAGGCAATCCCCCACGTGCCTGCGCGGGTCCAGAAAGTGAACACTTGCTACCTTCAGAATCCAAAAATAAGTCGAGCGACGTACCCAACAAAAAGTGAGAAAGAAATACATGTATCACAATGTCACTGTTTTTCTTTTTGTTAGAAACACAAACTAATTCATTTTCCCCACAGTAGCGCAGGCACAACTGCGGGGTAGGCCGTGGCCATGAGACAACTGGCAGCACCATCGCCAGCTGGCTCATGGCTGGAGGCAATCCCCCACGTGCCTGCCCGGGTCCAGAAAGTGAACACTTGCTAACTTCAGAATCCAAAAATAAGTCGAGCGACGTACCCAACAAAAAGTGAGAAAGAAACACTTGATCGGTATCACCATGTTGCTAGTTTTTCTTTGTTACAAACACAAACTAATTCATTTTCCCCACAGTAGCGCAGGCACAACTGCGGGGTAGGCCGTGGCCATGAGACAACTGGCAGCACCATCGCCAGCTGGCTCATGGCTTTAGGCAATCCCCCACGTGCCTGCGCGGGTCCAGAAAGTGAACACTCGCTAACTTCAGTATCCAAAAATAAGTCGAGCGACGTACCCAACAAAAAGTGAGCAAGAAATACATGTATCACAATGTCACTGTTTTTCTTTTTGTTAGAAACACAAACTAATTCATTTCCCCACAGTAGCGCAGGCACAACTGCGGGGTAGGCCGTGGCCATGAGACAACTGGCAGCACCATCGCCAGCTGGCTCATGGCTGGAGGCAATCCCCCACGTGCCTGCGCGGGTCCAGAAAGTGAACACTCGCTAACTTCAGTTCCCAACAACCAGTCGAGCAACGACCACAACTAAAAGTGACAAAGACCCGCAGCCGCATAGTTATTCTGCCTACCGCTTTTATAAGTCGGGTAACATACACTTCCCTACAACTACATCAATACCACGTAAACGTTAAGAAACCTCACCTAGACTTCGGCTGGTTCATGCCCGCAAGCTTCTTCACCAACTGCTCCAACAACACCGGCATCTCCCTGAACGCACTATCGATATGCAACCGCTCTGTCTTTTGATGCGCATCCTTACCAAACGGCCCCACATTTAACACCGGTGCAGTGAGCTTGCGCATATCTTCAAACGGAATAGAATACGTCTCACCATAGACCGGCGTATTCTCTGCAAACGCTTTCCAATGATCTTCTTCATCCTTATAATGCACATAACTTAAATCGCAAATTCCATTAAAATAATGTACCTGTTCAATTGTCAGATCAAACACTTGCGCACGCTCCTGCAAAAACTCAATCGATTCCTTTACAAGTGGATCTTCAGACGAGTTAACAGCTGGATAATAAGGGGGCGCATAGAATAGAACGGTCGCTGGCCCAAGTTCCTGACACTCCATCATTAATGTGTCGACAATACGTATACATTGCTCGCGGTCATCCCATTCTTCTTGCAATAGCACTTCTTGTTTTAATCTGTTCACTTCGTTTTTTCCTAACTGATCTTCAGCGTACTTTAGCAACTCTTCAAATCGCAGTACACGAATATCTCCTAAAGGCACAGCCGATTCACGATCACACACTGCTTTATAATGTTCATCACACTGTGCCATCGCTTCTTTTGCTACTTGTTCAAATAAACACATGATTTCAGCGGCTGTCCGCTTGAATAAGAAAACATTATATAACGCAGCTGCCCGCTGTGGTGTTTGTGTAGAGTACTGCGTTTTCAAATCTTTCTGATGCAGTGTGACAGGAAGAGGTGTTGATTCGTTCTGCTCTATTTCACGGAATAAAGGATTCCACTCCATCTTATGTGTCAAAAACGACGCCATATAATCTGCAGTAATCCCTTTTAACGGTTCGCCGACATGTGTTTCTTTCCCATAGAATAATGCGGCAGGCATAATCTTTCCAATTGTCCCCGAATAAATATATTCTTTCGTATCCGCAGGTCCTTGTGAAAATGAAGGCTCACCGTTCAAGAATAATTTATAGCGGTGACCTTCCTGTTCTTGCAGACGTACAAGTTCCTTTACCGCAGCCCGCATCCCCGCTGAGTTCACTTCTTCATCCGGTACGGTACATAATAATAAATTAATAGGCCAATTTTCCATACTTGCTCGCTCGATCAACTGTATATGTAAAGCCAACCCCATCTTCATATCCATCGTACCTCGGCCGAATAGATATTTTCCAGATTCTAAGTCAAGACGTGCAGCTTCAGGCAACATATCTTTATTTTCTAACAACTTCTTCGTCAGCTCTTCCGGATGGAAAGCGAGTGGTTCAAGTGCTCCATATTCATCTGTTTGCACAGTATCAAAATGACTGATTAACACAATGGTATCTGTGGCATCAGGATGTTTATAAAGAGCATGCACGACTTGCCGCCCGAGACCCGCATCATGAAGTGTAATATGGTCAGGATTCTCAGTGAAATATTCCAGTTCGCTCAACTTATTTTGCAACTTCCAGGAAAAGAAACGCTCTCCTTCCGTCAACGAACGACTATCCCAACTTACTAGTTCACAAAGCAATGCACGTAGCTTTTCAGGGGTATCAAAACGGTATCGATTCATTCCAACTCCTCCTTCATGGATAGGTAAAGTATAGCTGATTTGCAGCAAGATGAGAAAAGAACTTGCACCATAGGAGGCAACAAGTTCTTTTTATTATTTAGACGTTGAAACTAGCTGGACACGGGCTGACTTCACTTGCTCCACTGCACGTTTCAATTGTCGTAGATGACGTTTTTCGTGGAATCCTACGAAACGGAACCATTGAATTAACGGCACATTTCCAAAAATCGGATGCTTGAGCGATTTACAGCGAAGTTCTGTAATGGTGGCAGATTCATAGATATCCAACAAGTAATTTCTAGATGCATGCAACTTCTCTTTCACTTCTGGAATTGAAAGATGCATGTCTGTTGGTTGTGTATATTCCATGAAGTACGCCTTTACTAAAGGACTTGCCGATACACTGATCGGTTTTTTGAATACACGTAAACTCTCAGGATTTTTCAATTCTTGGGCGATGTTTGTAGCAACTCGACATTCCATTAAAGCTAAATGTTCTACAATCTGTTTGGGTGACCAGCCGCCATGTGATGGTGTTCCGTTAAATTCCTCATCTGTTAAGCCATCAATCAACTGCAAGATGCGTTTACGGACCTTGATGTTTTCTCCAAAAACCATCAACATCTACCTCCATTTCTTCCTCGTAATCCACTCTATTGCCATAGCATACGCCTTTTGTTCAGAGATTTAAAGGGGGAACGGCTAGATTTTTAGTAAAGCTCGTCAGCGGTGACAGACCAGTGCCAATCAGGCTTGATATAAAAGGATTTCTACTTATTTTCATTCGCCAGATTTTCTGCTTTTTTTACTACTTCTAGCATAGTTGGCATACCGCCTTGTGCACCAAATTTGCCTACCGATAATGAAGCCGCCACAATGGCGAACTCAACGGCAGACTGTAAATCACTCCCTTGCACTAGTCGGCTGGCGAGCGCTCCGTTAAATGTATCCCCTGCACCTGTCGTATCCACAACTTGCGCAGGCACACCCGGCACAAAGATGATTTCCTCGTGATCGTGGTAACAAACACCGTCTTTTCCAAGTGTCACGAGCAGTTGATTCGGATAGTTTGTCACCGTTTCTTCTATTGAAGTACCGAAGAGTTGTGCACACTCGGTTTCATTGGGTGTCAGATAACGAACATATGGCATGTATTCCATTTGAAAGCTCGTGGAAGGCGCCGGATCCATTATGATAGGCACTTCTAAGTCTTTACACAGCTCGAGCACATACCACACAGTATCTACAGGAAGTTCCAGCTGCATCATTACCAGTTGACTAGCTCCAATAATCGATTTCAATTCCTTCATCCGTTCTAGACTGAGCGCATGGTTCGCTCCTGGTATGGAAATGATTCGGTTATCCCCTTCCGTCAATAAAATAACGGCTACGCCAGAAGGGCCTTCTACTTGCGTGATATACGAAGTGTCCACTTGTTGCTTCCGCAAATTAGCCACAATCATTTCTCCGAATGAATCCGTGCCCGTCGTACCAATTAACTGAACTTTATGGCCAAGTTTCGCACATGCTACAGCTTGATTCGCCCCCTTGCCACCAGGTGCCGTCTGAAAGTCCTTTCCTCTAACGGTCTCGCCTTGTAAAGGAAACGTATCCGCTTGTGCAATCAAATCTATATTCGCGTTGCCAATTACTGTAATCATGCCTACGCCTCGCTTCCTTTCTTTTTTCGATCATATACGTTCGAATATGCTATTTCCATATAGACTGCTTGCTGACTGAAAAGTTACACTTTATGCTAAAGTATTTACATCGACTCGTTAAACAGTATAATGAATAAATATACATCAATTAGATTATGCGCAAGGAGAGAAATACCTTGAAAAAATATACAGCTAGCACTTGGCTAGTATTCTTAATTCCGTCTATACTCGGTGTTCTATTATTCATGATTCCACTACCATTTACGGCGGGCTGGAAAGTACCGATTGCCAAATTAGCGGATATATTGTCTGGCTCATTGGAACCGATTATTCCACAACTTATGATGTGCTTGATCATTGTGTCTGCACTCGGATCGGTGCTTTATCTATTCGTTAAAAAAGATCCTAACAGACCTTCATTCTTTACAAATTTATTCAAAGTTACACCATTTTGGACGATTACCCGCATTGTAGGGGCAATCTTTGCCATTATGGTCGTCTATAAATTAGGTCCTGAAGCGATTTGGAGCGAGAATACAGGCGGATTGCTACTTGCAGGTGATGGACTCGTTTCCTTCCTGTTCAGTATCTTCTTCTTCGCCGGTCTGCTACTTCCTTTATTACTGAACTTCGGTTTGCTCGAATTCTTCGGTACGTTGATGGTGAAGATTATGCGACCATTATTTAAATTACCTGGACGCTCTTCTATTGATGCACTGGCTTCATGGATTGGAGACGGAACGATTGGTGTCTTACTTACAAGTAAACAATACGAAGACGGCCACTATACACAGCGTGAAGCAGCCATTATTTCCACTACGTTCTCTGTTGTGTCGATTACCTTTACACTCGTCATCATTGACAAAGTCGGTCTCGGAAATTACTTCTTACCATTTTATGCGACCGTTCTGTTTACAGGATTGATCCTCGCCTTGATCATGCCGAGAATTTATCCATTACGTTCAATTAAGAATACGTATATTGACGATCGCGAATATTCCACTGAGAATGAAAAACTGCCTGCCGGAACAAGCGTAATCAAACTAGGACTTACTAGCGCTCTCGAGACAGCTTCAAACCAACGCTCTGTTATGAAGACAGTTCGCGCAGGAATGCAAAACGTGCTCGACATGTGGTTCGGCGTCGCACCAGTAGTCATGGCTTTCGGAACAATCGCTTTAGTAATGGCTGAGTATACGAGTATATTCCGCATTTTAGGCAAGCCGTTTGAATATATCTTGAATTTCTTGCAGATTCCTGAGGCTGCAGAAGCCGCACAGACGATGGTCGTCGGATTCGCGGATATGTTCTTGCCTGTGATTTTAGCGGAAGGCGTTATTACATCGCCTATTACCCTATTTACAATTGCAGCCGTTTCCGTAATCCAGCTCATTTACATGTCCGAAGTTGGTGGCTTGATCTTAGGTACTAAAATCCCATTGAATATTTTCGACTTACTCATCATTTTCTTATTGCGAACAATTATTGCCTTACCAATCATTGCAGGTATTGCACATTTGTTGTTTTAAGCAGAGTGAGAACCCGTTACTTCTTTATGGAGTGACGGGTTTTTGTTTTGGATTGAGCGGATCGCGCGACTGATAGAGCGCTTCTCCACCAACATTGAGCGAATCACGAGACTGATAGAGCGCTTCTCCACCAACATTGAGCGAATCGCGCGACCGATAGAGCCCTTCTCCACCAACATTGAGCGAATCGCGCGACCGATAGAGCCCTTCTCCACCCACATTGAGCAGATCACGCGACCGATAGAGCGCTTCTCCACCAACATTGAGCGGATCGCGCGACCTATAGAGCACTTCTCCACCAACATTGAGCGAATCGCGCGACCGATAGAGCGCTTCTCCACCAACATTGAGCGAACCTCACAACCGATAGGGCGCTTCACGCCTCACATTGAGTGAATTACATAATTAATAAAGCACTTACCTAAAAAAATAGTTCATTTTCATCCCATTTCAACACAAAAAAACTACCCTCATTTAAGAGAGCAGCCAAATGAAACAGCTTGAAAGCAACCCTGCTGGAATGTCGTGAATGTCCGCAAGTAAAGGGAGGGTTGCGTTTGAGAATTAGCATGACAAAGCAATGGTGGGCTTTTGTACGCTAATTTCCAATAAATCGACGTGTACAGTTTGCTTTCAAGTGTTTACGCGATATACGGTGTGCTAACGGATTACCGAAAGCCTTCTATACAGTAGAAGCCTATTCCACTGTATAGAGCGCAATCGGGAAGCCAGCGACAAGTTTGTGCTTGCCGCTGTGTTGAATTACTCGGTTTCTGCTGGTAAGTGCTGAACTTTCACATCAAATGTCTTCACTTCATTGCCTACTATTGGACTCGGTTCTTTCGGTGCTTCGGTGTCGTGCGCTTTGGCATTTTCACGACTATGTAGCCATTTGTCGAAAAATTGACGGTCTTCCCATGTCGTACACACTTTTATTTCGTCATGATCCTCGCCCTCTTCATTCAACAATACTTCCATGCGAATGAAGCCTTCAAACGTGTGAACAGTTTTCGCTTTTGCAAAACGCGCGGTTACTTGCTCGCCTTTACCTTTTTCAACAAATATTGTATTGATTGCGATTATTTTCTGCATCATATTACCTCCATTTGGATTGACTGTAAATATTCGAAGACGGGCACTGATTGTTCGCCACCGACTGCTGCATGGCGAAGTAACGGAATGCCGTGTGGACCTTTCAGTTCATCCCAGTTCGGGTACCATTTCAACAACGCTTTGACAATTTCAAGTTCACCGAGCATAGCAGCTGCGAATATATCCATACGTGCACCTTTTTTCAATAAATACTTCGCAATATCGTGATTGCCAGTATGCGCTGCAGCCCCGAGACCACTTTCCCAGTCATCGCCACCCCAGTTCATAACAGCATGTACTAAATCAGGCTCCAGTTCAATTAGCTTTTGTACTTTTTCAAAATCACCATGTGCTGCAATTAAATAGTCTCGTACCAACGCTTGGTCAATAGGTTGCTTCTTTTCTGCTTGCGTTCTCATAGCATTCACCCTTTTCTAATTTACTTGGTGTGAAAAAGCATTTTCCATTATTCATGAAAATCTCCGCGTCTATTTCGAAAATGGAATGGAACATTTCTTTGCAGAGAACACATTGTGGAATTCCGTCAAAACGTACATTACCATCTTTCAACACAATCAGGCGGTCGCTGTAACTTGCCGCTTGGTTGATATCATGGAGAACCATGATGACAGTCATTCCGTACATTTCATTTAATTCCATGACCAGTTCCATCACTTCCAATTGATGCGAAATGTCCAAATACGTAGTGGGTTCATCTAGCAATAATACTTTCGGCCGCTGAGCAATGGCCATCGCAATCCATGCACGCTGACGTTCGCCACCGGATAATGATTGCAACATGCGATTCTTGTACTTCTCCAACTTCGTCACACCGATTGCCCAATCAATAATCTCCTGATCTTCGCGACTTAACTTGCCATAGCCCGACCGGTGGGGATGACGACCGAATTCTACTAACTCGCCTACCGTGACATCAAGCTGATGGTCTTGCATTTGCGGAAGCATAGCTAAATTCCGTGCCACTTCTTGGGATTTCATTCGTTTCAATCGTTCGCCGTTCAACAGAACTTCACCGCTTCCTGGTGTGATCAGTCTAGAAATCAATCGCAGAAATGTCGACTTACCTGACCCATTTGGACCTAATAAACTGACGATTTCTCCTTGCTTAATATGCAAATCAATGGATGTTAATTCGAATGAATCCGAATGACGGTAGCTCAGTTCCTCAGTTATTAGCAAATGAATCCCTCCGTTTTTGAATGAGATATAAGAAGAACGGTCCGCCGAGGAATGATAGTAAAATTCCGACCGGCAGTTCGATTGGATTAAATAACGTACGGGCAATGGTGTCCGCTACTACGACTAACAATCCACCACCGAGCGCGGAAGCCGGCAATAAAAACCGGTAATCCCCTCCTACTATTGAGCGCATGATATGTGGAACGACGAGACCAACGAAACCAATAAGTCCCGAAACACTAACAGCCATTCCAGCAAGTAGCGTACTTAACACGATAAGGAAAAATCGACTTCGCTCCACATTATGCCCGAGCAACTTCGCCACTTCGTCACCTAAACGCAATATTCGGATATGCTTGACCGAGAAGATGGCTAGCACGAAAGCAGCAAGCGCATAATAAATAATCATTTCAAACTGTACCCAGCCGACACCTGCGATTCCTCCAGCAAGCCAAGGCAACACCGCTTGCACGCGATCGCTGTACAAGAGCATCAATGCACTCATACATGCGCCAATTACCGCGTTAATGGCGACACCGACTAAAATGATGCGTAAAGGCGATGCCCCGCCTCTCCATGACAAGGCATAGATTACAACGGCTGTTGTGAGCGCTCCAAGAAATGCGGCAAGCGGTAAAAACATGATATAGGCTGGATAAATAATCATGATGATGGTGGCCGCAAGCCCTGCCCCTGATGAGACACCAATAATTCCGGGATCAGCCAACGGGTTACGCATAACGCCCTGTAATATCGCACCTGCGACTGCGAGACTAACTCCCACAATCATGCCGACAAGCACACGCGGAAAGCGAAGTTCCCACACAATTCGCCGTTCCATCGTGTCATTTGCTACGAAGATCCCGTCCCAAATTTCCTGCAAAGAAAACGATACTGGACCAATCATTAAGCTCAAGACAGCTGCGATGAGGAGTAAACTGCCACTTACAACAAGGGTAATGACCCGTTTTGTGGCTAGTGGATGACGTTCTTTCTGCGTCTGTTCTTCCGTTGCAATCACGTTATTTAACCTGTCCTAAGCTATCTTTCATCACGTCAAGTGCTTCCACTACTTTTGTACCAGGACTCGTACCAAATAAGTGAGAAGGTAAGACGATGACGTTTCCTGCCTTCACTGCATCTAAGTTTTTCCATGCCGGATTCTTCAACATTTCGCCTTCGAATGCCGCTTTGACCGCTTCCGGTTCACCATGAGTGATCAACATCACCATTTCAGGATTGCGTTCAATGATTTTCTCTACGCTTAAACTTGCATACTGTGGGAATTTTTCTTCATTCGGGAAATCACTTGCAATATTTACTCCACCTGCCAGTTCAAGTAGATTACCTGATAATGAATTCGGAAGTGCCACCATGTATGTACCGGGTGCTCCGTACACTAATAATGTTTTCACAGCATCTGCTTTGTGCGCTGTGCTGTTTTCAATTTTTTCAGCGATAGTGTCTTGAATGGTTTTTGCTTCTTTTGCTTTATTAAATAGCTGGCCAAATAGTCCAATTGTATTTTGAATGTCTTCCACAGAGTTAGCTGCTGTGTAAACAATCTTCGTTCCTTGGCGCTCCATGTTCGCTTCATGTTGTTTGAAGCTTGGTGCCGCAATAATGAGTTCAGGATGTATTTCTGCAATCTTCTCAAAATTCGGCTGATGCGGATTCCCAATTTCAGCGATTCCTTCTAACTCTTTATTCGGTGGTCCTTGCACTGTTGGTCGTCCGTCTACTTCTATACCGAGCGCTAGTAGCATGTCGAGATCACCCGAACTTAGTGTTGCGACAGATTTTGGCGTTTCGTCGAATGTTAAAATTTGGCCTGTCATGTCTGTCACTTCGATACTTGTATCAGTTGTTTTCTCTATCTCTTCTGCTTTTACTGTAGATGTATCTGTTTGATCTTCAGCTTTCTCATTCTCCGCGCTACACGCACTGAGTACAAACAGTAACATCAGTACGCTTATCACGCCTGCTAACTTTTTCATCTCTCTTCATTCCCCCTCGAATACAATGAGAATGTTTCTCATTGAGGTTTATCATAGTCGATAATGAGAATCATTGTCAAATAGATTCGTGAGAATGAATACTTTGCACTAGTGCTAGACTGTTAAAACAGATGAGTTTTTTCTCTACGTATTATGTGTTATTCACAATCGGAAACTCCGATTAACAAGAGTTATTGAACGTCAAAAAAAGCCTCGCACAATCTGGGGCAGGCATTCGTGGGACGTCTTTGATTTTCTTATAACTACGCTTTTAGCTCATGCGAAATTAGTTCCGCAGATTCGTCATAGTATAGTTGTCCTTTATCATACAAAGCAGCAGCATTTCTCCACTTTCAAAAGCACTCAAAAAATAGTTACTTCGAGTGCTCTTGTCGTCGTTGAATCATTTGCATGCGTTCATTAAACAATGTTGGATAGGACAGTAAACCTAAACAAACACTCGTTAATGCAGCGGTTGTCAGCAATAGAAATATGACTAAGATTTGAAATTGGACAGCCTCTAAAGGGTCCGCCCCAGCGATGATTTGACCGCTCATCATACCTGGCAATTGCACGAGTCCGATCGTCTTTTGGCTTTCAATTGTTGGAATCATACTTGCCTGAATAGAGCGGATCAATTGCTTATGTATCGCTTGTTTTGGTGTGCCGCCAAGTGACAAGATCAGTTCACTTTCTGGGCGATGCGCTTCAACTTCCGACACGAAACGATTGAGAAATAAAATCGCAAGGACCATCGAGTTTCCGATCACCATACCTGTCAGTGAAATAATGTATTGCGCAGTAGCTGGAACAATCTTGAATCCAAGTAAGATACTTTGCGTCAACACTTCGAGCAACACAAAAGTCACGATCAGCTTCCACGTGATCCCTTTAATACCTTGCCCTTTTTTACGCGCATTTTGCACGGCTGCTCCAATCATCAAGACGACCATCAAGAAGATGAACAAATAACTTTCCGAATCAAAGACAAACTTCAGTACGAAACCGACCGCCACTAATTGCACAGTCGAACGAATCGTCGCGACAATTGTATCTTTCTCCAACTGCAATCCAAGTGTTTTGGATAGTACTAACGGTATCAACACAAATATCAGTGTTAGGAATAAGGCAGTGGTACTCATGAAAAGTCCCCTTTCAAAAAGCGATTGACCGATGGGATATCTGAATCATCAAGTACAGATATTTCGCCGGCATCCACTAACTTCCCGTCCACCATAATCCATGCATACTGCCCCATTCGCTTCGCCTGCTCCAAGTTGTGCGTAATCCAGATAACCGTAATGGCATGCTGATGATGCAATGTACTAATTAAATCCTCCACTTCATTCAACGAAGACGGATCTAGGGCGGACGTGATTTCATCCATCAATAAAATCTTCGACTGATTCAATAATGTTCTAGCAATTGATACTTTCTGTCGCTGTCCACCCGACAGATTCTGACTATCACGTTTTAGATACTCACCTTCAAGACCGACTTGATCTAAAATATCCAACGCTTTTTCTTTACTTAACATCTTGCCTTGCAAACGCAGTGGCAGTGCCAAATTATCATAGACACTTCCAGCGATCATTGGTGAGTTTTGTAAAACCATACCTGCTTGTCGACGGAGATCAATCGGCGACAATTCATGAATTGCTTGCCCTTGTATCGTAATTTCTCCGCTAGTTGGACTCAGCAGACCGTTGCACATTTTCAATAACGTCGTTTTTCCAGCACCTGAAGGACCGACTAATACGGTAATTTGGTTTGTTGGGAAGGATCCGGTTATCGCATCGAGAATCTTCGTGTCCTCTACTTCAAACGACACATTATGAAAATGAATCGCAGGCTCATATAATGATTTATTCTTTTCACTATCCATCTATTTCACCTTTTCCAAACACTTCATTCATCTATTTTCAATAAATCCAATGGCGTAATAATGCCAATGAGTTTTTCATCTTTACCACCTTGTTCGGTGATGAGCAATGCTTCCAGACGTTTTCCTGAAGCAATAGATTTTCTAAAAAAACCTTCTGCTTCATAAACCGACATGGAACTTTTGACGAAACGATAAGTTTTTCGTCTTTTCTCGTGATTATATACGTCTAATAATGTCGGTATTTCCCGGGAAATGCAATCTGTTTCCTGATCCGCCAGCCAATTCATAATGCCATCTGCAGTAATTAATCCGATGAATCGACCTTTTTTGTAAATGGGTAATTGATTGATTTTCCATTCTCTAACTAAACGCAGACCTGTGGCGAGTGATTCATCCGCTTGCACAATATGTACTTTGCCAGTGAATAAATCTTTGACTGTTACGGGGGTGGCTAATCGTTCTGCTATACTTTCTATCAGTTCTACAATTTCATCATGAGGTTCTGCTATAGCATAGTCAAACCCTGTCCGGTTATGCACAATCGCATTACGTAAACTACCGAATTCTCGCAGATCCTCTTCATAATGCGCAACCAACGCATGTTGTGATTTAGCTCTATCCATTTTCTTGGAGAATGATAAATGGTTTGGTAAATTCGTGATCTTCATTAACGATTTATCGATTCGGTTAAATGCAATGAGAAAACGCTCTGAATTTTTATGATCCATTACACATCGCCTCCTATTCTAGGAAAAGTATAGCATATTCCACTACCATTCAAGCCTGTAGACTTCATGAAATATTCCGCTTCTAAAGATACAAAAAAGCCGTTGCAGTGCCTCATTTAGGACACAGCAACAACTTTTTATTGATTGGAAATCTGTTTGATTTGATAATCACCATACTCATCATTCACCACTGTGTATAACTTTTTCTTTTCTAAAAATTGCACCGTTCCGTCTTCCTTCGTGAAATTCAATGTTTCATACGTATACACTTCAATCGATTGATTACTATAGACAATGTCAGTCACTGACGTATCGATGAACTCATAAAACTCACTTTTCACGGACAGGTCTTGTAAGAAATCGAGTAGTTCACTCTCCGCTGAACTTCCGGTTGCAATATAGGGTGCTATATACTCATAATCATTATAATCGATAGCCTCTTCATATTGGCTACTGAAATCATGAATGAAATACTCTACCTGTTCATCCGCTACTTCCGTATCATCCACATACTCTTCCGGATCTGGCTCTTCTTCTGAATCGTCATACCCCTCATAGTCAAACGAGGTATCATCCGAATTTTGATACGACTCTGGTACATAATCATCGTAGACGTTGAATAACGCAGCCACCGCTTTATTGCTCATTGGCTCGTTAATCCAGTCGTCAACCTGTTTCTGCATACTATGCATCGGAATGGAAAATCCGAATACGGTATTGTCTTTATATAGTAAGGAGTTAATACCAATAACTTTGCCGGTAGTTGCATCGAGCAATGGACCGCCACTGCTGCCGTGATCGATTTGTGCATCAATTTGATAGATTTTTTCATAAATGAAGTCCATTTCCATGTCACGATTCAATCCGGTTAAATAGCCAATAGACGCTGTGTTCTCAAGACCTTTTGGACTCCCAAGCGCAATGACTTCCGTACCGATCGGCGTCTCTTTTGTCTCAGTCACAAATGGTTGCACATGTTTGTTCGCTTCTGATTTGATCAGCGCGATATCATAACGATCTGAAATTCCAATGACAGTACCAGCAAAATCCTTTCCTATCGAATTTCTTACCACTACATCGGTATAGCCTGCCACTACGTGTGCATTCGTTACTATATAGCCGCCTGCTTTGTAAAGAAAACCTGACCCCGAACCCTCTCTCGTATCAATCGTAAAAACACTCGGTAACGATTCTTGAATGAGTTCTGTTTTATCTTTAGCCTGCTTCTTTGTTTCATTCGCAACGGTAGGTGCCTTTTTAATCTTCAACTTCTTTTCAACTTGACTGTCCTCTTCTGTTTGAATGGAGGCAATCGTTTCTGTCGGCCAGCGAAAACTCCAATCTGTCGCATAGCCATAGCTAATCCCACCGATCCACAATGCCAAGATCATGGCGAAAATAGGTTTCGTATTGCGCGATTTGTGCATCGCTTTGCCACAACCCCCACAAAAGTTCGCTTCTTCTGTATGTTTATGACCACATTTCGGACAGTACATATAGTTCCCCCTCTTCCACTCCCCAATGGTTTCGAATGACTTTTCTCTCGATTATATCATATGGACTAATACAAAAGACACACTCTAAATAGCTTGATTCATTTATTTTTGAAGTGTTTTCTAGTTCAACTAACCCTGTCGACATTGTAAATATGACTTTCAGTAAATTTCCTTTCAATATATATACACCAAACTATTCTTATTCATATATCCAATGAAGCGGCACAGTTCTCTAGCCAATTTTCACATACGCTAAAGAGAGAAGGAGGTGCATAAAATATGTCATCTAAAAAGTTTAGACCACCCCATGATTATGACGTGCCGTACATTTCAAGACGAAAAGCACGATGTTATGATGAAAAGAAAATTGTTCATATACTTGTTGATTTGACAATGGGCGCGCCTGTAGAAATTACACTGAAGGATTCAAAGGATGTACAACATAACGGATACTACTTACAATTCGACAGAAAAATTCGCACAGTCCACTTTCAGCCATTTGGTGATTCAGAAGTCCAGATGATTGATGTAGAGGATATTTGCACTATTAGATATGGCTCCTGAAATCATTACATCTAATTGAAGCGGATGAATCATCAGAACAAACTGTGCGGATATTGGGAGTGCAAAATGTGATTCAGGAATTTAATATTTGATTAGTGAGAAAAGCAGCTCACGCATATGCGGAGCTGCTTTTTTATATGTTAGTTAGTTTGTGTATGAGCGGTTGCTAGGTGCGATAGAGCGGATAAACATCGCCATAGAGCGCTCGTGAACCGCGATAGAGCGTTCAGAGGTCTGCATAGAGCGGTTACCGGACTTGATAGAGCGCTCACGGATCCCGATAGAGCGGTTGAGCCACTTGATAGATCAGTTAAACATGTACTTTGAGCACAGTCTTACATTCCATCATCCATCACGCTACGTGATCCTTTCAACTCTTTCATTACTTCCACTAACATACTCAACACCATTCGGTCTTCGATCCGTGGAGTGGCGTGAATCACTTCTTCCATTTCTGTGATAGCTTGCTCCATTTCACTTTCAGGAATTGTGCGTTGCAGAAGTACTTCTAAACCTGGAGTGATTGCAGGGATATTAGATTCACGCAAGCCATGCTGATGTAGCCAACCGTATAATTCGAACAATGTCGTAGCGGCGCGTCTCTGATGCTTGAGCCAAGTCATACTTTCTTTACTTTGCGCGCCTTGATTATTCAATTTCACACGATCTTCAATCATATTCGCAATCAACAGCAAGTTTTTGATGGCATGTTCATTTCCGCCACCCTTCACTTTCCTATCGACTTCAACTGTCATTTCATAAATCGTATCTTCGTACATCTCCCGTAAATCGCGATTCGCATCTTCCAATTTATATGGCAAAATGAATTTATTGATCAGTAGCGCCAGAACTACTCCTGCTATGACAAATAAAACTCGTTCGAGCGTCAGGACGTGCGTCGTGCCCGTTATTAGAGCTACCGAACCGATAGCGGAAAATGTCACAAGAATAGTGTTATAACGATAAGTCTTCACATAACTCATTAAATAACCTGAAAACATCAAGATGATAGATCTGGCGGTGTTGCTGTGGAATATCATGAATGATAATGTGACCGCCACCGAACCAACGATAGTGGCGAATATCCGGTCACGCATTTTTTTCTTGGATTGTTCATATAGCGGAATAATGACGGACATTAGCGTGAACATCATCCAGCGTCCTTCAGCCAAGTCGAAGAAGTCTGTAATGAAACCTGCTATCGAGATTCCGATTGCCATGCGGATCGCGTAGGATATTTTAATGGAATTTGTATGGCTTTTCTTCTCACTAATCGTCAGTTTTTGGAACTTTTTTGGAATCTGTTCCAGCCGCTTCACGACATTGGCTTGGCCTTTTTCTATTGAAGTCAACTCTTTCAAGTTTAACTGGAGGGATCCAATATGATTCAGCATGCCGAGCACAAATAATTTATGATTATGCTCTGCTTTATATTTCTTTAGCATCGTATCAAATGATTCTTCTAGAGCGGCCAGCGCTTCTTTGTCATGGATACTATCAGCAGCCAACTGGAGAGTTAGTATTACTTCTTCAAGTAGCTTTTGATCCAGTTCTTCTTCCGTTACATCATCAAGTAGAATATCGATCTTCTCCAACGCAACGGAGATATTCAGTTTCAGGCGACCTTCTTCTGTCAAATAGTAATTTTCTTCCCGTTTGTCATAAATGATGCTTCTCAAACTGTTGATGTCGCTAGCAATTTGGGTAGTAATATCTTCTCGCGGTTCCCCAGTTTGCAGTAATCGAATCTTTTCAATAAGCGCGTTACAAATCAGCTGCACCTTTTTACTGCCGCTTTTCTGTACTTTATTTCGATTTGCAATCATCTGGACACCCATGATAGCCAGCGCACCAAAGACGAGAGAGCCTAATCGCATCGGCATAGCATCAGCCGCTACTGGCATAGCTAGAAGAAATAAATATTGAAGAGTAAAAGGTAAATAAAGAGGGTTTTTCAGATTGAACAATAACGAATAACTGATTACAAACATGGTGATCAAGTTAATCGGCACAGCCAACCACACGTTAAAGCCCGTTAAATATGCGGCGATTCCCATAAATACATTGAGGGCAATAAATTTCATCGTATTGCTGACTGGATGACTCGTTAAATCCCGTTCAAGCAACATCAGCATGGCAGTAATCGTCGAAACACCAATTAAAATATTTTCATTCCCGAACAAGGCGCCAAAGCCTACAACAAATCCAATAATGAAAATAAATAAAATAGTATTGGAAATGATCAATTTCTTTGTCAGTTTCATGCATTCACTACTTTCATCAATTTATATCGTTAAGTACTTTAACATTAAAATGACTGCCAGTATATAAATATGCACAGTGTTTTCATATAAAAGTTCTATTACAGAAGTAACGGTTAACTTAGTATCCCACAATGAAAGTCGGTTCTATACAAAGTAGTTTATATCGCCATGTAGTCCTGTTGGAAAATGTGGATAGAGCGGTTATGGGTGGCGATAGAGCGGATAAACGAAGACATTGAGCGCTTATGGGTCATGATAGAGCCGATATCACATGCATTGAGCGGTTACAGGCCGCGATAGAGCGGATAAACGCACGTATTGAGCACAAAGGCAAAATCGAAATTGCATCATCACTCCAGTTCATTCGCATACGGCATTGCGGACAGCGCGCCGACTTTCATTGCGCATCGCGCCCCCATTTGATTGCCAAACTCGATATGTGCAAGCATTTCTTCAAGCGATTTCGGTTTGCCGTTCAGATGAAGTCCGCGAAGTACGCCTGCCAAGAAAGCATCCCCTGCTCCTGTTGTATCTACGGGCACAATGGGCTCCACCGTTACATGATGCTGTGCCCCTTCGATGACTGCAAGAGTTCCTGCCTCGCCCATCGTCAACATGATGATAGGGATATTATAGGCGGCCAATTGATCTAGTGCCTTTTCTATATTTGATTCTTGCATAAGAAAAGTGAGTTCTTCTTCGGTAAGTTTTAGTAAGTCCGTTTGATCTAAAAAGGAAAGGATAGTATCACGGCATATCTCTTCGCTTTCCCAACGTAACGGCCGAATATTAGGATCTACTGAAAGATATAGATTATGCTCTTTTGCCAATTCGACAGCTCTTTTCGTTGTTGCCAAAGCTGTTGGCTGGAACATCGTACCCGAACATATATGTAAAATTGAAGCGTTTTGGAAAGCTTGTTCTTGTAAATCACTCGGTTGGACTTGCAGAGCAGGCGTATCGTCAATGTATTTCACAAATACTCGATCGTATTCTGGGGTCAGATGTACATAGACACGATTGACTTTCTTCTCTGGGGAACGAACAGCAAACGTTATATCGACACCTTCGTGACGTAGCTGATTTTCTGCAAATCTCGAATCCTCGTCTTCTCCAATTACGGTGATTAGTGAGGATTTAGCACCTAGGCGTGAGACACCCGCTGCTACATTGACTGTTGCTCCGCCAAGAAATGTGGAGAATTCGGTGTTCGTTTCATCTGTTGCGATATAATCTACGAAAATGTCTCCGTATATTAGGACGTGTTTTTCTTGTCGTTTTTTCATGTACCCGACCTCCCAAGAAGTTTTCTTTCTATCGTATCATGGAACTAACTTAACTGTGATAATGTCCGAATAAAATGTTGATCCATACTTTCTATACTAATTAAGTTAATCTGCACACCTACAGTTTACTTCAAGTATTTCATGGGAAGTCCTATAACTAAAATGCAGTGAAAAGGGATGAAAATTGGAATGATCTATGAATGTGCAATCATTGGTGGCGGACCCGCTGGATTAAGTGCGGCTTTAGTACTTGGAAGGGCAAGACGAAATATTATTGTTTTTGATGACGATCAGGCTAGAAACCGTGTTTCCCGGGCATCTCATGGATTTTTAACACGTGACGGCATGCAACCTTCAGTATTACGACAGATGGGACGGGAGGAATTGACCCAGTATCCGTCTGTGGTATTTCATCATCAAAAGATTGTTTCAGTCGAACGTTTGGATGAATCGCATTATGAATTAATGACAGCAGACGGTAGGATGTTCCGCACGCAAAAAGTACTTCTTGCTGTCGGTTTACGTGATGAACAGCCTAACGTACCAAGTATTGAGCGCTTTTACGGTACATCCATTTTCAGTTGTCCGTATTGCGATGGCTGGGAATTACGAGATCGTTCATTGGCTGTATTTGCTGATAAAAATGTGTTTAAATTGGCGACTGAAGTTTATACATGGAGCCGAGATCTAATTGTATTTACCGGTGGAGAAGGTCAGCTGACGGTAGAGGAACAAAAGAAGTTGAATGCGAAAGGGATACAAATTGTCGATGATATCATTTCAGGACTTGAAGGCGAGGACGGCCAACTGCATAGAGTACGGCTTGAGGACGGTACATTGATAGACCGCGCAGGCGGATTTGCCTCTCCTCTTTGGAGTCATCCCAATCATTTCGCTCAAGATTTAGGTTGTGAGCGAAATAAATACGGTGGGATTCTGACCGATGAATACGGACGGACAACCGTTTGGAATGTCTACGCAGCGGGAGACGTTTCACATATTGTGCCTTCACAGCTTCTAGTCGCCGCAGGAACCGGAAGCGCCGCAGCCATTGGGATTAATGGTGACTTGACGAAAGAATTTTTCAGTCGTGATTGAATAAAACTACCCCCTTACCGACAATTTAGGTAAGGGGGTGTTTCAGTGTTCATTGCCATTCCAACAGATCTACTAAATCGCCATGCACGTATACTGTGTCATATGGGGCCTTATCTGAACGAATTTTAATCCATGGTGCTTCAGGTAGTTGATCATCCAAAATAATGAGCGGCATGCCCATCTTGTGATATGTATAAATGATCGGCGTGCCCGGAGCTGATGAAGGTGTAGGACGTACATTCAAACTGGGCGGATTCGTCAATCCAATTTTCAGCTGGTTCGCCAATTCTTTCCCACCCATCAAACGATCCATTCGATACAAATGACCTGCGATTTTTGATCCCCAGTACGGATCGGAAGCGTATTTGACGTTTACACCAACCGCTTTGTTACCGAAATTTGTCCCGTTCGCATACGCTACGTTCGGCGGTAGATAGTTTTTATTCAAGAAAGCATTGACTAGCTCTTGAATATTCTTACTGACTGAATCAAATTTTTGATTAGATGGATTATCATCTGTCACATACAAACCGAATAAGTTATTATTGTCCAGCGCGCGCTTACTTAGACCGTACTGACTTTCATGTTGCGCTAACGCTAGAATATGCATCGCATTCACATGACTTTCTCGCTCAATACGTTTCAACTCCGTCCCTAACCCAATCAACTTACTTCTTGTCGTAGCATCTTTATAAGTTGAGGAATTAGGATTGTTAGTCTCAAGAATGCTTAGCTGTTTCATAATATACGCATCCAACTCTTCAGCTGTATAGCGCGTCATGCTGCGCATCGGCAAGTACTGGAAGTATTGATGAGCCGTGCCAATCAAAGCCCCTGTTTCATTATGAAAATGACTGCCGTCCGTACTATAATACTTTACCCCTTCCTGCATGAAGCGCGGTGCAGCACCCATTTCATACGAAGCGAATGTCTTTGTCCTATGCGAGTAAATCAAGTGGTAAAGCGAATCTCTTAATACTTTGTAGTGTGTGCGATCCGATACGGTTTGACTCGGTAGCATCGTTGCGTTTTGTGGTTTGATATAGAAGTTTCTTCCCGCCAGCTCGACTTTTACAGAAGTGGCTGTCGAGTCAACATACACAAGTTCCGTGTCTGCTGGAACATAAGTTTCCTGACGTTTTAAGTCTTTATCGGCATACAAAATCGTCAATGAACTGCCGCCGTAAGCTACGGTCGAGATCAGCCCTTTAGGCATATGGATGATGTTGTTTTGTAACAGCACGACTTGATTGCTATTCATACGGCTTGCCGCTGCTTCAAAACTTGGAAACCTTTCCACTATAGTGGTCGTGCCATTGGCTAGTACATTCGCCAAGTCATATGTGATTCCCGCTTTAATGGAAAACGTTTTAGTAACCGGTGCTTTTAATGGTTTGCCATCTGTATTATGCACAGCTTGCGTAATATGTAATGTGTAAGTTTCGCCACTACGATAATTTCCTGCTGGCGGTGCGATATGTACTTTCTGGTCGAAGTCTGAGAATGTTATTGTATTGGACTGCGTAACTCCTTTGGAATCCTTGATATAAACCGAATTCTCTTTGACTGTGTTTATATTTACGGGTTTATTGAACGTGATAGTCCAAGGCTTGTCCGGATTTTGATCAGGTGAATGATCTGGCCAAGTAGCGGCTTCAGTTGATAACGTCATCGTGAAGGTGAGTAGAAAGGCGATGACAGCTGTTGTAATGAGTTTTGTCATGGATTTCAAATCTAGCAATCTCCTTTTAGTATTGATTATACAGGTTTTTACTAGATTTGACATATAATATAAAAAGTTTGTTCAATAGTATAACGAGTACGGCACACGCATTCATCGCGGTGAATTATGCTGAAGGTATGTTTAAGGCAAGTCGACTCCAGAAAAAGAAAAAGTCCCTCTGCTACAATATAGTTTTGTTTCCAAAATATATTGTAGCAGAGGGACTTATTTTATTTATTCATACTCACAAGTGAATACATATCGCTATTTTTAAGCATTCGTTACTAAACCATTGTTTTCTAGTATAGATATTGAAGGTGTGTAGTGTAAGTTCTGTGCTTCTGCAACTGCTTTGTATGTTATATGGCCATTCATGGTATTTAAACCATTTCGAAGGGCTTCATTGTCTAGTAGAGCGCGTCTGCATCCTTTATTGGCAATTTGAAGTGCATAAGGTACCGTCACATTAGTCAATGCTACTGTAGACGTCTGCGGGACTGCACCAGGCATATTAGCAACTGCATAATGAACTACATCATATTTTGTATATATTGGGGCATCGTGTGTAGTTACACGATCTGATGTTTCAAAGATTCCTCCTTGATCGATGGCGATATCTACAAGGACCGACCCAGGCTTCATGGATTGAACCATTTCTTCAGAGACAAGCTTAGGTGCTCTGGCTCCAGGGATTAGCACTGCACCCACTACAAGATCTGCTGTTTTGACCGATTCTGCAATATTAAATGGATTAGAAACCAGTGTCTGAATGTTATTGCCAAAAATATCATCTAATTGACGTAAACGGTCTACTGATAAATCCAACACTGTTACTTGAGCACCCATCCCTATCGCAACACGTGCAGCGTTTGCTCCTGCCTGCCCACCGCCAATTACTACAACATTCCCTCGAGAAACACCTGGTACCCCTGCTAGCAGTATACCTTTTCCACCCTTCGTTTTTTCAAGATACTGGGCACCGATTTGTGTCGCCATTCTTCCTGCTACTTCGCTCATTGGCGCGAGCAAAGGTAATGATTTATTAGGCAACTGAACCGTTTCATAGGCTAGTCCTGTTACTCCACTTTCTAAAAGAGCTTTAGTCAACTCCACCTCAGATGCTAAATGCAAGTATGTGAATAGTAGTAACCCTTTACGGAAATAACGATATTCAGCAGCAATCGGTTCCTTAACTTTCATAACCATTTCAGCGCTCCATGCCTCTTCTGCTGTCTGAACAACCTTTGCGCCCGCCTCTATATATTCCTCGTCTGTAAAACTTGAACCTAAACCAGCTTCCGTTTCAATAAGTATTTCATGGCCAGACGAGCGAAGTGTATACACTCCTGCAGGGGTCATCGCAACACGATTCTCATTATTTTTTATCTCTTTTGGTACACCAATCAACATACCCATTCCTCCTCGGATCAAATGTCTACTATTGTATGGTTTTAGCTCTCTGAGATTTAGTAGTATAAGCCATTCATATTAAACAACGCTACTTACCGTATAGAAGAAGCACCTCTAACTACTTAATACACGTAGATTAGAGGTACTTTATACATAATGAAAAGGTTGGTAACTTGTTATTCATTCTCTTTAAATACTTTTTTGATAACAGATACGATGAAATCGAAATCTTCATCTGTACAAGAAAGTGGCGGGCAAAGAGCAAGGACATTATTAAATCCTTCTACCGTTTCACCATTTCGACCGACAATCAGTCCATTCGCTTTACATTCTCCAATAATTCTCGTGATGCGCGCATTTGTTGCAGGCTCTTTTGTCTTCTTATCTTCAACGAGTTCAATCCCCATCAAGAAACCAATGCTTCGAATATCTCCTACATAGGGGTGATCCAGTAAGCATGCAAGTTCATCCGATAACCGCCCGCCAAGTTCTGCAGAACGATTGATAAGATCTTCACGTTCCAAAATCTCGAGGTTCTTTAAAGCAACTGCACAAGCAGCTGGGTTTCCACCAAATGTATTTACATGGCGAAAATGACTGTGATCTTCGCCTGTATCAAACTTTTCGTAGATATCTTTGCGAATTGCTGTCACCGATAACGGAAGGTATGCGCTAGTCAAACCTTTCGCCATCGTCACAATATCCGGTTTCACATTGTAATGCTGATGTCCAAATGCTTTTCCAGTACGTCCAAATCCACAAATCACCTCATCAATGATCAATAAAACACCGTGACGGGTACATATTTCTTGGACTTTCTCTAAATACACTGGATGAGGAATTAAAATTCCCCCTCCTGTAATGAGCGGCTCCATAATAATCCCCGCGATTGTGTCCTTTTGTTCCCAAATGATTTTTTCTTCAAGTTCCAAGGCACGCTGAATATTATAATCTTCCACTGATACTCCTTCAGGTTTCCGATAATTATCCGGCGGGGCTACATGTAAGAATCCTGGCACAAGCGGCTCATACTTGTATTTACGCAACGCTTGACCCGTAGCGGATAGCGCTCCCATTGAGCCTCCATGATATGCACGATAACGAGAGATGAATTTATATCTGGAAGGTTCTCCATTTTGCTGGTGATACTGACGAATAAGCTTGAATGCTACTTCATTCGCATCTGAACCACTATTTGAATAAAAGATCTTATAGTCGTCTCCTAGCATTTCATTTATTTTGGCGGCCAGTTCAATTGCCGGTCCATGGCTTTGTGTCATGGGTACATAAGAAAGCTTTTTCATTTGTTCATAGGCCACTTTTGCTATCTCTTCTCTTCCATAGCCCACATTGACACACCATAGTCCTGACATACCATCTAAATACCGATTACCTTCATGATCAGTAATCCAAGCATTTTCCCCACTTTCAATAATCATCGGCGGATTCTTTTCATTATATGCTGAAATATGTGGCCAAACTTTATCCCGGTTTTGTTCTATTAATGACTCTTTATTCTGATCTTGTTCATGTAATGTTTTCAATAACGTTGCCTCCCCTTTTATCAATATTCATGACGTGCAGTCAACATTTTCTTACGTGTGTAAAATTCGATACCATCACGGCCATTTGCATGGAGATCACCATAAAATGATTTCTTATTGCCAGAGAATGGGAAGAATGCCATAGGCGCTGGTACACCCAAATTGATGCCAAGCATCCCTGCATCAATTTCTTCACGGAATTGACGAATCGCCTTCGAGCTATCCGTATATAAACAAGCACCATTTGCAAAGTCTGATTGATTTGTAAGCCTAATCGCGTCATCTAATGTTTCTACTCTGATTACTGAAAGTACCGGTGCGAATATTTCTTCTTTCCAAATTCGCATTTCCGTTGTAACTCCTTCAAAAATTGTTGGCCCTACAAAATAGCCTCCTTCTGAGGTAGATTGATCGCCTCGGCCATCACGTACAAGAGTTGCCCCTTCTTCAATCCCCACCTCGATATAAGAAAGTGTTTTATCTTTATGGGAATCTCGAATGACAGGCCCAAGGAATACTCCTTCTTCTAATCCGTTTCCAATAGTTATTTTATTGGCTTCCTCTACTAAACGTTTCACAAGCTGGTCAGCAATATCTCCAACTGCAATTACGACTGCAGCAGCCATACATCTTTCACCTGCAGAACCAAATGCTGCGTTGGTAATATTAGTGACTGCTAAATCCATATTTGCATCCGGCATAACAATTGAATGATTCTTAGCACCAGCTAGTGCTTGAACACGTTTACCATGAGCAGTTCCTGTTTTATATACATACTCTGCTACCGGCTGTGACCCAACAAATGAAACTGCAGGGATGTCTGGATGACTTAAGATTCCATTCACGATATCATGCGCACCATGAACAATATTGAACACGCCATTCGGTAATCCTGCTTCAGTTAATAACTCTGCTAATCTATTTGCCAAGAGTGGTGTACGCTCTGAAGGCTTTAAAATAAATGTATTCCCTGCAGCAATAGCAAGCGGGAACATCCAACAAGGAACCATCATAGGAAAGTTAAAAGGTGTGATTCCTCCAACAACTCCTAAAGGATATCGATACATACCCGATTCGATGTTTGTAGCAATATCAGGCAGTTGGTACCCCATCATCAACGTTGGAGCTCCTGACGCAAATTCCACACACTCGATTCCTCGCAGAACTTCACCATAAGCTTCTGTATAATTTTTCCCGTTCTCTATAGTAATCAGTTGTGCCAGCTCATCCCAATGAGCAATCAAAAGTTGCTGATATTTATATAGGATACGAGCTCTTTGAGGTACAGCAGTTTTCTTCCATGAAGAAAACGCTTTTTTCGCCGCATTTACGGCAACTTGTAGATCTTCTTTAGTTGAAATAGGTACATTTGCAATAATCTCTCCTGTGGCTGGATTTGGCACCTCTTCATATTTATCAGTGAGTGATTTTACCCATTGTCCATCAATAAAATTTGAAAGCGTTTTCTTTTCTACTACTATTGAATTCATTTTCATTCCTCCAATTCATCTAATCTTGCTTTACAACATGACTTGAGCTAAACTACTTTCTATAGTTTAACAAGTATTCAAAATACTTTCATTTTACATTGTGTAACATCGTACGGAAAATCTTTTCACGTTATGGAGGTCTTATTTATATGAATGAACTTTCGTTGACCGTCAAAGATGTCTTAGCTCGTGAACCTTTCAAACACGCCAAAGTCATAGCTGGAAGTAACGGATTGGATCGTCAAGTTAGATGGTCACACGTATTAGAAGTTAGTGAATTCAGTTCACTAGTCAACGGTGGTGAAATTATCTTAACTACAGGCATTCATCTGCAACTCGATAGCGCGACACAGTTAAAGTATATAAAACAGTTAATCGAACTGGATGTTGCTTGCCTTTGTATTGAAATAGGATATTACGTTAGTGAAATACAGCCAGAAATTATTTCACTCGCTAATGCACAGCAATTTCCTATTGTCGTGTTTGAAAAAGCAGTTAAGTTTGTCGATATTTCACAAGATTTACATACCGTTATCATTAACCGTCATTATGAAATGCTGTCGAAGTTAGATACATTATCGAGAAGGTTCAATGAATTAAGTTTAATGCCAAACGGTATCTTGAAGATTCTTCACCAGTTACACTCGCTGTTCAATCAAACGGTCTTATTTATATCCGATGAAGCGAAATCTTATTACTACCCTGTGGAATCGACTTCGTGGAAAAATAACATAAAAGAATTTCTTAGCGAGAAAACTACGCAAAAGCTAGAACAGGACATCTATACAATTGATGATCAGCCATTTGCCTTGTTTCCAATCAATGGTTTAGGCCAATCTCTTGGATATTTATGCCTTCACCTTCCACAGGCAATAGCTGATGAATTCGTCTTTTTAATCTTGGATAGGGCCTCCCTTGCGATTGCCCAAATATTACTTCGAAATCGTACTATTCAAGAGAGAAACCAGTACAATGAAGATGAATTTGTGCGGAACTTACTCTACGGCCGTCCTGTAGATCTAGAAGATATCCAAGCCTATTTACCAACAAAAAGTCCGAATACTCTTTACAGAGTCTTCGTTATTCAGTTGGATACGAATGAAACCTCTATAGATGAGAACAGTTGGGAAGAAATCCGCTTACAACAATCTATGACAATTCGGTCAATCTTTAAACGACATAGTTTCTTTCCAACTATCTCCGTAACTAGAAATGAAATTACGATTATTGCATCATTTATCGCTTCAGGTGAACAGGTAAAAGATATTAATCGTTTCACCCAGGTAGCCAAGCAGTTAACTAGCATGGACGATGACAACCTCTTTAACGAACGGGAATATAAATTTGGTATTAGTTTAGTTCACCATAACCATTCACAAATCAAAGAAGGATATACAGAAGCAAAAAGAGTGATTGAACTCAAACAACAGTTTTTATTTGAGAGTGATTTTTACGAAGATCTAGGGATCTATAGACTTTTACTTCTACTTAACGAACAAGGATACCTTGAAAACTATGTAGAAGATTACCTACAAGATCTTATCGATTACGATAAAAAGAACGACAGCGACTTATTCGAAACGCTCCGTATTTATCTTGAATGTGGCGGTTCAAAAAAAGAAACCGCAGATCGTCTATTTATCGTCAGACAAACACTGTATCATCGACTCGAAAAGATTCAATCTATAATGGGAGAGAATTTTATGTCCCCATTAAATCGGATTGCACTCGAAGTAGCCATAATGGCCAAACAAGTTTTAATGTAAATGTCTTCTCCTCCTACATACAGCCACTGCCCGCCTGCATATTGAAAATAGTGGCTGTATATTTAACTTTGATCATCGATCCTGTTATAACGGATGATAACTCCCGCTAATCGCATCCACTATGAGCTGCCCTGACTTTTTATTGTCCAACTTGAAATCTGTTATCCAAAATGGTCGATAAAAGAGATTCCTTTGAACTTCGATGATTTTAGGCATTGTAATAAATTTTGCTTTCGAAGAAGCATTATCAAAAATAAATCTTTCAGCCATAACAATCGCTTCTTCCTCTCCAATTACCAGCTCAGGAAATCGACCAACTTCTACTTTCTTTCTAGAAAAGCTTGGCCGAACATCCACCATCGCCCCTCTTCCACCAAGCCCATCGATTGTACAAGCCGCCTTCCCATTAAACTTCAGCAAGCTTTTAGCACTCACTTGATATTCAAAAAAATAATAAGGGTAGTAAATAATATCTTGGATTTGAAAATACGTTTCTTTTTCGTATTGTTGTAATCCTTGCAATACCTCTTCTTTAGTAAACTCGATTTCTTGTAATAATATAGCGCTCATAAGTACCTACTCCTGTAAGTTATTTATTATCTGCCAAAAACTTAGATACATTGCTAGCTTCGGGAGCCAAATCACGTGTAATGTTGCGGTCAAAATCTTTTGAGAATACACGTCTTTTTCTGGACTGTTCAAACGCTATCAGTATTTCATCTGACGGTTTACGACCAAATCGGCTTCCGATGATCATGCCTAACAGAGATACTAGTAACCCTGCCAAGAACGGATGAAGTCCTGTAGATGTTTCTAACCCCATGGAAGTCCAAATGATATTTGTTGCAGCACCGCCAATCATTGCACATAAGCAACCGATATAATTCGCTTTTTTCGAGTAAACCGAAGCAACATAAGGAACTAAGAAAGCATTCCCCAATGTACCAAAAGCGAACAGAACCAAGGCAAACACGGATGGTGGTTCATAAATGGCCACTATAACTCCTACTACCCCTCCCAATAAAATGCATAATCTTGATACAAGAATCATCGTTTTAGGGCTAGCGTCTTTGTTGATGAAACGTTGATAGACGTCACGTGAAAGTATTGAGCCTGCTTGCATCAAGATAGAGTCTGCAGTGGACATAACTGCCGACATAATGGCTGAGAGCAATAATGCCGCAAAAATTCCAGGGAATAATGTATAGGCTAGCTCAGTAATAATCATTTCTGGATCAGCAATGGTAGGTAGTAAAATAATACCAATCATTCCTAGAATATATGGTACAAAGATGAAGAATTGATTCCATAGAGCACTAATAATAACTGCACCTTTTACTGTTTTCGTACTCTTCATCGACATATGGCGAACTACAACATGTGGAAGTCCCATATATCCAATTGAATAAATGAGTATTGCCCCGAGTACCATCCCCCATTGACCATAGTAGGCTAGATCTTTACCCCAGATACTCAAATACGTAGGATCTACAGCTTTCAGTGCAACGTTCAATCCCGTAAGTCCGCCTATATGGAAATAAGCGAGAACACCAATCCCTACGACACCTAGAACCATAATCAGGCCTTGTACAAAAGAAGTGTATGCGACCGCTAAATATCCGCCTGCCACAGTATAGATAATAATGACGCTAATCCCGATAAGCAGAGATAGTTCATACGTAAAACCTGTCAGTGCAGACATTGCCTTACCTGCGGCAATAAACTGAGCGCAAACGTATCCAAATAGAAAGACAATGGAAATGATAGAACCGACCACTCGGACACTCGGACTTTCAAAACGTTTTTCCAAATATTCAATTGGTGAAAGCGCTCCCAATAGTTCAGACATTCTTCTCATTCGCTTACCTAAAACAGACAGGTTAATAATTGATCCACCTGCATCACCAATCGCGTACCAAATGGCATACCAGCCATACTTAAAGGCCATTGCCGGAGCTCCCATAAACATGAATCCACTCATAGCTGTTGTTTGCATTGTCATGGCAGTGACGGCTGGTCCAAGAGATCGACCTCCGAGTAAGTACTGTTCTGTAGAAGCTGACGATCTTCGTGAAAACCATAAACCAATCGTTAATAGAATTCCTAAGTATATAATGAAAATTATTCCATCAATGCTCATTGAATGCCCTCCCATCGCTACTATTGATTTTGATTCTGTTCTTTTTCCATCTTCTCTTCCATCTCATCATCCTTTTTCATTTTAAAGTAGATAATTGTTGCTAACCCTACCCATATGAAAGGCCATGGAACAAACCACCAAAAAGTTTCTACAGGAAACCCAAGCATGTATTCACCTCCCGTTTCAATGTAATCTCACTATTCTTTAGGTTTGATATAGTATAGTAATAATTAGGTAATCATACATTGGACATACTGTTATGTAGTGATAAAAACATTTGGTCATTATGTCTTGCATATCCTTTACTATTAACTGATCTATGCTAAAAAATTACTTTAGAATCCAATGCGTGTATTATATTGTTTTGCGTTGTGTTAATACTTGCACTTATAAGAAAATACATCTTTGTACCTCGTTGTACTTCTCCATAATAAGAGCCATTCGAAAATCTCGAATGGCTGGTACTTCGATAAACGAGTATACAACTTTTTAAAACTCTAATATTTAAAACATCTTATTTCCTCTTACTGTACTGCTTTTCATACACTATTTCCCCATCGATCATCGTCAATTCTACAGTCAGATCTTTAATACTCGCTCTATCGATTGATAGAATACTTTGATCTAACACAACCAAATCCGCTAATTTTCCAACTTCAATACTACCTTTTTGTTTTTCATCAAAACTCGCATAAGCACCCATATAGGTAGAGGCTTTGATGGCTTCAAGCACACTCACTCTCTGACAAATTCCTACATCCTGGCCTGAAACAGTTTTTCTATTCACTGCCGCATGAATGCCGAGAAGTGGATTATGGTCTACCACAGGCGTATCGGAGGCAAATGCAAAGGGAATTCTCTTCTCCAAATAATCATTTGCCGGATACATCACATCTACGCGTTCACCGTAATATTCAAGATAGGCATCACCATTCACATACATAAAAGCGGGGTTAGGAATCACTACAACTCCTAACTCCTTCATCCGTTCCTGTAGATCAATACTAGCTATTCCACCATGTTCAATACGATGCCGGTGATCTATTCGCGGATGTTTCTCTAGCGCATCTTCAATACAATTCAACACCATTTCAATCGCTCGATCACCTTGTGCATGCGCAGTGATTTGGTATCCTTTGCTGTGAGCTTCACCTAGAACTTCATTCATTCTATCCTGATCATAATAGAGTATGCCTGTATCTGTCGGGTCACTATTATATGGTTTTCTTGTGGCTAAAGTGGGGCCTGTACTGCTACCATCCGTAAAGAGTTTAGCGGGTCCAATTTTAAACCATTCATCACCATCTCCCGTAACCACACCTTCATCGATCATATGTCGGATGAATGACTCGGAATCCGTCAATGATCCAATAAGAGCATACACGCGATTTTTCACATCACCTGAGTCTATACTTTTTTTCATCAGCTTTAAAATATCTGGTCCCCATCCATAACTGCCGGCATCATGCAAACTGGTAATGCCAGATTCCACAAATACCTGTGATGCTAATTTCAATCCTCTTTCAATTTCATCCGCACTATAGTCAGCTACAGTAAATAGTTGCATATGTGCATTCTCAATCATTTTCCCTGTTAATTCCCCATTTGCATCACGCTCGATTTCACCTCCAACAGGATTTGCGGACTCCTTTGTAAAACCTACTAGTTCCAATGCTTTGCTATTCGCGATAGATGTATGATTACAAACTCGAATAATTACGATCGGATGTTCAGTAGATATAGCGTCAAGCTCTTGAATGGTAGGGAAACGTTTTTCCTTGATAGCATTTTCATTAAAGGCTGTAACTCGAATCCACTCGCCTTTAGCTATATGTTCCGCTCTTTTTTTCATCTCCTTATACAAGAATCCCAACGAGTTGGTTTCAAGACTTGCACAGTTAATACCGAGCAAGTTCGTTCCATAAATAGTTAAATGTAAGTGTGGATCAATGAAACCTGGAAGAAGAGATTTTCCTTCCAGGTCGATTACTTTCGTATTTTCTCCAATAAACCCGCCAACTCCTTCATTCTGTCCGATACCAATGATCGTTTGATCTTTTATTGCTACTGCTTTCATGATAGAAGAATCTTTATCGACTGTAATCACTTCTCCATTAGTAAATACGATATCTGCATGCACGATAGATCACCTCTCTGTACTAAATTATAAATGTATTGATCAGCTCCGAATATAAATGTCTTCTTCCTCGCTTCTCTCTGATTTTGTCAGCAAACTTACTACGATCATAATAACAACATTCACAATCAGTCCAATAATTCCTGCGTGGATACCTAATGGCGTGGAGTCTGCAACTAGTTGGAAATAGAAATTTAATATAGCGCCCACTACCAAGCCACAAATCACTCCTTTTGCTGTTGCTCCTCGCCAATACAGTGCACTGTAAACTCCTGGAGCAAATTGTACAATCGCTCCATAAGCACCTAAGAGTAAGACGATTAATCCTTGACCTCCAAAAATGGTGATAATATAAGCCAATCCACCGATGACGAATACACCTATACGCATAATCTTTAAAACAGTCTTGTCGGATAAATCTTTGAAAATGGTACGAATTACACCGTCCGTTGTTTCCAAGGTTGCGTTGTGCGTAATCGCATCAGCAGAAGACATTGCAGCCGCTAGTGCTCCAGCGCCAACTAGTCCATACACCCAACCTGGTAGATTCATGACAGTGGTGATCAAGAATGGGAGTACCTGATCCGCACTTTCAATCAAGTTCGCATCTACAATGCCTTTAGCTGCAAAACCAACCAGCAATAAAGGTACTAAGAATAGAGCAAATATCGGGTAAACCAATACTGTTTTCTTAATGACTTTAGGGCCGGATGCATATGACTTTGTAAATAAATGTGGCCACATCAAGAATCCAATTACGGATACTAAAATAGTCGTTGTAAAGGGGATTGTCCCCATCGTAGATCCTTCTTTTCCTATCTGTAAAAACCCAGGGCTCTCAGCAGCAATATTCGTGAACATGACACCCATGGAGTCGTGTAATTGATTCACGATCGCTATTCCTATAACCCATGAAATAATGATCATCAGTAATCCTTGGAATACGTCAGACCAAGCCGCAGCTCGTAGCCCTCCTGTTGCCACATAGACAACAACAATTCCGTATGCAAGTAGAGCTCCAAGCCAAAAAGGAATTCTGCCTTCTGTCATAATATTAAAAATGTGTGCCATCCCTGTTAACTGGGTAGCTAAATATTGAATAGAAGCTAATAATGCAAGTAAACCAACTATTATTCCGAGAGTCTTACTTCTATAACGGATTCTAAAAAATGAAGATAACGTGTAAAGATTGAACTTCTTTCCGATTTTCGAAATTTTAGGTCCGATAATATACCAAGGTAGTATCGCAAATGCTGTATAGATAATAATATAGTAAGCAGGTGCTCCTTTTTCATAGGCCCAACCAGGTGCGCCTAAAAATGAGAAAGCACTAAATACAGCTCCTCCCATCAAGAACCACATGACAATTAACCCCAATTTACCTCCTGCAACAGCGAATTCATCAAGAGAATTAGAATCTTGACCTTTACCCGCCCACACACCAACAACCAATGCGATGACTAAATAACCAATCATAATAATTAACGCAATTAGCCAATGCTCCATCATTCATCACCTTCTTCTAACTTATGGTCCGGATCAAATCTATACAAAATCAAAACCCCTAAAAATGTGATTAAGATTACTAGAATGATATAGAAAAACGAAAAAGGTAATCCCATAATGATAGGAGTTGCTCGATTCGCTAGCTCAAATAAAGGAAATATTAACAATAGAAAAGGAATAGTCACGATCACTATATAAATAGTATTGAACTTCTTTTTACTCATCCAATCCCTCCATCCATTAGATTCTTTGTGATTTTTTTTACTTTTGACAAGCCATTCTATAAACAGTTTTATAAAGGAGCTCCACTCCTAGTGCAATATCTTCTGGTGAACTATATTCTTTTGGATTATGACTAATCCCATCCTTTGAACGAACAAAAATCATACCGTAGTCACATACATAAGACATTTCAAGCGAATCATGAAAAGGACCACTCATTAACTCTGGAGGGGTTAAGTTCATTTCTGCACTTTCTTCTCTCATAATCTGCATAATATTTTCATTACAAAATCTAGGCTCACTTCGTGTATCTTCACTGATTTTATAGGATAAGCTATGTTCAACCGCAATTTCTTCTAGCTCTTGAAGAAAAGCTTGTTCAATTTGATCCCGTCGACTTTCATCAATATCCCGCAAATCAACGGTAAAAGTAACTTTTTCAGGAATGATATTGCGAGAGTCTGGAAATACTTGCAAACTTCCAACTGTACTAACTGTTGGTGCTCCTGAAACACCTTGAGCTAACTCATTGAGCTTTATAATTCCTTTAGCGGCACCTACTAAAGCATCTTGACGCATCGGCATCGGCACAGATCCAGCATGACCAGCCATTCCCTCCATTTCAACCGTCAACCATAAAGGGCCAGAAATACCCGTAACTATTCCAACAGGTTCATCTTTCGCTTCCAAAACTGGCCCTTGTTCAATATGAAGCTCTAAAAATGCTGCTATTGTAGAAGTATCAATCAGTGACTCTTTAAACTTTGACGGATCGCAACCAAATTCAATGAGTGCCTCTCGCCTCGTCATTCCATTCTTATCACTCCGCTCGAGCTCTCCCTCCTCTAATTTACCTAACATGCCTCTTACACCAAACAAGCCTTTATTGAATCGTGAGCCTTCTTCATCAGCAAAAGCAAATATCACAATTGGGATTTCAGGCTTTATTCCCTTATCATGCAGCGTTTCCAACACTTCAATCGCCCCGATTACTCCAAGCGCCCCATCGTATCTTCCACCATAAGGTTGCGAATCAATATGTGAGCCAATTACTAAAGCTGGGGAATCATTCGCTACGCCATCCATCCTCCCAATTAAATTCCCAAAATGATCAATTTCCGTCTTTAGACCGATTTGATCCATATACTTTTTCACATGATACACAGCTCGTTTATCCTCAGTTGAGTGTGCAAGTCTGGAGACTCCAGTGGAACCGATTTTCCCTATTCTACCCAAAACTTGTAGGTTATCATTTAATCTATCTGCATGAATTGAATATGTTAGCGCTTTCATTTAAACACTCCTATTCTACTTGTAATCTTCGCATTATTCAGTATACGTCTATTTGATATAATTTTCATTACACTAAATGTAAAGTTATAGCATAGATACACAAACAGATAGTCAAATATAATATGAGAAAAGGCAGTATTTTATTTACCGATATACTTTATTTGTTTATTGCGTCATAAATAAAGTCCATGCGTTTACATTGTATTCATATGATAAGTACTTGGACTTTATACAATAATGAATGTCATACGAAGCACCTTGAATCCGAGATCATGTGAGGTAACTACCCTATTGCGGGGCGTAAACGCTTTATCAATACCTGGTATCCGCTCTATGACATACGATATCCGCTCTATCGCACGCAAGATTCGCTCTATAGAGACGCCCAAAAGCTCTATTGCAGTCCACAACCGCTCTATGACACACCATATCCGCTCTATCCCCACCCCACCCCCACTCACAAAACACACAAAAAGCCCCCCAGCCAGAAAAACTGGCCAGAGGGCTCCTTTCAAACTACAACTTACTCTTTAATTAACTCCAAATCAACTGGAATATCTGCGTCTACTTCTTCGCCGTTTAGCTTTGCAACCGCCGCCTTCATTGCTTTCATCCCGATTTCCTCGGGCTTCTGTGCAATCGTCGCAGACAACTTACCGTCTTTGACAGATTTGATCGCGTCGTCTGTCGCGTCGAATCCAATCACTTGAATGTCCTTACCAGCTGACTGAATGGCTTCTAGTGCGCCCAATGCCATCTCATCATTATGCGCGAATACGCCTTGGATGTCCGGGTTAGCTTGCAAAATGTTCTCCATTACTGTCAAACCTTCTGCACGGTTAAAGTTCGCTGTTTGTTTCGCCACGATATTCACTTTGCCGTCAACCGCTTCGTTAAAGCCCGCTCCACGGTCACGCGCTGCGGATGAACCTGCGATCCCTTCAAGTTCCGCCACTTTCGGGTTATCCTCGCCAAGTAATTCCATCATGTATTCTCCAGCTAACACGCCGCCCGCTTTATTATCTGAAGCAATGTGGGAAACAACTTCTCCACCTTCTGCTCTGCGGTCTACCGTGATGACCGGAACTTTAGAACTATTTGCCGATTCCACTGCAGAGACAACCGCTTCAGAATCTGTAGGGTTGATGATCAATAAATCTACACCTTGCTGAATTAAATCTTCTACGTCACTCGCTTGTTTAGATGCATCGTCTTGTGCATCTACTACGATGACTTCGGATCCAGATTCTTTCGCTTGTTCCTTCACACCTTCACTCAACGTCACGAAGAATGGATTGTTAAGCGTCGATACGGAAAGCCCGATTTTATACGCTTTGTCGCCTTCATTTCCAGCCTCGCCTTTATCATCCGATGAAGACTCTGAACCTGGCTGATCCAATGAACAAGCTGCCATGACGAACACGACTGCCAAAAGTAGTAACCATTTGATATTTTTCATAAAAATTCACATCTCCTTATGCTGTTTTTTTGCGATCTAAGAGCACTGCGATTAATATTACTGCACCCTTTACAACCTGTTGGAAGAAAGAGGATACGCCTATCAAATTCAAACCATTATTCAAGACACCAATAATCAATGCACCAATTAATGTACCGACAATCCAACCGCGACCGCCAGTTAAGCTTGTCCCACCAAGTACAACGGCCGCAATGGCGTCTAGTTCAAACATATTACCCGCTGTTGGCTGTGCGGAGTTTAAGCGTGATGTCAAAATTAATGACGCAATGGCCGTCAGACCGCCTGCCAATGAATAAACATAAATCTTCACTCGATCAACATTAATTCCGGATAGACGTGACGCTTCTTCATTGCCACCGACCGCATACACACGGCGTCCGAACGTCGTTTTCTTCAATATAAAGTACAGCACTGCAAAGGAGATGGCCATCGTGATGACTGGGACGGGAATACCGAAAATATATCCTTTCCCAAGCATTTGGAATGTGAATGAATCGCCAAGTCCTGAGATCGGACGGCCTTCCGTATAGACTAAAGTCAATCCGCGGAAAATTGTCATCGTCGCGAGTGTCGCAATAAATGGTGCGACCTTTCCTTTTGCAATAATCAAACCGTTGATTGCACCGAGTAGCACACCTAGCAATACGCCAAGTAGCATGGCCAAAATCGGATCCATGCCGCCTGACATCATACCCGCCGTGACGGCACCGGTTAACGCGAGAATCGATCCAACAGATAAATCAATTCCACCAGTCAAAATAACAAACGTCATCCCGAACGCAATCAATGCGTTAATGGAAACTTGACGCAATACGTTGAACAAGTTGTTCAGCGTTAAAAAACTTGGACTCATAACTGAAATAATAACGACAATCAACAATAAACCGATGACCGGTCCTAATTTCTGTAATGACGATTTCATATTAGTCTTGGACAACTTTGTCACCTCCTGTTGCAAAATGCATAATGCGTTCTTGTGTCATGTCCTCTTTCGGTATATCTGCCATTAACTGGCCTTCGTGCATGACGAGCACCCGGTCTGCCATACCGATTACTTCCGGTAGTTCGGACGAAATCATCACAATGGCGACACCACGCTCAGCCAATTCATTGATGATACTGTAAATCTCTTTCTTCGCCCCAACGTCGACACCTCTTGTTGGTTCATCCAAAAACAGAATATCCGGCTCAATACCAAGCCATTTTGCGATGACAACCTTTTGCTGATTACCGCCACTCAACGACTTGACGATTTGTTCAGGTCCAGACGTGCGAACACCGAGACGTTTAGACATTGTGTCATATAACTGGTTTTCTTTTGTTCGTTGAATGACTCCTGAATTTGAAATTCGATTGAAGTTGGTAAGACACATATTTTCCCGAACCGAAAAATCAAGAATCAACCCTTCCGATTTCCGGTCTTCCGTGACATATCCAATACCGAGCTTTTTCGCTTGCAACGGATTCGAAATGACTACTTGCTTGCCATCAATGAAAATCTTACCTGCAGTGGGTTTCTTAAAGCCGAAAATCGATTGAATGACTTCCGTACGCCCCGCACCCATCAATCCAGCGATACCGACAATTTCACCTTTTCGCACTTCAAACGAGACATCTTCAAAATAGTCACTACGCGAGAGATTTTCTACTTTTAATTTAACTTCGCCTATTTCACACGCACGTGCTGGGAATCGTTCGCCCAGTTCACGGCCGACCATCATCTGGACGATTTCTTCAAACGTCGTGTCTTTTATATTTCGCACACCGACGTATTGACCGTCTCGCAAAATTGTAATACGGTCGCACATCGCGAAAATTTCTTCCATCCGGTGTGAAATATAAACGAATGAAACACCTTCAGCTTGCAATGCCCGAACAGTTGTAAATAACGTTTCAATTTCTCGATCCGTCAGTGCTGCAGTTGGCTCATCCATCACAATTAATTCAGCATTAGAAGAAACCGCCTTTGCGATCTCAATAATCTGCTGTTTACCGACAGATAATTCACGAGTGATCGTGCGTGCATCGACATGTAGCCCTAGTTTCGATAAAATTTCTTCCGCTTGACGATTCATTTCTTTCGTCTTCAAAATCCCACTTTTCCCGAACGTCTTTTCTTTACCTAAATAAAAGTTCTCAGCAACTGTCAAGTCCGGTAAAATATTAAGCTCTTGATGAATGACCGCTATTCCGGCAGCTTCAGCTTCCTTGGCGTTCTTGAACTCTACTTTCTTACCTTTGACCGAGATCTCCCCTGCGTCACGTGTATAAATCCCTGTCAAAATCTTCATCATCGTCGATTTCCCTGCACCGTTCTCTCCCATGAGCGCATGGATTTCACCTTTGACTACATTAAATTCCACATTGTCGAGTACTTTATTTCCATTGAAACTTTTCGATATTCCGCTCATCGCAATCATCTCTGCACACCCACTTTCAGAATATGACGCCTGACTGGACGATAATATTGGCATATGGTGTCGCCTCTCCTGTACGAATAATAAATTTCGATTGTCTGGATTGTTCTTTTAATTGATCATGTGTTAGTTCATCTATCGGACATTGTAATTGTGAGATTTCATTATAGACTGTAGGGTTTTCTGCTTTTAATTCGCTCGCAATATATACTTTTTCCGCTTGAAAGTCTTTCATGAGTTCCAATAAAATCTCCGTAAATCCTGGTTTTCCTACTGCGTAAGAAAGGTCGATGCACGGAACACCTTCAGGAATCGGCAAGCCGCAATCTGCAATCGTCAATTGATCGGTATGACCCATTTTAGCCAGCATAGCCGCAATATCGCGATTGATCATGCCGTGCTTTTTCATCGGCTCTCCTCCAAACGCGCTTCCACTTCTTCAAATGAAGGCATGCCACCTTGTGCGCCGAACTTTTCTACGGAAAGTGAAGCTGCCGCATTCGCAAAATGAACTGCTCGTTCCAAGTTCATTCCGGCTACAATCCCATGAGCAAGAGCTCCGTTAAACGTATCGCCAGCGCCTGTCGTATCCACTGCATTTGTCTTAAAGCTTTCTACGATGACATGCTTTTCTCCATCGAAGAATCGTGCACCGTCACTACCTAGCGTAATAATTAAACGGTTCGGATACTTTTCTAACGCACTGACCATATCCATGCCGAAGATCTGTTCACATTCCGTTTCATTCGGTGTCAAATAAGTAATCGAAGGCATCATGTCAAGTTCGAATCCGCCCGCCGGTGCAGGATTCAACATAACGGGAATTCCTAGCGCCTGGCACTTCGCCAATGTATAGATGACAGTAGGTATCGGAATTTCAAGTTGAAGCATGACCAATTGACTGCGCTTGATCAGGTCTTCTATCTTGTCAATATGAGTTGGCATCAACAATGAATTGGCGCCCGGTACGACGATAATCCGATTATCTCCTTCTGACAGCAATATATTCGCGATGCCTGAAGCTGCCTCCACCGTACCTACACCCGTGACGCCGACTTGATTCTGTTGAAGGTTATTTACAATGCTTGTACCGAATAAATCATTTCCTACGCAAGCAACCATATGTGTTTCACTACCAAGTCGCGCCGCAGCAATTGCCTGATTCGCGCCTTTTCCACCTGGCACTGTATCGAACACATTTCCAAGAACCGTCTCGCCCTGGTTTGGGAAATTCTGCGTGCCAACTACCAAATCCATATTGGCACTACCAATTACCGTTATCATCATGCTTCACTCCTTGTTGTTTGGCGAATGAGCAACTCTGCCGGAATCAGTACTTCACGCTCCGTCAACTCTTGCCCTTCAATTAATTTAATGAGCATCCTTGCTGCCATCGCGCCAATTCTATATAAGTCCTGTGCTACTGTCGTCAAGCCTGGCGTTAATTGGCTCGCAAGCATCGTTCCGTCATATCCAACAATTTGAAGCTGACTGGGTACATGAATACCTGCTGAATAGGCCGCTTTCATTGCGCCTGCTGCCGTCACATCACTACTCGCAAAAATTCCATCAATCGATACTTCTGCCAATACCTTTTTCACCATGGTCTCCGCTACATCGAACTGAAATGGACATTCAATAATATGTGTATGGATATCCTTCCCCTTCACCGCATCATTGAACCCAGCAAATCGATCATCTGCAGGACCTAATCCGGAAGGTCCTCGCATACAAAGAATGTTTTTACAGCCGCTCTCCAGTAAATGCTCTGTTCCTATACGAGCACCTTCGCGGTTATCCGTCGCAATATACGGTATCGACGAATGAATTCTTCGGTCAATTGCTACGATGGGTATATCCAATCCCATGTAATGTTCCGCTTCTGCGTGACTCGTCGCGACAATGAAACCCGCCACATATTTCTGTTGCAGCGTCTTCACATAATTAATTTCTTTCTCCAAATCTTCATCCGAGTTACACAGAATCACCGTGTATCCGTACGCCAACGCAACATCTTCAATCGCACGCGCCAGTTCCGGGAAAAACGGATTGACGATATCTGGAACAATCAACCCAATAAACGTAGATTGTTTCGTACTAAGCGAACGCGCAATCATACTCGGCTGATAATTCAACTCCTCAACCGCCTCAGCAATCACGCGTTTCGCCTCTTCACTTATGTATCCTTTATTATTTAAATAGCGTGAAACAGTCGCTACCGAAACTCCAGCGGCTTTAGCTACATCCCGTATATTTGCCAACTATTTCACCTACATTCTGTTCTATGTGGTACCGGTTACACATAATGATAACAGACGGAGTTTTTTAGTGTCAATAGGGAAGTAGTTTTGCTTTCAGCGTGGTTTATTGAGCAAATATTGGGTTAGATAGAGCGGATGGCGCGGGTGATAGAGCGATTAAATCAACACATTGAGCGCGCGCGGACTGGGAATGAGCGGATAACGCGGGCGATAGAGCACTCAAGACAACACATTGAGCGCGCGCGGACTGAGAATGAGCGGATAACGCGGGCGATAGAGCACTTAAGACAGCACATTGAGCGCGCGCGGACTGGGAATGAGCGGATAGCGCGGGCGATAGAGCGCTTAAATCAGCACATTGAGCACTCGCGGACTGGGAATGAGCGGATGGCGCGGGCGATAGAGCGCTTAAATCAACACATTGAGCGCGCGCGGACTGGGAATGAGCGGATAACGCGGGCGATAGAGCACTCAAGACAGCACATTGAGCGCTCGCGGACTGGGAATGAGCGGATACCGACGGACATAGAGCGTTTAAGCAAATCAAGATGTCTTGTCTATACATATCTATAGAGGTAAAATGAAAATAGAGTCATAGATAAAATCCATAGAGGAGAGATCTGCATGACGAATTCTCGAGAAAACGAAAAAGTCCAATATGAATTACCTGTGGACTTGCGAAAGAGTATAGATTACGTCAGTGGCAACTTATTTATTACAAATCAGCGCTTCATCTTCCAGCCACGCAATATGCATTTTCAAAGAGATATTTTGGAATTCAATATTTCCGACATCAATAATATAGACTCTTCCTTCGTGTTAGGTATTGTGCCGAACGGAATTACCGTGGAGTTAAAAGATGGTACTCTGCATACATTTGTTTTAGAGAGTTCACTATTTGTGAAATGCGATGATATTATTAAGACCGTTTGGGATTTGATGTAAATACTATAGGATTGAGAGAGCTGTTCCAATTGGTGGCAGCTCCTTTTGTTGAGCCGATAATCCGTAATCGCGTAGTATTCGACTTGTTTGTCTCGATGTCATTCCACTTGGGCCCAGCCCCTCCCCAACTCTTCAAAACACAAAAAAAACTGCACTAGAATTGGTCACGATCTACATGACTTCTAGTGCAGTCTCTCTTTCATTCCATCACATCACAATATTACTTTCCTTCGCCTTCTCAATAAACTTATCACTCGATTTATTGAAGAACTTTTTCAATCCAAGTCCTGCTACAAGCGCTAGTGCGAAGTAGATCAGTAGATAGAGGATTTGTTTTAACGCTACTGCCCAGATAATTCCACCGATTGATTCACGCAATAAGGTAATCGCATGCGTGAATGGCATAAATGCAGAAATCTGTTGGAAGAACTCGGGTGCCATTTGGATGGGGAATGTCCCTCCTGATGCACCAAGTTGCATGACCATCAAAACGATCGCGATGACTTTTCCGGTGTTACCGAATACGGACACGAGTGTGTAGACGATGGAAACGAATACTACACTGATCAGTACACCGAATAAGACAAATGGTAGCTTGTTCACGACGTAGACATTCATGATGAATAACTCACCGAGCGTGACGATCAATGATTGAATCGCCCCAATCCCAGCAAAGATAATTAACCGTCCAAGATACGTTTGATAGCTCTTGAATCGTGTCTTCTCGCGGATATCCACTTTCAACGTGGATACCATGAGCAATGCACCGACCCACAATGAAAGCGTCGTGTAAAACGGACTCATGGCTGAACCGTAGTTTGGAATCGGATATAACTGGTGCTCATTCAAGACGACCGGTTCAGCCAAAAACTTACTGACGCCTATTGGATCCGTTGCCAGCACATCCAATAATGTATCCAAGTCTCCGTCTTCTTCTAACTTGCGAATCTTTTCTGCCATCGTTTCAATGGTTTCGCGAGCTTCTGGGAAGTGTTTCTGCGCTTTCGCTAAATCTGTTTTCCCAAGCGCAATCCCTTCTTCTGCTTTTTCAAGCGCTGTACGTAAACGTGGGATCCGACCGTTTACTTCATCCAGTACGTCGGATACATCATACAACGCATTCGTAGCATCACGTATCGCAGATTTATACTTTCTCGTCAAATCATTATTGACAAAATCGATAGCATTTCCAACCGAACGATCTAATTCACCCGATACACGGTCGACTTCCGCCAAATGTTTCTTACCGTTTGCTTTTGATTCATTGATTCGACCGACTAAGCTGTCAACGGATGAATTGGCAGATGACAAACTGTCTTGAACCGTTTTGATTCGTTCGATTTCAGCAGACAGTGTATCGGATTTAATGAATTTTTCCAGGTCCGTTAATCCATTGTTAATGGAGCCAATTGCCGTCAGTCCACTATCGATACGGCCAACCATCTTTTGAAGCACTCCGATCGTAACTTTAGGATCTTCCGCAGTTTCTAGCAATCCTGCAAGCTTGTCATCAATTTCTGTCTTCGATGCTAGGAGTTCATTGAACCGATCACGCAGTCCTTCATCGAAAGTTTGTAATTGTTCAATCGCATCCTGGATTGCTTTTTGGCTATTTGCATCAAATTGATTGCGTGCATCGGTAATCTTTTGTTGACTTGCCTGTAGCTGACCGTTCAGTTGATTCAACAACTCGAGGCTAGGTTTTTCACCTTTATTAATAGTAGCTTGTACTTGATCAATAACGTGTTTAGTCGATGATAACTGATCCCGTAACGCGATGATTTTTTGTTGCAGACCGCCAATTTTGTCACTGCCTGTCACTTTACCTGCAGCTTCTAAAACAGTAATGACGGTATCCATTTTACCAATCTGACTTTCTATCGCGGTAGACATACTGTCGAGTTGTTCTTGGTATTTGCTGAAATCAATAGATTCACGCTTATCGATTAAGTTTTGAACGACTTTTTGTGCCCGGCTGTTTACTTCCGTCGCACGATCCAATAAGCCCGTGATATTCACAGAAAGCTCATTCAACTGCTTCAGGAGCTTTTCAGTTTGCGGTGATAATACATTTTCGTAATGATCTTTGATTTTATCCATATCTTCAGTGAGTTTACCCGACAACGCCTGTGTTTGCGTAATTAAATCAGTAGCCGGATTGTTACCGCTCTGCAAATCAGAAATGATGGTTTCCAAATTCGTTTTCAGACGGTTTAAATCTGTGGCGCTATTGTTCAAGGCACTCTGTAAATCTTTAATATTTGTTGAGTCTTTTAGATTCTGATCCTGTTTCTTTAAAAAATCGTAAATATCATCTAACCGAGCATTCGTATCTTCCAGTTTGCCTTGCTTATCACGTAGCGAATCGACAAGACGATCGATGTCTTCACCTTTGCCTGATAACTCGCTCGTCAAATTAGGTACTTTGCGGAATGCCGTCTGTGCGCTCTCCAAGTTAGATGTGATGACGCGCAATGTGTTATCTACGGTCTTTTCATTTTCCTGCAACTTACTGACCAAGCGTGCGTTCAACTTTTTCGCATTGGCATGCACGGCATTGACGTCGTCAAGCACAACATCTACACGATCAATAGAAGAGTCTGCGTAATTCAAGCCTTTATCCATCAGTTCTAACTTTGAATAGATTTCAGGAATGTCAAATTCCAATTGATAAATTAAATCACGTAGCTTTTCGATATTCACACGATTTCCTTCAAGTTCTACTCCGAGATTATTGAATACCTTGATGACTGCTTCATTCGCTTGTTCAACGAATGTTTTATCGATATTTTCTACAATAGCAGACGCACCTTTGCCCGCTACTTTCGGGGAAATTGCATTGATTTTTTCATTGATATAATAATCTAATGTGGGTTTCTTAATATCGTCGGTGATGACACTGCTTAAATTCTCTGAGAAGTCTTTTGGAATGATGATCGCAGCATAGTAATCACCATGTTTCACGCCTTTTAACGCTTCATCTTTCGTTACAAACTGCCAGCCGAGATCATCGTTCTTGGTCAGCGAGACGATGACTTCATCTCCGACATTGAATTCCTTATCCTCTATTTTCGCACCTACGTCTTCACTGACGACCGCGACTTCTACGCCTTTCGTATTGGAATACGGATCCCATGAAGCGAGTATGTTCATCCAAGCATATAGAGAAGGCAGAAATGCAATCGCCGCAATGACAATGAGTGCTGCTTTATTCTTGAAGATATTCCGAAGATCGCGTCTAACTATAAACCAAATTTTATTCATGTAATATAAACCCTCACTCTATATTCTGTCATTCGCACGTTACACTAACAAACTGGAAAAGATCGTATCGTTCAACAAGTCCGTGATTTGCTTTTCCGTCAGTTGTTCATGATGCGTCTTTGACCAATCGTTAACTAGTGCTAAATACGTTTTGAATAAAAGATATGCAATTAGCTCGCTGTCACATGGCTTTAATTCACCTTTTGCGACACCGCGATCAATCTTTCTTGCAATGAATTTTAATATTTCCTTCTCTATAGACGTTAACACGTCTCCTACAGCAGGTGTTCGTAACTCTTTCTCTTCTTCGATCAATTTAATAAATAACTGATGGGTCTCGCGAAATTTCAACAATTGCATAATACGCGCATGGGCATTCTCTTGAAATGACGCGCCTTCTTTAGCTGTCTGTTCGGAGACGTTTTTCATTTCTTCAACCATTTTCCAGACAATTGAATGAAATAACTCTTCTTTATTCGAGAAAAATGTATAGATTGTACCTTTCCCCACATTCGCAATCTTCGCTACTTGATCCATCGTCGTCGCTTTATATCCAAACATCGTAAACGATTTTTCAGCCGCCAATATAATTTCTTCTCTACGATCCATTATGACACTTCCTTCAGAAATGACCGGAATACCGTTTCGGTCTGCTAGTCATTATATTACATAGATTTATAGATAAATGCAAGATATTACACAAAAGACTACCATACAAGCCATATGGTACTGACTTGTATGATAGTCTTCAATTTTTTATTCGATTATAAATACTTTGCGAATCGGTTCTTTGATTACTTTATCGTTTGCTGATTTCACTTCGGTAATCGTTAAATAATAGAGTTCGCCTTTAGTATATCCAGCAATCGGCTTGATTTTCACTGATTTTCCATCTTCTCCGAGTGTTGTAGAAACATTAACAGTTTTACCCATTGCATTTCTCACGACTACTTTTTCTAAGTTCGCAGCATCATGCTGTAATGTATCTGAAAACGTGATAGTCCACTCTTTCATCGTTTGAACTTCATTTTCAAAATCGAAATACGTATAGGGTTGATCATTTTCGAGCACTACAACTTGCAGTATTTCTGAAGAGAGTTCGAGACCTTCAACTGCATCCAGCACTGTGCCCGCTTCCCCGATTTGAACGATCATCTTTCCGTCAACCACTTCTGTTTTTTCTACTTTTGCCGGGTGCAGTTCTCCAGTCTTTTCATCTATCACTTGAATTTGAAGCTTCCTATCTGTAACTGTAGCTTTTACATTTTCAGGTGATTTGAGTGAGAGTTCAGGGTTCGGTATAGGATTCCAATCATCTCCTAGATCTGCTCCCAAGTTCGTTGTATACTGCCAACGTAAAATATCGTCTTTCTTTAATTCATAAATTCCAGCACTATACTGCGGGAATTCACCATTGACTGAATACATCCAGCCACTTAGCGGACCGCCATCAAATTCCGCTACATTATTAATGCTTTTCACGTATAGGGTTGGACCTACACCAGTAAATTTGAATGGTATTGAGCCACTTTCTACTTCACGTTGTAGTACCGTGAACGCCGTATCCCCCGACTCAATTTCCAACTGTTTTGGGCTAATAATATCCCCCATATTCATTGTTCGTGTTTCTACGGAAAATGTAATATTCGTTGGATGTACTGGTGGCTCTATAGTTTCTTCTTCAGAAAATTGTTGCCAGACAGATTTACCCGTTTTAATTTCTTGTAGTGCAATTAAAGATTGTTCGACAGCTATCGTATTGACCCATTTATCGGCTGGTAAAGTGAATGCAAATGCTCCATTTTTCATTTGGAATTTGCTTAATGCATCTACAGGTGATTTCCCACCTTTTTGCCATTCGATAGATGTAACGTCTTCTCCTGAAGCAACCAGTCCTGAAATGACAGTCGCAATACTGTTGGAGTTTTCTCCCCAAGCGCCCCAGCCAGCTGTATCCAGTTGTTGTTCGCGTAAGACGTGTTTTGCTCGTTCAATGGCTGTATTCACCGCACTATCATCTTGATAATTTGCTAGTGCCAATAAGACCATCGCTGTCATATCGGGATCAGCTTTGTCTTGTACGTTTAATGAAAGAGAAAATCCACCCTTTTCCTTTTCTTGCTTTAACAAATGTTGTAACGCTTTTTCTTTCGCTTCAGCATTCCATGTTCCTACGTCCTGCCCACGCTTCATACCTGTATCTAAAGCGAGCATCGCCCAGGCGTGTTTATTTATAGGACCAATTGATCCATCTGCTTTTTGTTGTGCCGCTAACTCTGCATACAGATTACGATTCGTTTCCCACGCAGTAGTTGGATCCTTCCCTACTGCCAGCAAACCAAAGATATAACGGATATGGTCTGTATCTGACTCGTCACTATTTAATTCTGGATCTTTAGTAATCCACTCTGGTAATCGTGCTGTACCATCAATTAATTGCGAACTAGATGCGCCCAATCCAACCAGTTCCGTCCAACTAATTCCCGGCATACCCCATCTAAAGTTATCCTTATTATATCTCTCTTCTTCATAAAAACGTAACGTATCCGCTAGCATCTCGTCTACCGTACGAATAACTTCTGGTATAGCTGGGGTATGATTCGCAGTAGTGTTTACATTTGCCAGCTCTTCAACTGTTCCTTCTGTTTTCTCTACTCCTGTATCCACGGCTTGTACTGTCGGAGTTACAAACGACAACATCAACCACAAGCTTACTAACACAGAAAACGTCTTGCTTACTCGACTACCTTTCTTCAACGACTCCTACCCCCTATTTTTTTTAATAAAAAAATCCCGCCTCCGGAAAGAGACTAGGATGGATGGATGCGTGTTTAGACATACCTAATACAACACCACATACACACCTTTTTCCGGAAGGTTGTAAGCATGGTATTATGGTAAGTCTCCTGACTTTTGGATACCAACGCAACTTCAACCTTCCCAGTACGAATACCAGTGGTTGTCTGAAGTCACTTTCCAATTACAGTGGCCGGACCGTTCAGGATTTTCACCTGATTCCTTTTTAAGTCTTGCAAACTAGCAAGACACCAAAATACGCTATAAACTCCTCTTTATCATAAGGAGTCGACATAACAATTGCAATAGCGTAATATTTGACGGTTCATCTATTTACAGGCTTCTATCCTATACCAATTTCCCTCAAAGCTATCTTGACTATCTTTTCAGACTATGTAACGATAAGAGATGGATAAACACTAGGGGTGCTTTTGCTGAGAGAGGCGTTCGCCTTAACCCTTGAACCTGCTCTAGATAATGCTAGCGGAGGGAAGTGGACATATGACGGATTTTATCCGTACTATGCAACCGCTTCGCATAGAGAAGTGGTTTTTTTTGTGTGAATTTTTTAAGAAATGAGAAGTGGTAAGAATATGATGAATAAAGTTTTAGAGTTTACTAATGTCTCTTTTCATTATCAAGCTACGAAAGCTTCGAAACCAACTGTTATTTTCGATCAAGTTGACTGGCACGTGAAGGAAGGCGAATTCGTTAGCATCATTGGACCAAGCGGCTATGGCAAAAGCACGTTATTTCGACTCATCACTGGCCTAGAGAACCCTGACAGTGGACAGATTTTATTGGACGGAGAAGTGACTACGAAACGGTTAGGCAAGGTTGGCTATATGCCCCAGCAAGACTTACTCATGCCGTGGCGGACGATTCTTGAAAATGTTCAATTACCTGTAGAGCTTCAAAAACGTAAACCTTCTTCCGATGAAATCATCCAGTTACTTGCTGACTTCGGACTGGCAGGAGAAGAAAACGCCTATCCTGGAAACTTATCAGGCGGGATGCGACAACGTGTTTCTTTTTTGCGCACAATCCTGACTGGCTCAAATATTTTATTATTGGACGAGCCATTTAGCGCACTAGATGCGATCACGCGGCTGACGATGCAAGAGTGGCTAATCGATCAATGGCAGAAGCTCGATAAAACGATCGTCTTCATCACACATGATATTGACGAAGCCTTATTCCTATCCGATCGCATCTTTGTACTCGCTGAAAAACCGGTACAGGCGATTCGCGAAGTCGTCGTGCCTCTCAGCCGACCACGCACTATGCGAGACTTGGCACGACCGGAACTGATGGAACTGAAAGAGCAACTTATCAGCGAGCTTCGTTCGGAGGCGCGACTATGAAGATGACTTCGTATAGTTGGTCTATACTTCTCGTCGCGATGCTACTTGGCGTATGGGAAATCGCAGCGCGACTTTACGACAAAAGTTTCCTCTTTCCGTCCCCTTCAGCGATTCTGATCAGATTATGGGAGCTGAAAACGGAGCTGTTTATCCATCACTTACCTCCGACTGCTTTAACTATTTTGATCGGCTTATCGATTTCGATCATCATCGGATCCACACTAGCGATTGCGATGTATAGTAAGAAACCAATTGAGCAAGCATTTTACCCTATTTTGATCGCGTCGCAAACGATTCCTGTCATTGCGCTTGCACCGATTTTTGTCTTGTGGTTCGGCTACAGCATTTGGAGTAAAGTCGCAGTCACCGTCCTGATCACTTTTTTTCCGATCACCGTCAGCGTGTTCGACGGCTTACGCTCGTCAGATAAAAACTTACGTGAGTTAATGTTGACAATGGGCGCATCCGCCAAAGATATCTTCTATAAGCTAGACCTACCTTCCGCTTTGCCATCTTTCTTCTCTGGACTCAAAGTGGCGGTCACACTTAGCGTAATCGGTGCGGCCATTGGAGAATGGTTAGGCGCGCAGGCAGGACTTGGATATTTCAGCAGAAGAATGATGACGCAATTTGATAGTGCTGCTGTATTCGCACCGATCGTCTTGCTTTCTGCAGTAGGCATTATCTTCTTCCTACTCGTCGTCGTATTGGAAAAATACTTTTTACAATGGAGGAATCATCAATGAAAAAACGTCTGTTCCTTAGCATCACGTTTCTTCTTCTACTTCTAGCTGGATGTACAAATGATACAACCCCTGCCAATCAAGAAGAGACACCGAACAATGAAAAGAAAAAAGTCAGCATTATGCTCGACTGGTATCCGAATGCCGTACATAGCTATATATATGTTGCGCAAGAAAAAGGGTTTTTTAATGAAGAAAACGTGGAAGTGGACATTCAATTCCCTGCCAATCCGACCGATCCCATGAACTTGACCGCAGCTGGTAAAGTGACACTTGGATTGTATTACCAACCGGACGTCATTTTAGCGCAAGCAAATGAAGATATTCCGGTTAAAGCGATTGCCTCCATCGTACGTGAGCCGCTTAATTACACAGTCATGTTGGAAGAAAGCTCGATTCAATCACCTAAAGATCTTGAAGGCAAAACAGTTGGCTATCCTGGAATTCCACTGAACGAATCTCTGATTAAAACGATGGTAACGAATGACGGTGGCGATTATGACAAAGTGAATATGATCGATGTTGGATTTGAATTGGAATCTTCACTCGTTTCGAAACGCGTCGATGCCGTAACAGGAACATTTATTAACCACGAAGTGCCTGTTATGGACTCGAAAGGATTCAAAACGCGCTACTTTAATCCAGTAGACTATGGCGTGCCGAATTATAGTGAAATCGTGTTGTTGACGAGTGATGATACATGGAATAAAGAACAAGACGCCATCCAGGCTTTCTGGCGAGCAGCTCAAAAAGGCTATGAATTTATGGTAGAACAGCCCGAAGAAGCACTCGACCTCTTGCTGAACAACCAAGATCAAGCAAACTTCCCGCTAGACAAAGCAATCGAAACGGAAAGTTTACAAGTGTTATTACCTAAGATGGATACAGATGGTGAAGCATTTGGCACGCTGGATGAAACGTCTTGGAAAGAAGTACGGGACTGGCTACATGAAATGGAAATGATCAAGACGAAACCTGAAGTGGATGAGATGATCTTAGATATCAATACGGGAGAAATGTTCTCTAAATTAACGAAATAAAATACTCAAAAGGCTATTGCGAGAGTCTCCATGACGGACCGCAATAGCCTTTTCCGATGATATTCGATTAGTGAGGCAGTACGGTAAACTTCACAGCAAATGACTTCTTCATCGCAACTCCATTCTTATTTTGCGCACCTTGATCCACACGTAAATAATGAACCCCTTGTGGCCATTCAGTAGTTGGTGTAATGAATAATTGCTTACTATTTAAAGGATCCACTTTCGCTGTAAAACTTTCGATACGTTCTGTGCTATTTGGCGAACGGGTAATGTAAATATGTCGAGCATAGTCTTCTTCCAGTAGCAATGCACTAGTGAACTTGATTTTGAATACCTTATTTGGTTGTACATGCAGTTCAGGAAAATCGCCCTTAAATTCATTCAGCAATGCGTTGCTAAGTCGTTCTATATTAACTAATCCCGCACCGAAATGAATGTCTTTTCCCGGCGCCCCTAAGTCTGTCGCGGTCGTTTCAAGTAACCGTCTAATCTCAGTGGGCGTCGCTTCGGGCTTTATAGATTTCAATAACGCCGCTGCGCCTGCTACCATAGGTCCTGAAAAAGAAGTTCCACTGACTGACTTATAGCTATTATTAATTGTTGTTGTATAGACTGCCGCACCTGGAGCAACTAAGCTAACGTGAGAGTTATAGTTTGAAAAGTAAGCGCGCTGATTATCTCTTTCTGTTGCCCCCACTGAAATTACAGAAGCGTAGGATGCAGGAAACATGATGGAATTTCCCTCCATTGCATCGTTTCCTGCAGACGCAACGACCGTAATACCCGATTCCACTGCACGCTGTATCGCTTTTTCCTCCAATTGGGAAGCTTGGCTACTTCCGTAACTCATGTTGATCACGTCGACTTGTTTCTTGATGGCGTAATCAATCGCTTGGATACTATCTGACACTTTACTGAGCCCGTTCAGATGCGAGACTTTCAACGGCAATACTTTGGTATCATATATTCCTGTAATTCCCACTACCCCTAGATGATTCCCAGCCCTAGCCGCAATGACGCCTGCGATTGCGGTTCCATGGCCGTTGACGTCCTGAACATTCGTATTATCTGCGTAAAAATTATAACCGCCTGGCTGTATTCGCCCTTGTAAATCTTCATGATATAGATCAATACCAGAATCAATGACGGCTACGACGGTATTTTTCTTTTGCTCTTGCACTCTAGACCACATCAACTGCGGCTTTAGTTTTGGAATCCACCACTGCTTCACAAGAAGAGGATCGTTGAATACGACATGTGAAGAGCGCTCATAATTCGGTTCAATATGTAAAACATTTGGATCTTCGAGAAGTTGTTCCTTCATCAGAAGCATCTCAGCAGAATCTGTAAAGCTCCATAACTCCACTTCGTCTGTAATAGTTTCGCGGTTTTCTACACCCGATAAGTTTTCGTCTATAGAAAACGTTTGGCGATTATTTTCATACTCTACCAGTAACTCATTTGAAATCACTTCCGCACTGACTATTTCTTGTAAACCAAATACCGCCATCCATCCAATGCATATAATCAAAAGTAGATGATGCTGCCTTTTCATTCGACCCTCTTTTCTTCCCTGTCACACTTTAGCAATATGGGATTCTTTTAAACCATTATAACTCACCATTTACCATCTTCATACATCCTATACGTTAGATAGGACTACTTTACCTGAGATATTTTGAGAAACCCACTTTCCTAAATACTCTACGCCCTACTTCCTTTATGCAACTACCTGCCTTACGTCTAGAATAATCCCGTCAGTCATAGTATAATCTTGACTACATTGGTATCTATACTCATTTTAAAAGAGAGAGCCATAGCATGAAGTAGGAGAATTTATATGAAAAAATGTCCGATATGTAATGAAATGAATAGAAAACAGCAAGAGTACTGTACACACTGCAAAGCATTTCTGGCATCACGCTATTCCAATAAAAAACGGTCGTTACTGAAAACACCAGTGTACCCGGTTTTATTACTAGCTATTGTGCTAGTCGCGATTACAAGCTATTACGCTATGGAAACCAAATACGGTCGTAAGGCAACAACTGAGCACTTTATTTCAGCGCTGATCGAGCAGGATCATGATGCTTTGCATGAATTGATTGTGCCGAAAGATAGTCGTATTTCAATCAACGCAGAAAGTATTGGAGCATTGCTTACATTGGTGGAAAAAAACCCTTCTATCGTTCAAGTAGTAGAAACTAATTTAAAAGAAAAGACCGACGAAGGCATGTTCTCCATGCGCATAACAGGAAAACGATTCGGCCTCTTCCCGCGCTATACGATCAATCCGACGGGCTATATTCTCAAAGTGAAATCTATCGGGGAGGAAACCGTCCTGTCAATTCATGACACAGAGATGGGCTATATCAAAAAAAGTAAAGAACAAGCAGAATTTGGCCCGTATATGGCAGGGATATATCCAATCAAAATGACGACCACTTTGAATGATGAAAGCGTGCGCGAAGAAATTCAAGCAAACGTATTCGGAGCGAAGCAATCGGTTCATCTCGCTTTTGATTCGATCAAAGAATTGGCGATCGCAACCAATACGGAAACCGACAACGATTTGCCAGTCGTGCAAAACGACGTCGTAAAAGAAGAACCTGTCGAAACGGTAATTGTCAAAGAAGTGATTAAAGAAGGACCAGCTGGTGGTTCAAACGACCATTTCATCATCTCGTACAGCGGTGATGTCTTCCTCGATACTTCCGATTTAAAAGGACTGTCAAAAGATGATTTACGTTTAGCGCGCAATGAAATCTATGCACGGCACGGCTATGTATTCAAATCAAAAGAACTGCAGAACTACTTTGGCTCACAGTCTTGGTACGAACCGAATCCATCCTTCGATGGAAAAATGACCGAGTGGGAGAAGCATAATATTGAGTTGATTAAATCACAAGAATGAAAGAAGGAGCAACCCGCGAAGTCAGCTGACTTCGTGGATTGCTCCAGTTTTTTTGGAGTAGCGCGGTCACAAGCTAACTCAGCTAGCTTCTTCGTCATCCCCACTCTCGCCTTCTACTACAAACTTCTTCATAGCCCTTGCTTCATACGTCACCCAGTCTTCATCGGGCTTGTTGATCAATTCGTCCAAAATCGAAACCGCTTGTGCCTCTTCACCGAGCTGCCACAAAGCACGGCTCTCCTGAAGACGAATCCCTTCTCGGTAAGGTGATTCCATATAATTCACATCTTGTTCTTTACGGAATGCTTTCGCGACCTCCACGACATCTTCATACTTCTGCTCGCGTAAATAACTCGAAGCTAGGAAGTACGATGCATCGTCCGTGAAGTAATCACTTTCTTCCGTGCGCACAGCGTATTCAAAATACACAACAGCTGCTGGGAAGTCTTCCTTTACGAATTGCCTATAGCCTTCATTATAATACATATTTGCTGCTTCATTTGAAACGAATGCAAGCTCTGTTTCTTCTTTTGGCTCTACCTCTTCTACTCTTTTTTCAACCGGCTCTTCTTTCTTAGACACAGTCTCCGTAATAGCCGGTTTTTTCACCGGTGCTGTAGTGGGTGCCTCCGTAGCGGTTTCAGGCTGTGTCAGTAGATTCGCTAGTAACCAGACGAAAAATACTAACAGCACGGTCGCAATACTAGCGAATAGTACTACCGCCTCTTTTTTCAGCTTACGTTTGCGCCTAGGCTTAGGAACCGGTCGTGCGATATCTGGACGTGGAGGTTCTGCCGCCACAGCACGTTTGATAGTCGGATCGTCGAGTACATACAAAGGTAGCCCCGCCGTATAACGAGATAAAGTACCGCTTTCATAACGCGCCAACAAGACCGTTTTCATACGATATAATTCAATCGGGACGGGCAGTTTTCCTGCCAGTTGAATCGCGTGATCAATAATATGTAGTGCGTTTTCACCAAATCCTAGCTGAATTTCCGACACTGCATGGTTGTATTCATCGATGACCTGCGTATACGTGTCCCAATTGTCGGTAATCGTTTGCTTCAATTTAATGGCATGTGACTCGTCGCTATCTAGTTCCTTCAGGTAAGCTAATGCCACATGCAAATTTCCGACCTTACTCTCAAGCAACGCTTTATGCCACAGAATCTGCTTGCGGCTAACATTCAACTTTTCCAATTCCCGTATCGTATCAAGTGCCATCGTGTAACGTTTCTGTCGTATCTCTTGTTGCATTTGCTGAATTAGCATAGGAACGTTAGTAAATGAACTCATTGAATCACCTCCACCTACTAAACGGGCGTACGTAGTGACTCACCCATTGATCAATTGTTATGCTCGTCATAAACGTTCCCCCTTTTACGAAACCGTTTTCACTAGTGCATCTTGAATGACTTGACCTTCTATTGAAAAGGCTCTGCGGAATACAGCCGCCACTTTAAAACGCTCGATCCCTTGTGCTTCTTCTTCGGGTATAGTGCCAACCGCTTCCATATAGCTTTCATCGAAATACTCATCGTACACCGGTAACTCTGTTATACCGATTTCTTCAAGTAAGAGCTGCGCTTGATCCATCACGGCATCCAATTGTGCAAGTAAATCGACAGATGCAGGATCAACCGTTTGACGCACGTCTTCAAATAAACTAAAGATTTGCACCGCGCGTTTTGCCATTTGGACGCGGTCTTGCAATGCTTCATCTTGCAAACGCGTGATGGCCTCATCAACGGGCAAGACGGCTTGATTGCTCTCCAACAATTCTTCTAGGGAGCGAAAACTCGTCGATGTAAATTGCTGAAATTGCTTTAAATCTTCTTGTGTGACGGGCTTCTCGATAGGATCTACTTCGAAATCTTCAATCGTAATTTTCTCCAACTGTAATAATTCTTTATCCAATATGCGCTGTAACTCTTCCGGCCTGTTATTCGCGGACTCATGTATAGTACTCATCGAATTCCCCTTTTCAGAAAACTTATGTAATGCATAAATCAAGCAAGAAAAGCCCAGTTTACCCTTAGGCTATTATACTGATAAGATAGCACTTTTTGGAGGCTAACACAATACTGGGCAGTGAATTGTCGAAGGAATGAGGCGACTTTCGTACACTTGTTGACCCATTGTTGCACGAAGTGGCATCGATAGACAGAACATTCATCTAGAAATGTTAAGGTTGCTATTTCTTCAGATAACAAGTAGAGTAGGGATTAATTAAACTTTCACTTATTTCGATAATTTCGGAGTAAGGATAGAGGCGCAAAAACCATTAGTACACAATCAGAGAATCATGAGGTTCTGTGAAGATTGTGGAAAGGGGAATTTGCCGAAGCGGCGAGACACTCATGATCTCCAAGCTGATTCTGGACTGAACAAGTGCAGGATTGTCATATAGGAAACTATATGGTGGGCTATCTCGTGCAAAGAAATAATTCATTATTTCAACGCAACAGCGAGCCCTCGTTGTTGCTTTTTGCGTTCAATTACGTACCGCCCCCACCTCTATGTTTTTTAATAAAATGATAGGATGTGGAGAATAATGAATTTCGGATCAATTATGACAGCGATGGTTACTCCGTTTGATGAAAGAGGAGACATCGATTACCCAGCAACACAAAACTTAATCAATCACTTACTAGCCAATGGAACAGACGCACTAGTTGTCGCAGGTACGACAGGAGAATCACCTACTCTTACTGCACAAGAGAAAGTAGAACTATTCAAATTCACTGTGCAAACCGTGGCTGGTCGCGCACCAGTTATTGCAGGTACAGGAACAAACAGTACAAGAGAATCCATCGACTTGACGATCCAAGCAGAAGAAGCTGGCGTCGACGGAATTATGCTTGTCGTCCCGTATTATAATAAGCCTTGTCAAGAAGGATTGTACCAGCACTTCAAGACGATTGCACAAACGACTACATTACCGGTCATGCTGTATAACATCCCAGGACGTAGTGCCGTGAATATGTTGCCCGAAACGATTATCCGATTGGCTAACAACGTATCGAATATTACTTCTGTCAAAGAAGCAAGTGGTGATCTAGAAGCTGTTGCAGCGATCATTGAACATACCGGAGATGACTTCTTTGTCTACACAGGTGATGATGCGTCTACACTTCCTGTACTCGCTATTGGCGGCACAGGCATTGTGTCGGTTTCTGCTCATATTATAGGAAATGAAATGCAAGAAATGGTGCGCCACTTCAAGACCGGCAATACCAAGCAAGCTGCTACCATTTATCGTGGCCTATTGCCGATCATGCAAGCGATGTTCGCTGCACCGAACCCTTCTCCTACAAAAGCCGCGCTGAACTTGACGGGCGTACCGGTTGGTGGCGTTCGTTTACCGATGATTGCGTTGCCTGACGAACAAGTAGAATCGTTAAAAGACCTTCTAGCGCTTCGAAACCAATCCGCAATCAGCCTTTGATCCATATATAGAAACCACCTTAAGCTGCTGCGAGTCGACCGTATGATATGGTCGTCTCGTAGCAGCTTTTTGATTCATTCGATACGGTGCCAGGTTCTACGATACGGTACCAGGTACACACACAATTCGAACACAATTCGGCTGTGATACGACACAGTACCAGGTCCTCACACAATTCGAACTCAATTTGGCTGTGATACGATACGGTACCAGGTCCTCACACAATTCGAACACAATTCGGCTGTGATACCGACACAGTACCAGGTCCTCACACAATTCGAACACAATTCAGCTGTGATACGATACGGTACCAGGTCCTCACACAATCCGAACACAATTCGGCTGTGATACGACACAGTACCAGGTCCTCACACAATTCGAACACAATTCGGCTGTGATACGACACAGTACCAGGTACACACACAATTCGAACACAAATTGGCTGTGATACGATACAGTACCAGGTCCTCACACAATTCGAACACAATTCGGCTGTGATACGATACGGTACCAGGTACACACACAATTCGAACACAATTCGGCTGCGATACGACACAGTACCAGGTCCTCACACAATTCGAACTCAATTTGGCTGTGATACGATACAGTACCAGGTCCTCACACAATTCGAACACAATTCGGCTGTGACACCGACACAGTACCAGGTCCTCACACAATTCGAACTCAATTCATTCAGGAATTAAATTCTTCTACTGTAACAGCTGCAAAAATTCAATTCTTCAAACCTATAACGTTATTCGTACGCACTTTCCATTTTCCAAAATTCAATTTCACTCTTTTGACCAAAATAAAACTTCTCCACTATACTCAATATATTCACAAAATAATAGGAGGAGAGGTTAATGGCAAGACGTAAACGGAATTGGAGGCCGAATGCAAACTACCATGTCGTCATGCGCGGCAATAACCGACAGAACATCTACAACACGGAAGATGATATGTGGCATCTGATGCGATGCATAGGCCATGCATCTATCTATTATCAATTCACAATTTTCGCGTTCTGTATCATGACCAATCACTATCATATTCTACTTCAATCTGAAGACAGCCTATCTAAAATCATGCGGCATATCAATCGAAAATACAGCGATTATTACTCTAAACGTTATGGATATATTGGACAACTTTATCAGGGCCGATATTATTCTAAAGAAGTAAAATCTCCATACGCAATGCTCGCTGTAAGCCGCTATATTCACCGCAATCCGATCACAACAAAAACACCTTTGGTCAAGCATTTGGCTGATTATCCATTCAGCACATTCCCCTACTATCACTCTTCTGCACCGTCACCTTATCCGTATCTAGATACATCAAAACTCCCACACTGCCTACCTCAACCATTCGAGAAAACTACAGAAGCCTACGTGCATTATTGTTTGATGGACATAGAGGATATTTTGAACCGCCAGAAAAGTAAGGACATTCTAGAAGCGTTCCCTTAATCTCAATATAATGAAATACCAAAAGACTTCTAATGTACTGGATTAGAAGTCTTTTGGCGCGATACGCTGAGTTGTCTGAATAGTTTAGAAGTTGTGTGGGGACCTGGTACCGTTTGCGAACACCATCAATAAATCCCCATAATCCCAAGCGCAATCGCAGGAATCAATGAAAGCATAGGGAACACTATCGCGATCACACCCATCTCTCTATACGATTCCTTGTGGGTCATACCTGTCACAATTAAAATCGTCAAGATCGCCCCGTTGTGAGGAAGAGAATCCAATCCACCCGATGCAATTGATGCAATGCGGTGAAAGGCTTCGGGCGCAGGACCCGTAGTGGTTGCAATCTCATAGTAATGCGAGCCTAGTGCTTCTAATGTGATACCAAGACCACCGGAAGCTGACCCTGTCGCTCCTGCTAAAACATTTACCGCAATGGCTTCAGAGATTAAAGGGTTTGCATTGATTCCTAAAATCGCGTCGCTTAACTTTTCAAAGCCCGGAACGGATCGTACAATCGTTCCGAATCCTACTGCGGCACTCGTGTTGATCATCGCCATAACAGAATCGCTCGCTCCACTGTTTACGGCTTTTGTGAAGCCTTTGAATTCTCTAATAGAAATGAGTAAAATTAGAACAATGCCCGTTGCCAAGGCTATGACAATATCCCATTTTAAAAAGTTCAATGTAATAATAACAGCCAGTAAAGGTAATAACGAAAGTATGATATGTGGATAGTTCGTACGTGGTTCAGCATTCAAGTCCTCTTCACGTTCTTCGAAAACTTCCCCTGCTTCTCTTAACACTCGTACTCTACGATTCAAATACAATATGGAACAGACAATCATGAACGCCGATGAAACAAGTCCGATAATCGGAGCCGCTGCCGCCGTCGTATGAAAGTACTGTGTCGGGATCAGATTCTGAATTTGCGGTGTACCTGGCAATGCCGTCATGGCGAATGTCATCATCCCCGCTACAATCGTTCCTGGAAGAAGACGTCTGCTAATATTTGCTTCACGGAACATATTCAGAGCCAATGGATAGACTGCGAATACAACAACGAACACACTCACACCACCGTAAGCCAATACACTTGCTGCCACAATGACACCAATGATTGCACGCTCTTTACCAAAAACGCGTGAAATTCCAATAGCTACTGAATGGGCCATTCCGCTGTACTCCATCAACTTCCCAAAAATTGCCCCCAACATAAATACCGGAAACCATTGCTTTGCAAAGTTAACGAACCCTGTCATATATGTATCCGTATACGCGTCCAATAAGTTTAATCCACCGAATAATGCTACGATTCCTGCACAAATCGGTGCAATCCAGATGATCGACCAACCTCTATAAGCCAATACCATGAGTAACACTAAACCTATAAATATCCCTAACATTCTACCCCTCCTCCAACTGACTATGTACTATTCAAAATAAAACGATTTTAATTTAGAAAAATAGCAGGATCGGAGTTATATATTCACTACGATCCTGCTTATGGTCAATTAACTACTTGGGAAGTCGAAATCTGTTTTGCTTTCATCATTATAAGAAGTATCAAACCATCTCTCAGAAACGGTTTTAGTTTTCGTAAAGAAGCGAACCGTATCCGGACCGAACATTTGCCCTTCACCAAATCTGGAGCGTTTCCATCCACCGAAGTTATGGTAACCAACTGGAATAGGAATCGGAACATTTACCCCTACCATTCCCACTTCGATTTGATCCGTGAACGTCCGTGCAGCGCTTCCACTGTTGGTAAAGATCGTCACGCCATTACCATATTCGTGCTCATTAATTAGATCAATCGCTTGTTCGAGCGTATCTACCCTAACAACGATTCGTGCAGGACCGAAGACTTCTTCCTTGTACACACTCATGTCTGTTGTTACATGATCAAGCAATGTTGGTGCTAAGTAATAGCCTCCTTCATCCGCTACTTTAGGATTTCGTCCGTCCACAGCTAGGACGGCTCCTTCTTCTATAGCCAAATCGATGGATTTCACTACACTCGCTTTTGCTTCAGCACTGATCACAGGTCCGAAATCTGCTTCTTTGTCATCGAACTTTCCGACTTTCAGTTCATTCACTTTTTCTGTTAGCTTGGCAACAAATGCTTCAGCTGTTTTCTGACCTACAGGAATCGCAGAAGAAATTGCCATACACCTTTGTGATGCAGCACCATAAGCTGCGCCAAGGAATGAATTCACCGCTGTATCGATATCCGCATCCGGCATGATGACCATATTATTCTTTCCGCCACCAAATGCCTGTACACGCTTATGATTTTTTGTTCCTTTTTCATAAACTGCTTCAGCTACCGGTGTCGACCCTACAAAGCTAACAGCCATAACGTCTTTATTCGTAAGCAGTGCATCGACAGCTTCTTTATCGCCATTGACCACATTCCAAACACCAGCTGGCAATCCCGCTTTAGACCATAGCTCCGCAAGAATTAATGCAGAATGAGGAACCTTTTCTGAAGGTTTCAGAATCATCGCGTTACCTACTGCCACCGCCATCGTACTCATCGCGACAGGTACCATTACCGGGAAGTTAAATGGTGAAATACATGTTACAACACCTAATGGCTTGTGCATGGAATACGAATTGATTTCTCCCCCCACATTCACCGAGTGCTCACCTTTTAACAAGTGTGGAGCACCAATCGCAAAGTCCACCGACTCGATACCACGTGAGATTTCACCTGCTGCATCAGAGAGCGTTTTTCCGTTCTCTTCACCAATTGCATAGGCCAATCGATCCGTATTTTCTACAAGTAGGGCACGGAACTTGTGAAGTACTTCCATTCGTTTTCCAACTGAAATCTTAGACCAGTGCGTAAACCCTTCTTTCGCTAGCTTCACGACCTCATTCACTTCTTCTGTTGAAGCCAATGGCACTTTTGCAATCCTCTCTCCAGTGGAAGGATTAAAGACATCTCCAAAACGTCCACTCTTGCCTTCAACCTCTTCACCATTAATAAAATGAGTTAACGTCTTTACATCTGTTTTTTGCATAGATCTATTCCTCCTAATTTATAATGAATTCTCTTATACGTTTTGCTTTTGATGATTCAACTTGTCTTGAATCATCAAATACGAAGAAGACATATCTTCATGAGCATGACCCTTTTCTACTTCTTCTTCATAATATTTAATCAGCTGCGAAGTAATCGGTAGCTCTCCGTTAAGTGAATCCGATACATGTTTCGCAAGCTTCAAATCTTTTAATAATAATGAAGTCGTGAATGCACCTTTATTGTACTCATCCTGTGAAATATACGTCTTGTAGTTACGGGTAAGAATCGTACTTGCACCGGAGCTAACGTTGACAATATCATAGACGATATCTTGATCAACTCCTGCAAGCTTCGCAAGTGAGAGCGCTTCTGCGACCGCTTGATTGTGAATACCCGCCATCATATTATTGATGAGCTTCACAATAGTACCAACACCCGGATCTTTTCCTACATGGAATACATTCGATCCAATAGCCTGTAGATAAGGCAGTACCGATTCAAACGTTTCTTTTTCGCCACCTACCATAATGGATAACGTAGCGTTCACTGCACCACTGACACTTCCACTTACCGGCGCGCCTAAGTATTCAAGATTTTGCTGCAATGCCTCTATTTCAATTTTCCTGTTCAGCTCAGGTGAAATCGTACTTAAATCCACTAACACTACTGGCTTCGTAGCACTATTCACAATACCCTCTTCACCTAAATACACATTTTCCGCAATAGCAGGAGTAGGTAGACTGGTGAAAACGAGATCCACTTCCTTGAGTAACGAAGCAGTGGTAAGACCCACATGCCCCCCTAATTCTCCAAAGCTCTGTTCCGACTCTTTATTGATATCCAAAGCGTAAACGGAGTAGCCTTTTTTCAATAAATTACGCGCCATCGGGAAACCCATATTTCCAAGCCCAATAAAACCAATCTTCTTTTCATTCGCCATACATATTCCTCCTTTTTAATTCGCTCATAAAAATGTAAGCGTTGTCATTAACAATAAAAAAATATAGAAACCTAACAATTTGTAAACGATTAATAATTACATAATGATCCTTAATTTATTTCACATACCGTAGTCACATACTACAGTCACTCAATAGTATCTAGAATTATCCAATTAGTCAACCCATTTTCTAAAAATTTTAAATAAACCTGCTAACATGGTATCCTGTTAACAAACATGGTAAAGGAGGAACAGAACATGACAGAACTTACACCCCGTCAATTAAAAGCGCAAGAGACGAAGAAAAACCTCCTAGAAAAAGGCCTAGAGCTTTTCCATGAAAGAGGTTTCGATAATGTAACGGTAGAAAGTATCGCAAAAGCATGTAACGTTTCCAAAGGGGCATTCTACGTTCATTTTAATTCGAAATATGATGTCTTCTTGGAAAAATTTAAAGATATCGATGAATTTTACCTATCATTCATTCCTAGCATTCCCGCTGATCTCAAGGCTTCAGAAAAAATTCTTCTTTTTTATAAAGGCCAAATGACGTATTTAAGGGATGTCTTAGGAAAAGATTTCATTCATACGATTTACACAAGCGCACTGGCATTAACGATAGATGATGAACCCTATTTAACTGACCAAAATCGCCAACTGTATCAAATCATTCGCTCTTATGTAGAAGAAGGAGTAGAACGAAATGAGTTTAAACGAGAGCTTTCGGTTGATGAGATTTCAATGCTCGTCACACGTTGCATGCGCGGAACGATCTACGATTGGATCATTTTTAGAGAACGTCTGGATCCTGTAGTAGAAATTCACTGTATTACTTCCGTAGTGTTAGATGGACTAAAATGTGATAGTGAATGAAATAAATCTTTTACGAGAGTGTAATGACAGAACAGACTCCCTTTACTGATCGCTAGCTATTTCACCGTAAAGATCTATTGTTTCTTTCACGCACAACAGAAACCACTCGAATGCATTCGGTTTCAACTATAGTAAATTCCAAACACCTTCTACCGATTTTTATGGAAGGTGTTTTTACTGCAAGTTCGAAATACATTCTCCCTTCATTCAGTCCCGTGCACATGTATAATTTTCAAGCTATAATTAACTAACACAACGCAAAATAGATATCTCATGGAGGCTCTAATGTTTAAAGACGCATTTATTCATACACTCATACAAGTTGAAAACGATAAGAAATGGATGTCTGTAGCGAATTGGATGAATGAAAACTTTTCGGTCATCCAATCAGATAAGACATTGCTAGAAGCGGCTAAAGTTTTGAACGAATTGAAACTTGAATTTCTTCCAGTTGTCGATTCACATCATAAACCGATTGGCATGATGACTCCCCACCATATACTGGAAGCATTCGTCAGTGGCCGTGACAAACATATGTTGCTCGAGACGATGTTCTTCACGCAAGTAGCTGAAATAGATGAGCAGTCATTGTTGAGTGAACTCCCTTTTCAATCCGACAATCCGGCTGTCTATATGGTGAAAAATCAACAAGGTATGCTCACGGGCCTTCTAACGCAAAAAGAAATCTTAAAAGGGCTAACGGCACTGATGGAAAGCTATATACAAAATGACAAAGTGACGGATATTTTATCTGTTATTCTTGAAAAAGCGTATGAAGGTATTGCGGTAGTCGATGAAAATGGGATCATCATCGAATTCAATGAGGCGTATAGCAAATTCACAGGTGTACCTAGATCCGTGGCAATGGGAAGGCATGTAACAGACGTAATTGAAAACACGAATTTACATGAAACGGTCCAAAAAGGTATTCCGGAAAGAGGCGTTCTACAAAATATACAAGGACAAGACATGGTCGTTCACCGAATCCCCATTTGGAAAAATGGCAAAGTAGTTGCAGCAATCGGAATGCTCATTTTTGAAGGGGTTTCGGACATCTACCGGATCTATGAACGATTGCAACTGCAGAAAGTCATGGCCGATACAGAACTTCCTCCCCTATCATCAGAAGGCTTATCGAGTCTCAATCAAATTATCGGAACGAGTGAAGCGATATCCGACTTGAAAAGAAAAGCGCGGACTGCTGCACGGACACAAGCCGTCGTTTTACTATCAGGCGAAAAAGGCACCGGAAAGAAGGCATTCGCAGAAAGCATTCACTTATTAAGCCCGTTCGCATCAAAACCATTTACGACCATACACTGTACGGTAGAGGTCTCAAAAAACGTGGACGAACAGCTTTTCGGCATGCACGGAATCCTCACTTCCGGTAACGAAAGCACACTCTACTTACAAGATATAGAAGCATTATCTATGACTTTACAAATGAAGTTACTGGACTGTTTACGACACGCTCCAGAAGGCTTCCCTGTCCAACTCATTATTTCTTCTACACAAAATTTATATGAATTAGCCGAAAGTGATGCATTCAGCTCCGAGTTATATGCCCAATTAAATCCGTTGCAACTGACCATTCCTGCACTTCGCAACAGGAAAGAAGACATTCCCTATTTACTGTCACACTATATGCAGGAAATATGTTTCAGACATAAAATACCCGAGAAGTCTTTTACTACTTCGGCTGTGACGTACTTAATGAATTACGAATGGAAAGGCAATATCGAAGAATTGATTGACGTGCTAGAACACTTAGTTAGCACGGTTCATTCCAATAGCATCGACGTAACAGACTTACCTCAACTAATCGTGGAGGGACAAAATATCCACACATTGGAAAATATCAAAGAGAAACAAGACGCAGAAGAAAAAAAGATGATTATCGATTTACTAGATAAAACAGACGGCAATAAATCAAAGACCGCTGAGCTGCTTGGCATCCACAGAACGACGTTATACAAAAAAATGAGAAAATTTAATATTTGACTAGAGTGTAGCCTTAATGCTACACTCTGTTTATTAATAAAAGTGTAGTCTAGAAGCTACACTTTTTTTATTGCTGTTTTAAACGTTCTACTTTATTACACGTATTATAATGTAAGGAGCTGACCTGATGGAAACTTGTAAAACGTTTCAAATGCCACCAACCATACTGTACCAGCAAAATTCATTTGCACAGATTGGGGAAAAAGCTGTACATCTCGGTAAGAAAGCACTGATCATCAGCGACCAAATCATGCAGAATCTCGGATACGTAGAAGAGTGCCAACGTAAATTATCGGAACACTCTGTTAAAAATGCAGTCTTCCTTGGTGTAGCTTCAGAGCCAAATGATCAATATGTAGAAGATGCACTTCAATTATATCAAGATGAAACATGCGACTTGATTATTTCATTAGGTGGCGGAAGCTGTATCGACACGGCGAAAGCAGTTGCAGTAGTAGCGACTAACGGTGGAAACATCGAAGACTACGTAGGCATGAAGAAAATTGCACAAATAGCACCTGTACCTCACATTGCGATTCCAACTACTGCAGGAACCGGTTCAGAAGCAACAGACGTCACCGTCATCACGAATTCAGCAACAACAGTGAAAATGATGATTAAACAGCCTGCTTTCATGCCGAATGTAGCCATCGTCGATCCATTGCTGACGCTCTCTTCTCCTCAAAAAGTAACAGCAGCGACCGGTGTAGACGCACTGAGTCACGCCATTGAAGCATACATATCTAAAAAATCTCATCCGATGACAGATATGATGGCGTTATCCGCAATCAAGTTAATCTCAAAGAATTTGCATCAAGCATTCACGGACGGTCAAAACATCGAAGCTAGAGAAGGTATGTCACTCGCTGCGCTTCAAGCTGGAAGTGCATTTTCCAATGCATCTGTTTGTTTAATCCATGGCATGTCTAGGCCCATTGGTGCCCTATTTGATGTGCCACACGGTTTCTCGAATGCGATGCTTTTACCTGCAATACTGGAATATAGCAAAGATGCATGTATTGATAGATTGGCAGACATCGGCCGGATCTTTTCTTCCGAAGCAGAACAAGTATCAGATGAAGCTGCCGCAGAAATCGCTGTACAATCAGTGAAGGATTTATGTAAAGCATTAGCTATCCCGAATCTTGAACAATGGGGAATTCCACGTGCAGAGTTTGTAAGCGCTATCAGTAAAATGTCTACAGACGCGATCGCCAGCGGAAGCCCTAGCAATAATCCTAAAACACCTTCAAAAGAAGAAATCGCAGAGCTATATCAAGTATGTTATGAATACCAATTTTAATAGAATATGTAATTACACTAGGAGGCCATCTATATGACAACAAATTCAACAGTAACAGTACAAAACTATATTAACGGTGAATGGGTATCTGCTACGACAGACCAAACAGAGCCTGTATATAATCCTGCCACTGGAGAAGTCGTCGCACACGTTCCCATCTCAACAAAAGAAGATGTAGATCGCGCAGTACAAGTAGCTAGCGAAGCATTTGTTACTTGGAAAGAAGTACCCGTTCCACATCGCGCACGTATTCTATTCAAATATCAGCAACTATTAGTCGATCACTGGGATGAGCTTGCTCGAATTATCACAGTCGAAAACGGAAAAAACTTTACTGAAGCGCACGGTGAAGTACTACGCGGAATTGAATGTGTAGAATTTGCAACAGGAGCCCCTACGTTGATGATGGGTGATAACTTGCCATCCGTCGCATCAGGTTTGGAATCTGGAACCTATCGCTATCCAATCGGCGTCATTGGCGGAATCACTCCATTCAACTTCCCGATGATGGTGCCATGCTGGATGTTCCCGATGGCAATCGCAACAGGAAATACATTTGTACTCAAGCCATCCGAGCGCACACCGATGCTAGCAAACCGCTTAGCTGAACTACTCGAAGAAGCCGGCTTACCCAAAGGCGTCTTCAATATTGTGCACGGAGCACACGACGTAGTAAATAGTATTCTAGATCACGAAAAGATCGCCGCCATTTCATTCGTAGGTTCTCAGCCCGTTGCCGAGTACGTCTACAAACGCGGAACAGATAATCTAAAACGCGTTCAAGCACTAGCGGGAGCAAAAAATCACTCCATCGTCTTAAAAGATGCGAACTTAGACAATGCCGCCACACAAATCATCAACGCAGCATTCGGTTCAGCCGGAGAACGTTGCATGGCATGTTCAGTCGTCGCTGTGGAAGAAGACATTGCAGACGAATTTGTTGAAACATTGCTCAATCGAGCGAATGAACTCACAATCGGAAACGGTTTGGACGAAGGAATCTTCCTTGGCCCCGTCATTCGTGACACGCATAAAGAACGTACAGAACAATACATCGCGACTGGTGAAAATGAAGGCGCAACAATGGTTCGCGACGGTCGCCTAGACAGTGCAGCTAAAGAAAAAGGATACTTTGTCGGACCTACGATCTTTGATCATGTCACGAGCGAAATGAAGATTTGGCAAGACGAAATTTTCGCCCCTGTCCTATCGATCAGCCGTGTGAAAAACTTGGATGAAGCGATCGACTTATCGAATAAATCCAGGTTCGGTAACGGCGCATGTATTTTCACAAGAGACGGTGGAAACGTACGCAATTTCCGCGAAAACATCGACGCAGGAATGCTCGGATTAAATATCGGCGTACCTGCACCTATGGCCTTCTTCCCATTCTCCGGTTGGAAAGATTCCTTCTATGGCGATCTTCATGCGAACGGTAAAGACGGACTGAATTTCTATACACGTCAGAAAGTACTTACGGGGCGTTGGGAATAATCACTATACAATTGAAAAACACCTTCTCCCTGTTTAAGCAGAGAGAAGGTGTTTTTTGTAGTATTGAATGATAATTGTCTGAATAGTTCCGAATTTGTGTGGGGACCTGGTACCGTTCCACCGTTCCATGGTACCGTTCCCCTGTACTAATCCCCCCTCCTCCCACATATAGATAGTCCGTAAGAGAAAAAGGGAGGAATCATTCATGAAACCAGCAATTCAAAACAGTAACGCAAGAGGGACTACAAAACAGACCACAATGAAAGCAGCGATCGTTAAAGAATTCCAGACAAAGTTACAAATTGAAAACACACAAAAACCAACACCCGGAGTCGGTCAGGCATTAGTCAAACTAGAGGCATGCGGCGTCTGTCATACAGACTTACACGCAATCAATGGTGACTGGCCTGTCAAACCGAAACTTCCTCTCATTCCAGGTCATGAAGGTGTAGGAATTGTTGAAGCGATTGGACCGAATGTCACGTCCGTACAAGTCGGAGACCGCGTCGGTATACCTTGGCTCTACTCTGCATGCGGTGAGTGTGATTATTGTCTACAAGGGAAAGAAACGCTATGCCATAGTCAAGAAAATGGTGGCTATTCAGTGGATGGTGGGTACGCGGAGTATTGCCTCGCAGCAGCAGATTACGTTGCGAAAATCCCTGAAAATCTAAGCTCTGTTGAAGCCGCACCTATCCTCTGCGCAGGTGTGACAACATATAAAGCGTTGAAAGTATCCGGTGCAAAACCAGGAGACTGGGTGGCAATTTACGGCATCGGTGGATTGGGTCATGTAGCGTTACAGTATGCGAAAGCTATGGGGTTCAATGTAGTGGCAGTCGATATCGCGGATGAAAAATTGGAACTGGCGAAGAAACTCGGAGCCGACATTACAGTGAACGGCAAAAATGAAGATCCTGCCGAAGCGATTCAACAGCAAGTCGGTGGCGTACAGGCGGCGATTAGTGTAGCGGTATCTCAAGTACCTTTTGAGCAAGCGTACCGTTCCGTCAAGCGCGGCGGCACTTTGGTCGCTGTCGGATTGCCACACGAAGATTTGCCGATCCCTATTTTCAATACGGTGTTAAACGGAATCACAGTAAAAGGTTCCATTGTTGGAACACGAATCGACATGAAAGAAGCGCTGGATTTTGCCGCACGCGGGAAAGTAAAAGCGCAAATTGAAACAGCTCCCCTTTCCGATGTGAATGCAGTGCTTGAAAAGATGGAAAAGGGTCAAATCAATGGACGTATTGTGTTGACGTTTGATTGATAGTAAGTAGAGTCGTGACAACTTAATCGCACATCGAGATGATCAGAACAAGGCATCCAATCGGTTTATCGATTGGATGCCTTATTTATTATCGATTATTGGGTTGGTAGAATTATTAACACTCTTTTATTATCAAAAACCGAGTGAATTGCATTACATCACCTTGCTGAACGCGACATATAGTACAGCAAGGAGGTGAAGTTTATGTCGAAATGTGCACATGTAAGCAATGAATGGCTTTTCTTCTTCGGGATTTTAGCCGGATATGCGTTGCTCGGTTTATTTTTAATCGTTCCGGGCTTATTGGGCGCTCTCGCTGGAAGCTTGCTGCTGTTAGCTCTTGCTGTGGTGTTGGTGATCATCATCGTGTTGTTCGCCTTGGCGATCATTCTGAAAGGCCTGTCCCGACTGTTTCATCATCGTAAACGCTGATGAAAAAGACAGTCGTCACTTGTACAGTGGCGGCTGCCTTACATATATTGCCTACCACATGTGTAGAATAGGTTGGCAAGATGTTGAGATGGGATGGACATTAGGTTTCCACATCTACAAATATTTAAACCTCTTTCTAACAATCACTCTATATCCACTAAATATTGCTCTTTCAGAACTATTCAAACCAATGAATGACAGTAACACTATATACGTTACTGCAACAAAAACCATTTTCAATAATAGTGCTAACCATCCTTCCCACCCCATACTGTTAACTAGTTGTCCTAGTAAAACAGTTACAATCACTGTAGGAAGAATACCTTTTAAGGTCTCTCTAAAAAATCTAGGTACGTTGATCCCAATCTTATATTGGTAATACCAATTTATCACACCAATTTGGAAAATAATAATCGAGACAGCTGTCGAAATTCCTATCCCCATCGGACCGTATAGCATACCTAACCATATGGAAAGCGGAATATTTAAGAGCGCCATGACAAGATAAGCCTTCGCCTCAAACCTGTGCATACTTTTAACTTGCAAAATCACACCGCCAAGCGTTTGAAACATAGGAACTGTCACCGGTATGAAAATCAGAAGAGTGATCCAATACACTTCTCCATATTCTTCTCCAGCCCAAAATTCTATAAAAGATTGCCCCGTTACGATAAAACCTGATAAGACGATACCCAATATCACAAATTGGATACGACCGATCTGAATCATTAAACTGGTCAATACTTCTCCACTTGCTCCTTCACTTACTAAATGAGATACCTTTGGCATAAAAACGTTGGATATAGCTAATGAAAGTTGTTGATAATAGATTACGAGGGTTAAGGATAATGCATATAGCGCAACTGCTACTGTACTGCTATATATTCCTAATGTCACTTGACCAATTCTCCAAAAGAGTTGATTCACAATCGCCGTAATGAAAATAAAAAAAGAATAATTCATAATTTCTTTAATAAATTCCATATCAAATTTATACAATCTGATTTTTATTTTAAGATGGTTGAAGCAATATATAGCGTATACTACCCCAATTCCAATATTTAAGATTGTATCAATGATAACAATGGCAATAGACTTATACCCCATTAACAGTAGTGTAATGAGAACACCAATACGCAAGCATATTCTGACGATCCCTATCACATTCACGACCACAAATCTTCCATACCCATTGGCGATAAAATGAAATGCCCCAAGAGGAAGTGATAACATTAAATTAAATACTAGAATAGCCGCCATAATCTTAGCCTTAGAAAATTCGGCATCCGTTAGAGAATGAGCAAAGAAAAGATCCAGATTCATTACGAGTAATGTGCCTATTAGTAATACTAAAAGCGAGATCAAACCATAAATTAAAAATATAGTAGCCAAAAAGTTTTCTTGTTTTTTATCATTTTCCTCACTTTGATACTTCGAAATAAACCTGTACATCGTATTGTGTAATCCCAAATCCATAATCGCAATATACCCTACAATTGAACCGATTAACATATACAAACCATATTCAGATTGACCGAGATGCCGCAGCAGGAATGGTGTGAACAATAACCCGCTAAAGGTAGTTAAAATAATATTTACATAGGATAGAAGTGCACCTGATTTAATTTGATCTTTAGCCATACACACCACCCCTACTCTTCAGTAATTCAATCTCTAAAAACTCTATTTCGAATGAATATTTTACTTGCCAAATTTAATATATAAACTTGTGCGTTAGTATTTCTGCCTGACTGCAGGGGCCTTGTTCATAGTGTAAGTGTATTCCGCCTAGTAAAGATTCAAACAAGTTTATCAATCGGGTAGTTGCATATTTTGCATTCCATGTTTCGTATAATGTATGGTAGGCCTCAATTCCCAACCTTTCAGCTAAACCAGTAGTATCTAATAAACTGGCAACGCATTTGTATAGATGATTGATATCCCCATTCTTATAAATTAATCCGTTTTTATTTTGTTCGAGTAAAAATGGTACAGAACCAATAGCATGACTTGCAACTACGGCACATCCACTATTCATAGCTTCGTTCAAGACTGCTCCCCAACCTTCATTGAAGTCACTAGTGAATAAATAGATATTTGCGCGTTCCATATGACGTCTTACTTCATCTGGCTTCATGTTACCTAGCAGGTTTACATGAGTAGAAAGATCATATTTCTCTATCATTTCTTTCAACTCATCTTCCATCTCTCCGGAACCAATGATATCCATGTGAAACAAGTAATCGCTGGCCTTTAACATGGCAGCTACTTGTATCGCCTGTTCTGGATGTTTTAGTCCTAATAGCCTTCCTACCCACAATATTTTAGGAACTCTATTCTGTTTCTTTTCCATTAGCTCTTTTATGTCATGACGCTTTACTTCAGGGAAGTATCCCCACTTAAATGCCTTTTTCTTATACGCTCCTACTAGTCTAAAATCTGCAGCAGTGTATGCACTTGCACATAACATATACACATTTTTATTCAGATAACGCGTGTGATTTTTCACTAAAGGAAAGAAGGATCTAGGACTCACCACTCTGTAACGTCCCTTTTTAAAAATCCTTTCAGAGTAGCGGAAGGTGATTTTGTTCTGCTTCAGCCTTTCTTTTATAAAAATTGCTGGTGCGGAACCGATAATTACAATTTCACTTTCTTCACTTAATTGAAGAGCTTTATGATAATTTTCATCAGTAGCATAGGAGTTGAGTGTAAAGGGATATTTCTCGCTCATATCTTCATACCCTAGCTCTACTCGTTCTTCGTGCATGGGTTCAGTTGCAACGAACTTAAAATCCCTTCCAAGCCTTTCGTACATTTCCAAGCAGAAAGGTAATTGATGATGATTCAAGAAATTTGAGTAGAATGTCACTTTCATGATGTCACCTCATTTCATTTTCCTATCTACAGCAAAGGCTATGCAGTGAGCACTAATTAATTTTATTGTCATGCATAATATTCATGTAAATATCTGTAATCGTCTTATAAATCATCCCGTCATCATGGAGAGTATGTACAGCTTTTAACGCATTTTGAGACAGCCTATTCGCTAGTTGTGGATCTTCAAAAATCATCTTGATATATTCTGCAAGTAATTCATACTCTTCAAAACGATAGAGTAATGCGATGTCTTCATGGGTGGCGTATTCAGGTATCCCCCCTACATTACTAGCTATACATGGTGTTCCTACCATCATTGCCTCTTTTAAGGTGCTAGAGTGGTTCTCCAATGCTGAAGAAAGTACAAACACGTTAACTTTCGACATGGTCTTAGCCATATTGTCAGGTGTTAAAGGACCGGTGAATTCTATATGATCCATCAAGTCCAGTTTATCTATTAGTCCTTCGATGTATTTCATATAACCTGATTTTTTTAGTCTACTTTTTATATTTCGATTACTAATCATCGGATTCCCTGGTACTACTAACTTAACATTTGGATACGTTCTTTTTACTAATGCCAGTGCCTTCAAAATCATGTGTAATCCCTTTAATGGGTAACCTGATGCGTTACACATAATGGTATAAGGCTCACTCGTTTCATATGACCATCGGTAGTTTTTAAATGTTTCATTAATACTTAACGGACACGAATGAATGTTGAGATCAGGAATGATCGCTTTGCAATTAGCATTGGTCCATATATTTTCACTAATAATGTTTCCGGAAATTCTCAGCATTTCTTTTTCATACTTGCTGTTCTTTAAAAATTTTCTTTTTTGCGCAAGAACAGAATCGCCTTTTATCATGTCACGCAAAGTGATATTTTTCTTCAACTCATGGTGTTCAATTCCCGCCTCGTAATATTTCGCAATGGATGCCAATAATCCCTGTATGAATAGTACAGAAGGAATAGTAGGTTTTGCTTTAAGTGCAGCTAATCCTTGTGTAAACTCACTTCCCCACACTTGAATAATATCAGGTGCTTCTTTAGTTAAAAGTCTTTCCCAATCCTGAATATGATCTTTTTTTGCATGATCATATTCAACTGGATTACCGCCTGGTAGGATATAATATTTTACATTCTCTTCTTCTAAGTAAATATACTTTTTATTTCTCCCTGTTGTAACGATCACTAATTCATGTTCTTTTGTAGAGATGAATTCCTGTAGTAATGCATCCATCCATAGGCCATTAGATTCTCTGCCAAATAATTTCTGATGAATGGATCCTATAACAATATTCGTAATCCACATCACTTTCATATGCCATGCTCCCTTCCAGTAACAACAACGCTTCGTTTTTTTGGAACTTTAACTTTAACTTTTTCTCTCTTAAAAGCATACGGAATATACGGGATTGCAGGTATGACACAGAATATGACAAATCCTATTTCAATTACATAAAGTACCGGATTAATAGTACCGAATAATAAAAACAGGAAGTAGATGACTAGTAAGAAACCCGTAAAGCTAGTTTTTTTATAATATTTTAGATGTTTTTTAAAATTAAAGTAAAAAGTTAAGAATAAAGGAACTCCAGTGAATAACCCGTAAAACCCTAGTAAATCAAACCACCCGGAGTGTCCTTCGATTCTCCCAGATTCTATATGGCTGAACGGACCCAGTATTCCAAAGAAGGGATTGGAAAAGAATGTTTGTAAAGAAGATAAGTATAAATCTACTCTATTACCTAGTTGTCCACCGTTAAAATCTATTAAAAGTGAGTTAGCCAAATCTGTGAACTTTTCATTTAGAATATAGTTCCAACTAAGCTTATCTGCTATAGCTAGGAAAAAGTTCCCCATAGCGATTTGATCCACTACCACTAACAGAAAAAAAGAAGTAATCATTAATAGAAGTAACGTCACTCTATTTTTGGCAAAGACAACCAGTATAATTCCAAGTATGGATATCAATAGAGAAGTAGCGTAGGAAGCTTGTATCAGCATCTGAAAAGCAACAATACTAAATAACAGAGCTAACGCTTTATGTGCCAATGTGAATAAAGAAGGATTTCTTATGATAGGATATAAACTACCTATTAACAGGAAAACCACACTGTAAATATGGCCAAATCCACCAATGCCTAACTTAGTATACATTTGAATAAAATCCGCTCTTCCAGTCGCAAGCTCTCTAGATGCCATCGGATAATCCAGTAAGCCTAAGTAGGTTTGAAAATTACCTATTATAAAGAATATAATGGTACAAATCGCGATCAATCCTAAAGCTTTATAATCTTTCTTATAGTACATATAATAATGATTAATAAATATTCCGGCTAAGAAGATGGGAAAACTGATAGTAATGGCATTCGTTCCTGCGGCTCCATAAAATAATGTGCCCGTAAGGAAGTAAGGAATGAAAGTAATAAAAAAAACTAGAACAAACACTAAATCTAATGACCATTTTTTTAGAATCCATCTCATATCAGTCGTGATGAACCAAACGAGTAGCCAGAATAGTAAGAAAATAACACCTATTATACTTCTCACATATGGAATAGCAATCCACATACAAACAAAAATAATGGCTAAATGATTAATACTAGTTAACAGAGGACTAATATCTTTACTAGTGAGGACTTTTTTAGTTTCGAACATAAAATCAACCCTTGAAAATCAGATTTTTTCATTCGATTTAAATAGTCTACTTAATATTCTTCATACTCATTTCCCCCACACAACCCGATTTACATAGTCCGTGTAGGACAAAATAATTCGTAATACCTTATCCGAAACATTTGGCATACTATAATCACCGACAGGTCGCAAGCTTCCTTGTTCTTGCGTCTCTAAAACTTTCAACCCTTGTATAATTCTTTCTTTCTTCAAGCCCACCATCATGACGGACGTTTCTTCCATCGCTTCTGGTCTTTCATGAGCTTGTCTTATATTCAACGCTCGAAAGCCGAGAATAGAGGACTCTTCACTTATCGTTCCACTGTCACTCAGCACAGCTTTTGCATCTTTTTGAAGCTTTATATAATCATTGAATCCTAAAGGCTTCATCGTCTTAACTAAAGGATGAAATTCTATTCCCTTTTCTTCAATCATGTTCTTCGTTCGTGGATGTGTACTGACAATCACTGGCATTTGATACTTCTCTGCAATCGTATTCAAACTGTCCACCAAATCTAGGAAGTTCACTTGCGAATTAATATTTTCTTCACGATGTGCGGATACGACAAAATAGCACCCTTTTTCAAGATCCAGTCTTTCGAGCACTTCGGAGCGATCAATATCATCTCTTCTGGAATGGATCACTTCAAACATCGGACTACCGGTCTTGATGATTCGGTCTGCTGGCAAGCCTTCTCTTAAGAGGTATTCCCTCGCGATATCACTGTAGGTTAAATTAATATCGGCTATATGATCTACAATCTTTCTATTGGTTTCTTCTGGCACCCGTTGATCAAAACACCTATTACCGGCTTCCATATGGAATATAGGGATTTGTTTTCTTTTAGCTGCAATAGCACTAATACAACTGTTGGTATCCCCTAGTACAAGAAATGCATCGGGCTGTACTTCGTCAATCACTGGATCGATGTGAATAAGTATATTCCCTATAGTTTGCACGGCTGTTCCATTCGCTGAATTCAGGAAGTAATCAGGCTTTTTTAATTTGAAATTCTCAAAAAACACTTCATTTAACTCATAATCATAATTTTGTCCGGTGTGAACTAGCGTATGTTCAACAGCAGACGAACTATCTAATTTATTGATGACTGCCGACAATCTTATGATTTCAGGTCTCGTCCCCACTACTGTCATGACTTTTAATTTTTTCATCATCAGACCTCCAAAAAGTATGTGTCGGGTTTTTCCGCATCAAAGCACTCATTTGCCCACATAACAGTTACCAAATCACTATCTCCAGTATTAACAATCGAATGTGCATAGCCAGGCGGGATATCGACTGACTGCAGTTTATCCCCACTCACTTCATACTCGATCATTTTATCGGAATCCATTCCTCTGAAACGAATGACTCCTTTCCCACTGACAACTAAGAACTTCTCATTTTTTGTATGATGCCAATGATCACCTTTGGTAATATGAGGTTTTGAAACATTAATAGAAACTTGACCTCTTTCACGACTCCTTAAAAATTCAGTAAAAGATCCACGATCATCACGATGCATAGTCAAATCATATGAAAACTGATCCTCCGGTAAAAAGCTTAGATACGTACTATACAAGGCCTTAGTTAAAGCGTTCTCCATATCGGGAATATATAAATCGCTTCTACTGTCCTTAAAACTACGTATCAGATCGGCTAACTCTCCAATTTTAATAGGATGTGATCCAGCAACCGTACAACGCCCCTCAATCACTGTCGGCTTTCCTTCTAACGCAAGCTTGAACTCTTCTACTACATCGTCGATATAACATAAATTCAACTCTGCATTCGGATTATTGACTTGAATGTCTAAATCCCTTGCGATATTATGACAAAATGTAGCCACAACAGAATTGTAATGAGGCTTGCTCCACTTTCCAAACACGTTAGGCAGACGATACATATATACTTCGACACCTGTATCCCTCTGATAGGCAGCTACTAATTCTTCAGCAGCCTTTTTACTTCTTCCATAGGGATGATCCTGTTCCGCTTGAATAGAAGAAGTGATCAGAATCGGCGCTTTATTTTGATGTTGATTTAACAAAGTCAATACTTGAGAAGTCAGACCAAAGTTCCCTTCCATGAATTCGTTGTCATCTTGCGGTCTATTCACACCTGCTAAATGAAATACAAAATTACATTCTCTTGTGTAATGCTCTAGTTGTGTAAAATTAGTATCTCTAGTAAATTCAAATATTTCACTGTACCCCGTATTTTTTAGTTCCGCAATCAGATTTTTTCCTAAGAATCCTTTTGCTCCGGTAACTAGGATTTTCATGAAGCAGACCACCTTTTAATTCATAATAGGGAAGGTTCTATTCCAGTGTTCTAATTCAGTTCTAACATACTCTAATTCTAACAGCCTTTCCTTAATCTGTTCAATAGTCAAGATGTCAGTATTATCTGAATTGTATTCTTGGATACTAGAAAGCTCACGATCTCCTTCTTCAAAATACTTATCGTAGTTCAATTCTCTTTTATCTGATGGAACTCTATAGAAGTTTGGTAAATCTTCGCACTTCACATATTCCTCTTTCGTAAGCAATGTTTCATAGCGTTTTTCTCCATGACGCGTGCCAATAATTTTAATCTCATTACTTGCATTGAATAACTCTTTGATCGCTTGTGCCAATGCACCAATCGTACTAGCTGGAGATTTTTGGACCATGATATCTCCCGCTTCTGCATTATGGAAAGCAAACACTACGAGTTCGACCGCTTCTTCCAAACTCATTAAGAATCTAGTCATGCCCGGGTCCGTAACGGTAATAGGCTGTCCACTTTTGATTTGATCGATGAATAGAGGAATAACAGATCCACGTGAAGCCATGACATTTCCGTATCTCGTACCACATATTAAAGTTCTTTCCGGGGAAACGGTTTTGGATTTTGCCACAAACACTTTTTCCATCATCGCCTTAGAAATGCCCATTGCATTGATCGGATAGGCTGCTTTATCTGTCGACAGACAAACGACCTTTTCTACTCCATAATCGATAGCGGCTGTTAAGACATTGTCTGTTCCTAAGATATTGGTTTTTACAGCTTCAAGTGGGAAGAATTCACATGATGGAACTTGCTTTAATGCCGCTGCGTGAAAAATATAATCTACTCCATGCATCGCATTTTTCACACTAGCCAAATCTCTTACGTCACCAATATAAAATTTTAGTTTATTGTTTTTATTTAATTTCCGCATATCATCCTGTTTTTTTTCATCTCGAGAAAAAATTCGTATTTCTTTTATATCGCTGTCAAGAAATCTTTCCATTACCGCATGTCCAAAAGAACCCGTTCCACCTGTAATTAATAATGTTTTGTCCTTAAACATATCCAACACCTCACTTTTTGAAATGGCTTTCCAATATCTCAACTGAGCGATGTACTTTGAAGTTCTCTTCCATGTATTTGCGTCCATTCTCACCCATTATCTTCAACCTTTTGGAAGTGGACATTTCCTTCGCCTTATTTATAAAAACATGTACATCACCAGACCAAACCCATTCACCACAGTCCGCTTCTTCAATCAGCTCTTTTAAGTCTGTTACGTTATCCGTAGCTGCAATAATCGGCTTGGCATACTCCATGTACGATAGAATCCTGGATGGATAATTGGGTATCGAGAATCGCGGATCTAAGATGATCAAACCTATATCACTTTCTTTTGTGATTTGTTCATACTGATCTCTTGGAAGATTTTCAATGACACGCGCATTGTGTATAGTTTTTTCTTCTATTACTTTTTCTAATTTCACTCTGTCCGTTCCCCGGCCAACGAATAGGAAATACATATTCTTTTCATCTTTGCAGCCTTCAACAACTTTACATAAAAAGTCTATATACTGCGGCTTCCCCATATTTCCACCAAACAAAAATACACAGGAGTCTTTTGGAATTCCAAGCTGTTCTCGCATGTTGATCTCATGTAGATTAATTACGTTTTTTGAATAACTCACTTTTTTCGTATTAGGAAATATTTCAACAGCAGAAGAGTGAAGTCTTGTATGATGAGTAAGAATATATTGCCTATTCGCATTAGACATGCACCCAATAACATCCGCAGTTTTCAGTAACTTGTTTTCTTTTGATTTAAAGTAATGATAAAATACACTCTTTTTATTTATCATTCCTAAATCTACAGCGTTTTGTGGAAAGATATCTTTTAACATCAGATAGGCAGGACAATTAAAACGTTTTTTTGCCCATGCAACAAGATCCGCATTCGTGACTGGTGGCGCTTCAAATAAAATGAAATCGAACTCTTTATTCGCGAAGTATTTAGTGATTCCTCGTTTCATCAAGAGTGGGATCTTTAACGTCGTAACACCTTTCTCTAGTAATCCAACATCATAATAATTACCCGTTACAATTCGTAGTACATTGAATCCTCTCTCTTGCTGTAATTCTGTACGTTCTTTATTCCTGGCTTGCTCTGACACTGCGACAGTCACTTCATGACCAGCCTCGTGTAAGGCTTCTGCCAAGTCGGTATATATAGTCGCACCCTTTGATGGTTCCGGAAATGAAGTAGCGATATATAACACTCTCACTATAGTCATTCTCCTTAAAAGACTTATTTTTTAACTTAGCAGTAAGAACTTCTCATTCATTTCCCGAATGCCGATTGCACTTTTATATTTCTTTACATACGGTTGGACTTCTCTTTCGTCCATCATATCGAGCCACCATCTGACATCTTCAAAACCTAGTTGATGCCTAAAATTCACAGTCCCTGATATTCTCGGGTTAATCTCGAAGATATAGTTTTTACCGCCACTCTTACGTAATTGAATGTTAAAACTTCCTACGAGACCTAGACCTTGCGCAGCAATGATCGCATCTCGCGTGATGGACGAATCATCCACTAACTTTACAAATTTCGTATAGCCACCTTGTAATCTTCTTTGGAATGAAATGATTCGGATTTCTTTCCCATCGCTGAACACTCCGACTGTATATTCCTCATCTGACGCATCAATATACTCTTGAATGATCAGTAGTTCCGAAACACTTGAACTGATCTTATCTAACTCTTTTTGAGTGGTAATGATCGTTAACAGTTTAGACCCGCACGATTTTCTAAACTTCACAATATATTTTCTCCCGTCGGCCACGAAATTATCTTCTGAGAAATATTCTGGAATATCTAAGCCGAGATGTTCTAATCTTTGCGCTGTTAAATACTTGTCCAAGCAAATATCCACGATTTCTTTTCTATTGATTAACACTTTTACATTCAATCGTTCAAAAATATCCAAATGATGTATAATTGCTTCTATCTCATGTTCACTTACAGGAACTAAGTGAGTTACGTTATAAATTTTGCATTTATTTGAGATTTGGGAGATATAATCCTCATTTCCTGCTGGAAGTGAAGAGAAGAATTTATCGACTACATCTAGTCCTACCGGATGTGAATCTATATCGCACCCAATCAACACATCGGACTCGTTCTTGAGGCATTTCAAAATACTATGCCCCACATCTCCACCGATTGCAGTAACTAATATGACTCTATTCATGATTCCTCTCCCCATTTCTAAACAAGATATCTATCAGCTTTTGATTTCCCGCATCGTATGTCTCAATGTCTCTGATTAATAATTGTCTATCCCAAAGTATCTCCTGAAACTCGACTGTTCCATTTGGCAGTGTAAGTGTAGCGAAGCTAAAGCCATTCGTATCTCTTGGCTGTCCAATAGATCCCGGATTAATAACGGTTGTGGACTGCAGGTTCCTCACCATTCGATAATGTGTGTGTCCATGTATCACGTAATCGAATGTCTCATATCCGTCCGCTTCCAATAATGTAGTATCTGGATAGACTCTTCCGTTAATAGGATCACTTACGCTTCCATGAAACACCCCCATTCTTTTCCCTTCCATTTCCAGAATGAGAGAATCGGGCATGTTTTCAATGAACACTTGGTTGTCAGCTGAAATTCGACTCATGATTCCTTTATAGGAATTCCCATACTTCTTCACTAACTGATCTTCGTCTTCTTCAGCCAAACAATAATCTAAGTAGTATTGGTCATGATTTCCTTTTACAGCGTGTAGATTCTTCATACTCCGCAGCTTCGATAGGATAGCATTTTGATCGTAGTAATAACCAAAGACATCACCACAAAATATATACTGATCAATTTCCAGCTGGTCGCTTTGCCTCAAGAACTCTTCAAATGCGTACAAGTTGCCATGTATGTCTGAGAAAAAACAAACTTTCATGTCATCACCACATTTCATTTACACCAATTGTAAATCTCCCAGATAATGTGTCAGCCGTTCTCCTCGTTATAAACATGTTTTCGCTGAATGAGTAGATGTAGTGTTTTGAAGAAGATTTTTACATCCAATAAAAAACTCAAATTGTCGACATAGAATACATCGTTTTCAAATCTCTTTCTCATAGAAATCGAATTACGGAAATACGCTTGATTGTAGCCAGTGATTCCCGGTACGACGTCTAACTTTTGAACTTCTCTTCCTTCATACACAGACAACATTTCTACTAAATCAGGCCTTGGTCCAATTAGACTCATTTGACCGAATAAGACATTCACTAATTGTGGCAATTCATCCACACTCGTTTCTCTGAGCGCCTTACCGATTTTGGTCAATCTCGGGTCACTCCCCGAACAGAAAGTGGACCCATCTTCATTACGGATATCGGGAACGTTTACTTTCATCGTCCTGAACTTGAACATATGGAATGGCACACCGTTTTTCCCTAGTCTGTCCGCCTTATAAAAAATAGGTCCACGATCTTCTGTTTTTATTAGAATGCCGACAACCGAAAGAATCAGGAGTAGAATAGGTAATGTAATTAGGCTGATCACAATATCGATAAGTCTTTTGACAATATTTCTATACATTTGATCACCTACCGTTTAAAATATTTTCTAATTGCTTCACGATATAACGGATATCTGTATTGCTTAGCTGAGTATGAAGTGGTAGAGTCAGTTCATTTTCATACTGTTTATAGGCGTTTGGATAATTCTCCATGTCAAACCCTAAGTTTTTATATGCCGTTAACATAGGTAATGGTTTATAGTGCACGTTGCAGGCGACTCCAGCTTCTGCCATTCGGTTAATGATGTGATTTCTCTCTTTCTCATTGATCCCAGGTAGCCTGACCATATATAGATGACCTGAAGAGTTGTAGTCTTCACCATAATGTTGTAATACATCAATTCCTAACGGCAGCAAGGCTTGATCGTATATAGCAATCATTTGCTTACGTCTATCGAGCAGGTCTTCATACCGGGTTAGCTGAATTAATCCAATCCCTGCCGCAATGTCTGTCATATTGCACTTATAAGCCGGATAGACGATGTCGTATTCCCAACCACCTATCTGTGTTTTGGACAGGGCGTCTTTCGATTGACCGTGAAGACTGTACAGCATGTATTGCTTATAAAGCCACTCTTCGTCAAATCCTCGATCATTGCGCCACGTGGCAGCTCCACCTTCAGCAGTAGTGAAGTTTTTTACTGCATGAAATGAGAAACAAGTGAAATCTGCTACTTGACCACATTTTTGATTCTTTCTTTCAGCTCCGAAAGCATGTGCAGCATCACTCATGACCGCAATTCTGTTAAGCTGAGATTGAAGCTTGCCAGTCGCTGTAAACAAGTGCTTTTTGCTTTCTATAATTTTGTAAATCGTGTCGTAATCACACATTTTTCCAGCAATTTCAACAGGTATAATGGCTTTTGTTTTCTCTGTTATGGCATCCGCTAATTGGTTATAATCCATTTCAAAAGAATTGAGAGACGTATCAACTAATACAATTTTTGCTCCTACATGATGAATAATAGATGCAGATGCAGTGTATGTATAAGCTGATGTGATGACCTCGTCTCCAGGCCCAATCCCTAATATTCTTAGTGTCAGTTCCATTGCCGCAGTTGCGGAATTCAAGCACACTGTTTGAGATACTCCGAGATATTCGGCGATTCTTTGTTCCAACTCTTTCGTTTTAGATCCAGTAGTAATCCACCCTGACTTCATGATCTTCATGACTTCATCCATCTCAGCCTCTGTTATATCAGGTATAGAAAAAGGGATATTTCTAAATTTGCTATCTATCACTTCATTCACCCCTCTTGTTCATTTTTCCTAAGTCCATGAATAGAAATCACGACTTATACCGCTTCTACTTCTTGGGTAGGTACTTCCGGAAACTTGCGATTTGCTAACCCAACTAATGTATCTTTTATCTCTATGTCAGACATATTCATCAACTGCTCTAACACACGGACTTGTTCCATTTCTGGTATAGGTGTGGCTTTTCCAATGTGGATTTTTGGGAAAACTGTATCGGTTTGCCGTTCACTTTCATTCATTAATTCTTCATATAACTTTTCTCCAGGCCTTATTCCCGAGTAACATATTCCGATATCGTCTTCCTCGTATCCAGAAAGCTTGATCAGATTTCTAGCTAAGTCCACAATTTTTACTGGTTCCCCCATATCGAGCACGAAAACTTCTCCTCCTTGCGCGAGCACACCTGCCTGTATGACTAATCGAGAAGCTTCAGGAATCGTCATAAAGTATCTAGTCATTTCTGGATCGGTAACTGTAATAGGTCCGCCATCCGCAATTTGTCTTCTGAAAAGTGGAACTACACTTCCTCGCGAGCCGAGTACATTACCAAACCGAACTGCTGCAAACTTTGTATGACTATTTTTTGCTAAATTCTGTATGATCATCTCTGCAAAACGTTTAGTAGCTCCCATAATATTGGGCGGGTTTACTGCTTTATCAGTAGATACAAAAACGAAGTAAGAGACGCCAAACAGTTCTGCTGCCTCTGCTACATTTTTAGTACCGAAGATATTGTTCTTCACTGCTTCCATTGGATTGTCTTCCATAAGCGGAACATGTTTATGTGCCGCGGCATGGTAAATGACATCTGGTTTTTGTTCGCTAACCACATCGAATATTCGATTTCGATCCTGTACGTCTGCAATGACGGGAACAATTTCTATTTCACTAGAAAGCTTTTGGCGGAGCTCCATATCAATGGTGTAGATAGAGTTTTCACCATGTCCTAATAAAATCAGTTTCTTGGGTTTAAATTCTGCAACTTGTCGGCAAATCTCGGAGCCGATGGAACCACCTGCCCCTGTTATAAGAATCGTTTTATCTTGCAGTTTGCCTTTTATCGCCTGTAAGTCTAGCTGTACCTCGTCACGTCCAAGAAGATCTTCAATTTTCACATCACGCACATCTTGAATTGATACTTTTCCTGTGATTAAGTCTTCAATCAGAGGAATCGTTTGTGTGGTGATACTGGTTTCCACACACTTCTTCATTAATAGTGCCATCTTCCGTTTATCCATCGATGGTATGGCAATGACGATTTTATCCGCTTCGTATCTGTTTACATATTGCTGGATGTCTTCTGTACCGCCACAAACGCGAATACCGTAAATTTCCAACCCTTGTTTCATAGGATCATCATCTATAAATGCTACTGGCCGCATACCGTGCCTTGGGTTATTCAGTATTTGTCTTGCTATCATAATCCCAGCTTGTCCAGCACCTATTATGATTGTTCGTTCCATTTTCACATCATGGGCTTTAATCTTTCGACCTCCAGCTACTCTCCAGGATAATCTTGACCCTCCGATGAGCAAGACATGCAGCATCCAAGTAATCACGAGTGCACGTATCGAAATGTTTTGAGTGAGTAAATATTGCACAACAGCGACCACCAATATAGATAACGACACCGCCACGACGATAGATCGCAATTCACCAATCGATGCATATGTCCACGCTTTCCTATATAGGCCGAAACGCCAGGCGAAAAAGTGATGAGAAATTTGAATCGTTACTGCACTAATCAACAACAATTTACTAAAAAACACGTCAACGAATGGCGTTAATATAAAATAACCGATATAAATGGAATACAAAACAATCACTGAATCTACTACAATGAGCATAGTCATTCTCTTGCGAATGGTCACATCAACCTCCCCTTTCGAAAATCCATTATGTAATCTCTTAAAGCGTGTTGTATAAATGCCCCTTGTGTATAAAAACAACACAAAATGCGCGTATTTCATTCGTTTTAACTAGTATACTACAGATAGTTCAGTATATTCAATCTTTTATTGTAGTTATACTACACATTTTTTAGAATTTTCTATTTTCAGTGATAGTACTACTACACAAAAAGCCTACAAATTAGTATTTTACTCGCTTTCATCTCAACTATACTCGACTTTCGGTCTACAACTTATCTATGCTATTAGCTCTTAGTAAATTCAGAATCAGCACCCAAACAAAACCTTTTGAACTAAAACATAGATACTAGCAAATAATAAGCAAGTACTCTACTCAACATACTAACTAGAAACATTTGCTCAGATCATGGCTATTTATACGTAAAAGGTAGTAATCCTATCGAACAATGAATAGCCAACGACATAACGTAAAAACAGACTAGGACAAAACAAAAAAATGCATGAAGGATCATTCTTCTCCTTCATGCATTTTTTTGACTACGTATTTATAAAAGTAACTTTTGAGAAACAAGAGTGGAGCGGAAAAAGAACGACTCCTGCGGGATCTAGCGCGAATGTTGAGACCCCGCAGGAGCGCCAGCGACGAGGAGGCTCAAGCGCGCCCCGCGGAAAGCGTGCCTTTTGGAGCGCAGGGGAGCGGACTATTTTCTAGTCATGTCCCCGCCTCCACATTTCCGTAATACTGATTATAATAGTGATCTTTTTGCCTCTCAAAGTTATTAAGTACAGTGCCTATAATATTCGCCTGGGAGGAAAGCAGTGCTTCTTTCGCTTTTACTACACTGTCTTTCTCCGTCTTACGCGCATGTAAAACAATAATTGTACCGTCACATCTATGCGATAAGATCTGTGCATCCGTCACGTTCAATACAGGCGGTGCATCAAATAATAGCAAATCATACATGCCAGTTAATTGTTCCAGTACATGATCCATAGTTTTCGAACCTAGTAACTCAGCCGGATTGGGTGGTATGGGTCCACTCGTTATTAAATCTAAACCTTCTATATCTGTTTTTTGAATGACATCTTTGATCTCCCAATTACGCGTCAGTAGATTGGATAATCCAGTCGCATTCATCCGATTGAATGTATAATGTGTCGTCGGTTTACGCATATCCGCATCAATCAATAATACCTTTTTTCCTGCTTGAGCAAAAACAATAGCCGTATTGGCCGAAATGGTGGATTTCCCTTCACCTTGTGCAGCAGAAGTGAAAAGAATCGTTTTCAACTCTTGATCCGGCATAGAGAAATTTATATTAGTCCGTAATGTTCGAAATTGTTCAGACACACTAGATTTTGAATTGGACTGTGTCACTAACTTCCGACCGACAAAACGCTTAGCTTGTCTTTTCTTTTTTCGACTAATTTTATTTACCATGAGGATCAACACCTTTCTGTTTAATTACTCTGCCTACTCCTACCTCTCTATCAGATATCGGACTAATCAAGCCTAATAGCGGTAAGTTCAGTAATTCTTCAACATCGTGCTCTGTCTTCACAGTTGTATCCAAATATTCGAGTAAAAATGCGATTCCTACACCAGCCATCAAACCAATCACGGTAGCAATTGCGATATTTAAACGTTTATTCGGCCTTACAGGTGTCGGGTCATCAGCATACATAGCAGGTGATAAAATAGTCACATTGTCCACTTGCATAAGATGAACAATTTCTTTTTGGAAGACTTCAGCTGTCGTATTTGCGATATCCACTGCTTTATGTGGCTCGGGATCTTGTACTGTTACACTCACTACTTGAGAGTTTTGCTCACTGTTCACAGTTAGTTGTGTATTTAGAGCAGCAGGCGTTATCCCCAAGTCCAAACTCTCAATAACATGCGATAAGATGACAGGACTTTTAATAATGACGGTGTAAGTATTGATGAGTTGTAAGTTGGTTTGAATATCCGATGAGTCAAAATCTGTCGTGGCTTCTGCCTTATTTACTAATATTTGTGTTGATGCTTGATAGATAGGAGTCAAAAAGAAATAGCTTATAACTATTGCGGCCAGAATCGCTGTCAGCGTAGTACCTATAATAAGCCATAACCGCTTTTTTAATGTCGCAAATAATTCTTGTAAACTAATAGTCTCGCCCATAATGTATCATGACTCCTTTACGGCATATTTGTTGGATTCGTTCAATGAATAGCAAAACGGTTATCCAGAAAAGTTAATAGTACTAGATAACCGTTCGTTTTTATTGTTTTACTGCGTCGCTCTGAACTTTGTCACGGCGTAACTTCTTTTTCTCTTTATACTCATCTTGGAAGCTATTCGAATAAGCTTTATGATAGCCATTTGATTCCAAACTTCTTTCTACAGAATTCATTATTTCGTTAAACATACTATCGCTCTGTAATTCAAGAGCTTCCACTGCACTGTTATATTTAGTGTACCTATAGGCATAACTGACATTTTTTCCTTTTGTAGCGTATTCATTTTTTGCATGTTCAATCAACTCATAATACTTATCATCTGTTTGTTTATGAAAATTCGTAATGACCGATTCATATTTATTTTTTATTTGTGCAACAGTTATCCGTTCAGGATATTTCTCGGAGTTTGAATCGACTTTAGTAGGGATGGATGCTTTATGAGTGGATATTGGACTTTCTTTACTATCCATTTCATCAGGATTTGACGAAAACTCTTTTCTACCCGTGTTTTCCTTTTCGGCATATTCCTTTTTAATTGTTCCACCTGTATGATCAACAACAAGTCTTGTCCCATTTGGCAATACGGTATGATAGGGATGTTCTAAAATCCGATCTATCTGTTGATCCGCCACGTTGTATTCTTTGAACTGAAATATATATAGGAGATAGCCGCCACTCACGGCAATAAGTGCTAACACAATGGATAACAGAATTATTAGTCTCCTTTTCATAAAGATCACCTCACTCGAGATATTTTATATACACTTTTCAGATGTCGACTTGGATACATACTATCAATTGGTGTAACCTACTAAGGATTTGAAGATCAAGAGAAGTCGACTTGTTCAAAAGCATTTTCCGCACTATATTGCACATATCCAATGCATATATTCTTTTTACAGTATTCGTTGTATTAACTGTAATAGCTTCTCTGCTTGAACGATATTATTCTTTTCTAAAAGCACGAACTCTTTCGCTTTTAATCCTTTCTCATGTAGTTCTTCTTTTGATTTACCTAATACATGTTGTAATGTTTTAGTTAAGCCTTCTAGAGATTCATCTTCAATCAAATAAATATAGTCATAATATTCCTCTGGCATGCCTGCAAGCTTTGTAGTGAGTGTAGGTGTTCCTGATGCCATATATTCCATATTTTTTGATGGGTAGGAGTACTTGGTGTACTCTTCATCTGTCGGTCTTGGATTAATGAGTAACGTAGATTTTAGTTGCTCATTCACAATATACTGATTAAGCTTCACACCAAAATACCGTATAGTAGGATGTTGGGCACAAATCTGTTGCAGTTCATCGACGAAATCTCCATCTCCATATATATGGAGTTCACTGCCTTCTACATTTGCATGTATGAAAGCTCTTGTTAGTTTTTCTATGCCATATATTTTCTTTAAAGAGCCCGCATACTGACAGACTATTCCAGGATACTTCCCTTCAAGCGTATTACGTAGTTTAACTACCTGACTATCGATGTGTCCTTCCATGACAATATAGGGCTTCCCTTCTTTATTAATCAACTCATTCATCTGCTCTGTTAAAAATATATAACTATCAAATTTTTGCAGTATAAAATTATTCAGCCTAACAGTGAAGTGTTTAAACCGTGAAATCCGTTCTGTATGGCTGTTTTTATTACTTGAAGCTAAGTGTGAAGGAATATCTGTTACAATTCCTATCGTTTTCACTCCTTTAATTCTTGCAGCCATAATATTAGCCATAGACGTTGTAATGTTTAACACATCCCCTACGATGACAGTGTCACGATCACATCGTTTGATCACAGTGTAAAGTACAGTAAAAAATGCAAATACGTTTTTAATTAGAGGTAAATTTACAATCGATATATAGTAGTAATTCACTTTATTCTTTATTTCAGATTCACTTTTTAAATAGTTCTTCTTGAAATTACTTCTATTTATCGGCAACTTTGAAATAACGTGAACGTTTACATGATCCAAAGCGGAAAGACCTTCACATAACAATCTGTGATACTTCATAGCTTGTTGTAAAGGCTTTTTCTCACTCTTTGAAAATAACTTATCATATGTGCTTTCAGATGATACTGTCACGCTATATAGTATATTGACTACCTTCCCCCTTTTCATTGGATACACCAGGACAACACTTCTATTTTATTAGCATAGATAGTATTCTTGTATAATTCCATTTCACTCATCTCCCCGTTTATATTTACTTGTATCTCCACTAATAAATTCTTCCAATCTCATTTTAAAGTTCGCATTTTCCTCTATAACAGTATGCAAAAACGCTTCTCTTCCTTTTTCATACTCTGCTTCGTTAAAGTTATTTACATATTGATTGAGTTTCTGTGATATTTCACTCAATGAATCTACTACTAGCCCTAATTTATATTGCTCAATTACATCAGATAAATACGTATTATTTAACGAGAGCAATGGCTTTCCGTGTATTACGGCATTATATAATCTGTTGCTTAAACATGTCCTATTATTGATATGATCACTGAACAAAAGCATATTGACTAAATCCGCTTGTTTGTATAACCATACTTCCTCATTCTTTTGGTATCTTCCTTTAATCGATACATTATGTATCTCTTTTTCTTTTACATATTGTTCAATGTCTTCATTAATCATTCCATCGCCATGAAATTTCAAAAAGTAGTCAGGGTTATTTTGCAGTTCATGGATCAATTGAAGATTGACATCTAAGTTTGTAATAGTGCCAACGTATGAGATGTTTAGCGGTCTTCCAACTGATTTCAAAATCGGTCGTTCCAACTTCCCTATATTTTTCACGGTTGTATTATGATTAATAACATATTTCGAACTTGTAGGTAGCCACTCTTTATATCCTGGAGATGAAATAGTAGTAAAAAAAGAAGAATCAATGGATTTTTTTATAGTAAATAATTTTAACGACTTATTATAATCTCTAATATCCATAATATAATTCTCTTTATACCTTTTCTGTAGATAGGCTTTTAAAAAGTACGTTAATTGAATTCCAAACACAATCACTTTATCGAATTCACTATGTTTCAATTGCCTCACTATAAAACGAGAATACCTATAGTAGCTTAAATAGCCTCTTTGATGCCCTACTTTTTTATCTTTATATGATAAGATGTTGCCTTCTTGCCCTAGATGTAATCGATCCCAGTTGATGATAGTAAAGTCCACTTCATTTTCTTTGAGTATTTTTACATAGTTATCTACGTACGGCATAAAAAGCATATTCGATGGGCAAATTAGGGCTATTCTCATATTCCATCTCCTTTTTTATGTCTTCTCTATCGTACGAATAGTAGTTATACTACTGCAAATCGATTGCCTGTAGACAATTCATCCCATATACAACGTTATTACTTTACTCTATATCCACATATTATAACAAATTTTCTGATAATTTGACGAGGAATTCTTGTAGAACAGCCATAATATAATGAAGTTTCGGTATACTTTACATCACGAGAATATTCTTTTTATTCAACCTATTGTTTTGATTATACTACACATTTTTCGTTTTATGTTGTAAAACAACACAAAAAGTGTTATTTTATAAGTGAACCTATCAAACTTCCTATCCATGACTACATGCAAAAACCAAGCTGTCATAAACAGCTTGGTTTAGTTAACTATATAATACCTACATCTAGCGTCCATCAAGTAAAAATTCTCTCTTAAATCACACCGGTGCCTAACAATATCCCAAGTACAAACGACACAACCCAAAGCGACCAAACACCTAAACTGAATTTGTGGAACTGATGCTTCGCTTTTTCGTTTCCTTTATTGTAAACCCAGACAGCCCAAACCAAGTGAAACGCCATCAAAACCAAAGCGGCTCCTCCCGTTATTTGATGAAGGCCAATCGACGAACCTCCGCCTTGTGACGCAATTCGATTCATGAGAGTAGTACCGATTGTGTCGAACACCAGACCACCTACAAAGAAAAGCAAATGCTTAAAACGAATTGTACCACTGACTTTCTCCCCGAATACACCAATACTATACAGAATTAAGGCGACTACCATTGCCATGGAAGCAACAATCAATAAAGGACTCATGCTATTCATCTCCGTCTCTAGTTTATAAGTCCACTATAACCCAGTAATATGAACAGAAAATAAACTTCTCTATCGACTTTCAAACTATTTTTACCGATTACTTACCTTCCAAAGAAGTACGGAACTAGTTCATTTACGATCACTCTCTTATACGTCTGGAGGAATTGGATATGAAGAAGACAACACATAACAAACGGAATGGGCTTTTTAGATTTTTGGGTGTCTTTATTCTAATTATTGCTATTCTGGCCGCATCTGCGTATTTCAAAGTAACAAATACAGTGAAACAAATACATGAACCCATTCATCGGGTAATGTCTATAAAGCGAAAGATACCGGTTTCCATTAAAGAACAAGAACCCATTTCCTTATTATTTCTTGGTGTGGATGAGCGCAAAGGAGATAAAGGAAGATCGGATACTATTATCGTAGTAACCGTCAATCCGACGACAAATACCACAAAGATGATCAGCATTCCCCGTGACACGTACACAGAAATTCAAGGCAAGAAAGTTTGGGATAAAATAAATCATGCCTATGCTTTTGGTGGAATTGACCTGTCGTTACGTACTGTGGAACACTTCCTCGACATCCCAATTGACTACGTCGTTCAAATCAATATGGAAAGCTTTAGAGATATTATAGATGCGGTAGATGGTATTACCATTAACAACCCAACGGCCTTTACTTCTCTAGGCTCTTCATTTTCAAAAGGGACTATTTCGTTAACTGGCGATCAAGCGCTGAACTATATACGGATGCGCTATGAAGATCCCCAGGGTGACTTCGGACGTCAGGATCGTCAAAAACTAGTGGCTCAAGCTATGCTGCATAAAGGAGCATCCGTGAACAGCCTCCTAAATTATCAACAAATTTTCAAAACAGTCGAGAACAACGTCCGCACGAATATGGAGTTTAACGAGATGATGGAAATCCAAAAACATTATACAGACGCTCTCGGAGAAATAGAGCAACTATTTTTCAAAAAAGGACATGGCAAAGAAATGAAGAAGACTTGGTATTACATTCCCGATCACGATGAATTAAAAGAATTGCAAAATGAATTCAAAATGCATTTGAATTTGAATGATTAACAGTAAAGTACCCCCTTCTCCCATCACACACACATCATAAAAGAGAAATTCTATCCGGCTAGACAGTGGATGGAATTTCTCTTTTTCTTATGCTCGAGTAAAAACTGTATTCATTATGTCCTAATTTGGCATAATAACAACAAAAAAGTCCCTCGACTGATTAAAATGTACCCTTTGTAAAGGACAATTATAAAAAAAGCCTAAGCTGCTTGTTGAAGCTGTCGTCTGTATTCTGCAGGCGGCAGCTTTTTCAAGTTCCACTGCCCGCGATAATGGTTATAGTACGTCATATAACTCTTGATTTCCCGCCTAACTTCTTCCATTGTCTCACAATCTTTTATATTGGTTTCATCCTTGAAGTGACCGAAAAATGATTCCTGTGGAGCATTATCCCAACAGTTCCCTCTGCGTGACATCGATTGTCCTAACCCCATTTTCTTCACTGCTGCCTGATACTTTGGGTTTGTATAATGAAATCCTTGATCTGAATGTATAAAGGCATCTGTCATTAAATGACGATGTTTCTTTAGTTTGCGAAGCGTATTCATTGCGATCTCCAAACCTAACGAAGAAGAAACTTCATAGGCTAAAATTTCATTCGTTTGGGCGTCTTTAATCGTTGACAAGTAAGCACGTTTGCCATTTCCATATGTCAAATAGGTGATGTCGGTCAATAATACCTTTCCAGCCACCCCTTGCTTAAACTCACGTTGTAACGTGTTTTCACATGTGCGGTGCTCTTTCGTCGCCTTTGCCATACGACGTGCTGGGTTGGCTTTGCGGATGGGACAGATGATATCGAATTTTTTCATAATCCGGCGAATGCGTTTTAGGTTATATGTAATGCCGTACTGATTTTCGAGTGTCATTTTAATTTGGCGTGCTCCTTTTTTTCGTCCTCGAAAATGATAGGCCTTTAAAATGATTTCCTTTACAACTTCGTCTGCCTGTTCGCGAGCGGCACGTTTCTGTTTAGATTTCTCTCCAAAGTGCCTATAGTAGCCCGAACGCGATACCTCCATAAGTTCGCATAAGTAGCTCACCAAACGTGCTAATTTATACTTTTGGATGGTGAAATTAATTAGTTCATATTTTAGCGTCGTTTGGATTGTGATTTCTTTTTCATCATCTGCCTTTCGAGTAGATCGAGCTTTTTTAACAGTTCATTTTCCGCCTGTAATAAGCGGTTTTTCGCTTCTAGACGTTCAATCTTTTCTTCGGATGTCAAGTCGCGTTCTGATGGACGGCCTGAATTGGTTTTTCGTGTGTCTTGTAAGCCTTCCACTCCGCTTTTTCTATAGGCGGCACGCCAACGCTTTCCTGCAGATTTAATCCGAACTGCTCCTATTAAATCGGCATTTAATCCAGCCTCTTCAAAAATGTCTCGCGGCAGTTTTCCTTTTTCATTTTCCGAAATAAAATGACGTTTAAACTCATCTGTATAGGTGATGGATTTATCACTAACAGCTTGTACGTTAGGATTGCATTGCAAGCGTGCTTGTTCTTTTAAGGTAAACAATCGTTCAGTCACATTCATCCGCTCCCACATCTTTTTATTCATTATAAACAAAAGTACCCTATAGGATAGACTTTTTTCAAAGTGTCTATCTTATAGGGTACATTTTAGATTGCTCAAGAAACTAATTTATTTTATCCGTATTCAATTATCTTACTAGCATCTACATTATCTCAGGTGTAATGATCGTAACTTAGAAGTCATGTGAGACATTAGCACACGTGAGGTTCATGTTTCTAAAACATACTAATTATCCAGCTTATTTATCGATTCTAAAACCTGTCGAACTGACTTCTCAGAGCGGTTCAATGCATTCTTTTCCTCTTCATCCAATGGTAATTCAATAATACTTTCAATGCCATTACCACCAAGAATTGTAGGAACCCCAAAATAAATATCTTTAAAACCATACTCTCCATCTAAATAGGCTATAGCTGGCAAAACCCGTTTTTTATCAAGTAAAATAGCTTCTGCCATTTGTACAAGGGCTGCGGCAGGGGCATAGTATGCACTACCTTGACCAAGTAAGCTAACAATTTCTCCCCCACCTTTTCTGGTGCGTTCCACAATTTTTTCAATCCGATCAGATGAGAGTATTTTATCTAATGGGATACCTCCGACGTGAGAATATTGAATTAGTGGTACCATATCATCTCCATGTCCACCTAATACAAATCCTGACACATCCTCTACCGAAATATTCAGTTCCATCGCAACAAATGTATTAAAACGAGCTGTATCTAATACCCCTGATTGACCAATTACGCGATTCTTAGAAAATCCGGTTGTTTTATAGCAAACATAAGTCATTGCATCCACTGGGTTACTTAAAACTAACACATAGCTCTCAGGAGCATAATAGGCAACTTTTTCTGAAACTTCCTGCATTATTTTTGCGTTTATTGTCACCAGTTCATCCCTACTCATACCTGGTTTACGTGCAATACCTGCAGTAATGATTACGAAATCTGAATCCCTTATATCTTCGTAATTAGACGTACTAACTACTTTTGAATTCGTTCTTTGAATAGGGCCAATTTGTTGGATATCTAAAGATTTCCCTTTGGCAGTATTCTCAAGGGTGGGAATATCAACTAGCATTATATCCCCTAATTCCTTTTGTGCCAGTAAAAGTGCAACTGTAGATCCCGTATGTCCAGCACCAATAACCGTGATTTTTTTCCGGATAAAAGCCAAAATATTACCTCCCTTTTACCTAGATTAATATTACTTTTTTGTTTTCCCACTTTTAGTTTCTCCATCAACTGCTATAGAATTATCCACTTGTTTTTGCACGCTTTCTACTCTGGCATTCTTCTTTTGTTTTTTCTTTTTCCCCAACTCTGTTTCTGATAAAAGTATTTTTGACATCGACTCATCAAGGTTTGGTATTGTATGACTCGCAATAAGCTCACCTACTTTGGCAGCAGCGATTTCCCCTGCTTCGATAGCTGCCGTTACGGCACCGACATCTCCTTCAATTACTACAGTGACAAGTCCCGCGTCGATTTGTTCGTGTTTAACTAATCGGATGTCTGCAGATTTCAACATAGTATCCGCTGCTTCGATAGAACCTATGAAACCTTTTGTCTCAATCATACCAATTGCTTTCCCCAAAATATTCACCACTTTCCTTGAATACTTATTCAATTACTGTAATTACTTTTTCAAGCTCCTTGGCAGTATCGCGAGCCAATGGAGTAACAATAGTGGTAGGTCCAATAAAAATAACTTTACTCAAAGTATTTCTCACTATTTTTTCAGTTAAAAGCTTTTCAACTATAGGGGTATTTACACCTTTACGAGACATTGTAAAATTGTTCAATGTCGTAAACTGAACGCCGAAGCTCTCAAGCTGTTCTTTATGTGCAAACAGATAGCTTTTATACGGCGTGTACTTTTCATCCGGGTACAATAACCACTCTAAGTCCTTTGATGGAATCATCGTGATTTTCTTGCCATTCAATAAAAATGTAGCAAGCCACTTACTACACGGATCATCCGCTAAACCCATCGCTCCTTTTACGAGAAGGTTTTGTGAAACATCACAAAACAATACATGATCTGTACTTTCCTCTGGGTTCTTAGTTACTTTCCAATCTCTGTTCAAAGTTTGAACAGTTTCGTTGTCAGCATGATGAACATATAAAAGAGGCAATGATGTATCATTTACAAATAGCTTTGATTTCCCCAACTGATTTAGCACTTCTTGAACTATGTCCTCAATTATATTTTTATTATTCATTTTCCCGCTCATTATAACGAATTTTACCGAACGAGCCACTTTCAATAGCACCCGCATTAGCTTCATCCGTATCAATATGCATATCCATTATGTAGTTGGGAGACACGCGGATAAGCACTTTTTCAAAAGTTACAGGTCTCTCATTTTGTACTGTCACTTTTACGTACTCGCCATTACTTACTTTGAGCGTTTCTGCATCATCCGGGTGCATATGGATATGCGCTTTCGCTACGATCAAGCCTTCTTTTAAATAGACACTTCCCTTTGTGCCAACTAACGTAATAGAAGCTGAATCTTTAATTTCTCCCGATTCTCGCAACGGTGGATTCACTCCTAGTTTAATTCCATCCGTTTTGCTCACTTCCACTTGAGACACACTACGAGCGGGTCCGAGAATACGAACTGAATGTATACTATCACGTGGCCCAATTAAAGCGACAGTTTCGTTAGCAGCAAATTGTCCAGGTTGTGATAGATTTGATTTTTTCGTTAATTCATACCCCGGTCCAAATAACGTTTCGATATCCTCTTGACATAAATGACAATGTCTTGCTGAAATAGAAATCGGGATGGCATGATTATTTGATGAATTTTTAGTCATCTCTTTAATGACATCTTCCACAATTGATTGAATTACCTCCCCATTCATAAAGTCCCCTCCTTTAGTATCAATTTAAAGAATCAGCTTTTGGCAATAAACTCTCTAACTCATTATGCGGTCGTGGGATTACATGAACTGAGATCAGCTCACCCACTCTTTGTGCTGCTGTAGCTCCTGATTCTGTCGCTGCCTTTACAGCCCCAACATCACCTCTCACTAGGACGGTTACAATACCGCCACCAACATGGACTTTACCTACTACTTGAACATTTGCAGATTTCACCATTGCATCTGCCGCTTCTATAGATGCCACTAATCCTTTTGTCTCTATCATTCCTAAAGCTTCGCTACTCATATTATATTCCTCCTATTTTTCACACATTATTTTTCAACATACTAGTAATGGTCTCTCGCATCGGTCTCGCTATAACTTTCGAGGCAATGAATACACCTGCTGTATTAGCAATTTCCCTGCCCTGTTCAATTGCCATTTGAACTGAGTCTACGTCACCTGCAACAACAATTGTATAATAGGCTTGACTCACTTCTTCTGTTGAAAGAATACGAACATTTGATGTCTTAAGCATGGAATCTGCAATAAGGATAGAGTGGGCAACTCCAAATACTTCTATCATGCCTAATGCTTCATTCATTTTTCATCACGTTCCATTCACAGGGGAATCCACAATACCAATAACGATGGCATCGATAGGGATTTTTTGATCCACTTGAATTATACTGGCAGGAGAACCTTGTGTAACAATCACTTTATCTCCTATTCCTGCACCTATACGATCCACCGCAATAATAGGCATCTCAGAAGAAACGTGTTTTTGATCTAAGCCTGGTTGTATGACAAGGAACGTTAAACCTGTTAGACCATTCTCTTTACGGGTTGCCCAAATATTCTCTATGACTGTACCGATTAACATTCCTGATCTCCTGCCTTCACATCAAATATATTTCATAAGTTTACTTTTGGCAGTATGCTTGAAATTTCATTATGTGGTCGTGGAATTACATGAACAGATAGTAATTCTCCTACTCTGCTTGCGGCCGCACTCCCTGATTCAGTGGCCGCTTTCACTGCCCCTACATCCCCTGTTACAAGAACTGTAACAATACCGCCACCAACATGTGTTTTACCTATTATTTGTACATTAGCTGCTTTGACCATTGCATCTGCTGCCTCTAAAGCTGCTACCAAACCTTTTGTTTCAATCATTCCCAATGCTCCATTAATTTCATTCATTACCTTTTCCTCCTCTTAATTACCTAGTGGACTGTCTGACTACTTGTTCTATCACATTAGAAATTGTTGCCGGATTTGAATCAAGACGATTTTTATTGAGTTCTTTCATGACTTGCTCCACAACTTCTTCTAACTTGATATTGGTTTCCTGTTCAGAAATACGTTCCACGGATGTTGGTCTGTCATGAGATTGTTTTGGAAGTGTAACTTCATTGATTCCGAAAGCAATTCGTTTCGTATTAAACAAATGACGCGCTGTAATATTATCTGAAGAAATATTACCTCCATACGATCCGCAACCTAGCGTTAAAGATGGCATAAGTGCTGTAGTTGCACCAGCTGCACCAATTGACGCCATAGTATTGACTAAGACACGGGAAACAGGCATCGCAAGACCAAACCGTTCGGCTGCCTCATCATCCGAAGTATGAATAGAACAACTATGTCCTCTTCCGATAAAGTTTAAAAGTTCTCTACAAATCCGATAAGCTTCTTCTTCACTTTCTGCTGTGTATAGCGGAAAGATCGGAGCGAGTTTTTCAAGTGAAAACGGAATGCTTTTACCGATTTTGTCTTCTTCAGCAATTAATACTCTCGTGCCTTCGGGTACACTAATACTGGCCATCTGTGCTATCCACTCTGCGGATCTACCTACTATTTTGGCATTTAACTGTCCCTCGTTAGGAGCAATCACATTGCCTAATCGTTGTTTCTCTTCTTGGTTCAAAAAATATGCACCATGATTACGTAATTCACGCATCGTTAATTCTTTAATGTTTTTATGCACAACTATCGATTGTTCTGTAGAACACAGAGTTCCATTATCAAATGTTTTGCTATCCAAAACTAATTGAACAGCTTTCTTCACGTTTGCCGACTTTTCAAAATACACGGGTCCATTACCCGGGCCGACACCATATGCTGGCTTGCCCGAACTATAAGCGGCTTTAACTAGCCCACTACCGCCCGTGGCAAGAATCAAGTCAATATCTGAATGTTGAATTAGGCCAGTAGTAGCCTCCATGGACGGTTTTGAAATCCATCCAATAAGTCCTTCAGGCGCTCCCGCCAATATAGCTGCTTCTGAACAAATCTTTAAAGCTTCTACCGTGCAATAGGCAGCTGTAGGATGGGGACTTACTACGATTGCATTTCCGGCTTTTAATGAAATCAATGTCTTGAAAATTGCTGTGGACGTCGGATTCGTCGTCGGGCAAATAGCCGCAATAACCCCAAATGGATAGGCTACTTCTGTTAATTTCAGCTTCTGATCACGCTCGATCACGCCTATTGTTTTTTCATCTTTTATAGACTCATATACACCCATAGATCCAAGTTCATTTTTTATTTTCTTATGCTCTACAACACCCATGCTTGTTTCTTCTACAGCAATCGTTGCAAGATAGTCCGCCTTTGCAAAAGCAGCTTCAGCAATACTTTTAACTATTTGATCAATTTTTTCAGGTTGAAAATTTATAAACTTCTCTTGAGCTGATTTTGCTCTCTGTACAGCTTCCATCATCTCTGACATTGCACTATATGGAGTATTATATGGAGTAATATGAAACATCCTTTCTGCATTCGACATCAATGTTTCAAATAGGGTATGATCAGTAACCGTTAGTATTGTGTATGAAATCTAATGTTATCTGAATTCCTACCGCTCGGTTGCCTCTTCGAATTCTTCTCAGAAATACTATTCCACTTACGCAGATCCTCCGGTGTTAAGGGCGTGAGATTGCTTTGCTTATCCATCTTGCCTCCAGTTGACCTATGCATAGACGTTGAAATTTCATTCCAACGTTTTATTTCCGAATCTGTTAAAGAAGATGACGGTATTTTTTCTTGCCCTAATCTTTCCATAACCAATTTAGTAATTTCCGCCACAATATCTGCGTTCATTATTTTGCCTCCTTACTCCAAGAAAGTAATTCAGAGTAATTATGAATTAGTAAATCCGCTTCACGTAAATGCGTTACATCACTTCCGGTGTAACTGACTATTCCTATAGTAAACTTCACACCAGCGCTCTTTCCTAATTGAATATCCGCATTCGTATCGCCAATCATAACGGAGTTTTCTAGCTTCACTCCGTAGCGATCACGAGCGGCATATGCTAAGTCTGGGAACGGCTTACTACGTTCTACCAAATCGCTACCAATTACGAAGTTAAAGTACTTTAATATGTTCAACCTATCCAACTGTTCATTCGCTTTGTCCGTATCATCTGCAGTCAAAACCCCTAAATTATACCCTTTATCAGTTAATTGAATTAGCAACTCTTCAATACCCTCAACTAATTGCAGAAACGGTGAGTGATTTTGCCGCTCATTCGCATAATCTACGCTATCTCTTGCATATAAAAGTGCGCTGTCCCAAGACATTCCTTTTGTGTAAAGCAAAAATGCAATAATGGATACACTTTCTTCTACACTTCCAATTGCAAGAGGACCTTTAGGATCAATTGTACCGTCTTGCTTATTGATGCCGATTAAATGCTTGATTCCTTCAGCTTGATACGGATAGTTAGATATAGAATTTGATAGATATTGATCAACATCTTCTATCCATGGCAACCAAACTGAAGGTAAATCAATTAATGTACCATCTTTATCAAACAGGATAGTCGACTGGATGTCTTCTTGTGGAAATTTCATTAAATACTCTCCTTAACAACCTCAGGTAGTATATGCACGTCATTTTCATCAATTTGCATAAATTGTTCTTCAGGTGCATCTGCGTTAATATTATGCCGTGCCCATATGAAGTAATAAAGAATAGCTACTCCGAAAACTGCAATACTCACCCAGAAGAAAGTAAGATTTGCAAAGAAACTAGCGAAAAGGGCTATACAGGCTAATACCATTGAAACGATTGGCATAAATGGATACATGGGAGATTTATATGGTCGATGTAAATCAGGCTCTTTTTTACGTAAGATAATAAGTGAAAGATTGACCGAGATGTACGAGATCAGTGCACCAAACGTAGCAATTAAGATCAAATCATCCGGATTAAAGAATGCGACTAAGACTAATCCAATAAAGCCAGGTAGAATGATTGCCATATATGGAGTTCGTCGTTTTGGATGTAGTTTTGAAAATATTGCTGGCAAATATCCTGCTCTTGATAAGGAAAATATTTGTCTAGAATAGGCGAGTATTACTCCTGAAAAACTAGCTATCAAACCAACCAATCCAACGGAAGCAAGTAATTGTGCCAGCCAATAGGTGCCTCCAAATGCCGCTGCAATCGCAGCAGGTAATGGATCATCCGCTGTGCTTAATTGATCGTAACCACTAAGACCAATTGCTACGGTTGTAGTTAATACAGATAAAATAATGAGTGTAAACATTCCCGACAAAATACCTTTTGGCATATCTTTTTTCGGATCACGGGTTTCCTCTGATAACATCGGTAGCATCTCGATAGCTAAGAAGAGCCACATAGCAAATGGCAAGGCAGCCCAAATCCCTTTTATGCCACCCGGGATCATAGATTGACCTTGGCTTCCAAATAGATTCTCGACTTTAATTTGAGGTAATCCAACGAAATACATCAGCACTAAGAGCGCTAATGCGATGAATACCAATACCGCTTCAAGTCTTGCATATTCTTTTACGCCTAGAATATGGACAGCCATGAAGAACACATACATAACCGCAGCCGAAACAATTGGATTGACAGCTGGAAAAAGGAAGTTAATATACGCACCAATACCAATCGCTACAACTGGTGCTGCTATAACATACTGCAACATGACACCTATACCTGTAACAAAGCCTACAAAAGGACCCATGGCACGTCTAGCAAATGAATATGGTCCACCAGCAAACGGTAAAGCCGTCGATAATTCAGAAATTCCGAATGACATAAAAGCGTACATGACACCCATTATGGCTACAGCTATTAACATGCCTACATATCCTGAAGAGCTTAATCCGAAATTCCAACCAAAAAAGTTACCCGATATAACGATACCGACACCGATAACCCATAAGTTAAAAGGCGTGAGTGTTCTCTTTAATTCTAAATTCTTCTTATCACTCATAGTATTCTCCTTTTAAAAAAGTATTTTCTCTATCTTATTTCCGGTTTGCGGATTGCCCTATTTGGAATATTCAAACTCTTTTAAGTATGAAACGGCCAAGTCATCTGTTTCAACTGAATATTCAGCTCCGAGTTCTTCGGCAGTCTCATTATCGCGGCTACCAATCCAAGCAATGAGTTGCAATCTCCTCATCATAATAAATGTTGGAATTTCTCTTTCTTCTTTCGCGGATAATGAACGTATTTCCCTATACCCCTCAAGCCAAGCTTCTATCAGTTTGGGAACGTAGGAACGATGTTCAATAAAGGACAAGGACGTAGCCAAGTCATATAAGTACCAGCCAAAGCCACTGTCATCAAAATCAATCACTTGTACGATTTTTTTCTCGTTATCAATAAGAAGATTGGCATGTCGTAAATCCGCATGAATTAAACCAAAAAATTCAGGACCCTTACCAAAATCCTCCAAACGAGATTTAATCGTTTTTGAAACGCGCGTTAAAAGTTGCTCACGTTCTGGAGTGATTCCTCTGCCGTCTTGCCACCTTCCCCATTTAGGTTGTTCACCCAACAAATTATCGTAATCCCAAATAGGACGTTTAATTTCTTCAAACTTAGCATAATTAGAAATAGAATGTTGATGAAATTGCGCAGTAGTTTTTCCGATTTCTCGAAATATCCGTATTAATTTTTCTTCATTATCGACATCCGGTGTTTCGCCTTCAAGAAATGTAAATAGCACACAATGATATTCTCGATTATCTCCTTCTAATGTAACCGTTTGCAAAAATTCATTATTTGAACCTAGAATAGGCTTCGAAACCATGATGGTTGTATGTTCATCAATGGATTGTAACCATTTAACTTCACTTTCAATTTCAACTTTCTTATGATAATCTGGTCGACAAACCCGTAAGATGTATTTTTCATCTGTTACCGTATTTTCCACTAGATAAGTAGCATTTTCAGAGTAATCTAGGAGCCTGACTGAAAAGTCATCTAGCCCCTCATACATACCCTTCGCTTTTTGCGACACTTGATTAAAAAATTCAACTGACCGATCCCATGTATTCGCACTCGTATTACCCATCTTCAAAATCCCCCTTTCTACATCTCTCTACATTTTCCGAACAGCCTGACCAATACTCGTCTCTACACGATTCAACAAGTCATCACAATAGCGTTGATCTAACAATAGTCCAGGTTTAAATTGTAAAACCTTTGTATCAAGCATGGAATAAATAGCCCATACTCCATTTTCATACAATGACCTCATAATATCTTTAGCACCATCCGTTTTATTGAACTCCAGGCCAAGAATGACTCCTTTTTGACGTATCCCCGTGAATTGATCCGAATACTGATTCTTTATTCTTTCCAGGCCAGCACGTAAATATCGTGCAGTATAATCCACATTCTCTATAGTTTCGGTGCGCTGAGAGATCTCTAATACTTTCATAGCTACGACACAGCCAAGTTCCGATCCACCAAATGTAGATATATGTGCGAAGCCATCTTCATTCATCCATTGACCTACTCTATCGCTGACGATAGTAGCTGCAATAGGATATATTCCACCACTTAGACCTTTTGCAGTTACCATGATATCGGGTTTGATATTATGATGTTCAAAGCCCCACAGTTTTCCAGTCCGCAAAAGTCCTGTTTGTACTTCATCGGCAACGTATAAAGTACCGTATTTCTCACATAAACGTTTTGTCCCCTCTAGATAACCAGGGTCAGGTAAAGGGAAACCGTATGTAGCTGGTATTGTCTCAATGATTACACACGCTACATCTTCTTTGGATAGCGCTCTTTCCATTTCATTTAAATCATTGAATAAAACATTGACTACATCATCGGGGCTACCTTCACTCAAAAACAACTTTGAATAACGTTCATTTCCTAAAGAAACTGCTATTCCTGTGTGGCCATGATAGGCATATTTAAGAGAAACTACTTTTCTTCTTTTAGTTGCGTAACGTGCGCTTTTAATCGCTACATCTATAGCTTCTCCACCGCCACTTGAAAGTATGGAGTAGCGAAGATTATCTGGAGTACACTTAGCTAACTGCTCAGCCAACTGTGCACGAGCAGTCGAAGGGAAATGATGATTTCCGATATCGAAATAATCCATTGCTTCTTTTAATGATGAAATAATCTCCTGATTTCTATGTCCTAGGTTATACGTTCCACCATTTAAATGAAGGTCCATTAACTTTTTACCTTCCATATCATACAGATAATAATCTTCACGTTTACCTATTACCAAATCGACACCATCAGTTTGCCATTGTTTCGTTTTACCGGGATTCCAATACTGAATAGATTTATCTAAAACGGCTGATTTACTCATGTTATATTCCATTACTTCTATCTCCACCTTTACTTAGAAATTATTTTATCAATTAAACGTTATAGCAGAACTCTCTTCATTATCATGAAACTTTTTGGAGAGATACCATAACGTACTAGAATTTGAAGTTTCAACATTCCACATTCGCTACAATTAATTCAATTCCACTTTCTTCTAATACGTTATTCCACTCATTAGAACACTTCTTATCCGTAATAATCATGGATATATCTTTCAATGAACAAATATGAGCAAATGTTGTCCTTCCAAACTTCGAGTGATCGGCAAGTATTATCGTCTCATCTGCCCGATTCATCATTTGCCTCGAACTACTCGCTCCCTGCAAATCATAGTCAGACATACCTTCGTTAATAGATAAACCTCCTGCAGCTACAAAAGCTTTATTAGCTTTTAATTGATTTAGAATAGAAGTAGATAAAGGACCACTTGTGAATTTTTGGTTTGCTTCATACTCACCTCCAACAAAGATCACTTTCCCATGAAAATGTTCCATAGTAGCTAACAATACGGGTACTGACGGTGTGATGATGGTGATATTTTTTTTAGTAGCTAAATTAGGGATAATTCCTACTGTTGTAGTGCCATGTCCAATAATTACACTATCTCCATCTTCAACTAATTCTGCAGCCGCTTTGCATATAGCATCTTTTTCAAAACGTAGAATATCTGCTTTTAAATCAAACGGAAGCTCTAATGAAGATTTCTCTTTAACAGCACCACCATAAACCTTCTTTAAAATCCCTTCTTTCTCAAGACGATCTAAATCTCTTCGAATCGTTTCTCCAGATACTTGAAAATCACTTGCTAGCTTAGGCACATATACTTTTTCATCTCGCTCTAATGCTTCTAAAATAACTTTTTTTCTATCTTCAAATGATAATGACATAATTCAGTCTCCTATTCCGCTTATGTGTGTAACACCTCACATTCACAGTATAATAGACTCCATCACAAGAATCGAATGACAACCATCAGCGATTGTGTATTCTCTTTGATTGTTGTGGATTTATCAAAGAATATCATCGTCATTCCAATTAGTCAATAGAAAATTCAGAATTAAATAAATTATTATTTCATCTTTTAAAACTTTATACTGGTCATAGTTTTATGGTCGATTTTGTAATCACGATAATGTCTACTCTAAGCTATAACCTTTCAATAAACACATTAGGCTATAGTATTCCCAAAAAATGTGACGACTAGTAAAAGAATAAATATAGCCGATTGACTAAAAATTCCACTAATGATACTATGATTCAAATCCACAAAATACAACATTTCACTGTGGATTTAACGGGATATTCAAATTCCCCATTTATACTTCTTATTAATAGACGATTTTTAAACAATTTTAGGAGGATGATAGAATGAAGAGTCAATTTGAAGGAAAAACAGTGGTAGTAACAGGTGGAAGTAAAGGGATTGGTAAAGGAATTGCAAAAGTCTTTTCTGAGAAAGGAGCTAATGTCGCCATCATCTCTCGTGATTTAACACAAGGTCAAGAAACCGCAAATGAGTTAAAAAATAACGACAATAATGTTAGCGCTTACACCGCAGATGTAACTTCTTTACATTCATTAGAGAAAACAGCACAAACTATTCTCGGGGATTTTGGTAGTATCGATATTGTTTGTGCCAATGCGGGGATTTTCCCATCCGCTACCATAGAGGATATGACCGAAGAACAATGGGATCACGTACAAAACATTAACTCCAAAGGTACCTTTTTTACAGTTAAAGCGTTTATGCCTTATGTAAAAAAAGCTGAATACGGACGTTTCATATTAACTTCTTCCATCACTGGACCTATTACCGGCTATGCTGGATGGGCACATTACGGCGCGAGTAAGGCCGCACAACTCGGCTTCATGAGAACAGCCGCACTGGAGTTGGCCAATTATAATATCACAATTAACGCTGTCTCACCGGGTAATATCCTCACAGAAGGTTTGGATGGACTGGGTGAAGAGTATTTGAATTCTATGGCTGCCGCAATACCTTTTAAACGCTTAGGAACTGTAGACGACATAGGACATGCTGCTACTTTCTTCGCTTCTAAGGAGGCAAACTTTATCACCGGGCAAACACTTGTAGTAGATGGTGGTCAAATTTTACCTGAAAGTATTGAATGAATATAATGTATTCATAAAACTTCCCTTGCAAGATTGATGGAATAGGTTGATCTAAGGATATCCCAGATGACTAGAAACACTTAATTATTAGTTCTTTGAATTTAGCTATAAACACTTGCTTGAGTATTGCGAAAAGCGCCTATCCGCAAAAGGGATTGGCGTTTTTCATATGATTAAAGAATTTAACGAATAAAGCTATTGGCGAGATAAATCTCGACTTTGCATATAGTGTAATAAAATTCGAATCCTATAAATAACATTTAATTTTGCAGACTTTTCAGTATTCATGCTATATTATTCTAGTACGAAAAAGTCAGAAAACTTTTTCGTATGCACAACGCATCACGATTCTAACTATCAGACAGGGGGATAACATGAAAAACAAATCATGGGCAGCATTACTTTTGGCATTCTTATTAAGTGTGTCAGCTGCTACAACAGGGTTAGCGGCACAACCAGCCGAAGGGTATGACCCGGAAGACGGCATCTATGTAAAAGCGGAAAGCGATTACTATTATAATGGACGCTACTCTAACGGGCGTGTCTTTCCGGAATATCTAGCCAAGGCATTGACCGGAGATTATGACAACTTGACAAACTATGCCGTTGGCGGTGCTTTTTCAGGCGTCCTATTTGGAACAGAAGGTAGCGACGATGAACGTTCCAACTATTCTACTTTCTTAAAAGGCTGGAGCGCTGACCAGCAAGTGAAGACATTTCTCGCAGAACATAACGGCAAAATCGATCCAGACGCTCTGTACATCATAAGCGTAGGTGGAAATGATACCTATGCAGTAGAAGATCTAGGCGCAGATCGCACTGCAGAACTGGCTAGCGACTTTTCTTTGAAAATGGTGCAAAATCTAATAGAAGGCGGTGCGAAATACATACTGCTACCTAACCGCTATGAAGATGACCGCAAAGAGTTGACCGATTTTGAAGACATAAGAAATCAACAAACCGTCCAAAAAATCAATGACTATCTAGCGTCAGATTCTACGCCAGACGATGTCCATGTTCTATATGGACATAATCAGCAACTCAAGGAAAACATCGACGAACAAGGTTTCGAAAAATTCGGCTACAAAAGTATGGGCTTCTATTTAATTTCTGACTGGGTCCCAGCATATGGCTACGCAGTGGCTTCTGAAGATAATAGCGATGTGTTCCCGACTACAAAAGAAGAGGAAAAATACGGCGGCTATGGTCTCTACTCTACCGATAGCAAATACTACACGCCTGAAACTGCAGGATTTGAGCCAAATGATTTTTACTTGTATGACGAATATCACGTAAGCAACAAAACGCACCGCCACATGGCAGCCTATCTACTAAATAAAGATATAGAAACCGAAGACGGCCAGTTCAAGAATATCTACAACGGAGAACCGAACCCATTTGCCGAAGCCATTGCAGATGGCACGATCCCGTCCGACTATTCAACGATCTATACATTCGGCGACAGCAGTATTGATTCCGGTCGTGGTCTCAGCATAACGACGGAACTTGTAAACAATCGCGACAAACAAACTACAAGTGAAAAAACACAACAGCCAAGCCCGTTAGCCTATACTGTAAAACGAGGCGACAATCTGTGGATGATCGTCAAAACGCACTATCCTAACAAGCAGACGAACACAGAAATTTCACGGCAAGTTCAAGCGGTATACTCTGCAAACAAAAATCAAATTACACATCCCGATTTGATTTATCCGGACCAAAACTTCACACTTCCGGCTGCCAACGACTAATGAATCGACCGTGATGATTCGTTAGTATAAAACTCAAAAAGGTTTTCCGATCCTATCCATGATCGGAAAACCTTTTAATTATATAGAGACCGGTATCACTTCCACATGACACGATAGACGATTCATATGGGATTATGTGGTGACCTGTTACCTTCTTTGAAACATCGCTACTGCTTTATCTCTCACAAGCAATCCCGTCTTTATCTCGATCAAGTTTTGTGTGTGAGTTATATATACTAGCCGCGACAGTAGGCTTCAGTTTAGTCTTACCACCTTTATTTTTCACACTAGCATTCTTTGCAACGCCGCCAGGATATGCTTTATTCAACTCCGTACAATTCTTAAACTTCGCTGCTGCCGCTTCGGTTGATTGGACCGGCAGTAAAACAATACTGCACGCTAGTAGTGCCGGTACAACTTTCTTCGTAAATTTCATCATAATCTCTTCTCCCCTTTGTCCCACTCTCATTTTTACAACTTGTACTGAGCCATCACTATCATAAAGACCTTAAACTAGACAGACATCATCCATCAAATCTTCATTCGAATCTCTCACCGGTGTTCTTTTTTCTTTATTTTACAGTAAGAAATCTATTTTGCTAGTCTATTTTATCTATTGAATAGATTATTACTAGTTTTCAGAATATAAATTTATAAAATAATATTATTCTCCTACTGTAGTATAAATATACTAGCAATTGTATAAGAACCTGATACCTTCTTTAATCGTTTTCACGATCAAAAGACTCCTTTACCTTTTCCATTTTCAATTATCCAAATTGTGCGGGAATTGTGTGGGGACCTGGTACCGTATCGCAATATTCAATTACCCGAATTGTGTGGGAGTTGTGTGGGGACCTGGTACCGTATCGTATCTTCCCCCTACAAACCAAACGTAATCCGATTCCGTCCATTATCTTTTGAATTATACAATGCCCAATCCGCCCTAGACTGCAAGGAATTCTCTGTATCTCCTGGCATCTTGGTCGCTACCCCAATACTGACGGTAACACCATAAGTATTCCAGTCTGCCTTCTCGACTCGGCAACGAATTCTCTCCGCCATTTCTAAAGCTTCCACTTTTCCTGTTGCTGGGAGGACTACAGCAAATTCTTCTCCCCCGTAACGAGCAGCCACATCTTCATTTCTGGATTCTTCCTTCAACAAGTTTCCCAACTTCTGCAATATGCTGTCGCCCGTCAAATGACCATATGTATCATTGACGTTTTTAAAAAAGTCTATATCGATCAACAGAAAAGAAAGAGTCAAAGACTGTTCGGTATGGGACGTGAAATAAGAAGAAAGACAGTCTTGTAGATAGTGGCGGTTCCTGAGACCTGTAAGTCCATCCGTATTGGCCATTTCGAGAAGCGTCTCATTTACCGCCAATAACTTTTTCTGCTTTGACTCCAACTCGATCTGTAAACGCTCCAACTCTGCTATTTGCTTCACTTTCAGTAAATTGCGTTCCTCTGTTTCTTTTTTTGCCGCCAGAATTACTTCTTCATACTCGATTCTATTTTTCATGCGCAGACATGCACAGTCATTGAACACCTTTCCATCGCGTTCATGACGCAATGCATTCAATAGCACAGATATTTCCTGACCATCTTTAGACTTAAATGAAAAAAACATCTCTTCTATTTTATTTTGTAATCGAATCATCGGAAAAAAGTACAGCTGGTAAAAAGATCGGCTTGCGTTCGGCAATATTAGATTGATGTGTTTCCCCTGTACCTCATGAAGCTGGTAGCCAAGTAAACTAAGCAGCGTTTGATTGACTTCAAAAATCATCCCTGCATCATCAAGTGTGAAATAACCGAACGGCGCACAATCTAGCTGTCTATCCATTTGTGACAAGACTCTTGTATACAGAAGTCAAATAATGGCTAATCAGCTGAACGGTTTCTTCTGGATGACTCATATGAGGACAGTGCCCTGTCGCATCCATAATTTTCAGCGTGCTGTTCTGGAGGTGACGGTGCATATAATGCCCTACTTCCACCGGTGCAATACTATCATCCGAACACTGAAGAATGAGCGATGGCACTAGTATCTTCTTTATATCCTCACGATGATCAGAGAAAAAAGTCGCAATCGCAAAACGATGGGCAACTTCTGGATCCGTCGAGCAGAAGTTATTCTCCAATTGCTGTGACAGTTCCGGTCTTTCGGGGTTCTTCATAATGACTTGCGCTAGATAATTCGCCCAGCCGATATAATTCATATCCATCATCTGAATCAACCCTTCTAAATCTTCCTTCTCAAACCCACCGTAATAATCGGGTATTTCATTTAAGTAATAAGGAGAAGGGCCTATCAATATAAGATGTTCAAATAAATCAGGCTGCTGAATAGCCGCCAGCGTACCAATAATACCCCCGACAGAATGCCCGACGAATATCACTTCCTTCAACTCCAAAGCATGACACACATCAAGTACGTCCTGTGCATAGCCATGAAGATCTTGATATTTTTCCGCACTATACGCTTGATAATCAGATTGCCCCGAACCGACATAATCGAATAAAACCACTTGGAAATCGTCTTCAAAGTAAGGCGTTGTCAAGCTCCACACATTCAAATCACATCCGAATCCAGGCGCAAATAGAATGGTCTTGTCACCTTTTCCAGTGACTTTAACATTATTGCGCAAGAGAATATCTTGATTCATATTACAACCTCCATTTTTCACATTACTCTACTTAGTAATCACACTATAGCTACTATTTTAATAGTTCAATAATCCTAAAATTAGTATATAGTAATTTTCGATCCCTTACAAATTAGGATGTTTGCTGAGTTAATAACTTACAGTAGAATATGTACACTTTTGTATTCCAGATTATCTATATACTTTGTCGCGCCCTCCATTTTTAAGCGAGTAGCACTACCTTTACATACACCTAATAACTGTTGCTGACTACTTCGATAGAATATAACATATTTGTATGAGAGCTTTTCATGAATATGTAAACACGCATGATTTTTACGCAAAAACTGTTTTTAAATAGCTCAATTATAAAAAGCGTCAACTCCGAAATTTTGGAAGGAGTTGATGTTTTTCTTTATAGGGGGAATGATCATTCCTATATTCATTTACCTGAATTGTGTTTGAATTGTGTGGGGACCTGGTACCTGTTTAGGACACTATGTATACCGCCATCATTACTAGCTTTAGAAATAGCGATTATATTTTGGCGGTTCTTCCCTCTCATGACTACATAATAGTATGCATTTGGCCGCCAGCTTGATTTGTATCGGGAGCTAGTACTCGATTCTCCGTGCATATTACTTCATCTAAAGTTTGATATTTCTCCCCCGTATTATTACACTATACTTATAAGTAGTTAATAATAAGAAACATCAGAAAATAAACCACTGCAATACAACTACCTTATTTTAGTTCAAAATATCTATTTACATATTTAAAGAAAAATAAAGGGGTATTAGTACAATGATGAAGAAACGAGAAATTAAAGTGAAGCGGATGCTAGAGTTTTTCATCGAAGCAACTGAGAAAGTCATTGAAGAAGAAGGCATAGAGCATGTTACCGCTAGAAAGATCGCGGAATTGGCGGGGTATACCAGTTCAACAATCTATAATTATTTTGAAGAGCTTAACCACCTAATTTTCTTTGGTTCACTGCGGTTTTTGGATGATTATATAGATGATTTGTCAATATACATGGACAAAGAGGAGGAGCCTTTTGAGAAATACCTCTCTTCCTGGGAATGCTTCTGTAAACATTCATTTAACAACCCGCAAATTTATAACATGATCTTCATTTCTGATTTAGGTTCCGAGCCAAACGAGTTATTAAAGCGATACTACAAAATTTATCCTAATGACTTACTTAACCTGCCTGAAGAAATCAAAATGCTTGTGATGGAAAACGATCTGTCCAAACGTAGCAAAGGGATAATTACCGATGCCGTCAAGAAACGATACCTGACCGATGAAAAACTAGACAACATCGTTGATATCACTATCCTCATGTGGAAAGGCATGCTGACAACTCTTCTTAATAACCGCGCCAATTATACCCCTGAAGAAGCTACCGCCATCACAATGAATTACATCCGAGAAATCATGAGCCATTATACGAAGTAATGCAAAAAATCATTCCGGCTGATAATCGGAATGATTTTTTATATTATTCACATGTGTGCTGAACATCTGAAATTACAACATCCTCCTGCTTTCCTTTCGCAGATAAGAGAATATACCCCTCTTCCTCTCTTACTGAAAACGTTTTAATCTTCACTTTATCACTGAAAAGCGATTTTCCTGTATCCATATCAAAAGCCCAGCCATGCAAAGGACATTTAACGAATTTGTCATGGCAACCATATTTATACTGCTGGGGATCGGAAGCCTCCATGACACCCGAAATCGAACCGAATTCCAACGGGGCCCCCTGATGTGGACACATACTATTAAATGCCTGCAATTTGCCCCCTACATTCACAACTACAATCGACATATTCTTGATAGTTACCATTTTACGTTTACCGTTCGGCAATTCTTCCGCCTTGCAGACGACAATTTCATTTTTCGGTTTAGTGATCATTTTTTTCCCTCCCTATGTTAGAATCTGTAAGTTTCCAAAGCATTCTTGTAGAAGATTTTATGCTTTAAATCGTCCGGGAAATGCGCGAAAATATCCATTGTATGTTCTCCATCCCAATGTGGGTAATCACTAGAGAACATGAGCATATCATCCGCATCGATCATCTCCACTAACGTCACCAAATCCTTCGGGTGGAAAGGTTCTTCGAATGGCTGAGTCGCCAGTCGAATGTTTCTTCTAATATATTCACTTGGCAGCATTTTCACCCAAGGAATCTCATCTCGCAAAGCCTTCCAGTTTTTATCTAGTCTCCACATTAAATGTGGCATCCAAGAGAAACCGTATTCCACGAAGACTACTTTCAGCTTCGGGAATCGTTCAAATACTCCTTCACAAATCAGACTGTTAATCTGTCGCATTGGCACAATTGACAATGATGAGTGCCATTCCATATAAGTAGATGCCGGTCCGATATATTGTGATGGAGAGTATTCGCCTGAACCTTCAGAGTCCGGATGCAGAACAATCGGCAGTCCATATGCTTCAGCAATCTCATAGATTGGCCAGAAATGACGCTTACCTAAAGGAATATTGATATTCTGCAAATTAATTCCGACAACTCCTGGCTTCTTCCCAATCCGTTCAATTTCTTTCACTGTCGCATCGGCATCAACAGTGGATACAACCATGTCGATTTTGAAACGATCATCTACATTCACCCACTTATCATACAGCCAGTCATTGCAGGCTGAACTATAGGCAGTAGTTACATCTACATTATGATAAGGTGCCATCGTACCGTGTCCAACGTTCAATATCCCGTACGTTGTCTCGAATTTATCGAATAAATCGGTTCCTACAAATGCAGGATCAGAACCGGGGACCCCACCAGACGGAGTTGTAGCATCCAAGCGCAACACATGATTAGGATTATGATAGCGTGTTTTTGGAAATTCGAAAGCGCCCGCTGTTTGCGAAGTCAAAAAGCTATTGCTAAACTTTCCGAAGTTCATCATCTTTTGCAACCATTCGTCAGAATATGGCACTAGCTCATCCAAAGACCCTAAAAAGCAGTGAACATCTACGTCAATTAATTGCGTTTTCTTATTTGACTCCATATCATTGACTTGTGTATTTCCTGTATTAATAACCATATCCGACACCCCTTTTATATAATTGTGGTAGCTTGCTTTATAATACTTTTTAATTTAACTTTCTCATCGCCCAGTTGATCAGCGCTAATAAATACAGCCTGGCTGATTAAACGACGTACAGGTAAAACGTTCGCCGGCTGATTCACAATCAACGCGCCCACCACTCGTTGATTCAATAAATAGAACATCGTAAATTGGTCTGTTTCTATCGTCCCTCTCATAACGGTTTCATCCCATTGAGTCGGGTGCCCTAGATATTGGATGGCCAGATCATGCTGATCAGACCAGAAATAAGGAATCGTTGTAAAGGGCTTTGAACCTGGCTGCAGCATATTCACCGCAGCGGTAGCTCCCTGATTCATGGCGTGATCCCAGTGTTCGATCCGGATGGCTTCCCCACTGACTGGATAAGTCCATCTAGCGCAATCCCCTGCCGCAAAAATATCCGGAACAGATGTCTCACAAAACTCATTTACGATGATTCCGTCATTAAAATCGAGTTTATCCTGTACTAGCAAACCATCAGTTGAAACTCCTATTCCTACCAACACAGCGTCACAATCTATTTTTCTACCCTCTTTTGTCTCTACAGCATGTATAGCTGAATCCCCCATAAATTGTGTAATATAATCATCCGTGAAAATTTCAATCCCCTTTTCTCGATGTTTTGAAGCGATATAATTGCCCATATCTTCACCGAGCACCCTAGATAAAGGCGTTTTTGCAGCTTCAAATACGGTTACTCTTTTCCCTATTGCCAGCATCGATGCTGCTACCTCCAGCCCTATAAAACCCGCACCGATAATAGCCAAATGATTAATAGAAGATAATTGATCTTGCAGTCGATTTGCATCCTTCTGTGTCTTCAGATAAAAGACGTTATCAAACTTTTGATCATCTAATGGTTGCAAGCGTCTCAGTTTAGAACCTGTCGTAATCAGTAATTTATCAAAACTGATTTTTTCTCCATCTTCAAGAATTACTGTTTTTTTATCAGGTTGCAATTCTGCTACAGCTTTACCTAATTTCATTTCTATTCGACTATCTTGATAGAATTCTTCGGGATGTAGCAAGATACCTTTATGATCTTTGGCACCCGTTAGATATTCTTTTGACAATGGGGGCCGATCATATGGAAGTTTTTCCTCCATATCTAGTAGAACTACTTTTCCCTCATAGTCATGATCTAGTAATGTTTTAGCTGCATTCACACCAGCAATGCCTGCGCCGAGAATAACGATGCGATTATTTGTACTCAAAATTTCCTCCTCCATTCATTAAAGTTTGATAAATATCTGATCATCCATCACTATGACTTCATATGTTTCTACCGGATCTTTAGCAGGCGGACCTTGCGGCTGCCCTGTCCGGACATCAAATTGAGAAAAATGAAGGGGACAAGTAACAAAACATCCTTCAAGCTCTCCATCAGATAATTCTACATGTGCATGACTGCAAATATTATTAATCGCATAATATTGACCATCTACCTGACAAATCATGATGTCTTCGTCATCAACTTCCACACTAATCATTTCTTCATCGTCAAATTCCGAAACCAGAGCAACAGGGATAAACTCTTCTAGTTGATTCATTGAAATCATCACCTTTAGTTTATTTGATCTAGTTCAATTAATGAACACGTTCATGAACTTGTTCAGATAATAGCATTATTCTATTTCTTTTACAATGGTTTTTTTGAAAGTAAAGTAAATATTTTTAAGATATTTACTTTTCTAACTAATTCACTTATAATATGTTCACTATACGAACTTGTTCATTTAAATTACAAGTTCTTTTATTGAGAAAGGGGATGCGTAAGTGGTTAATACTTAGATTCAATAGACTTTAAGACGTCAATAAGTTTTAACGTTGAAATATTGCATTAAGGCATTTTGGAAAGATTTACTACAATATTCGAGGAGGATGACTATGCAAAATAACAGTAAAAAAGACAATGTAATTTTTAAAGTTTCCATTTCAATCATTACAGTTTTTATCATTTTTGCTTTTTTCTTTAACAAAGCTCTTGGTAACTTCGCTTCGTCTGCTTTAGGTTTAGCTGTAGATTATTTCGGTTGGTTTTACTTGATTTCCGCTTTTCTGGTTATTGCGTTACTGGCATGGCTATGTATCTCTCCTTATGGCAGTATTCGCCTCGGAAAAGATACTGATCGTCCGACCTATAAAAACATGACGTGGTTTGCTATGCTATTTACTGCAGGAATGGCAATTGGTTTAGTATTTTTTGGACTGGCCGAACCGATCTACCACTATGTAAATCCTCCTTACGGTGAAGGTAATACAGCAGAGTCTGCGACAGTCGCCATGAAATACAGTTTTCTCCATTGGAGTCTACATCCATGGGCTATGTATGCTATTTTCGGCCTAGCATTAGCTTATTTCCAATATAGAAAAAACAGACCAGCATTGATCAGTTCAACTGTTATCGACCTTTACAAAGGTAAAAATGAAAGGGCTTTCAAATACACCGTAGAAATTTTCTGTATAGTTGCAACTGTATTTGGAGTTGCTGCATCTTATGGAGTCGGTACTTTGCAAATCGGAGCGGGCTTGGAACACGTGTTTAACATCCCCAATACCATGACAACTCAGTTTATCGTTATCGCCGTCATTTCGCTGATCTATATCACCGCTGCCGTCTCGGGGATTGAAAAAGGAATTAAGTTAGTGTCCAATCTTAATATTGCATTGGCCGCTTTCCTATTACTTTTCGTCTTCTTCTTTGGACCAACACTTCAGATTATACAAGTGTTCGTCAGCTCAATTGGCGCATATATGAGTGACTTCGTTTCTATGAGTTTAGGAATCCAACCATTCAAAGATAATAAATGGCTTGGTGAATACACGGTGTTCTATTTAGCATGGTGGGTTTCTTGGGCTCCTGCGGTCGGTATCTTTGTCGCACGTATTTCCCGTGGTCGGACGATCCGCGGTTTCATTGCCGGGGTTCTGCTTGCTCCGTCACTATTGGGCATGATCTGGTTCTCAGTTTTCGGTGGAACAGGCTTGCATTTCCTACATGACCTTGGCTATCAGGCATTAGCCGATCAAGTATTTGCAAATAATGCACTCAGTATGTTCGCCTTTTTGGAATACTTTCCATTAACTACGTTTATGAGTATTATCACTATTCTTTTGATTGCTCTATTCTTCATCACAAATGCCGAAGCAGTTACATTTGTACTAGCAATGATCAGTCAAAACGGAGAGCTACACCCTAGCAGAAAAGTAAAAGCGACTTGGGGCATCTACATGGCAATCGTTACAGGTCTTCTTTTATTAACAGGTGATTTGTCTACAATACAGACTTTGGCGATTATTACATCATTCCCGCTGACCATTTTAATGCTGTTTATGTGCTATGCGCTTATAAAAGAGTTATCAAAGGAAGAAATTCCAACTCGAATGACAGGAAACATTCCTTCTTTAGTAGAACAAAAAGAAGATAAAACATTAAGCGTTTCGATAGAACCACAGCAAATTCCTGTCACTCAAAATATCACAACTGATAAATAATAACATTTTTTATTACTACCAAAATAGTCTGCGAAGAAAATGTTGAACTTTCTCCGCAGACTATTTTGACTAAATGAAAGATGCTTAGAACACAAGCTACATTCCTTGGCGCTGTGGAATCATTAATCTATATCGGAACCATGGTGGAAGAAAAGCTCGCTATTGGCTATACAGCCATTCAAGTAAATATTCCTACATTAAACCAACCCCTCATCGACAAACTTCGGGAAGAAGGTTATGGCGTAACTGTATTCGAAGGCACCGGACGGGACAGTATCAGGTACAAACTTGAAATCTTGACGAAGCGAAATCAAGAAGAAGGATTATATGAAATGATTAGTGAATATCAGCCAAACGCATTTATTATCACCTATGAACCTAGAAAGTTTAAAGGCGGCTATTTGCTAAAAGCCATGAAGAGAAGGAAGAAAATGTCTAAAAAAGATCTTGCAATATTTCCAGATTAATCAGCTATGGCGGTAGTCACTCGCTTTTCTTCTGACTACCCCATTCTACTCACTCTCCTCACCCACTACTGAAGTAAAGACTTAATTGTGTGGAAACCCTGGACGTAGGCGATGATACCATTGCATATATTCCAGTCGAACATGGAATTACACGCGTAACTGTTGTATTTGAGGAGTTTAAATAATTCACGGATGTGCTGCATATAGTTAGTATAAATACAATCTGAGGACGTGGTGGCGATAATAGAAAGAGCGTTACTTTTCATTATCATCTTACGAGCTATTTCAGGAAGTATAGAACTTACAGCTGCCGCATTGATGTTTAAATTCAATGATTTGGAAAAGGCGTTTTATATTAACTCTTTACTGGCATTAGTAGGTCCATTTATATTAATCGTGACGACAGGAATCGCTTTGCATGGTCTTACTGAAAAAGTATCTTTAGTACGAATGGTTTGTCTCTTCTCAGGAATTTTCCTCATTCTTTTTAGTTTAAAGTCCAAGTAATTTTTTCATTCCATACATATTTGAAAACAGAAAAAGCCTAACAATAAATTGTCGGGCTCTTTCTGTTTTCTACAGTAGATTCTTCAATTTCTTCGACATAAATGACCAGGAAAACCATGACAGTCAAATTGTGCAGGAATTCGGCACTCACCCTCTACTCTAAAACAACTTTCATATCTTCTATAATCACCTTCATCTCATCACCAGACATACCATTATACTTTCCCACAACTTCCCCATTAGAATTCACTAAAAAGAAGAGAATACTATGAACAAATTCATTATTAGGGCCGCCACTTTCTAAAATGTATTTTAAGGAAGGATAGAAAGGCTCTCTACTCTCATTAAAATCATAGCCTTTACAAAGTGCCAGTTGTCTGTAGCAATCCAATACTCTTCAGCAAATTCTCTCAAGACTTCCCGGGGCGATAGTAAATGAAACGAATGGTTCATGATCTAAAGTAGTATATTCAGTATCCTCTAATTGTCCAGACATATTTTCTTCAATTGCATGCTTTGTTAATACTCAGAGACTGCGTATTGACTCTATTGGTAAGTCTCACCATGGTTATCGAAATTGTTTCCAAATTGTGTGGGGACCTGGTACTGTATCGTGTCACCGCAGAATAGTGTCTGAATTGTGTGAGGACCTGGTACCCCCTACAACCGTTTCTCACAACGTTGATCCACCAACAACTGTTCCAATCTGCAACGAACCCCTTCCAATTCCTCCGAAGCATGTATAGGATCAGCCAAGTTCTTCGTCTCTAGCGGATCTTCGGCCAGGTTGTAGATTTCAAATTGATCACAAACCGGCTCTGTTTTGACGACCTCCACCCAGCACCCATCTTCCTCAACCAGTGTGGTATCACTAACTCCGGGTTCCGACCAAAATTGAGGGTTGTCGAAGTATCGGGCAAATTTCCAAATTTCATGCTCCTTGTTGCAGCCTGTTTGAAATGAGGCAATGACCGCTTCAATAGAGCTTGGTTGGACGACTTGTTCGTAAGCACGCCCGGTAATCGGATTGGTTTGGTGAAGTCCTTTGAAGACATTATCTTCTGTCATGAAATACAGCGGTTCATTTGCTCTGAAGAAATAGTCACGGCCATAAAAGAGTGGGGTTAGATTCCTTCCGACGAGAGGCTGTGCTTCTGTGTGGTCGCGGGATAGTTTCCGTTGTATAGCCGCGGCATCAATTCCGACTAATCCTAAAAGAGTAGGTAGAATATCCACATGACTCGTTAGCATGTCTGTAGTCTCTGCTTTATCGAAAAGTTTTGGGCTATGGATGATAAGAGGAACATGAATGGATTCTTCGTACATCGTATACCATTTCTGATACAGACCGCCATGTGCACCTAGTTGCTCACCATGGTCCGAAGTAAACACGATGATCGTATTGTCCAAAAAACTAGACTGCTGAAGAGCGGTTAGGACATTGAGGAGTTCCTGATCCACTTCTTTTTGTAGACTGTAATAAAGCTGGCGGTAAAAATTATTATCATGTATCGGCTGAAGCCCTTTTGGATATGTGACCCGATAACTTTCCTGTACAGACGGTTTCGACTGCAGCGATTCGTGAACAGTTGGGGCGGGTGGGATGTAAGGAAGTGTGGGATCCACTTCAAAATTAAAGTTGGGAGAAATCGCAGAAAACAGGCCATACAATGCGATGTCATGTGGATTGACGAATGAACATTGAATAAACCAAGGCGTATCCTTCTTATCACACGTTCTATCTTGATCTAATTGTTTAATCAGTTTCACGGTATCCGCTGCATACACTTCATCGCGTCCACTCGTTCCGGTACCTGCAGATGAAGCGGAATTTCTCGGATCCGCACCATGGGGATCTGGGCCAATCCACTCAGAAAAACCGTATTCATGCAGACGGTCTGCTTTTCGATACATCCTTTCATCCCGTTTATTAGGCACTCCTGTATTTTGATCATAACTGGGCAATGAATTTTTTGTTCCTGGAATGAGAATATCAGGTTCCGACGCATGCCATTTCCCTTTCCAAAACGTTTTGTAGCCAGCAGCTCGGAAATAGTCCCCCATGGTGGGAACAGTATTCGGATCCAGCCAGAATAAATCCGCGTCGAAAGAACCTTTTGCCGCACCCGGCGTTTGCGTAACCCCATGTAACGAAGGATAGTGCCCTGTATATAATGACGTCCGGCTAGGAGAGCAAGCCGTACTCGCTGCATAATGATTCAAAAAGGAAAGTCCATTTTTTCGTAATAATTCTTGCGCTACTAAATTCTTTCTTCTCCACTTTTGTATCGCCTTCGTTTCATACACAGGCGGAAACCGATCCTGGTCCACCATTAAAAACAGAATGTTCGGTTGGTACTCGCCGTAATGGAATTCGCTCGTCATACATCATTCCCCTTCCTATTTTCAGCAATGCTTTTATAGGTTATGTCAGGAATAGGAATGATGGTGAATGAATTCTTCGTATAGATTGAAATTTGATTATGTACGATGTATGGCTTGTGATGTAATGAATTATAGATGCGGTTGAAAATGCGTGTATACTTCCATATAACAATGGATTAGCTGAAGAAAGCATAAATAAGTTAAAAACTATCAAACGGATCATGTATGACAGAAATAGTTTTTAACTTCTACGGAATAGATTATTATTACTTGAATCAAGTAAATTCAACTAGCAATGGAAAGAACCTTTTTGACGCTTACAATTGTGAAATCGATTCGATTACCTACTTAAGATAAAACTTGTTATTTGAGTAGCGGTTGTCACGATCAGTTAGTTAGTTACTGACTAACTTATGTATAATTAAAGCTATCCTCAAATTCAGTTTCGTTTGAGCATCATTTAAGTCTAATTCAAGAATTTCTTCAATCCGCTTAATTCTATTTCTTAATGTATTGTAGTGTACAAATAAAACTTTAGCAGATGATTGGATAACCGATTCATTTTCTAAATATACTTTCAACGTATTTATCAAATCGGTATTGCTTTCTAAATCATACTGAATCAATTTATTTAAATATTTCTCCTTAAATCTACTAATTCTTTCTACGTGGTCTGCTTGAAGTAGCATGCCAACGATGCCTAAATCATCGAAATGTATTTCCTTTTGGGTAGTATCAAAATGTAAACCAAATTCACAAGCTTTTTTAGCTTCCCAGTAACCGTTCACGTAATCATTAGGTGTAATTACAATGTTACTAATCCCAATCGTTACTGGATAATCAGGATATAAGGAATCATGCAATTCCAATAATTTTCCCGACAATTTTTCTGCATCTTCTTCGCGTGATATTACGACCAACTTATTATTGTGAATCATATTAAATTCTACGGAAGCAATGTCCATCCTATTTCTTATTTTTTCTATAACTAAATCTGTCATCTCGTGTGATTGTTTGTTCAGTCTAAGTACAAGAATTTTATGAGGCTCTTCAAAATTAAACGCCAAGAACCTCCCTTTTCTACATAAATTCTCCTCAGACTCCAGTCCCAATAACAGTTCATAAAGATAGTCTCTCTTTAAACTAAGTTCCATTTCTGTGATAGACTTTTCCTGGTTTATTTTAAGCGCAATAACATTTTTAAATTGTTCAATTGCTAATATGTCTAAATCATCCCGATCATCAAAAACTCTAGGGATAATTAAAAAGCCGACATTTTTATTCTTTAATACTATTGGAAAGATTGTTAAAACCTTACCATTTCGTAATCTCTGAGATTTTCTTTGTAATCTATCAAACGACATGGATAAAATTAGTTGAGTGATTTCCATTTGGAATTTCAGGATATATTGATATGTAGGATAAGGGTTAGTGCTGTCTGTCTTATAGATCGTATTCCCATTTTCATCAACTAATAATATTGGAGAATTAATAATCTTTTCTAATCGTTGCACCGTGTTAGCATAGCCTTCATCCAAAGTGGCATATAAGACCTGTTGATTCAAATTTGAAATTTGTAATTCTTTTGTATATAACCTTGAGTTTTCCATAACAATTGCCAAATGTTGGCAATACTGAGATAACATTTTAATATGCGCTTTAGTTGAACGATAAGGGACTTTACGTGATAAAACTAACACTCCAGTGCATCGATCATTTAATAGAATTGGGGAGTATATGCTAGATTGTATTCCTTCATTTTCAGCTATATACTTTGAGAATACGTCTAATTCTATTGGGGATTCATTGAATTTATCAATAATATAAATTTCTTTATCATCTATTGTTTTTTCAAATACAGAGTTACGAATGTCTAATCTATAACCTATATAATTTTGGGCAGACGCGCCTGCCACAGCTTTAATAATATAATTATGAGGCTTTTTTTCATCAACTAAGAATAAAAAAATAATATGAGCTTTTGAGACATCTTTTAATCTTTTTGCACTTATATTTAATACTTCCTCGAGCTTTTTTAACGAAGAAATTTCAAGGTTTATTTGCTGGATCAGTTCTAAAGTACTTGATGTAAAGCTTAAATTGTGTTCTCTTTGTTTTAGGTTTTCAATATCCTGAAAACTTGTGTATACATCCGAAAAAAGATCTTCTCCTAAAATTGGTTTTACATCCGAATAGAAATTATTCCAATTTTCTTTATAGTAAGGTTTTTTCGCTAGAGATGAAAGCATTAAAATAGTTTCACTTAAGATAGATTGATTATTCTCCATGTTAGACATAACATCCTCCCTCCGAAAAACTTAATATTTATTATTATTATTTTTATAAATCGAATCTTTTGTAGGAGCTGACTAATCATTTCAAACAAATAAAAAGTGTTTTCACGAAAAATATACGCAGTTTTCATAAGCACATCAAGAATACCATACAAATGAATCAATTTCATAATTGCTCTTTTTAAAAATACAGAAAAGGACAGAATTTACGAGTTGTATTTCAAAAAACAGAAATCATACAGCTTGAAGCAATTGTAACCTTGCGTTCATTTTATCATCCGCGCGTTAGATGCGTTGTACATTAGAACTAATAAGTCGAAATGAACATTTGCGCGTTTTCCTATGCGGTATTGTACATTGTTTAATTGGATTTTTTTCAAATAAACGTTGACGCGTTCTTCGGCGGTCTGGCGTTTGAAGAGCTCTTTCCATGCCTGAGAACCGCGGGCTAATGCCGAATATCTCCGCAGATCTGTGTTGTTTTTGACCTTTTACATTTTCTGAAAGATCCCTTCTATTGAGAGTGGGCACATCTCACACTCTTGAGGTCGCGTTTATTTCAGCGTTTCATATTTGGTGTCGTAGCTGTCGTATCGGTACGTTTGCTAATGGAAACAAGTCGGTGCGAAATGCTAATCAGAGCCAACAGGGTCGGGTTCATTGCGCCTATTGTAATTGATGTTGGACCGGTGTCCCATGCGATGCACCTTCTCGAAAATCGCTTCGAAATCGTAGCCGGCATCTAGTGTATGATAGGTCAGATGAGAAAGCCGAAGCCGTTCTTCAATTCTCTTTATCCACGTAATAGCGGCTTTTCCATCATTCAAGTTCCCGGAAAAAAAATAGAGACTGCAGGATATATTGGGTTGATGCGCCTACATTCCTTCGTTCGATCTAGTCATAAGGCGGTAAGCGTCAAAAAGTAAACACATATTAATAGAAGTACATTCGTCAGATACTCCTCCTATAGAACACGTTTTGGGAGGTATCTATTTGAAAAGGATAGAGAAAGAAGCATACTAGTCTGCTAAAGTCGATGAATATCAAAACAGCGAACTAGCACTTTCTAAATGGTATGAAAAGGCAAAGGTCGCCGTCCATAATATAAAGTATTGGCTACGTAAGCAGTCATCAGTTAATCATGTCGCACATCAGGAGACTAGTTGGGTTACCTGTGTAATCGAAGATTCGATTTCGTTATGACATTTCAATATAATATAGAAAGACAAAAGTATTAATTTTGCAGGCTCCCCATCATATAAACAGGACTCAATGACAATAAAACCCATTATATATAAAATAATGAGTTTTATAGCAGATTAGGGGGTGCAAGTGCCCTGTAACACTATTAGAATATTTTACTCTCCACTGCTATTCCTATCGATAATTTTTCAGAGCGAATCAGGTGAGGTTAGACGTCCAGCCGTTCTATAGTTTACGATTCTTAGAATGAGTTGCTTTCTCGTTATTTCGCTTATCCGGCTTAGGCTTGCTTTCCTATTCACACAAGCTGTTATATTCGCTACTTCTCATTTTTTGAAACATGTTAGTATGACTGATATTAATGGAAATTCGCCATATACCCAATACCGATACTTCTTCTACAATAAAAGATTATTATAGTAGGACTTCCAAATCCCTCAAATCACCGATTTTATATACCTTTTATCGTAGATGGAAGCCAAGTCACTAAATTAGGGAATATAACGATTATTGTTAAAGTAATTAGCGCTATTAATACCATATAAACAGAACCTCTAAATACATTATTAATTGGTTCTTTCGAGATGGAGCTTACAACAAAAGCATTCACTCCCAAAGGTGGTGTAACTAGGCCAATTTCAACCATCATAATGACTAAAATCCCAAACCAGATTGGATCATAGCCTAATTCTATTATTACTGGAAAAGTTAGCGGTAATGTCAATAATAGAATTGCAATTGCATCCATAAAGAATCCCAATATTAAATAGACAAATAAAACGAGTATTAATATTCCAATATTCGGAACATCCATTGTTGTTAAGAAGGTGATAAAACTTAGAGCCATGCCTGTAATTGTTAAATAATAACCAAAAACCATAGCTCCTATTATAATCGAGAATATCATTGTAGTCGTTCTTATTGTGCTAATTAAACTTTCATAAAAATCCTTCAAGCTTAGCCTTTTTGTTAAAAAACCTAAAAGTGCGGAGGCACCTGCACCGAGTGCGGCAGATTCTGTAGCCGTCGCAAATCCACTATAGATTGAGCCAATCACAACGAGCAGTATTATAATAACTGCCCATAAATATTTTAACGAATATATTTTTTCCTTCCAGCTAAATGAGAAACCTACCGGGGCCCACGCTGGATTTGTTTTCGCTCTAAGATATATACCTAGAGAAAGCAATAGTGTTAGCAAAACCCCTGGAATAATCCCGGCAATTAACAACTTTCCAATAGAAGTTTCCGTTTGAATACCATAGATAATCAGTCCAATACTTGGTGGAATTAATCCCGCAATCGTACCACCAAACGCTATGATACCTGTCGACATAATACGGTTGTATCCATGTCTGTCCATTTCAGGTATTGCGATTCGAGACATTGCAGCCGCAGTTGCCGTAGTAGATCCTGACATTGTCCCCATCAATGCACAAGTTAAAATCGAACTGATTCCGAGTCCGCCCGGAAAATGTCCTACCCATTTGTTGGAAGAGTCATATAAATCTTTTGCAAATCCTGATCTTGATAAAAATTCAGCCATTAAAATGAATAGCGGAATTGTACTCAATGTAAAGTTAGCAACGGCTCTGTATGGGGTAGTTGTTAATACACTAAATCCTGAGTCAATGTCTATAAGAAACAAACCAATCGCACCAGCTGTTAAAAGTGCAAATGCGACTGGCATGCCTAGCAACATGAAAAGAATTAAAAGAAAAAGACCAACAATCTCCATATCACCCCTCCTTTACTCTTCCAAAAGTTAAACTAAATATAGTAAGCATTAACCGAATGACAAATAAAAATGAGCCAATCACAACAATTAAATATGCTGGTGCAATTGGTATACTTAAGGCTCCTATAGTCATTTGATTTAAACTTAGTGCGGTTGTCATTTGCTTATATGCTTTTAATCCGATAACGATAAAGAAAAATGCGACTACTAACTGAAGAATAATTTCATTTATATTTTTAAACCTGCCTCTAAAGTTTTTACTTAATAAATCAACCCTTATATGTTCCCCCGCTCTAAATGAATCGCTAATCCCAAAAAACACAATAGCGACCATAAAAAACCCTTCAACTACTTCTAGTACACCTAAAATCGGATGATTGAAGAAGTGTCTTAATATCGTATCGGCAATAATGACAGTCATCATCGTTAATAATATGAAAGCCGCAAAGAACATTGAAAATCTTTCTAAAAGTGTTACAGTTTTCTCAAAAAAACTAATTTTATTTTTCATCATACATGCAACTCCTTTTCGAAAACGATAAAAATTTATTACTTCTTTTCATCCTCAATGTTTTTGATCATTGACACAATAATTTTTCTACTAAATTAGTTGGTTTCATAATTCATACACTTCATCTTGAAGACGTATGTAAAATCATTCAAAGGTGTACCTTTTATTTTGTTATTATCCCTGTTGGTTATAGTGGAAAGCGTTCGTTTGGAGAAAAAATCAATATTAATTGGATGATATAGATTTAAAGGCAACTATAAAATCGACTAAAATATAAAAAGTGAGTAATTTATTTTTCACCTATATTGCAATATTAAGTTAGCCACTTAGATAAATTTTATTGTATTTATGGATGGTAATGTTTTCCAGAACCCTTTTAAAAAGGTTTTGATATGGGTCTTATTTCAGAGTTGCTACGCCAGTTCGGCTAACTCTTCATTAGAAAGAACGGCTGGCTGTTGGTAGTCCAGAATCTTCCTGGGGTAAGTTATTTAGCGTCTGATAAATACGTTGGATGGATTCAGCAGAATAATCTGAACCCCCCTTAGGAATTTACCGTCTAATAAGGCCATTGTGACGCTCGTTTGATCCTCTTTCACAAGGGAAGTATGGACGACAAATTTGGTGGACACCATCGGCTTGTCTATCCAGTCGGATTGATTATCGGCAAACCCTACTAAGGCATCGGGAGACCAATCGTGATCTGTGATCTGTTCACAGGCAAAATCAATAAACTCTCCGGTATTCAGTAGCTTACTTTTAGCATCACAGTTGAGCCGTTTTCGTTCGTAACAGTCTGTCCAGTTTCAGCGAAGTAGGCTGTATAGGATGTGCGGCCCTCTTCAGTTGTGTTGTCGCACCACGCTTCAACTCAGTAGCATTCGTTTGGTGGGCACGTCCTAAGCGTCTTCCAATGTCTCGGTTAGAAAGTTCAGTATTATGCAGGGCAGCAATTTGACTTCACTCAAAAAAGCTAAGTGTTTATTTTTATGGTATTCTCAGTGTGTGCCATTATAAGACTTCCTCTCATTGTTTGTTTCGCAACTTCAATGATACACGAAATTTTATAATGGCACTTTTTTGAATTTAGAAGGCTAACTTGATTCTACAATTGGCCCTCACTTTTTTCTGGGATTTCCTTAATATTTATTTAAAAACTCTTTAAACAGATCTAACGTTTCTTGTGAAGATATAGATTCATTTTCTTGAATCCATTTTTCCTGAACTTCTTCGTTAACATGTGCAAATTCTTCTTTGTCGATTTCTATGAACTCTACAATCCCTTCTTCTGATAACCCTGTTATTATTTCTTCATCATTTTCTATCGAAACAGTTATAAATTCCTCCAAAACTTCATCTGTTGCTTGTTGCATTTTCTTCTGCAAGTCTTCAGGAATCGAGTCCCACTTCTCTTTATCCATTAAATAAAAAACTAAAGTTGTTCCTCCGCCTGCACCTAATGTCGCATAGTTTAGGACTTCATCAAGCTTATAGGAGGTGATACTTGCTGTAGCCGATAAAGTCGAATCAATTGTCCCTCTTTCCAATGCTTCATATTGCTCAGCTGTTGAAATTGTAACTGGCGTTGCCCCTAATGCTTCTATTTGAAGATTTGCTGAACCGCCTTGAGATCTAACTTTCATACCTTTTAAATCTTCAATTTGACTGATTGGCTTTTTCACACTCCAGAACTCATAAGTGCTCGTCGTATATCCAAAAATAGGCACAACATTATTTTTCAGAAAGTCATGATTTAATACTGGGTCACTATTTATCAGTTCAAAAGATGCTAAGCTTCCTTGCCTAATATTATCTACTAAACCAGGTAGCGAAGCTACACTAGACAGTGGCATTTTCCCCGAAACATAAGCTTGCGGAACATTAACAATATCCGCTGCTCCTGTATTTACCAAATCCAGTGAGTCACTCGCTTTCCCTAATTGTTCACCGGGATAATACTCAATTTCCACTTTGCCTTCCGTTAGTTCTTCTACTCTATCTATCCACACTTGTTGCGCATTGACAGATGAAAAATGATTCTTTGGCATATAGTCAGCGAATCTTAGTTTAATAACATCTTGATTATCAGAACTTTTTTCCTCATCGGTATTCCCACAAGCAGATACAATTGATATGACTGATACAGCAATTAATATGTTAATTAATATTCTTTTCATCATTTTCCCTCCTATATCATTGTTTGTATAACAAACCTTGTATTAATCAACACTAGCACTAGATCTCAATATGAAGTTATAAAATAAACTGAAAATCTGGCTAGAATTGGAGAACGAACCGACCTTAGCTTATACGGGAAACTATTTATTCTGAATACTTTTTGCGTTTTTTTACAACAATAAGAATTAATCCAAGATAACTAATGCATCTAACGCAACGACACCTTTTTCTTTTACAATCAATGGGTTGATGTCTAGCTCATTAATTTCTGGTGTTGTGATACCTAGTACAGATAAATCACTAATTGCTTTCGCCAATGCATCGACATCTAACTTCGGACTATTTCTATACCCGTTTAATAAAGGAGTGGACGCTAATTCATTTACCAAGCTTTTCGCATATTGTTCAGAAATCGGACAGATTCCAATTGCAATATCCTTTAAAATTTCTGCATTTACTCCGCCCATTCCTATTAAGATAGACTGACCATATTGAGGATCGGATTTTAATCCTAATATCATTTCCTGCCCACCTTTAACCATTTCAGCTATTAGTACACCATCGATATGAGCGTTTGGCGCCAATCTAGTCACGTTCTCCATTAATTCATCATAGGCTAAACTTAAAGCTTTTTCATTTTCAATATTAAGCTGAATCCCTTTTACTTCCGTTTTATGTTTAATTTGCTCAGAAACAATCTTCATAGCTACAGGAAAACCTATACTTTCTGCAGCGTTTATCGCAGCTCCTTTACTTACTGCTAATACTTCATTTGGAACTTCAATCCCCACTTTTCCAATAAATTTTTTACTATCATATTCGTTCAGTACTCTTTTTTTAACTATTATATCTTTTCTCCTCTGCGCTTCCTTTTGATTAGGATTAAAATCAACTTCTACATGACTACTTACAAAGTTTCCATAGTTTGAGAAGTGAGTTAAGGCAGTCACCGTATTTCTTATACTTCTGAAAGGAACTAGTCCCCCTTTTTCTAAAATGTCATATCCCCCATCTTCTCTACTACTCATCCAAATTGGGATAATCACTTTATCCGTTTTCTTCTGTAAATTAACAAGTGATTCAGCAAGTATTTTAGTGGAATTTCCATAGTCTGCGTTAATTGGCTCAATGACAATATCAATATTATCATCTTCCAATATTGGGATCATACTATCTTCATGGATTCTTTCATCTACTAAAAATGATGCGGTTAAATCTACTGGGTTATTATAAGAAGCAAACGGTGGTAAGACTTCTTCTAATTTTTTTATGGTCGATGTATTAAATGAGGGTAGGTCTAATCCATTTAAACCACAGAAGTCTGCCAACAAGGAACCACTTCCTCCAGATCCCGTTACTATTGCTAAACCTACATCTTCTTTTATTGTACATCTAACAAATAGTTGTGATGTTTCTATAAGCTCATCAATATCGTTGACTCTTATGACTCCGAATTGTTTACATAAAGCATCAAAAACTTGATCTGAACCCGCCAATGAACCTGTATGGGACAGCGCTGCTTTTCTGCCGAGTTCACTTCTCCCTACCTTTAAAATTACAATTGGTTTACGTTTTTTAAGTGCTAGTTTCGCTACTTCTTTAAATTTCTCTCCATCTTTAATCCCCTCTGCAACGGCAGCAATTACTTTAATCTTAGGGTCATGAATCATATAGTAAATGCAATCTGATAAATCTAGGTCAATTTCATTTCCTGGCGAAAAGAAGTAACCAAAGCCAATCCCTCTTTTCTGTCCTTGTAATGCAGTTCTCCCTAACCCACCGCCTTGTGTAACTAATCCAATACTCCCGCCTAACGTATCATTTACATATCCCGGAGAGAATGTCATTCCTAATCTTCTATTTAAATCGGTTAACCCCGGACAATTTGGTCCATAAACTCTAATATTCGTATTTTTAATAACAGCTTGTAATTCATTTTGTAACTTTTGACCTTCCTCCCCTACTTCATTAAAACCAGAACTCATAATTAATGCAAAGGGAATCGTATGGTCTGCGCACTCTTGGACAATTCTTGGAACAGCATTAGCCCTAACTAAAATAATTGCTACATCGATTTGAACACCTTTAATTTCACTAATGCTTTTATAACATCTACGATTAAATAACTCATCATATCGATCGTTAACTAAGTAGACATTTTCCTTAGAGAAATTTGATTGTTTCACTATATTTTCATATGTGTTTTTCCCGTGAGAACCATCCCTACTCGAAACACCAATAATTGCTATATTTGTCGGCTGAACGAGTCTTGTTAAATCTGTAAACATATTCCTTAGCTCCTTTCTTTCATGTGAAATTGAGTGTAAGCGCTTTTAAAAAATCATATACGTTCCCCCCATTGCAACGGGAGTTTATAGCGGGTTTTTAATGAGGGAATTATGCTCTCCTACTGTTGGAACATCCGAGTTACTTCTCACTTCGAAACTTGTAAATTTCACAGGATGCGTAATAATAAGGTTATCACTATTTTCGTCCTTTTTTATAATGCCTCTATATGCCAAATGTGGGTCCTCTAATAATTCTTCGATAAAATTAACAGGAGCGCACGGTATATCCTCTATTATCATTAATTCCAACCATTCTGAACGGTTCTTTAATAGAAACTTCTTATTCAAAATAGCATTTATTTCATCTGCATGTTCCATTCGATTATGCCAACCTTCGAACTTCTTATTCGACTTCAACTTTTCTACATTTAAAACGTCACATAATTTATGCCAAAAGTGTTCTTCAACACAGCCGATTGCAATATATTTATTATCTTTCGTTTTATAGGCACCATAAGCTCCTCTCCCCATAAAATTTTGTTTGGAAGGATTGTTACGATTAACGTACTCATTAATTCTAGGTGCCATTAGAGAGAGTGCACAATCTGTCATTGAGACATCTATATAAGTACCTTCATTTGTTTTCTCTCTCAATAATAAAGCAGCCAAAACAGAATTAACCGCATACATAGCAGAACCTAAATCAGCAACTTGTATACCACCTGCTGCCTCTGGTTTTCCTTTTGGATCTCCACTAATACTAAGAATACCTGATACAGCTAAATAATTTATATCGTGACCTGGCAGATTTCTATACGGTCCTTCTTGTCCATAGCCCGAAATAGAACAATAAATGATGCGCGGATTTATTGTCTTCACTTTATCTTTTAGAAAACCCAATCTCTCCATTACGCCCGGTCTAAAACCTTCGATCATTACGTCACTTTCTTCTATTAGTGCAGAAAGCTTCTTTTTGTCTTCATTATTTTTAAGGTCAAGTGTAATACTTTTTTTACCTCTGTTAATTGCTTCAAATAACCCTGCTACTTCTCTTGCTCCATCCCCTATCCCCGGTCTCTCTACTTTTATAACTTCTGCACCTAGCTCTGCAAAGATCATTGTTGAAAAAGGTCCTGGAAGTAAATTAGTTAAATCCAAAACCTTGATTCCTTCAAGTGGTAGCAATTCAAATCCCTCCTTCCTTTTAAGTAAAAGCAGAAATCCCTAAAAGCTCTCTTCCAATAATAAGTTTCTGTATTTCATTAGTTCCTTCAGCAATCGTGAAATATCGTATATCTCTATAATATCTCTCTACTGGAAACTCTTTTGTATAACCATATCCTCCGTGAATTTGTAAAGCATCTTCTGCGACTTTTAAGACATTTTCTGTAGAGAAGTATTTTGCCATCGAACATTCTACCTTACATTCTTTCCCTTCATCTAATAGATGACTAGCTTGTAAACCGAGCAAACGCATTGCATTTGTTAAAGTGACCATATTACTAATTTTTTCTTGTATTAGTTGAAAACCACCGATTGGCTTGCCGAATTGCACTCTTTCTTTTGCATAAGTAATTGAAGCATCTAGACTCGCTTGTGCAATACCCGTTGAAATAAAAGCAACCATCGCTCTAGCACTATTCAAAAATTTAAGTCCTTGTCTTAAGCCGTCTCCTACTTCCCCTAGTAAATTTTCTTTTGGAATTTCACAGTTATCAAATGTTAATTCTGCAAAAGGACAACTCAATGTTCCCATTTTCTCTATTTTACTTGCATAATAACTCGATTCACTTTTCTCTACTATAAAGGAAGCTATTCCTTTATTTCCTTTGTCTTTATCTGTTTGGGCAATAACAATTCCAACTTCTCCCTCTATTCCATTTGTAATAAACATTTTCGATCCATTTAATACCCACTTATCTCCTTTGAGCACTGCCCGTGTTTGTATACTGGACGCATCTGATCCTACATTTGGTTCAGTCAATGCAAAGAAACCGAGCTTTTCTCCCTTTAATAATGGCGGTATAAACTTTTTCTTTTGTTCTTCCGATCCATATTCATAAATATGCGTTAAGACAGAATTAGTAATTCCAACTGTTGCCCTCAACGATGGCCAAACTCTTGACAACTCTTCTATCATAATAAAATAAGTTGTATGATTTAAACCATAGCCTCCGCTACTCTCTGGTAACAAACCGCCTAAGAATCCAAATGGTACAAGTTTCTGTACAATATCCGTTGTAACGGGTTTTCCTTCATGCTCGTATTCATTAACCATTGGACTAATTTCCTTATCCAAAAACTTTTTAACAGTATTTTTAATCATTAACTGTTCTTCATTTAATGTTATACTCATTTTATTCCTCCTATCTTTGATAAGCTTCAATTAACATCGGCGTAGTCCCCTCTTGTAGAAGGTCACCGTTTTGATTGATTACTTTCCTCTTAAAAAATACGATTCCCTTTCCGCCCTGACTTGTCTCTCTTTTATCGGCAATTTCAATTTCCAAGCGAATTGTGTCATTAATTTTAATCGGTGAGATAAACTTCCAAGAATCAATTCCTAATAATGCTAATAACGTTGGACTCATTCTTCCGTTTAAATCTGTTCTTGTAAAGAGTCCTGAAGCTATGACCATACCTAACATGCCATGGGCTATTCTTTGTCCAAATATGGAGTCTCTCGCATACTCTTCATCTGTATGTAAAGCATTATAATCTCCTGAAAGACCTGCAAAATTTACAATATCCGCCTCAGTAACCGTTCTGGATGGTGAAAAATAAACATCCCCAACTTGAAAGTCTTCATAAAACAAAGTGTCTTCTCTCACATCAATACCCCGTTTTCTATTTTTTTAGAATGGTTATCGTACTATTTGGTCCCGCTCCCATCGCATGTGTTAATCCCATTCTGGGATTATCTACTTGCCTTTCTCCCGCATAACCTCTTAGCTGCTGCACAACTTCATAGATTTGAGCTAGACCTGTTGCTCCTAATGGATGTCCTCTTGAAAGTAAGCCTCCATCCGTATTGACAGGTAATTTCCCGTCTAAATCAAAATAACCTTCTCTAAGCAATTGTGGAGCTAACCCTCGCTCACAAAATCCTAACTTTTCAATATCCCATAACTCTCCTGGACTCATACTGTCATAAGCTTGTACAATATCCATATCCCCTGGACCATACCCGCTTGTCTCATAAGCCTTTCTCGCGGACAGTTCAACTAACCCTTCTTCTGGAGAATATTTAACACTTGGAACAATCCCAGATTGATAAATTGCTTCTCCGTAAACACCTGATGTTAAGACAGAACACACTACTTCTATCCCTTTTCTTTTATTTTTCAGCCTGTTTTTATTTACTAAAACAGATGCAGTAGCTCCATCAGCTAAAGGACAGCAATTTAGTAATCTTAAAGGCGTGGCAATGATTCTAGAGTTCAAAACCTCTTCAATTGTCACTGTTTTTTGAAACCGTGCGTTTGGATTTAGCGATCCATTTTTACGATTCTTCACACTTACCAATGCGAAATCTTCTTCAGTCGCGCCATATTCTTTCATATATTCAATCGTTTCTAATGAATAATTTGCAGGTTGGACATTAAAACCCATTTCTAGTTGCCATTTCGGGAAAGCTGTGCTCGGTATCGGTCCACGTGGCATTTTTTCATAGCCAAATGCCAACGCAACATCGTACTCACCTGATTTCACAGATTGATAAGCGAGTTGAAAAGCGGTAGCCCCACTAGAACAAGCATTTTCTACATTAATAATGGGAACTCCATTAAAACCAAGCTCTTGGACTACACGATGTCCTGAACCTGTTCCTTGATAAACACTTCCACAATAAATAGCTTGAACTTCATCCCATCCTAATTCGGAATCTCGAATCGCTTCAATAATCGCCTGAGCGCCTAATTCGTATGATTCAATATTTTGAGATACACCCCACTTTGTTGTGCCGATCCCAGCAACCCAAACTTCTTCACTCAATAGTTTTCCCCCCTCTTTCTAATTCCCCGTCAAATATCGGAGAGAATTTATAAGTTAAAACAGATGTACCTTCTTCTTCGTATAATGGTTCGATGATTAATTTAGCGTTTTGACCAATCTTCATATTTTCCCATTCCGCATCTTGAAACAAAGCAAGAATATTAATCCCTTCTGGCAGTGTTACTACTCCATAACAATATGGAACTTTCCCCTTATAAAACTCTCCTGTTGGTCTTTCATTAATTATCGTAAAAGCTTTAATTACCCCTTCTTTACTAAGCTCCACTTCCGTTAAAGCGCTTTCATAACAATTGGGACAGAAGTTGTTTTTCTTTTCAGGAAACAATAACTCCCCGCAATTTCCACATCTACTCCCGATTAATAGTGGACCATTTGCTGTATCTCTCCACATTCCATCTTTTACTGCAATCGTTTCATCTGAATCGAACATAATAATTCTCCTCCTTGATTAGCCAAACCTACCACCTGTTACATGTAACAAGTCTCCTGTGACATATGAAGCATCGTCGGACGCAAGAAATAATACCGCATTCGCAACATCTTCGGGTAAACCAACCCGCTGAAGAGGTGTATCCTTTTTCTGTAATTCTTTGATTTTTTCATATTTCGGATGATTTCGTAATGCTGCTGTTTCAATCAACCCCGGTGCAACCGCATTTACATTTATATTATTTCTACCTAACTCTTTTGCGAGTGACTTTGTTAAACCAACAATACCTGCTTTAGCCGATGAATAGTTTGCTTGGCCAGGATTTCCTAAATGAGCACGTGAAGAAATGTTTACAATCTTCCCGTATTTTTGTTCCATCATCGAGAGTGAAGCGTACTTTGAAAACAAAAATGTACCTTTCAAACATACGTCAATAACTTCGTCCCAACTCTCTTCTTTCATATCGTGGATTTTCGCATCTTTTAAGATCCCTGCATTATTTACTAAAATATCGATCTTATCAAATTGAAGAATTGCCTTATTTACAACATTCTGCACATCCTTTGCATTAGATACATCCCCAACAATCGACGTTACCTCGCCACCTAACTCTCTCAATTCTTCTACTGATGATTTGCATGTAGCCTCGTCAATATCGGTAACAACCACTTTTGCTCCTTCTAAAACGAGCTTTTTTGCAATCATCTTCCCTATTCCACTTCCTGATCCTGTGACGATTGCAACTTTATTTTTGAAACGCATATTATTATTCCTCCTATATAATTTTCGTGTTATTGTGAATATTTACCCTATTTAAACTTTAATGTATTTGTATTAAAGTTTATATGGCAAAAAAGCATATAATATTGATTTCTTTATGTGAACTATCCACAATGACCAAAATATTAATTGGCTATTTTTTCGTTAACTCTATGGATTTAAGGAGGCTTTTGTCCCTAACTTAAAAGAAGGACTTAAAGGAATTCGTTCTAAAAAGCATTGCAGAGGGAATTGGAGCTCACATCTATTAGCTATTCATAAATTAGTCGTCGATTAATCGATTTAAATACAGCTGATTTAGCTGATTCACTTGGTCGATTAGGTAGACGTTATTGGGTACTTCAACGACATGCGAGAGACAAAAATTGGGGGCTGGCGCGAAAGAAATATTCAATTTCTCTTACGTGTTCGAAAGACGTTTCTTGTAGAATTCATCAGAGTTTATAAATCTACTCTTCCCCATTTGAAGCGAAATGATTTAGTTTCGATATTGACACGAAAAGAAATTTGTAGATATATAGAATTAGTGGACGAAGAAGGAACCACGTTCCACTTACTCACAAACCGGATTGACTTAAGTGAAAGTGAGATATTAGAGACATATAAGAATCGTTGATATATCGAATTATTTTTCAAATGGATTAAGCAGCATTTGAAAGTACGTCACGTGTTTAGCCATTCACCAAAAGGCATTTGGAATCAAATGTTTATCACGCTGATCACGTTCGCATTGATTGAAATTAATGCGATTAATTCAACAACAGCGTAAATCAATTTGGGATTTTCTTCGGATGATATGCCATTATGTTTTTCTACCAATCAGTTAGTTACTAAAGTCTTGTAATCAGCGTCTGAAGAAAAGTAAAGGACGGCAAAAGCTCCCTGAATGTATTCCCATCACGATTAAATTTGGAGAGAACTACGGCATTTTTTTGCCCAAGACTAAAGATATTTTTTGAACAAAAAAATATTTCCAAAAAAACAAGCTATTATTAAATAACTAATTTTTATATATGTTAATCATCAAAAAGCGTCAACACCGAATCTTTGGAGTTGACGCTTTTTCTTTAATTTATATGGGAATGGTCTTTCCCCTATTAAATTACCCGAATTGCGTGGGAACCTGGTACTCGCAAAAAACAAGTATCCTTTTCAAGAAAACTCTCTATATAGAGCATAAGAAGTACAAAATGAGTACTCAATCACACTGATCTCTAGGGGGACAATGATATGAAATTACTAATAAACGAAGATCCGATCCCATTATTACCGTCACTGGCCATGAAAGTTGGATTAAACGCCGCGCTATTCCTACAACAACTGCACTACCGCTTGAACATTTCAAAAAATATACGGGATGGTCATAAGTGGGTGTTCAATACGTACGACGACTGGATGGAAGAATTTCCGTTTTGGTCGTTGAATACGATCAAACGGATTACGTATGACTTGGAACAAAAAGGTTATTTGATTTCCACTTCGAAGCATAATAAGATGAAAATCGACAATACGAAATGGTATCGAATCGATTACGAACAGCTACCTTTTTCCTATAAGCCAAATGAGATACCGGCTAACCCAACATGGGACGCGACACCACCCCAACATGAGACGACTGCCAACCCACAATTGGACGCCGTGCCAACTCACACTGAGACGATGGCGTATCCCACTATGGGACGGCCTATTACCAAAGAACTTAAGAATATATAAAATAAACCCATTGTCGAGAAGAATCTCGACGTCGCACATTCTGTGATTCAGTACTTAAATGACAAAACCGGAAAACAGTTCAAACCACAATCCGCGGCCACCCGTAAATTCATCAACGGGCGAATTAAAGAAGGCTATACACAAGAAGATTTCATTCGTGTCATTGATCTAAAGACTAAGCAATGGTTGAACCGCCCTGAATTCAGCGCATTCCTGCGACCTTCCACGTTGTTTAATGCAACGAACTTTGAAAACTATGTCAATGAACTAGTAACGTCTAAGAAACCGAAAAGACACCTACCCGTTGCACCCGTGCTCGACTTCAGCAGAGGTGATGAGTAAGTGTTGTATAGTATTCTAGTGGATAAGTGTTACCCGAATTGTGTGGGAATTGTGTGGGGACCTGGCACCGTATCGAGTGTTACCCGAATTGTCCGGGAATTGTGTGGGGACCTGGTACTGTATCGAGAGTTACCCGAATTGTACGGGAATTGTGTGGGGACCTGGTACTGTATCGAGTGTTACCCGAATTGTGTGGGAATTGTGTGGGGACCTGGCACCGATTCAAATTACCCCAATCCCAAGCAAAATACCTAGCACAAATGAAATAACCCAAAGCGTCCATACACCTAAACTAAACTTGTGAAATTGGTGCTTCGCTTTTTCATCGCCTTTGTTATAGACCCAAATCGCCCATACCAAGTGAAAAGCCATTAATACAAGTGCGGCACCACCCGTAATTTGATGAAGTCCGAATGTCGAACCACCATCTTGCGTAGCAATTCGGTTCATAAGCGTAGTGCCGATCGTATCGAATATCAGCCCACCTACAAAGAATATTAGATGTTTAAATTGAATCGTACCACTGATTTTCTCACCGAATACGCCAATACTATATAAAATGAGAGCGACTACCATTGCAGACGATGCAACCATTAATAATGTACTCATGTTCTTCATCTCCATTCATTCTGTATAGTTATATCCTATATGGCGAATATGAACAGAAGATAAACTATTTCGAAATATTGAAACTATATTTTCAACTCTATCTAATTGCCAAGTAATTGTGTGAGAATTGTGTGGGGACCTGGTACCCTGGCTGTTTCATTATAGAAAACACTTTTAATATGAACACAGCCGCCACTTTAAAAATGGCGACTGCGTTTAATATATGTTGAATTGTAGAAAAGGCATATGCGTAAAAAACAGCCATACATGCATTCGATCCGAAATGACATATTAAAATAACTTATTCAACGTTAGTTTAAACGCTTCCAACGTCTTGTCAATTTCTTTCATTCCATGAACGGTAGATAGACTATAACGATTGAGAGGCTTTGTATAAACTCCCTTAGTTAATAAGTGATAATCAATTTCCTTTCGTAATGCGAAATTAGATTCTTGTAAATCTCGATAATTATGAACGTTCTCTTTCTCTGTAATAATAATATTGAAGATTGACCCCATACCTATCGTTTGTACATTAATTCCTTTTTGTGAAAACAAGTCACAAATTCCGGATTTTAATTGTTCTGTACTTTTGAAAACATGTTGAATTTCTTCTTCAAGCACATCAATCGTCGCCAAACCGGCCGCAAGAATAGTAGGATGTCCATTGTAAGTACCACTATGGAATAGCACATCTTTTGCTCCCGATTTTTTGCTTTGACTATTATCGAAAACATCTGAAGCTGCCGTAGGTGCGCTCATTTCCATTATTTCTTTCTTCCCGCCGATAATTCCTACTGGGAACCCTCCACCAACAACTTTCCCCAACGTTGTCAAATCGGGTGTAATACCGTAAATCTCCTGTGCTCCACCCAGTCCCAAACGAAAGCCTGTCTTTACTTCATCAAATATTAGAAGAATGCCTAGTTTCTCAGTAATTACTCGCAAACCATCCATAAATTCCTGTTCAGCAGGAATGAATCCACCCTGTATCGGCTCTAAAATAACAGCCGCGATTTCATCTTTATGTTTCGTTAAAATTTCTGTTGTTGCTTCCAAGTCATTAAAAGGCAATATAACAGTATGTTCCTTGTGATAAGGATCTACACCTTTTGACTCCGCAATAGCATTCGGTCTCTTTGCCGGTCCCGCTTCGTTAACGGAAGGATTCACACTAAGTAAAACCTGATCATACCCTCCGTGGTAGTGACCTTCAAATTTCGCAATTTTATACTTTTCTGTATAAGCATATGCCATCCGTATGGAAAGTAAAGTTGCTTCTGTTCCTGAATTCGTATAGCGCATCTTTTCAATACTTGGATACAATTCTTTAATCTTCTGCCCCATTTTGACTTCCAAATGGTGTGGGGTGCCAAATAGTAACGTTCCCTCTTCTTCAAGCTGGTTACGAATTCCTTCTAATACTTTAGGATGTCCGTGACCTGTCATCAATGCACCATAGGATAGAAGATAATCTATATATTCGTTTCCATCCAAGTCTGTCAGGTATGCGCCAGAACCTTTTTTCATTATAAGTGGGTACGGTTCAAAAAATTTAATATTCGCAGTGACACCTCCTGGCATAACTTCCTTTGAGGTTTTCGAAAACTCCAACGACTTAGGGGTCATTTTTTTATACTCTTCAATTCCGGAAAGAACTTTATTTTGCGACATAGTTTTCACCCTTTTAGAATTTTTTATTTCATTTTTTATATAAATGAAATATTTATTTCAACTATACATAACCCAATGCATATTGTAAACAAATAAAAAGATTATTTTAACTATTTATTATAAAGAGTTTTATTAATATATTGTCAATATGAAATAAATAATTTTTACGTTCTGTTTTATGAAATAAACATTGCACATTAAGCGGGATTAGAATATTATGAATACTACAACTAATTTGGAGGAGGAAATGAAATGCAAAAAAGAACTTTTATAAATGTAATAGCAGGTACAGCATTAGCTAGCAGCTTACTATTGTTTGGCTGTAGTTCAGACAAAAGCTCTTCAGAAACATCAGCAAAAGAACCATCAGAAAAAAAGGTATTGATAGTAGGGACAGACACTAGTTACGTACCTTTTGAGTTTTTAGATCAAGAATCAGGTGAGTACGTTGGATTTGATATCGACTTATTGAAAGCGGTTTCAGAAGAAGCTGGATTTGAATATGAACTTAAACCGATGGATTTCACAGGTATTATTCCCGCACTTCAAACGAAAAATTTAGACTTAGCTATCGCTGGAATTACTATAAAACCAGAACGTGAAGCGATTATTGACTTCAGCGCACCGTATTATGATGCGGGAACTGCTATTCTTGTCAGAGAAGATGAAACCGAAATACAAAGTGTAGCCGATTTAAAAGGTAAAGTTGTTGCCACAAAACAAGGAACATCCAGCTATGATTATGCATCTGAAATTGAAGGACTAAAAGACTTAGTACCCTTCCCCAACATAGACCAAGCCTATATGGAACTTGAAAAAGGTTCTGCAGATGCTGTCATTTTCGATTTACCAAACATTCAATATTACATTAAAACGAATGGACAAGGTAAAGTGAAAACAATAGGTGATTTACTTGAAGGTCAATCATTCGGAATTGCAATGCCTAAAGGAAGTGAACTAAAGGAAGATGTTGATAACGCTTTAACAACATTGATGGAAAATGGAAAGTATGAAGAATTGTATAAAGAATGGTTTGGAGAAGCACCACCTAAAAAATAAGATCGACCAATAGAGAGTATATAGTTACTTCTACATTACGTTTATACAAAGTTAGTTGAAAGGAGTGATAGTTTATGAATACTGGTTTCACACTGGACTGGTCATTTGCAATTGAAGCTTTGCCTTTTTTACTTAAAGGAATGAAATATACCGTCCTCATTGCAATTGTCGGTATTTTGATTGGTTTCATCATTGGTATAGTCGTTGGATTAGGGAGGCTTTCCAAAAGTAAAATCCTCTTTAGTTTATCCACTGTCTATGTAGAAATTATACGTGGAACCCCAATCATGGTTCAGGCACTTTATATTTATTTTGCATTACCGTTGATGTTGGGCATTAAAATTGACCCACTTGTAGCTGGTGTCGTAACTATCGCACTGAACGCAGGTGCATATATTGCAGAAATAGTTCGTGGAGCAGTTGAAGGTGTAGATAATGGACAAATAGAAGCTGGAAGATCCCTTGGTCTTACAAAACTTCAAACTTTATACCGGATTACATGGCCACAGGCATTTAGACGAATGATTCCGCCATTAGGCAATCAGTTCATCATTAGTCTCAAAGATACATCTTTACTAACAGTAATTGGAGTAGGTGAACTTACGCGTCAGGGAACGATTGTAGTTTCTTCTAACTTCCGTGCCGTTGAAGTGTATACTGCAGTTGCAGTTTTATACTTAGTGCTCACTCTCTCCATTTCAATAGGTTTACGTTTTGTTGAAAGGAGGTTGCATGTTAAATGATACAAGTGAATGATTTACATAAATACTACGGTGAATTAGAAGTATTGAAGGGTATTTCATGCGATATTAAACCTAAAGAGGTAATTTCAATAATCGGACCATCCGGCTCTGGAAAAAGTACTTTTCTTCGTTGTTTGAATTTATTAGAGGAAGTTACATCAGGTGAAATTCTGATCGAAGAGGTTTCTCTAACTGATAAAAAAACAAATATTAATAAAATACGCAGTGAGGTGGGCATGGTGTTTCAACAATTCAACCTCTTCCCCCACATGACCGTTATTGAAAATATCATATTAGCTCCCATGATCGTTAGTAAAAAAAACAAGGCAGATGCCCATGAAAATGCTATAAAACTACTTGAAAAAGTGGGTCTTGCCAACAAAGCAAATGTATACCCTGAGAAACTTTCCGGTGGTCAAAAACAGCGTGTCGCGATTGCACGCAGTCTTGCAATGAATCCGAAAATCATGTTGTTCGATGAACCGACTTCAGCCTTAGATCCCGAATTGGTAGGCGAAGTATTAGAAGTGATGAAAGATTTAGCTAAAAGTGGAATGACTATGGTGGTTGTAACACATGAAATGGATTTTGCCCGTGACGTATGTGATCGTGTTATATTTTTCGACCAGGGTATCATTATGGAGCAAGGTCCTCCTGAAAAGATATTCACTAATCCTGAAAATGAACGAACAAAATCTTTTTTACGTAAAGTGTTATAATATAATAGAAAAAGGAAGTGTTTGGATTGGTTAAAGTGGCTGCCCTGCAAATGCATTCAAAGCCCAATCTTAGGGAGGAAAATATAACTCAAGCAATGGCTATGATTTCCGAAGCTGCAAGCCAAGGAGCAAAGCTCATTGTATTGCCCGAACTATGGATAAGCGGCTATTATTTATCAACAGAAGAATTTACTGCTTTTGCTGAAACACCTCAAGGTAAGACAATATCTCTTTTCCAGGAAGCAGCAGCAGAACATAACGTCTTACTCGTCGTTCCATTCGTGGAAAAAGAAGGCGGTAATATTTACATTTCCACCGCTGTAATTGAGAATACAGGCGAATTATTAACCACCTACAGAAAGTCCTTCCTCTGGGGAAGAGAAAAGAACCATTTCGCAGCAGGTGAACGAAAATACAATGTTATTCACACATCTATTGGCAATATCGGTATTCTAATCTGTGCAGATATTGAGTTCCCTGAGCCAAGTCGGATTTTAGCTTTACAAGGAACACAACTTATTATTTGCCCTTCTGTCTGGAGTATTCCAGCACAATCTAGATGGGATATCCAATTACCAGCTCGTGCATTAGATAACACAGTGTTTGTACTTGGTGTAAATACAGTCCACGAAGGTAGCTGTGGTAAAAGTAAGCTCGTCGCACCAAATGGAAAAGTCCTAACTGAATCGCCTTCTGACGAGGAACACATCCTGATTTATGATATGGACCTTTCCCTCATCAGTCAAACGAGAAGTGTTGTCCCATATCTCGATGACTTGGATCGCAGCTTACTACCAGGCAAGGATGCAATCGTTAATTACTAAAATACAGCTCAAGGATTTGAACGAGTATGAACAAAACAAATGTTTTTCAACATGTCGCTGAAAATATTACTCAGTTAAGCAAATCGCACAGAAAAATTGCGAACTATATATTAAAAAACGTTAATACTGTACCCTTCTTCAATGTAGCAGAATTGGCTGCAAAAGCTAGCGTAAGTGAAGCTACTGTTGTGAGGTTTGCCACAGCATTGGACTACTCAGGCTATCCGGAATTGCAAAAGCAAATGCAAAACTCCATCAAGGAACAACTAACTACAACCGAACGGCTTAAGATGTCTTCCAATGTGTATGACGATAAAGAGCAGGCAATCTATGACATTTTCAATGACGATATTAATAATATAAGGGCGTCTCTAGAGTCTTTAGACATTAAATCCTTTCATAAAGCTGCCGATCTTCTTCTTAATGCAAATAAAATCTATATTTCTGCAAATAGAAGTACGGCTTCACTTGGAATATTCTTGCACTATTATTTAAATATCATTCTGGATAACTCTGAAATACTGGGTTCGTTTGAAATTATTCCTGAACAACTTCATTCACTCACTAGCAAAGATGTTGTGGTCGGGATAAGTTTTTCACGTTATTCCAGCAGTACAATTAACACTATTGCGTTTGCAAAAGAGATGGGAGCCAGTACTATTGCGATTACAGATAACCTGTTGTCACCCCTTCTACCCTATTCGGATATTACATTGACTGCTTCCAGTGATATGCCATCGTTCATCGATTCTTTCACAGCACCTTTAAGCTTGATTAATGCTCTAATTGTCTATTTAGGTAAAGAACGTGAAGAGAATGTTGAACAACGGCTCAATCAAATGGAAGACATCTGGAGTAAGTTCGGAGTCTTTTATAAAAGAGATTTGTCGAATGATTAACATGAGCGCAGGAATAAACAAGAACGTACAAAGGTTTGGTGTACAGGCATCTTGAAACTACTTAATTACTTAGTGCGAATGTACAAATTCTTAGTAAAGCAAAAAGAGTCTTCTGATGATGAGTTTCTCAGTCATCAGAAGACTTTTCTTTTTGCAACTCATTAAGTGCATACATGAGCCATTTCGTTTCCATAAGCTCAGGTATAGGGCCTTTGCAAATAATGCGCTGAATATGTTTATATTACTTAAATAACTGCCATTTACGATGTTTATGAGTATCATAAACATTATTTTATTTGCTTTGCTCTTCATTACGAATACAGAGACAGTTACATTTGTATTGGCAATACTGAGCAAAAATGGAGACTTGTATCCCGACAAAAAAGTTAAAGCAACGTGGGGAATTTATATGGCCATAGTGATAAGTCTTCTACTAGTAACAGGCGATTTGTCCATTATTCTAACGTTGGCGATCATCACCTTGTTCCCACTAACTATATGTGGCAACATGGTACCTACTTTTACTGCCAGTATCGACAAACCTTCCAAGTAGACTAGCAATCAAAAAAGCCCATGTCCATGAAGACATAGGCTGAACATAGTTTAGTTTATTTACCAATCTTAGAACCGAATATCTGCAAAACCTGTGAAATCTACGTCTACAGGAATAGAATTCTCCACCATTAAGTCACGTAATGCAGTTAATGTAATGGATACATCAACATCTAATAGCTCTTCATCGTCATAGTCAGCTTTTAAAGAAGGGACATTCCTAACAACATATAAGCTATCCTCAATTTGCCAATGAATGTCTTTCTTTAGCACAGTTGTTTCCCGGTCCATTGACTGAACCTCCCTGTTTATGATTAGCAATCTTTCCGCTTACTACTTTACCTGTCAAAAAATAGCCAACCAATCGTCTCAATTGCGACAACGAAACTAAATTCGTATTACGCGGTCTCATTACGGCAGCCTTTTCCAGCTCCACTCCCGATTTTCGAAGCAACTGATGGCTCTTAAGTAGCCTATTCGTAAGCGAGTTCACTTCATTACGCGAGTCGTAAGAAATCCGCTTAGACAAAGACACCTTTTTTCCTTTTGTGTTGAGATTTATGTATAGCTGATCCATTTCTTTTGGCGACAGCCCTTCAAACACTTGCACTGCTACTTCGATTTGATTCAGCATATAATGTAACGTAAAACCTTTCTTCTGCTCCGCTACATCATCACTATCCGTCATGCGAGAGACTGCCGATTCAAGTTGTGTTAGCGCCTTCATACGCTGCGTACCATCAATTATTATCAATGAATCCGGCCGGCCATCCGCAAGATTTCCTGACTCAATTGCCGCAACAATAGGTGGTAGATAAATTTGTTCTTGAATGACATTGTCGAGTATATACCGTCGAATCATACGAGCCTGCCCCGCATTGACTTCCCTAAGTACCAAACGTTGATCATCCAGCATTTCCGTCAACTCTTTCACCGTATAGATCACCATGGTCTGTCTTTTGGAAAATATCTCATTGACGATCATTCAAACGCTCCCTTTCCTCCCGAATGATCAGCAAAAACTCTAGCATCGTTCGCTTAACCGCTGTCGAATTCGAATGATTCCGCACTTGTTTCGATTGCTTATTGTACATATGATTAAATACAGGATCATCATGTTTCCACGTGCATCTCTTCTTCAACAGTTGCAGTTGCTGAATAGCTTCCATATGCGTCAACGACTGCTCCCGCGTTAGCATATAGACTGTATAAGCAAGCGCTACTTGAACGCCCGTCACGCCACAAGCATAGTTCTTTCGATCCGTCATGCGTTTAGGAAACAGTTGCAACCAAGAGGAAAAGAATGCTTCTGCAATAGCTGGTACATCACTTGCTTTACAACCTTTGTAATATGGATTACCTGTTTTCACAGTTAAGCATCCTTCAAATAACGCAAGTAGACATTTCTTCATCGTGATCAATGAAGTAATAGACGTGTTCGATTCCGTGAGCCGCGAACGCACTTGGTCAATATCTAACAGCGTCTTCATTTGCTCTGCTATAGTCCGCGTCAGCTCAGTATAAGCGTCTCGTTGATCATACAACAACATGAATCCTGGATGCGCTTCTCGTCGTTCAGTATTATAATCTGTAAACAACTGCCGTTCTTCCTGCTGATTCAAATCCAAATAGACTTGCATCGACACAGGATAGCCCGCTAGGATTTGAATGAACTTCCGCGCCTCCTCAGCTTCCGCCTGATTCCCCGTCCAACTGACTAATAGCAGAAGCAATCGCAGACATTCTGTGCTGTGCGTCAAGGACATAAATACTACATCCCGGTTTCAACACGAAACCGCCATCTATTTCTTGTATATTTCCTCGACTAGAAAACACAAATGGTGAAAAGTAAAACAGCTCCCCTTTTTCCAGACTATCCAGTATGAAATCCCGAATATCCCTACGCTTCTTTGGGTCCAACTGCCTTTGCACCTCATGATCAATCTCGAAAATCGCTTCCAGCATGGAAAAGTGTATTTGAGTGCAAAGAACTTCTTTTCCAAACTGTTTATAACTACTACCACTCATCCTGGTAGTAAGCCCCGCATCCAACACGAGTCTTCCTCCCCGTGCCATTTTGATTAGTATAGCGCAAGAATAATACTTAGTCCACAGGATCTTCTAACTAATGGTTTATTTTAATACGAAATTTATTTTTACTACACATTTTTCTTAGCTCTTGACGGAAACTGGATATCGTGATAATTCATATTTTCCTGATATAAAAACAACACTCCACTTCACAGATTTAATCTGTAGAGTGGAGTGTTAGGATATGATACATCTTTCTATTTTCTATTTAATTGAAGCTCATGTTAATGAACTATATAATTGTTTGGGAACCTAGTGCCCTATTACGCGGACGGTCATCGTGTAGTTCAGCATCTTCTTTCGTTCTTCCACTGTTGTCGAAGCGTTTATTACTCGAGCTATATAGCCCTGTCACAACTCTAACTAAGTCTTCATAGTAATGAGCAGTCGTCTCAATTCTTAAGATGACACGCGTTAATCGATACTCTTCACATGTCTGATCAATTCCCCTCATTAAAACCTGAAACCCCGTTTGGGATCCATCAGATTCAAAAGACCCACTTATAGTATCTCCAAAGTTTATACATATCATGGCAGTGTTCACATACTTAGCAGCGTCAATAGCTACCATACAGTAATGGTCAGTCTCTGCGCTTCTCTTTAAGCAACGCCAATTACTGCCGTCTCTTCTCTGAATATGATTTAGTGATGATATCCATTTCCCTATCTCCTCTTTTACTATTGGGGTTGTGTAGGAGGCTCTATGATTGGACCCTCCCATAATCTTAAAATAATGTTTTTTGTGTTTTACCCAATCTATTTCATACAAATAGATATACGGTTTTAAATACTCATTTTTCTATTTTCCTATTCTCTAAGCTGATTAACTATCTTAATCGTAGTTTCAGTTACTTCGTAAATTTCATTTAGCGGGATTGGATGATTACCAGTTTCAATTCCATTTAAAAATGCACTAATACCATTAGCATGACCTTTATCTTGTGAGCGAGTTTTGAATTTAGTGAAATTTCCCCATCCATAGCCTTCTAAGACTTTGAAATTATCCAAAACCAGAATTTTATTTCCTGCAAATACTTCTATTCTTTCTTTTGAAAATGATTTATCACCATTTGCTAAATATAAAATTGTGGCAATAGAACCATCCTCAAAGGATAGTTGAATAGAAACTTTATCCTCTAATTCTTCTTCACCAGGTATATGCATTTTTACTGCTTGGAATTCCCTAATTTTTGAATCTGTTATAAATCTTGCTAAATCAATAAAGTGGCAGCCTTCTCCAATTATTCTTCCACCACCGATATCTAGGTTTTGAATCCAATGATTACTTGGTATTTCACCGGCATTTACTGTAATAATTACTGACTTCGGTTTAGATACAGTAGCTAATAATTCTTTCATTTTTATAATATGTGGAGAAAACCTTCTATTAAATCCAACCATCAAAATACAGGAGGTTTTCACAGCTTTTATTTCATCTAGTTCATCAAGAGTCAAGCATAATGGTTTCTCCACAAAAACATTTTTATTTTCTTCAAGACCTTTTTTCACCAGTTCTGCGTGGCTATCATGTCTTGTAGTAATGAACATGGCATTAATATCTTTATCTTGAATCACATGATTTATGTCAGTAGAAGCTATTTCGAAACCATGCCTTTTCCCTACATGAACACTTGTCATTCCCCCACTACTTACTATAGTATGCTTTCTCAAACTTTGATTATTCATTGCAGGTAATAATGTTTGATTAGTATAGTTGCCCGCTCCAATAACACCTAAAACTATTTTTTCTTGAGAGGCAACTACCTTTTTTTCTAAAATTACAGATTGAGTACTAGTTATATTTTTATTTACATCATACTCTAAAATAATTCCAATAGTATTTTTATCTTCTGTTAAAGCATCATAAGCTTTAATTGCTTCTTTAAATTTATATTTCTTTGTAATTAATGATTCAATATTTATTTTTTTTTGACTCATCATATCTAAAACCGCTTCGAAATTTCTTTGTTCTGTCCATCTAACAAAGCCAATCGGATAGTCATTACCCAAATCCTCATAATTTTCATCGTATCGACCTGGCCCATATGAACAGGATACTTGGAATGACAATTCCTTCTCATAAAATTCGGATCTGTTTAAATTAAGTCCTGTTACACCAACTAATACTATGCGTCCACGTTGTCTAGACATATTCGCGGCTTGCGAAACCGGATCACTACTCTTTGTTGAGGCTGTTATTAATACAGCATCAGCACCATTTCCATTTGTTTTAAGATATACATAATCAACTAAATCTATCCCAGTACCTGTATTAACAGCGTCTACTCCATAAGATTTTGCTATATTCACTTTCTGTTGATCAAAATCAGAAGCGATAACATTACATCCATGAGCCTGTAGTAATTGAACTGTCAGTAACCCGATTAAGCCCAGACCAATAACTACTACTGTTTCACCTAAAGTAGGGTTTATTAATCGAATCCCTTGCAATCCTATTGAAGAAATAACAGTAAATGCAGCTTCTTCATTAGTTACATTATCAGGTATTTTAGAACAAAGATTCTCAGGTACATTAACTACTTCTGCATGAGAACCATTAGAGATAACACGATCGCCAACTTTAAATTTCTTAACATTTTCCCCTACCGCAACTACAACTCCTGCATTACTGTATCCCAGTGGAATTGGTTGATCCAGTTTAGTTTTAACTGCATTATATGTAGGTTGTAATCCATCTGTCTTAACTTTATCCAATACCTGTTTCACTTTTTCCGGTTGCTTTCGCATTTTTTGTAAGTAGTTAGATTTCCCAAAATCCACTAACATTCTTTCCGTTCCAGCTGATACGACAGTATTGTAAGACTGTATTAAAACATAATTACTTTTAATACTTGGTAAAGGACTCGTCACCAATTGAGTTTCGCCAGTTTTCAAGTTTTGCAATAATTGTTTCAAAATATTACCTCCTTAAAATTTTCATTAACAATGTATTTTTTATTAAATATTGCATTATAAAATAAACACCTATCATGATACATATCTCAATAATGATTAATTGATTGATTTGTAAAAATGTATTAATTAGCATAGTTACTATAATTGAAGTTAAAACAGCTATTACAGTTTTTATTAAATCAGGATTAATAGATAATAAGAGACTTTTTTTAAATACTATTACGATACTTGAAATATACGCAATTGGTAATGAATAAGAAAATAGTATAAGGCTTGAATATTGAATTGCAATTAGATTTAATACAATACTAAATGTAATAATCATTAATCCACTATAGTATATTTTAGACCATTTTCTTTGTACAAATACTATTCTTAGTTGTGCAGCAAAAAAAGATAGTGGTATAAGTAGTAGTGAGAATGATTTTAATTGACTCGCAGTAATACTTACACTCTGTTTGCCAAATTCACCGCGTTCAAATAATATACTAATTATGAATTCCGCATAGTTGAACAATATTACAGTAAAAGGTAACATAACAAAAAATATAGCACTTAATAGGTTAATCGCAATTTTATCGAGTTCTTTTTGATCTTTTATTTTAGTCATTGTTGGAAAGAGAACCGATAAGACCGAAAACAAAAAAATAGAAATTGGTAAGTTCATAACTTTATAAGAATAGTTTATTGAAGAAACTAGACCTTCAATATCGAAAGATACAGCAAATATTTTTTGTGCAGAAATGAGTATTTCAATTAATCCGAATCCCATCACTACTGAAACAAAGGAATGAATAAATGAACTAGAATCACCTTTACTAATTATTAAATTTGAATTGAACTTTTTTTAATTATTTTATTAAATAAATATATTATTTGGATTAGTAACCCAATAATTAAACCTACTATTAATAAAAGATAACTTTTCATAAAAAAAGATAACGAAATCACTGTTATATTAACAATAATTTGTATCATCGAAGATATAGAACCTTCATTGAAGGCATTAAAGCTATGAAGATAGTATATTAATAAAACTTGTATTAAAAACAACATTGATATAAAAAAACTTACGGATATTTCAAATAAACTAAATCCACTATAGATTGTTTGACTTATTATAGATATGAAAAATAATAATAATATGGTTCCACAAAAAAACAGCATTTCTTTATATGATATAATCAGTTCTTTTTTTTCGTTTGATAAATACGCTACTAGTATTAATCCAAAAGCTGGAGCTATGGTACTTAAGGAAATATTTGGACCTAGCATCAAAATATTAAAGTGATCTACAATTTCACTTGTACCATAAAAATACGAAATTTGTAGCTCTTTTAGAAAGTTTAATACTTTCACTATTGTTGTAGAAACTAATAACCCAAATATTGTGGCAAACAAAGTCTTGTTTTTCATACTTCACAATCTTTCTTTAATAATTTTCGCCGGTACTCCTCCTACTATAGTAAAGCTAGAAACGGATTTAGTAACCACTGATCCAGCTGCTATTATTGCTCCTTCACCAATATAAACCCCTGGTAATATTATGCAATTCGCACCTATCCATACATCTTTTTCAATTATCACTGCTGAATGAGTATGACCAGAGTAAAAAACCTGCCCTTTATTTATTGGGATACTATGATTAGAACTCAGTATCTTAGTTCCATAACCGATCAAAACTCTATCTCCAATTTCCACACTACCGCCGGTAGTTATTTGAACATCTTTTGCAAAATCAACATTATTTCCTACCTTTAAATTTCTTGGTGGCATTATCCAAACGCCCGGATAGAATATAGTTTCTTTCCCGACCTTATTCCCAAAAAGAACTAAAAATGTCTTCTTAATTTCATTAAAGAGTTTATACCTAGGTAATTTAAAGAGTGTTTCCATAAAAAATTCAATAGTCACTATGATAAAGTTCTTCATTTCAATTCACTCCCTTTTATTTAATTTGGCATAGTCGTAATTTAAGACTAAAGATGCTTTTTGTGAATATATATGATATAAAACAAATATAGAGTTTAAATAAAACCAATAAAAGATAGCAGGATTTGTATTACTTATTGGTACATTTACATTAAAATCTATTAACCATTGAATTATTAAAATTGATATATAATAAAGCAGGTTTACATTTTTATTTTTAAAACTATTGTTTTTTAATACTTTAAAAAACAATATTATAATATTAATAAATACTCCTACAAATACTGATAATAATAATACTCCACCCATGCCCAAAAACTCTAAATATTGATTATGTGCAGAAATACCATCGGTATCTAAGTAAAAACTTCCGAAAAATAGTTTTGTTATATTGAATTCTTGAAAAACTGAAAGCCATATATCTGTTCTCCCACTAAAGTCTTTTACTCTTTCAATATTTTCAAACCTTCCTATAACGATACTAATATCTACTATGTAAATTAGAAAGATTAGAAACAAAGAAATTAATAATATAATATTAATTTTCTGTTTAATATTAAACTTAAAAAACATTGCCACAATTAACATAAAAAAGAAAGAGAGTAACGCGCCTCTAACTTGCAAATTCATTATATACAGTAAATAAATTATAATGTAAATGTAAAAAAACACATTAAACCTTCGCATAATATAAGGTAAACTCATAAATAGAATAGTGTTGACAATAAACGGATAGTAGACATGAGTTTGATATATGTCTATTATACCAAGAGATGGTAGGAGTCCCCTACCAAAACTTTCAAAGCCAATTTGGGAAAAGGAATAAATATAGTTTAAAATTATAATTAAGAAATAGAGAATACCTAATAGCCCAAAAAACTTTTCAATATTTAATCTTTTGATTTCAAATAAATACCAAGAAATAAACATTCCTATAAAACCACTTAACACCTGCATATATTTTATATATATATTTATGTCTGAGTGTAAGATAACACCAATAGATGATATAATGAAACCTATAAATCCAATAATTAAGATATGTGATTTTATTTCAAATGAAATTACTTTTAAGTGCCTTTTTTTAATACTTATAGCTATTATTATAAAAAATAAAATGATTCCCCAAATAAAATATATAGGAAAGACTAGACCGCTATCACCTAAATGTATATAATTAGCTGTTACAAAACTTTTATATAATCCTTTAGGCGTAAAGAAAAGAGGTACAAAAAATAATATATACCAATAATTTTTAAATACATTTATAATTCTATTCATTTATTACCTTCCTATATATATATAATTCCTGCAATATTTCATTTAAAGTAAAATTATAAATTCGAGTCAAATGCAGTAGTAAATTAATAACAATTAAAGAGTTTTATTAAAATTTAGCCCTGCACTAGGTACTTGATAAAACCCAAATATAAAATTTGATAATATGATTTCGAGTTAATTTTCTTAAGTCTTTTCATTGAAGTACCTATGTTATATTAGATCATGATTATTTTAATTGTATAGGGTTGGCCAACGATCTCGTGATTTTAGATGAATAGTGAAAAAATTAGTTTTTTCTTCACATTTTAATTTTTCTTTACTCTCCGACTGTAATGAATTTAATGATCTACTTCGCAATTCCACTTGCCTTTTTTAATATTAATTTCTGAACATTTATAATCCTACCAATTTGTTACATAAGACTAAGAATCTAGCCTTTATATGTTATACCAATTACTGTATAACTTTTCAATATGTCACTCCAGTTCTAAGAGCAGACAGGCATACACATTTACAACTTGCGGACATACCAAATACTCTTTGTTAAAGCTCTTGAGGTTATTAACTTTATTGATGATTAGCACTTATGATAAATGCAATCCCATTATAGCAACAAAATGATAAATACTTGAAACGCATATAAGAAAGGTTTTTCATTCTTGTTCCGTGCTAGTCTATAATCATTTAATGTGAATGATACTGCCTATGATATTTTTAAATTTGCTTGATGCTTACTGCCTTATTCTAATTACGTCTGAATATTACTACGCGATGAAACACAATATAGTTCATAATGGATCTACTTTTACTTATCTTTAGTTGTCATATGATAAAACAAAGAGGCTTTTTAATTATCAGTAATATTTTTAGACTGAAAAATTTCTAATGGTAAAATATATATAGTTCATCATTACCGCTCTTTTATAAGTTGATTAGCATTAACTTATGTTTACCAGATTGAGCTACTTTTTATCTACCACTTTTTTTAATACATTAATCTGTTATTTACTCTTTCTTAAAATAAATCTTTAAAAAAGATGTCGTCTTAAATATAATATAAATTACTGAATTCCACTTCTATGAATACCTTTTTTGTATCTAAAATTAATTTATTTTTCAATCTATCAATATTGCTAATAATATGATCGTGCCCCACCATAACAACAAGAATGTCTATTTCATTTAAAAAGTCTTTGAAATTTACAAATTGATTATCAACTATTCTATCTTTTACAAATGGGTCATACACTTTTACTCCAAAAGCTAAGTGTTCATCCATTCTTTCCAATAATTGAAGAGTTGGACTTTCTCTAGTGTCATCAACATTTTCTTTATATGCTAAGCCATATAGACCTACTTTAGATATATCTTTAATATTATGTTCTCTCATAATATCTCTAATGCGACTTAACACATGTTGCGGCATAGAATCATTTATTTTTCTAGCTGCTAAAATCAGATTTGCTAAACCAGGATAATCCCCTACCAAGAACCAAGGATCGACTGAAATACAATGTCCACCTACGCCTGGACCTGGTTGTAGGATGTTTACACGTGGATGCATATTAGCTATTTTTATTATTTCATAAATATCCATTTCATCCGATCGACAAATTTTTGCTAATTCATTAGCAAAGGCTATATTAACATCTCTAAATGTGTTTTCTACAATTTTAGACATTTCTGCGGATCTAATATCTGTAACAATTATATCTGCATTACAAAACTTTGAATATAATGATTTAACCTCATTACCTATTTCACGGCTATCAGCACCTATTGTTCTAGGATTGTGTTCAAGTTCATAAATCATATTACCCGGGATGATTCTTTCCGGAGCATGAACCAAATGGACATCCACACCAGTCACTAAGTTTCTTTTTTCAATTTCCGGTCTAATATACCGGTCAATTGTGCCTGGTGTAATTGTTGATTCGATTATTATAGTTGCTCCCTTTTCACAAACGTCTAAAACCCCGTTCAAAGCTGAGATAACATACTTAGGATCTAGTTTTTTGCTTTCCTTTATGTAAGGTGTTGGAACAGCCAGAAGATAAGTACTTGTTCTCTGATATTCCGTAGAAAACTCAATTCCATTTTCTTGAGCTTCTTTGAATAGTTTTTCCAAACCATTTTCTTCATATGTAAGTTTTCCTTCTGTTAATGAGTTCACAAGCTGCTTATTATTATCAGTCCCTACTACTTTTACGCCACTTCTTGCAAACATAAGCGCAGTAGGCAATCCAATATATCCAAGTCCTATTACATTAATCATTCGTTTTATTCCCCTTCTAACGTTTTATTTTGTATTAATATTCCATCTTAATTAGTAATTCATTGCTACACTTATTTTCTTTCATTTCATTTTTAATAATTATACAGCTTATTTCTTCTTTTTTTAAGTAGTGAAGGCTTCGGTATGATTTTCTAATCTCTACTATATTTTCGGTCAGAAGACTGCATATTAATTCCTCATCTTTGTACAGTCTAACCCCTCCACTGTCTTTACGAACTCTTAATGGGGTGTGGAAGTAAATCTCGCAGAATTTCCCATCTCCAGATACTTTGTCAATAACCGTATATCCAGACGTTGCTTTTTGAATATCTCTAGTATGCTGATAACCATTTTTCGAAATCATCGTTCCTGTAAAGCTACTTTTGGAATGGCTTATATTTTTAGAGCTCGTCCAATCATAGATTAAAAATGGTTCGCGTTTTTTCATTTGTTCTTTGTCATCCAACTTGGCAGTATTATGCGCAGCTGTTAAAGCCATGCCTTTACCTATATCTGTAGCATATGAATATGTACCACTGTCGCAAAAAACATTTATCCCTTTATGCCACAGATCTATATGGAGTTGATCCATTTGTGCAGGACGTGTTTTATAGTTTTGCAATGTAGTCATTAAAAAGCCATCTTTATGTCTAAAAGAGTAATAACCAGAATCATTAAATGATGTTGATTTCCTATCGATACAGGAGTGTTTTAAATTATTTATGTCTTCATTACCAAACCACATGAACTCCTCATCGTAAATCCCGTTTTCATATATTCTTTCACCGTCAATTAAAGCACTAATTGTATTTATTACTGGTTTAAAGTTTCTATAATCACAAGACGTCACTGGAAATATCAATGCACCATCATTTGAACCATAGTTTGGTACGTCACCTGCTTCATCTTGCAGTTGATACAGTAAGTTTGCGCTGTTCTTTATTAACTCTTTACTCTTATTCGTGATTTGAATATTTGTTTGATTACTAATACTTAGTACGAATTCCATTAATTGAAGTGCAAATCTTTGATAATTAAATGAGTACTGAATATATCCACCGTCAGGAAGAAATTGTTTAATAATTTCTTTATTAAGTAGTTCATATGCTTTTTTTAACCTTATATCATCATTGCAAGCCCATGCTCCAACAATTAAACCAACAATTTCCGAAAGAGTATGATTGTTCTTTATACATTTGTGAGCATAAAAAAAGTTCGATAATACTTTCTTATAGCTACTTTCCACAATTCTGCGTACATTTTCACTGTCTTGGAGTGTCGTCAAGCCATAAGATTTAAATACAGAGTAAGCAATTAATATATTGATCATTCTTAGTGTAGCTTCTTGACCACATTTATAATTAGCTCCATAAGAATACATGTTTTCTTTTAACCATTCATCAAGCTGATTAGAAAAGGCGAGATAATATTTTCGGTCTTTTGATATCATATAAGCTCTGACAATGTAAAAGAAATGCGTAAACCTTGAAATTTCCCAAACGGCTTTTATATCACCTAAAACCGGGTTGAAATCTGGTATTTGATACCACTTTAAAGAATTATCCACTTCCTTACTTGTAATTGGGTTAACATTCCATTCAATTGGGTAACCATAATCCAAATCAATTGAGGAAAAGCCTTTAATTTTCCCCTGTATTGCATTATCAGCAATTAGCAAAATTTCTTCTTTTTTTATGGCGGATAAACTACCTAAGAGCTCTTCAATTGGACACGTATTTATTTTGAAAATATCAACTCTTTTAACGTAAACTTCTTTTTCAAACATCTTTTCGATTACTGGTATTGTTCTCATCGTCTTCAATTTAATGGAATAAAGTGAACGATTAAATACCCACGGTACTCCATATTCTTTTACTAATGATCGTATCATTACAATACCTCTTTTTCTTTACTCTTATCTACGCTTTCAATGATATCAATTAACTTTAAAGTTAATTTTTTAAAATCAAAATCCTTGGCACCGTTTTTAGCATTTCTAGCTATTAAATCATATTCTGTACTTGACAAGTTTTTAATATCTATTATTGCGTTTGCAAGTTCTTTTGGCGTGCTGTTTTCTAACTCAATACCACAATTATATTTTTTTATTATTGAGTAACCCATCTTCACGGTAGATATGATTGGTTTTCCTGATGCCATATATTCAAATAACTTATTTGAGCTATTACCCCTAGACCAATTATATTTTGTCGAAGAGTAGTTAAGTATATTAACTGATGATTTACTGAGTATAAACGGAATTGTTTTTTTATTTACAAAGCCTTTCATTTTAACATTAGTTAATTTTTCTTCTCTAACTCTTGTTTCCAACATTTCTTTTTCGTTGCCATCCCCGTATATTAAAAATTGAATATCATCTTCAGCGATTAATATTTTTGCTGCATCTAGAATATTTCCTATGTTATTTACTGGTCTAATTGCTCCTACATAAATAACGTTAAACTTATTGGTATCTAAATCCTTATCCACAAATGTATTAATATCAGCAGTTAGTTCGAAGTTCTCCAAATCAACACCGTTATTTATGTAATGACATTTATTAAGATCAATATCTCCACCTTGTTTTATGTCCCATTTCTTCTCTAAAATATAGTCAGTATCCCCTTCTTTAGTAAAAATAAGAGCATCAGCTTTTTTATAAATCCAATGTTCACCTGTTGTTAAAACTCGTCCTAGAAGACTTTTTTCTTTAGCTTTATTAAATGAAAAAATAGCTTCCGGCCATAAATCTCTCACTTCACATATACAAGGTATCTTAAGTCTATTTGCCATTTGTATTCCAGCAACCATAGTTAATGGGTGTACGCTTGAAGCAATGATTACATCTGGTTTTCCATTATATTTAATATAATCTTTTGCTACATTGAATATATTCAAATAAAACAATCCCATGTTTTTAACTCTATCTATGCCATTTCCTAAAGCGGGTGCAGTCTTTACAAAAACAAAAGGGATACTATCTATAGTGTCTGTAGTATATTTTTTGTTTCCCACATCAATAAATTCAGATTTATTGTGATATGTATTTGCACAAAAAATTGTCACTTCATACCCTTGTTTAATTAGGTTCTCTGCAAACCAATAATGACGGCCGCCTCGATTGTCATACATATCAGTAGCATAGTGATTCCATAACCATATCTTTTTTTTCAATTTAGTTCTCCTCTAGACTTCTTTAAATTAAATATCAATATTAGGTTATTTTTCTTGAGGGTATTCCTATGTATGTGCCTGAGTCTTTAAGATCTTTAATTACAACAGAACCAGCACCTACAATGCATTCACTAGCAACACTAATATTATTACTACTCACACTACCAATACCTAACCAAGATCCTTCTCCAACTGTGACCGTGCCAGCCAAACGAGCACCCGGTGACACATGAACAAAATTCCCAATAAGGTTATCATGATCTACCGAAGCACCCGTATTGATAATGCATCCCTGACCTATCACGGTACAGCAGTTAATAATGACTCCCGCCATAACTACCGTACCAGGACCTATACTTACTTCTGATCCAATAACAGCATTCGGATGAACTAATGTGGGGATAGTAGCTCCTGCAGTTTTAAGCGTGTTAAAAATCTTTTTTCTAATTGCATTATCACCAATACCAACAAATATTTCATATTCATCAATATACCTCAACATGGCTGTTGAACTTCCTATTACATCTAATCCCATTACACTGTTAATCGCCTTATCATCTAAGAAGTCGATACTGCTCCATTTATTCATTTTGATAGCAATATCAGCAACTACTTTTCCATGTCCACTTGCTCCGATAATAAGTAGTTTTTTACTCATAGTTGATTTCTTCCTTTTTAGCACCCGTGAACGGCTCCATAGTAGCAGCCGTCTCCGAACTAATATCTTCTCTCACAATCACTTTCTTAATCGTCATCAAGATAATCTTCCAATCCCCGATGAAACTGATATGATCTACATACTTAACATCTAGATTAAATTTATCTTCCCAACTTAACGCATTTCTACCACTGGCTTGTGCCAATCCAGATAATCCAGGCTTTACTTCATGACGTCGTTTTTGATGGTCATTGTACAATGGCAAATATTGAACTAGTAACGGTCGTGGTCCGATTATGGACATATCACCTTTTACAATATTAAAAAGTCCTGGTAGTTCATCTAGTGATGTAGAACGCAACAGCTTACCGAACTTTGTCAGTCTCACGTGATCAGGTAATAGATTACCTTCTGCGTCTTTTTGATCCGTCATAGTCCTGAATTTATACATCGTGAAAATCTCTTCGTTAAGACCCGGTCGCTTCTGTTTAAACAACACGGGGCTACCTAGCTTTGTTCTGACTAGGATGGCTACGATCAAAAGTATAGGACTAAGAACAATGATGGCAATAAGCGAAAGAACAAAATCCATTGGTCTTTTTACCATTTTTCTGTAAAAGTTATGCTTACCGTTCTGATTAATCTTCACCACAACCCTTTAATAATACGAACCACTCTATTCAAATCATCTTGAATCATCTTCGTATCCGATGGCAAACAAACACCATTCGCAAACAGTTCTTCTGATATTCCTTCACCCACAAAATCATACTTCTCAAAGTACGGCTGTAAATGCATCGGTTTCCATACTGGACGTGATTCAATATTTTCTTCTTCTAGTGCTTCAAATATATGTTGCGGTCTCACTTTGCCTGTTAAGATCATGGAACTTAACCAGTAGTTTGGCTCACCCCAGTTATTATCCGGCATGAAGTAGACTCCTTCTAAATCTTCTAATTCACGTTTATAAAAGTTGAAGATTTCTCTTTTTTTGTCCACTCGCTGATCCAATACTTTTAACTGTCCTCTGCCGATTCCCGCTGACACATTACTCATTCGGTAGTTGTAGCCAAGTTCGCTATGTTGATAATGTCTCGCCTGATCCCTTGATTGAGTCGCCCAAAATCTGGACTTTGCGACCTTTTCCACATTATCCGAAACTAGCATACCGCCACCTGAAGTCGTAATGATTTTATTGCCGTTAAATGAAAATGCACCATAATGGCCGATTGTGCCTGTATGTTTGCCTTTATAGTATGTACCTAATGATTCTGCTGCATCTTCTATGACACATACACCGTGTTTGTCGCAAAGTTCCATGATCTTGTCCATATCCGCGGAAAGCCCATATAAATGTACGACGATAACCGCTTTCACTTCGGGATACTGCTCGAATGCTTTTTCTAAAGCTTTCGGACACATATTCCACGTTTCGTAATCACTGTCTATAAAGACGGGTGTCGCGTTTTGATAAATGATTGGATTCGCAGTGGCCGAAAACGTTAATGTTGGACAGAAAACAATGTCACCTTCTCCCACTTCAGCGGCTTTCAATGCTAAGTGAATTGCAGCGGTACCTGAAGACAATGCAGCTGCATCTGTAGAACCGACTTTAGTGGTGAATTCTACTTCAAATTGATTGACATTTTCTCCAAGCGGAGCAATCCAGTTCGTATCAAATGCTTCTTTTATGTATTCCATCTCGTACCCTTCATCACTCATATGAGGTGATGCAAGAAATACTTTTTCGCGTGTTTTCGTTGACTTCATTTTACTAACTTCCTTCCCTACCTACATTTCATAAAAGAGCCTACACCGTGGTTTGTTCACTATGCAATGGTCGTGTATGTTTGTAGAGCATTACATTACACTGCTAGTCGATTGTGGCGCCTCCACAAACTTCCGATTCGCCAACCCAACCAAAGTCTCTTTCAACTCCACATCACTCATACCAGGCAACTTATCCAACACATACAATTGCTCCGTCTCCGAAATCGGTGTGGCTTTCCCGATATAAATCTTCGGAAATACATGCTCACTCTGACGTTCGTCTTCATTCAATAGCTCTTCATATAACTTCTCACCAGGACGAATGCCTGAGTAGTTGATTTCGATTTCATCTTCTTCATATCCAGACAGCTTGATCAAGTTCTTCGCTAAATCGACAATCTTGACTGGTTCGCCCATATCGAGAACAAACACTTCACCGCCTTGTGCAAGTGTTCCTGCTTGAATGACTAGGCGTGATGCTTCGGGAATCGTCATGAAGTATCTAGTCATTTCTGGATCCGTAATCGTGACAGGCCCACCTTTGGCAATTTGTTGTTTGAATAACGGCACTACGCTACCTCGTGAACCTAAGACGTTGCCGAATCGTACAGCAGCAAATTTGGTTTCACTGTCTTTTTCCAAATTTTGTATAATCATTTCAGCGAAGCGTTTCGTCGCTCCCATGATGTTCGGTGGATTGACTGCTTTGTCGGTCGATACGAGAACGAAATGCTTGACGCTAAAGAATCTAGCGGCTTCTGCTACGTTTTTTGTACCGAAGATATTATTTTTGACGGCTTCCATCGGGTTGCCTTCCATGAGTGGTACGTGTTTATGTGCTGCTGCATGGTAGATGACATCCGGTTTTAGTTCGCTCATCAGATCAAATATGCGCGTACGATCTTGCACGTCTGCGATTACAGGACATATTTCTGTATTGGATGAAACTTTTTGGCGCAGTTCCATGTCTATAGTATAAATCGAGTTTTCACCATGACCGAGTAGTATTAATTTCTTCGGTTGGAACTCCACTACTTGTCTGCAAATTTCCGATCCAATTGAACCGCCTGCTCCTGTGATGAGGATTGTTTTACCTGTCAGCTTCTGCTCAATGGCCTGCATATCGAGCTGTACTTCGTCACGTCCGAGTAGATCTTCTATTTTCACGTCACGCATATCTTTAACGGATACTTTCCCTGTCATCAAGTCTTCGATGCGTGGAATCGTTTGCGTTTTGACGCCTGTTTCGATACAACGCTTCATCAACTCTGTCATTTGCTGTTTACCCATCGAGGGAATCGCGATGATGATTTTATCTATGTGATGCATATCCACTAATTGCTGGATGTTCTTAGTACCCCTATAAACACGCATTCCGTAAATATCGAGACCTTGTTTCATTTTATCGTCATCTACAAAAACGACAGGTTTCATGCCGTATTCTGGATTGCTTAGTACTTGTCTGGCGATCATCGTGCCTGCTTGTCCGGCTCCTAGAATCATCGTGCGTTTCATGTCGATGCTCTTATCTCTCACGACTACATCTCTCACTAGACGCCAAGACAGACGGGATCCACCTATTAGCAGAACGTGCAACATCCATGTGATAGCCAATGCGCGGGCGTAGACATCTTGTGTGAGGGTAAATTGAACAACGACCACTGCGAGGATGGTGAACGTCACGGCTTTGACGATCGACTTTAGTTCACCGATAGACGCGTACGACCACGCTTTTCGATAGAGGCCGTAATACCAAGCAAAGAAATGATGCGCAATCTGTATCGTAATGGCGCTGATTAGCAACATTTTATTGAAGATAATCGAAGTGAATGGATGAAGCATGAAGTATCCGATATAGATTGACAATAAGACGATTATGGAATCGGCTGCTATTAACATGGTCATTCGTTTGCGTACAGTCAAAGGAGCTCCTCCTTTCAATTGTGTTTCTATTACTCACTCACTAGTCACTTAAGAGTATCAACCTTTATAAGATTACCAATCTATCCAATTAATTGCCACCACTTTTTAATCACTGGCGTTTCCGGTTCATAGATAGTGAGTAATTTGTTCTGGATAATTTGTTGATTGTTCACCAACAACATATCTACTGTGTCCATATCGATTTTCTTTCCAAGCACTTCTAATCCTTTATTGAATAAAAATGGACGGCTATCGGTATTATGCGCATCCGACCCGTACGCATGGATCAAATTCGCTTCTATGAGCTGAATAGATAACTTCTGGACATTTTTTCCAAAGTAACCTGCCACACTGCCCGCTGTCACTTGTGCAAGTGCACCGTGACGTACTAACCGCTCCAGTCGCTCAGGTTTCTCTGCTATCCCTTTGTTCCGTTCGGGATGTGCAATGATCGGTACAATGCCTTCTTCTAGTAAAGACTGGATGATTTTAATGGTGTAGGCTGGTACATGTTGAGTAGGTAGCTCCAATAGTAAATAACGAGAATTGGCTAATGTGAGTATGTCTTTATTCAATAAATTTTCGATAATATGTTCATGCAGCCGTACTTCTTGACCCACTGATAAAGTCAGATCAATGCCTGCCACATGAATAATATCCCGTAACATTCGAACTTGGCTTTCTACTTCTTGCACCGGTACGTGGTAATGCGGGCTATAAGCATGCGGTGTAACGACTAGCTGTGTAATACCTTCTGACGCGGCCTCTTCTACCATGCGCATGGTCCCTTCAATTGTGTCAGGTCCATCGTCGACACCGAACAATAAATGGCTATGTATATCAATCATGTATGTCCTCCTAGCACTTTGCTGTATTCAAGAAAAGTGAAAAGGCGCAAGGCCCTTTCACTCATCGTTTCCATAATATTGGTAGTAATACTGATCTTTTTGCAATATGAAGTTATTTAAAATCGTTCCTATAACATTCGCTTGGGAAGAGATCAGCGCTTCTTTTGCTTTCAGTACACTGTCTTTTTCCGTAGTGCCTGTATTCAGAACCAAAATCGTACCTTCTGCTTTATTTGACAAAATTTGCGCATCTGTCACAGATAAAACGGGTGGCGCATCAAAAATGATCATGTCATACTTTTCTTTAAGTCTTTCTATGAGTACGTCCATTGTCTTCGATCCTAAAAGTTCCGCGGGATTTGGCGGGATGGGTCCACTTGTGATGAGATCGAGCCCTTCAATATCAGTCTGTTGGATAATATCCTCAAGTTCCCACTGACGAGTCAATAAGTTAGATAGACCTGTTGCATTCATTCGGGAAAATGTATAATGTGTAGTCGGTTTTCGCATATCCGCGTCAATCAACAGCACTTTCTTTCCTTCTTGCGCAAAGACCACAGCTGTATTGGCTGACGCTGTAGACTTCCCTTCCCCTGGCGTTGCTGATGTGAACAGAATGGATTTCAGATCATGATCGGGCATGGAAAAGTTGATATTCGTCCGTATAGTACGGAATTGCTCGGACACTACTGATTTCGGATTCGTTTCCGTAACTAATTTACGCGCAACGGATTGTTTAGCCTGTTTCTTCTTATTAAATATGCGCTTTTTTGACATGTGCACTTGACCCTTTCTTTGGCGCAACGGTTGCCGTATTGACTTCTTTATCAGAAATTGGACTAACTAGCCCAAGCACCGGTAAACCGAGCAATTCTTCAATATCTTGTTCTGTTTTCACTGTAGTATCCAAGTATTCTAGTAAAAATGCAATGCCTACTCCTACCATGAGTCCGATGACTGCTACGATCACTACGTTGAGCTCTTTATTTGGCTTAACGGGTTTCGGATCTTCCGCGTAGAATGCAGGCGATAAAATATTTACGTTATCGACTTTCATCAAATTGACGATTTCCTTTTGGAACACTTCTGCAGTGGTATTGACGATATCGACCGCTTTATGTGCTTGCGGATCTTGTACTGTGACATTGACGACTTGTGAGTTTTGCTCGCTGTTCACTGTAAGTTGAGCATTTAGTGCTGCCGGTGTGATGTCTAGATCCAATTGTTCTATGACTTGCGATAAGATGACCGGACTTTTAATAATGACATTATATGTATTGATAAGTTGTAAATTCGTTTGAATGTCTTGTGAATCAAATGATTGTTGTTCCGTTTTTTGTTGATTGACTAGTATTTGTGTAGAAGCTTGATAGATAGGTGTTAAAAAGAAATAGCTTATGATCGCCGCAAGTACAGCTGCAGCTACTGTCGTTCCTATAATCAAACCCAAACGCTTTTTTAATGTCGAGAATAGTTCCTGTAAACTGATCGTTTCTTCCATAATGTAAAATTGCTCCTTTTCGGCAAACTTGCTACTAGTATAGCATATAAGCATAATGAAAAATATCGAATTTTCATTTTAAAATAGGATTTTTGATTAATTATGCTATAATTACGCGTATGAGAAAAGTCTTATCCCTGCCATCTCGTTTCCCTAGATTCTTCATCGCAAACATGCTCACATTACTACTTAGTTGCGCTGATGAAGCCCATCAATATTTCACGGGAGGACGGACCGCCACCATTCGCGACGTCCTACTCGATATGTCCGGCGCGCTGACATTCTTGCTCATTTTGCAAATCGCCGTCTCGTTGCGTCCCAGAAAAAAAGAACGACTAGCCTGAAAGGAAATCCTTTTAGACTAGTCGTTTTTCCATTTACCTGCCCACCGCTTTACTCATGATACTATCACGACGCGCTTTCTTTTGCGCTGCGTACTCATCGCGAATACTTTGTGAATACGATTTATCATATCCATTAGCCTGCAGATCTTTTTCAAGCGAGCTAACGACTCCATTAAATACAGCATCCGTCTGTGACTCTAAACTATTAGCAGCAGACATATACTTATTGTAGAAGTACCCATAATCGATACTTTCACCATTCGCTTTTTTCGTACTGTATTCATTCTTCGCACGGCTAATCAACGAGTTAATCTTGCCATCAACTTGTCCTTGTAAATTACTAACAGTTGGTTCATATTTTTGTTTAATCGCCGCTACCGAATCCTTCTTCGCTGGCTGATTGGATCCCGCATTCCCTGACGAAGCTTGGCTGCCGGCAGGATCTTTTTTACCTGGTTGATCGCCAGTAGAAGTAGTGGTACCTGTTGTGCTTCCCGCGTTTTCTTTAGCAGGTTGTTTTGCACTGTCTACTTGACCCGTAGATGTGCTTCCTGCAGTACTAGTAGAGGTGTTTTTATCACCTGCTGCAGTGGACGTTGAGCCGTCTAAGTTTTTATCCCCATTATCAGACTTACCATCTGACGTTTGTTCAGTATTCTGATCATCGTTTTGTTCTTCGCCATCAAGAACAAGCTTGGTCCCATTCGGCAAAATAATATCATACGGGTTCTCAATAATCTCATCCACTTCTTCGTCAGCTACTTCATACTCTTTGAATTGGAATAGATATATAATATAGCTACTACCTATAACGATAACCGCTAATGCCGATAGTAAGAATATCTTAAGTTTTTTATTCATATTAGTCTCCTTTGTTCTTTATTTATGTATAGTTTACCAGTTTTCCAAGTCTTCTGCCTAATATAATATGGAAATAAAAAAAGAGCTACCACTACGAGTCTAATTTTTCGACTTTTAGCGGTAGCCCTTTCAACTTTGTTAAATCTATTAAACAGACATAACCTCATATTATTAAAAGCGCGTACAACTTTTCACAAATCCATATAAAAACGGAACTTTTCTCTACTCAGTTATCGATCAAATTCCGAATACGAATGAATATGTGCTATTAAAAGGTGTACCATCGATTGTACCTACTACGTTCATTGTAACAGTCTTACCTTGTAATGCACTTAGATTTGTCGTGCCACTAGCGCCTACTTTTGCCAATGCCTTATCAACTACCGTCTCGAAGTCTTGATTAAGATCAATGTTTGATTGGCTAATTACAACACTTTGATTATCAATAACTAAGGACACTGTCACTGAGTTGATTATCGTATTTGTCTTAAATGCATTGAATATCGGTTTTGCCACAAGTTTAAAATCATTGACTGTAGTCGTTGGTTTTTTAATATCTACAGTGAATGTGTTACCTGACAATGAAACTGCAACAGCATCAGTCGAATTATTGCCTTGTGCTAATATATCCACAATTTTACTGTGTAACATTTGGTTACCAACTTCCACTGTCGGAGGAATTGGTGTTGGATTATCCGGTTCTTCTGGAGTTGTAGGTGGCGTCGGATCCGGATTTTCTGGTTGCTCAGGGACTTCAGGTTTTTCTACTTTTAACGCTGTTTCAGTACGAACTACGAATGTTGCCATTTGGCCTCTCGTCACCAATCCATTAGGTGAGAAAGTAGTCGGTGTTGTACCCGTTGTAATATTAAGTGCTACTAATGCCGCTACATAACCTGCGTATGCATCACTTGGTTTTACATCCTTGAAACGATCAGCAGCTAATGACTCTTCTTTCAAATCAAAACCTAACGTTAAAATTTTAGCCATTTGTGAGCGTGTTAAGTTATTATTCGGTTTAAATGTCTTAACACCTTTATCTTCATACCCCTTAATATATCCAGCATTAGCTAATGCTGCGATAGGACCATAATACGGCGTACCTTTTTTTACATCCTTAAATCCAGGATCTTTTACATTTACTGTGTCCAAGTCTAGTACGTGTGCTAGAATCTTTGCGGATTGTGCACGTGTTACAGAAGCATTTGGACGGTATGTACCATCATCGTACCCTTTCACTACACCACGTTCTGCCAATTCTAAAACTGGCTTATAGTAGTGCACTGCCGGATTCGTTACATCTTTGAAGCTAATTGCTGCATTTGTTTCTGCTGGAACAGCCGCAACGAATGCCCCAGTTGCTACTGTTGTTGCTAAAGCAGCTCTAAATAATTTGTGTGAAGCTTTTGAAGTCTTTTTCAATAAATTTACCCCCCGAATAATTAGTTAGTTCAAGACTAGTTTACCATATCCCTACATGAATGTATTACCAATTATTATTTTTTTAAGATTTATCATTAAATTTGATAACAAGAACAAGCAGTAAATGATTCTTAAGACTCTTCTTTTTAGTTATTATTTCCATTTCCACAAGATTCACTACTCTTTTTATACTGAATAGCATGATGACAGATTAAATACCCCCTTCACCTATAATGTAAGGTTGAAGGGGGTATTAAGTAACTTTCTTATTTAATTCATTTTACTTCTGAAAATTCTATTATCATTTTTGCTGCATGAGCACGAGTTGTAGAATTTCCTGGCATATACTGACCATATTCTCCTGACGCCATTTCTAGATTATATAACATACCAATCGCTTTTTGTGCTTCCGCGTCGTATTTCTTGATGTCTGGGAACGGTGTTTTCGTTTTCCCATTATATTTTGTGCCGTTTTGAATTTCATACGCACGATAAAACATTAATGCTATTTGAGCACGTGTCACTTTAGCTGCCGGCATGAACTTACCATCTTTCCCTTTGACCAAACCATGATGATAAGCAGCTGCCATTTCTGCACGCGTTTCATCTGCATAATTTACTGTATCTGTAAACGGATCTTTTTTATCTGTTTTCAAATCAAGTGAGCGGACGAGTATCGAAACAGCCTGCGCACGCGTCAATGACTGATTTGGTCTGAATGTGCCATCTTTATATCCAGTAACAATTCCATTTTTCACTGCTTGCTGAATGTAATCAGCAGCCCAGTGTGTAGTTAAATCCGAAAATACTTGATCAGGTGTTGGTTCAGGCTTAGGCACTGGCTTTATTGCCACGTCAGTGAAGTCATATATTGAACCTTTCCCTTTAACGAGTAAGTCATATGCTACTAAAGCAAGCAGAGCTTGTTCTGTTGCCATGCCGTTCGATTGCTGCTCAGTCACCAAATGCTTGAAACCGCCATCAGTAGCTTTAAAACTTAGCAAGTGATCTAGTAAATTCTTGTTATTCTTCGTAAATGCATCGCTTCTAGGATTAAACCCATTTGCAGTTAAACCGATAATCACTTGAGCAGTAGCTTCACTAGAAACCCCACCCGCGAATGATTCATGATAACCACCTTCTGGTCCTTGCGCTTTCGATAAAAATGCAACTGTGTTGTTAATTGCTTTCTTTACATCCGCCTGCTCTTTATAAGGAGCGAGCGCAGCTAATGCCATTGCAGTAATATCCACGCTTGTTGTTCCGGAAGTAGTGGTCTCCAAACTCCATGATCCATCCACTTTTTGATTACTCAATAATTCTGCAACCAATTTTTCACGATTCCATTTAGCATCCTTTGGAACTTCGTAGTTATTCGAGTCCAAAGCAATCAAAGCGAAAATAATTCCGTTATTTCCTTGGAAGGTCAAGCTATCTTCACCAGTCGGACGTTTTTCACTGTCATAAATCTTCGCTACTAAATTCAACCCTTTACCGTCTACGTCTGTCGGATCTACTCCAATCGCGCCAGCTGCTAAGATCAATCTTTCAATGTCCGTGATCTTCGCTCGGCCCGTACCGACTTTACTAATAATCTGTTCCTGTACGTTCTGTTCAAATACTTTTTTGTAATCGGCCGGCACTTGAGCGCCTGATCTAAATAATCCGATTGATTGCCATTCTGTTTGAACGCCATCACGTAACAGTTTTTGTTGAACATTTTCCAAAGTCGCTTCTAATTGTTCTGTCATATCCGGAGTAACTTCTGGTGTCTTGTCAATATCTTCAGGAAGCTTTCCATTTTCTTCAGGCTTCTTATCCGGATCTTCTTTGTCACCCGGTTTTACATCTTCCTCTTTATCTTCCGGGCCCCACACTTGTCCTAAGTCTTCCCCTAGATTTCTTGTATATTGCCAGCGAAGAACATCTCCATCTTGCAATGTATAAATGCCCGCACTAAATTGAGGGAAGTCCCCATTGACTGAATACATCCAGCCGCTCTTTTGGCCGCCATCAAATTCAGAAAGCCCCGCAATAGTTTTCACGTACACATCTGGACCAGCTCCAGTTGCTATTACGTCAATTCCTTTTTCTCCAGCTATACGACGTAATACTGTATAGGCAGTGTCACCGTTTTGAAGAGACACTTGCATAGCAGGAATTGCATCCCCCTGTCCCATCGTTCTTTTCTCTACGGAAAGAGTTACTTTACCCTCAACAGGCACTACCGGATCTGTCGGAGTATTAGGCTCTTCCGGTTCAGTCGGCTGTGATGGTTCAGTTGGGGTTTCAGGCTTCGGTTCAGTCGGGGTTTCAGGTTCCGGTTCAACAGGCACTTCTGGCTGTTCGGAAGGAACTGCTAATTGCGCCCATACTGACTTTCCGGTTTTGATTTCATGTAAAGCAATGAGAGATTGTTCCGTTGCTTTTATATTAGTTCCTGCATACTGTCCTAATGTATAGGTAAATGAACCATTCGCTAATTGAAAACTTTGTAATGCGTCAAGTGGTGTTACATCACCTTTTTTCCAACTATCTGAAAGTGGATCTTCTCCAATCGCAACCAGGCCAGAAATAACTGTGGCAATACTATTGGAGTTCTCTGAACCAAATGATCCCCATCCAGCTGTTGCTAATTGTTTTTCACGTAATATATCTTTAACACGCTGTATGGCATTCTCTACTGCACTGTTATCTTGATAATTTGCCAATGTCAGCAAAGCCATGCCTGACATATCAGGGTCTGCCGTCTTACCAGAAAAGGAAAATCCGCCATCTGATAATTGATGCCCAAGCAGGTGATCAAGCGCCTTCTGTTTGCTTGCAGTATTCCAGCTTCCGACATCTTGACCTAGTTTTTCGCCAGTGTCCAATGCCAGCATTGCCCAAACATGCTTGTTCACTCCACCAATAGCTCCGTCTTCTTTCTGCTGAGCTGCTAACTCAGCATATAAATTCCGTTCAGTTTCCCATGCCTTGGACGGATCTTCACCCGATGCAAGCAATGCGAAAATATAGCGAATATGTTCTGTATCATATGTGTTTTCATCTAATCCTGGATCTTTTTCAATCCAATCTGGCAATGAATGATCGCTGCTGGCCAAATAGTTGGTAGCTTGTAAGGCTACTACTTCAGTCCAAGTAAGATTTACGCCCCCAACTCCATTGAGTCTCTCTTTATTATAAAACTTAAATACATTATTCAATAATGTATCCACCGTATAGCCAGGTACTGGATCTGGCTGAATTGGCTGTTCAGGTTCCTCCGGCTTCTCTGGTTCTGGTTCCGGTGAAACTACTTCTTTTGCTTCCACTAAAATCTTGCTATAAGGACGCGTAATATTACTAAATTCCCCATCCATTCGCTTCGCAGAAACATGATATTCACCAGGCTCTGTGAATTGCAGTTTCGCAACACCTTGCTCATCTGTCCGTATTACCTTTCCATCCACCTCGAATGGTTGTTCATTGACAAGAATAGTTGCATCGCCAATCGTACCATCAACTGTATTCAGTTCTAGTGCGACCTCTTCATTCACATGCGTAGTGAGATACGATTGATTAAACCACGAATACTTCACAGATCCATAATTCGTGGTGAAAAACATTGTAATCTCATCATTAGGCTGTAATTCATGTTGACCTACGCCATAATAGGTGAATTCATTATTCACATAGTACATCCAGCCATCTAGACCCGGATTTACTGAATTCATTTTCAAACCATCTATATTACTAATGAAATTTCCGCCGCCAAAATCGAATCTCTTACGATCTGAGACATCATGTCCTTGTAATTCAAGCGCTTTAACAATCGCATGAAGAGCAAGCGGTGGTTCATTTCCTTTGCTACTTCGAAGCGCATGGCTAATATCATATGGTGCAATTTCAAATTCTGTTAGAGGAACGATAGTTTTATCATATCCCTCAATTCTAACACTGACTGGAATCGTCTTTTCAGATTCGTCATCTGTGGTAGCTTCCGAATCCTGTCCTTCATTAGTTACATCGTCTTGACTATCCAGACTAAGTTGCTTAAGTGTTGCATCGGCACTATCAATGTCAGCAGCATGGATCGTTGGTAGCAACATAGAAAAAACGAGCAACAAACTTAAAAAAGCCGAGAATGCCGTTCTACTTAATTTCACCAAAATGTGTTCTCTCCTTCTAAAGTCATTTAAATAAAAATGCCCTGACCTCCCGAATGAGAGATCAGAGCATACGTATATTCAATAGATAGACAGACCAATTGAGTGATACCGTTTGCACACCTTTCTCCGGAAGGTTTAAAAGCAACATACATTGGCAAGTCTCCTGACTTATGGGTATTCGTTTCTTCTGCCTTCCCAGTTTTTCAACCAGTGGCTCTATAGAAGTCACTTCCCATTTACAGTGGCCGGACCGTTCAGGATTCTCACCTGATTCCTTTTTCATCTCTGTGATAAACAGAGAACCAATATATTATTATTTAGTTACTTCTATCATAGTTAACAATCTAGCAATATGCAATAGTCTATAACAATAGGTTTCATAAAACTACATCTAGATTCGTCATTTCCCAACATATACATCTATGAATTAGCAATTGAATATAATCGAATATACAACAAAATCATTATCACCAAGGAATTTTTCAAAAGAACCCTTCGGATAGACTTTTTTTATATTACTTTAACGTTTAAATTCAGAATTCAAATGCCTTGCTAACATCACAGAAAAATGTTGCCTTGAAATAGGTTTGTTTGGCTTAAATCTATTATCATCATATCCAGTTACAATCTTATTAAATACTAAGATGCTAATATAAGGGTAATACCAATCATTTACTTTAACATCAGTAAATTCTATCGTCTGTTCTCCTTTAATCGCATATGCATTGGATATAATCTTTGACATCTGACCTCTAGTCAATAATCCATTTGGATCAAAATATTTTTTTCCTGTTTTCTCACTAACTTTCCCACTTATAATTCCGAGTTCAACCGCTTTTGCTATTTCATCATAACCATAGTCTCCTTTTTTTACGTCTGAGAACTCTGGATCAGGTGCAGTAAAGTCTGTAATTCCCTTTTCACGAAGGATCATCAGTATTGCTTGTAATCGCTTTGTGGATGCTTGCGGTTTAAATTTATTTCCTGGATATCCTATAATTACTCCGCGTTTTACCAGATAACTTATTTCTTCCTGATAAGTGCTTCCCACGTCATTGAATTTCACAATTTTCTTTTCAACGATAATGCTTGATATCTGACTAACATTTCCTGCTTCATCAGTTGCTGTAACTCTTAACTTCGTTCCGGCTTTTTGTTTAGGTATATTCACACTAAACATACCAGCATTGTCTGTAATTGAATCTCCAATTAGATTATTATCTACTTTAATAGTTATTACTGAATTAGCTTCCGATATTCCTGTTAGTTTAGTATCAATATCCGATACACTGTTCACAACCGGTTTATTAGGAGCAGTTCCATCTTGAACAATCACTTTAGTTACTTCGCTAACATCTCCAGTAAGATCCGTAGCTGTAAACATTAACATAGTACCTGATGCTAACTTACTAATTGGAATGACAAATTTCCCATTTGAACCAACTGTAACTGTATATAGAATTATATCGCCATTTTTCACTGTAATTGTTGAGCCGACTTCCGCTAAACCGACTATCTCATCAGCACTATCAATGAGGTCATTAATTATCGGTCTTTTGGGAGGGATTTTTTCATTATTATCGTCATCTTCATTTGTATCATTATTTGGCGGCTTAGTTTCTATCGGTGGCGTTACTTCTGGTGATAACTCTCCTTCCGGCTCTCCTACTTCTACTCCATCAATAACTTTAAATACTGCACCATAGAAGTCAACACCATTTAAATAAGTATTAACACCTAGTTCATTTTGGACTTCTACTCTATCAATTATCCAATCCCCTGAAATTGCATTTTCCGGAAATTTGAAATCGCTAATCCATCCTCCCTTAAGTTCATACTCTGTAACAACGTTCTGAAGTTCATCATCATAAACAAATTTGTCTATTGCAAATTCTACACCATTTGGATTTTTTATATAGGCAGTTACTTTATTTTCTGCATTATGAATATCTGGTAAGTAATGCAATACCTCTGTGAAGTAGATTTGCATTTCATTCTTTAACTTATTTGAATATAAGTTAGTGGAACCATAGACTTGTACAGGGACAGCGGGTTCTTTAATTGAATTAATTAATCCTTCTTTCCACCATTGATATAAAAAGGGATCATGCCACTCTGCGAAATCCCTATATGCATAAGTTAGTAATTTGTGATAATCCACTTCCTCTGCTAAAGGCGGTAGCGCCTTTTGAAATCTCTCAATAAAATTATTAACGGACATATAACTGTTAGCTAGCAAGTTAAGATGATCTCCATAGAAGAAATAATCTTTATCTTTTTTAATTTTTGAAGCTAAATTAGATCTAACCCAATGATCTGCTTCAATTGATGGTATAAAAAATTGATGACTTATGGGATCCTCAGATACATTAGCATTAATAAAATGATCTAATTGATAGAACACTCCTTCTTTCGCTAATACCATTTCTTTAAACTCCCATTTCCCTTCCCTAGTCCCTACTGGTATCTCGAAATTCACTCTCCCTTGATTTCCATATACCTTTGTATCTTTAATACTTACTTGCAGACTTTCTCCTGCTTCATTAGTAAGTAAAACATGCCCTTCTGATAAGTCTCTTACCACTTCCAGCACTTGTTTTTCAGCAAAGAACTGTGCTCCAAAATATTCTCTTTTCCAAGTGTTTCTATATCAGTAACACTCACTGTTTTTTCAAAATCAATGATATTTTCTGATCTAATATTAATATCATATATACCAGAGCCTATAACGTCTTCCTTATAAAATCCTAAATTACTATTATTATTTTCCGTTATATATACACTATCAAAACGCCAAATCCCATTCACGTCAGTCGCTTCTGCCTTAAATTCTCCAACCCACGCATCTAGTTTGGGATCATAAACTAAATTAACATATTTATCACCTCCAAACACCTCATAAATAGGTGAGTGATAAGCTATACTCAATTCAGAAATACGAGAACTTCCTCCTTGTGTTTTTACTATTATATTTGCTATTTCTCCAGTTTTAATTTCTCCTTTGCTCACATCAATGCTCTTTATTACTAAAGGGTCCGTATTATTTATAGTAATATTTACTCCTTGTGAATTCGGCAAGTCCCTAGAGTTTATATATTTCACTTCATTATTATCACCAACTAAGGCTATGTCATCTAATAACCATATCCCACCTTTATCAGTAGACTTGACAGTATATTTCCCTATCCAACTTTGAGTTTTTTTATCAAGCTTTGGCTGTATAGTTATCGTAGATCTTTTCCCTTCTTTATTTATGCTATAACCTACTTGAACATACTTAACGTTCTGAGAAACCTTCATATCTATAACTAACTCATCACCCACATTTAATACATCAGACATTACTTCAAATTCATTCAACGTTAATGGATTCTCTTCACTCTCTTCAGATGAAGAAAAATTTTCGACATTCATATTTAACTCTTCATGATTCTTAAAGTCTGAAGGGAAATATTGTTTTACGTTTTCAGCTTTATCATTTACTATTATACTTTCCAGATTCCACTGTCCTTCTTCATCATATTTATTAACTTTATATGAACCAACAAACATTCCATCATTATTTATATCATTAAACATTATAGATCTTCGGCTATTGCGAGACGGAGGAATAAAAGATGCTTGTATATCGCCCACTCCAGATATGTCATCTTCAACTTCTGCCGTGACTGTAACATGATCACCTACTTTAACAAATCTTGGTGAAACTTTTATAGACTTTATAGTAGGGGGAAGTAGATCAGTATTGAGATTATTAACTTTAAAATCAAAGCTACTTGCAATGTCTTTATCTTCATTTCCTACCCACAATCTGCTGCCTGTATTGCTAATAATATTCAAGGCTTCAAATTCCCAGATTCCACTTTGATAATGAGGGCCAATAGGATGTTTTGCAATCCAGTAACCTGTCTCGTTATCGAATTTAAAATCAAAACCGATACCAGACTGATTATTAGGTCTTCTATATTGAACCAATATACTTTTAATTCCTTTTTCGTGTGATGCTTTTATTTTTAACATTAACTCTTGACCAGGAATTAATTCATCTTCAATTACTTCGACTCCTTGAAAAGTCGGTGGAATAACGTGTGAATTATTAGAGTTACGGATTAAATAAGAGTATCTTTCTTTGTCTAATAATTTACTTTCATGAATATAGCCATCATTATTCGCAACATCTCTTAGACTAATACTTTCAATTCTCCACTTTCCGCCTACATCTGTCTCTTTTATAACATAACTTGTTTTCCACAATCCTACTTCTTCATCGTACTCTAATTGAAAGAACATTGCCCTATCAACTTCGTTGACAGCATGTTGAAAATGAATGTAAACATCACTTACGCCTGACAAGTCATCAGTTACATCAGCTATGATTTCTAACGTATCCCCTACATTCAATTCTGCAGTTGATACATTTAAACTATTTAGAACCGGCGGCTTTGAATCTCCTGCCGCGCTTGTATTTACAACAGGTAATAACAGTATAAAAACCAATACTAAAACCATTACTTTTCTTTTCACACACTATCCCTCCATTTATAAATACTCTTTCTTCTTATATTATCATAACAAGAAGCTATTTATCATGACTAATAATACTATTATACCTGTCCATATGTACTAGTAAATTGGAAACACCTGTTAATATATTTTTTTGCATTATCAATTAATCAAATTAAATTTTTTAATAGTTATATTGGAGTAATAGCAATTAGTTATACTATTGCTTAATATTCACAGTAAAGTAATTATGTGTCGTACAAATAACTAAGACTTAAGCTTCTTTCAGAAAAACAACATACCATAGTGTCTAATCTATGATATCCACTTACTCCACTTCTTATAGAGCATACAATAACCTATAACACTACATTTCATGAAATTACAACTTGATTTGATGTTCCCTTACTACCACACACAGATTAATGTACTATGGCAACTATATTCTTTGACGTCTATAGCTGCGAGTACATAAGCCAAGCTAAAAAACACCTACTCAGTTAATACCAAGTAGATGTTTCAATGAATTATACAATCGAATTTACACCAAAACCATTATCATCTTCAACAGAAGAAGGTTTCGCTATAATTACGGTGATTTTCAAATCTTGTGCCTTATTCCCAGCCTCATCTGCCACACTATACATGATCGTATAAGTGCCACTGTTTGATGTGTTGATTTCATTAATAACATTCCCTGCATTATCGGTAATGACAGCCTGAAGTGCAATCTGCTTACCTGAATAGTCAATTACCTGAACTGCTGGAAGTGTAAATTTCGCTCCATTTTTCATATGTAACTGGTGCTCGCCATTATATTGCCAAACCGGAGATTTATCAGTTGGTTGCTGTGGATTGTTTTCTTCAGGAGGCACCTGAACAGATGCTGTTTTATATAAAAATGATGCGAAATGTCCGCGTGTTGTGGTGTTTTTCGGACTAAATGATAAAACAAAAGGATTGGTAATATCATAAAAATCGAGCACATCAATAAATGAACGTGCTTCTAATTTCGTCTTCCTTAAATCTTTTACATCTCTTGTAAATGTCTGTTTCGCCACAAATCTTACAAGATCCGTTTTGTGAATTGCATTATTTGCTCGAACAAGCACAAACGCCATATTTTCACGAGTAATTTCTCCAGTTGGATTAAGAGAACCGTCGGATTGTCCGTTGAATACTCCCTGATCTTTTACTAAAGCTGAATACTTCAGCAGCTCCTCATTCTTTATTAACTTATTATCAGTAAATCGTGGCTTCGTCTGATAATCTGCCGGAATGTCATACTTAAGAGACACAAGCTATTTCCCCATCATCTTCACTACGTCAGAACGTGATAATGTCTTGTTCGGTTTGAACGTCCCATCCTCATATCCCGAAATAATACCTTGTTCAACTAGTTCTACAATCGCGCTTTCGTGTGAGCTTTTCTCTGTATCCAAAAACCCTTTCCACTCGCAGAAATCGGTGCAGTGATCAGAACGACCAGTGTAACAAGCGCGATTAGTAATTGATTTTGTTTGAATCGAATCAGCATGCATCTTTTCCTCCTTCAAATATATATATAGTACTAGGCCATTATAACAATGATTCCTAGAATTTATATATATTTTATATTATTACACTCTATTTGATGTATTCGATTTTCAATTACATTTAATTCTTACCGACCTCATCTCACTCATTTTTTATAGTCCTATAAGTTCAACTTCTTCCTCTGGGACTTTTATGCATTATATAAATGTTGTTGCGAGTCATCGAAGATACAGGTAATTTAAATGAGATTAATTGTGACATAAGAAGTAAACAGGATTAAGGACATCGATCATTAAAATGAACAGTAACTTTCCTCAGCTGACTCTGATTGTAGAATGAGAGGATTTGCGTTTCTAATTGTGTAAAAAGGACCCTCTGATCGTTTTCTAAATTATGAAGTTCACCCCAAAAGTTAGACTGTGACTCTAACTTTTGGGGTGAACTTCTACAGAAGAATTTTATCTTTTTACATCAATAAATAAACAAAAATTTCCTTAACTTTGTGATGAGCAGATACCTTCAGTTTACTTAGCGGAATAAAACAAGGTATCGATACTGCATAATATTGCACCAATTAATACATAGCTTAAAGATATGTAATAAATCCAAATTGCCACTGCTTGATAATCTTGTTCTGTAATGACTACTTCTGCCTGAAATACTTTTTCTAATTCTATCGGAGTCGCCCCTTTCTGTTCCAACATATCTATAGTTGATTTAAATTTGTCCATGGCTGACTTGGCTATTAAGTAAGGAATAATTAACCCCATGACCATGTAAGAAACGGCATTAAACACGGCAAGCCAACAGAATATTGAATGCTCCGTAAGGAATAGAGGAATGGGTAAGATAATTATGATTAAATTGATAATCTTCATTAGCTAACCTCTTCATTCTAATGGCTACTACTAGCATGTAATAGTATTCCAATTACAACATGCAATGTGAAATTTATCAAGAAGAATATAATTTCAAATCGTTTTAATAATTAGAATACATCCTTACCTCTAATTCAGTGCCGAGAAGGAACATTCTCAGTATAGAAAAAGATCCTGCAGAGATTGCTCTCCACAGGATCATATTTCTTCAGTTACCATACCAATCTAGTATTCAGAATTCCTTCTGAACAGTGTAATGCTCAGGTAGCTTAGTTTTGTTTATTTACTATTACTGAACTACTTCAAGAGTTGTTGCTGTAACAACACCAGTTTTCTTGTTAGTAACAGAAATCGTATCAGTAGCAGCGCTCACAGTGAACTTAGCTGCAACGTCAGTATCTGCGTTAAGCACTGCTGCAATTTTAGCTGCTGTTGTAACATTATCAGTTGCATCAGTTGCATCAAAAGTTACAGCAATCTCTTTATTAAAGTTTCCAAGTGCTGAAGATGTTTGTGCTAGTTTTACTTTAGCATCTCCTACAGCTGCTTTATTAGCTACTTGGGTAGTTGAAACACTAGCAGTGCCAGCTGCACCATTTGTAGTATTAGTAGATGTCGTAACAGGTGTAACGCCTGCATTAACATCAGTAACAACTGCATTTAATGCACCATCATTTGTTGCAGCTTCTTTAGCCGTTAATACAACATTACCACCAGCAGTAGTAATTTCGTATTTAGCTGCTAAATCAGTATCTTTCTTTAATTCTGTTACTGCTTTTAGAGCTACAGAAGCAGGAGACTCATTCAAAGTTGTTGTTACAGTTGCAACGTTGTAAGCTTTAGTGCCGTCTGTAACTGCAATTGTAAAGTTACCTGGACCAAATCCGCCAGCTGCTGCTAAAGTAAGAGTTTCGACTTGCTTAGTACCAGCAACACCAGGTGTAGAGTTAGCTGTGGTAGGAGCTAAAATTAATGAATTAGGAATTGATCCTATTCCAGTAGTAAATTCATTACTTAGAGTAAGTGTTTCAGATACGTATTCACTACCTGCAGTCTTCATTAAGCGATCAGTAGTTGCTAATGCCGGTGTATAAACTACTTTACCAAAGTCAGATTCTGTCATTGTTCCTACAGTGAATGTAAGTTTAGTACCTGGTGAATTAGAAACAGCAGTCGCATATTCGCCTGCATCAATTACACCATTATTATTTAAGTCGAATCCAAATTGACCTGCTTTAAGATTACTATTTGTAAGTGTAACACTTTCAGAGAAAGTAACTTCAATTGTAGTAGGATTAACAGCCTTAGCAGATTTAATTAGACCTGAAGCTGCACCTGGAGGCGTTACAGCATCTACTACGTTAAATGTGAACTTACCATCAGAATCAACTGTTACTGAAACAGTTTTGCTTCCTGCTGCAACTTCATTTACAAATGCCGTTTTTGTTACTGCGCTACCTTTAATTTGGTAAGCTGCTGCATTTGCATAGCTGTACACAGTGTTATTAATTGTTAGAACTTCTAGTGTTGGATTAATATTTGAAACGACACCAGTTATAGCTGCAGCACCATATTGTGAGAAGTTCACAGATACTGATGATGGATTAGTCGTAGGCAATACTACGCCTGCTTTAGATCCAGTAGCAGTTACAGTTGCTGTAGTTGGAGTTGCTGCTACAACTTTAACTGTTGCTTCAGTTTGACCAGCACTGATTACTGCTGGAACTGTTTTAGTTGTTCCTGCTGTGATAGGCGTTCCATTAGCAGTGATATTTCCTGTTCCTGCTTGTACTTCAAATGATACAGTTGTTGCATCCGTAGAAGAACGTGGCTTACCGTTTTGGTCTACTAGTTGATAAACGAATGTTGCTGCTTCTTCACCATTTGCAATCACTGTAGATACTTTTTTACCATCTTTGTCAACAGCTTTCAAGTTCGCTGTATAGTTTACTTTTTCAACGAAGTATGTGATTTCTCCAGCAGCTTGAAGATCATCTGCGTCTAGTTGACCTGTTGTTTTACCGTTATCGATAAATGCAACTGGCGCCACATAGTCGTTTTCTTTATCACTTGATACAGTGAATTTAGCTTTACCATCTTTTGCGATTTCAACAGTGTAAACTCTCTTCTTACCATTCTCGTAAGTAGTGTAGCCAGTTACTTCTTTGTTGTCAGCATCTAAGACATGTAGAGTTCCTGTTACGTTTTCAGTGTCGATCAATACATTAACTTTTGTTCCTGGCGCTGCTGCTTTGCCATCTTGTGTATTGAAAGTAAGTGCGTAGTCACGTCCACCTGTTTGTGTAGCGTTTTTGTATGTTGCTGCATTTTGTACGCCTTCAGCATTGATTGTTAAACCAAGCGTTTGTTGTACTTTGAATGTTACAGGTGTTGCTGTAGCTTGACGTGCAGTTGCAGAGTACTTCGCGTTATAAAGAGCTGGATTGCTTTCACCAAGCAATGCGCTTGATCCTTCATAAACGATAGGAGTTACTGTTGCATTAGAACCAGTAAGAACTAAGTTAGCTTTACCGCTTGCATCTAATTTAACCGCAATCACGTTTTCACCGCTCGTGGAAGCCTTATAAGGATATGCATTTGCTCCTAGAGCAACTCCTGGCTTACCAGTGATTGGATCAACTGTGTGAGTTGAAACGCCTTCAGCAGTTACAGTCTTCACTAACTTGTCAGGTGTAACGTTTAAGTTTTCTTTGAATGTTACGAATACATATCCGCCAGCATTACGAGCAGAGTTAATTTCGTATACTTTCTTAGAACCGTTAGCTAGTGTAGTAGCTTCAGTGATATCTTTGATAGTTAATTGAGCAGCGTTAGCCCAGTAAACTTTACCTTGCTCACGAAGTTCTGCTTTACCAGTTGGGTATACAGTTACTGTATCTTCACCAGCATTATACTGTGTGTAAGAGAACGTAGCAATACCGTCAGCATTTGTTACAACTTCAAATACTTGGTCTTTATTCAATGTAGTATTCGTTTCTGCTTTTACGTTGAAAGTAACAGGAATTCCTGCTTCTTTAACGCCAGTGTCAGCAGAAAGGATAACTTGTTGTCCTACTACACCTTGAATCGTTTTTGTATTCAAGCTGATTTTAGAAGGTACTGTCGGTGATACGCCATTGAATGAACCAATTGCTTTACCATCCAACATTACAGTGTACTTCTCTCCGCCTTTTTGAACAGCAGTTGTCAATACAACAGTTTTATCGTCTGATTGCTTAACTGCAGCGTTAGATACAGTCAATCCGTCGATTGTGAATTTCAAAGAGTTGATGTTTTCAACCTTTTCTTTCATTTTAACTTCTACAGTAGTGCTGTTAACAGCTGTAACTGAAGCAACTCCAGGAGCTACAACACCGCCAATTTCATCGAAGTCTACTTTAGTAGTCTTGTAAAGGAATGAAGCGAATTGTCCACGAGTTGTTGTTGATTTAGGGTTGAATTCTGGTGCAGCTGGGTTTGTGATGTCGAAGAAGTCTAGAACGTCGATAGCAGGACGAGCTTCAGCTTTCGCTTTGCCTAGGTCTGTAACGTCTTTCTTGAAATCTTGGTCTTTCACGTAAGAAGTTAGGTCAACGTCGTGTACGCGGTCGAATGCACGAACAAGAACGATCGCCATGTTTTCACGAGTGATGTCGCCAGTTGGATCAAGTGAACCGTCTGGTTTACCAACGAATACTCCGTTGTCATACACTAGTGCAGACATTTTTAGAAGCTCATCGTTAGATGTAGTCTTCAAGTCTGAGAAACGTGGTTTAGTTTTGTAGTCTGTAGGTACTTTATAACCTTCAGATACTAACCATTTACCCATCAATTTTACTACGTCAGAACGAGTAAGTGTTTTGTTTGGTTTGAATGTTCCGTCTTCATAACCTGAAATTACACCTGCATTAGAAAGAGCGTCGATTGCCTCTTTGTGTGAGTTGTTGTCTTTTACGTCAGTGAAAGTTGCAGCCATTGCTACTGGTGCTACTGCTGATGCTACTAGTGCAGCTGAAGCAGCCCCTACTACAAACTTGCGATATTTCGTTGGTTGGTTAGCCATTAAATAATTTCCTCCTCGTATTATCTCTTGTTTTTGCCAGTTACTACCTATGTATGAAAGTAGTAGGCATTACAACTTAAAGTATAGATAAGTATGTGCTAAAAGTCAATTGAATCTTGGATTATATACTAGTCTAATAGCACGGTGCGACAAAATATTTTTGCCCCATCTACTATTGTATCGAAAGATTAATATAATACAAGTATTTTCCAAAGCGTTTTAAAAAGAAGGGATGTTGGGCATGCAAGAGATTTTTGCCAAACAAAAAGGCTTGAACAGATGGGAACTGTTCAAGCCTTTTTGTTTGCGGTCAACCAACCGTAACGCTTTGCACCTATAGTGCTATATGCTAAAGAGAAAATTATCCTTACAACTTCGTATTCTATCACCAAGTTCACTAGATTACAAGATAGTAACTTAATAGTATAATATTTCTTAATTTACTTTCGTTAGTTGGTTGAATTAATTAGTAGATTTACTTTGTAATACTAGAGAACTAGGTTAGTGGGTTGGGATGGAAGCTCCAGCTGGGGACGCTTCCATCCTACGTTGATAGTGGAGATACTTGATCCACTTACTAGAGATAGTTTGCTAATTATTATTATCTTTGACCTTGGTTAAGTTCAAGTTCAAATTCCTGAGCAATGCCAATCCTACATTCAATGAGCATCGATAAGTGCCACCCACACACCTCGTAAGGGATTGGCGCGTAGGAGGGGCGACTCCCAGAGGATCAGCTCGACAGGTGAGACAACCAAAAGGGAGCTTGCGACCTGGTTGGCTCACCGCGAGCCCTCAGGAACGCGTCCCCTCCGAAGCGCAAATCCCCAACCCCTAACCCTTACTTGACTATCTTATTTCTTTACCCTTACTTCTTCCGATACACCTCTACCAAAAACTTCGGCAAATTCATTTGACGTTTAATCCGGCTCGGTTCAAGTAGCAATCGATACAACCATTCCGCTCCTGCTTTTTGGAATGCCGCCGGCGCGCGTTTGATATTGCCTGCTAGCACGTCGAACGATCCGCCTACGCCTTGGAACAACGTCGGATGTAGCTGATCGCGGTGTTGTTCAATCCACTGCTCTTGCTTCGGTGAACCCATCGCCACAAATAATATATCCGGTTTCGCTTGGTTAATCGTGTCGAGTACGACTTGTACATCTTTTTCATAACCGTGCTGAATACCAGCGATTTGAATGTCCGGATGCATGACTTGCAATCTCGCAGCCGCTTCTTGTGCCACGCCAGGTTTTGCGCCATAGAGGAAAATGCGCTTTCCACGTATGGCGGCTTCCTGTACGACGCGGTCCATCATGTCGATTCCTGTCACACGCGAACGGATCTGACCTTTTTTCAGCTTGGATGCCAGTATTACACCGATGCCATCCGGGATTTGGAATTCCGCTCGGTTCAGCAATGCTTTTAGTTCTGGATCTTCTTTGGCTTTCATGAGCTTTTCCGGATTGATCGCGACGATAAGTGATTTCTTTCCTTCTTCGATATTCTCGAAGACTTTTGGAATCAGTTCGTCGTAGTTCTCCGTGTTGACGGAGACGCCTAGTATTTCTTCTTTCATTTGTACAGTTGCCCCTCTTTTTTGCCGTCGCCTAATTTGAAGAATCTATATTCTGCTTGTTCCCATTTATCTGCTGGGAGAGCATTTTTCGTATCCAATATGATCGGTCTTGGCTGTTTCGTCTGCAAGTCTGCCGGATTCAGTTGTTTGAATTGGTCATGGTCTGTAGTTAATAGAAGAAGATCCGCTGTGCCGATTGCTTCTTCGAGCGTTGCAACTTGCGTCGAATGCTGTAATTCTTTGATGTGCGGATCGAACGAAACGACATCTAGACCCAAATCTTGCAGAGAATCAATTACTTTCGTTGACGGACTTTCGCGCATGTCGTCGACGTTTCCTTTGAATGCAAGACCAAGAACCGCCACTTTACCGTTTTCGATATTGTACTCTTGAAGTAAACGCTGTGCGCGTTTCGCTGTATACATCGGCATGCCATCATTAGTTAGACGTGCTTTTTTGATAATATCCGCTTTTTCAGGTGCCAATTCCACTAAGAACCATGGATCGACTGCGATACAGTGACCACCGACGCCTGGGCCTGGCGTATGGATATTGACGCGTGGATGGAAGTTTGCAAACTTAATCGCTTCCCAAATGTCCACGTCGATTCCTTCTGCGATTTTTGCGAGTTCATTGGCAAATGCAATGTTGACGTCGCGGTACGTGTTTTCCATGACTTTAACGAGTTCCGCTGTGGTAGCGTCCGTTAAGTGGATCGTTCCTTTGACAAACACTTCGTAAAGTTCCTTCGTCATTTCGGCTGATTTCGCATTGACACCACCGACGATACGATCGTTGTTTACTAGTTCTTCGAAGATCTTACCTGGAATAACGCGTTCAGGTGAGTGAGAAACGAATAGTTCTTCCCCGATAATTAGATCCGTTTTACGTAATTCAGGCAGCATGACGTTTTCGACCGTCTTCGGTGGAACTGTTGATTCCAAGATTACCAGTGCGCCTTTTTTGACGAACGGCACGATCGATGCAGTCGCTGCACGGATGAATTCTAAGTTCGCGGTATTGTCCGGATTGATCGGTGACGGTACAGCAATGATGTAGACGTCTGCTTCTACCGGTGTAGTAGAGGCTTGGAAGTGCCCTTCGTCTACTGCTTTCTCCAAACGTTCTTGCAAACCGTTTTCTTCTATATGTAGTTGTTTATTGTTGATCAGCTGAACGACGCGTTCGTTACGATCGACGCCATGTACTTGCACGCCGCTGTTCGCAAACATAACGGCAGTTGGAAGACCGATATAACCTAGGCCTACTACGCATAATTTCTTTTCCATAGTGTATAATACCTTCGCTTTCTTGTTTTAGGTTGTGGTAAATAAAAAGTCTGGGTAGACTTTGGATTGGGGTTGGGATCTGCACTACAGGCGGACGCTTTCCTGCGGGCATGGCTTGAGCCTCCTCGTCCGCCAAATGCAAAGACGTGCTCCTAACGCTCCGCTTTTACTCGCAAAAGCCGTTCTTCGTTACGGCTCTCGCTACCTGCGGGGTCTCAAGGCTCATGCTTATCCCGCGGGAGTCGCCGCCTTTCGTTCCGATCCTACCTATATTACAGTAACAGTTAGTAACCGCTTTTTCTTTGTGTTGGAATTTCAAGTTCAAGAACGCAACACCCAACACAGCTAATTTCAAAGAGAAAGGATGAATCTCTTCATCCTTTCTTCTAGCAAATACATTATATAAGAATGAATACTTTTTAAGCACTTCCACACAAACTCCAGAAGAATAACCAGTGGATCGTAAGCGGAAGGCGGGGACTCCCGATGGATCAGCTCGATCAGGTGAGACAACTAAAGAGAGCAAAGCGAACTGGTTGGCTCACCGCGAGCCCATGGGAAAGCATCCACCTGCAGCGTCGATCCACGTTGCCCTCACCCTCACTCCATCCAATAGAAATACAACAGGTTTTAACCATTCCGCATCAAACTCCTGTAGAACACACAGTGGATCGTAAGCGGAAGGCGGGGACTCCTGATGGATCAGCCCGATCAGGTGAGACAACCAAAGAGAGCAAAGCGAACTGGTTGGCTCACCGCGAGCCCATGGGAAAGCATCCGCCTGCAGCGTCGATCCACGTTGCCTCCACCCTCACCTCATCTACTAAGAGTACCTAAATTTTAATTCCATTCCATCTATACAGTATACCAACTTCTCGCCCTCATCACCAATTTATTTAGCCCGTGCTTGCACAGTAAAAGGCGTATACGTCCCTTTCACCACACTCAACCCATTAGCCCCTGCTATCCCCGGATGAACAATGAGCATATACTCTGATCCAAGCGCCATTGGTTTCGCCGGCTGGATCGTCATCGTCTTCTCATTACTAGCCTTTTTAGCCGTTTGTATAGAGACGCTTCCGAACTTCACAAGTTCCATCTTGTTGAAATCTTTCGCTGGACCAAAGTTCATGTTCTGCGTGAACTCGACGTTGAATATTTTTGATTGCGCTACATTGGTTGGCCCCTTGATGAACTGGTAGCCCTGCGCGGCCAAGTCAGAAGTGACGAGGCGTTTGTGCATGCCTGTGTGCTCCGTTCCCGATTTCATTTTAATATTCGGCTCGACGCCTATATGTTGTACAGGTGTTCCTTTAGGTCCTGTATAGTGACCTGTCGTTAGCTTCAGCGCGCCGCCGTTTTCTAATTCAAATAACGACTGGACGCTACCTTTTCCTTTTGTCGTCTCCCCTACTACGTTCGCCGCGCTTTGGTCTTTGAGGCTGACCGCCACAATTTCAGAAGCAGAAGCTGAGTAGCGATTGACGAGTACGTACGTGTCCACCGGGAATTTATTTTTCGCTGGGACGACTTTCCCTGACTGTGTCCCCATGCGCGTTTGCAGTTTGTATGCTTCTTTTACTTTCGGGAAGAAGCCTAGTAATTGCTCGGCGCTGTCAACATAGCCGCCACCATTAAAACGTAAGTCCAGAATCAGTTTCTTCGCTCCTGCGGCTTTCAAACGTGACCAATGGGTATTGACGTCTTCTTGTAGATGCGCAGAAAATGTCTTGATCTTCATATACCCGACGTTTCCGTACATCATATTCGAACTCACATTGTTTGGATTGTGCGGTGCCGTAACAGTAGCGACTTGCGCCGGTGCTTCAGCGCTTGCGTATTGATTGAGATAGTCTTTATATTCAGCGGGCGTCATGTACACCGAATATTCATCGAGCTGACGAACGACTTCGGTGACGTTTCTCGCGTTGTGAAGATTAGTAGGCTTATCGCCATAATAGTACAAATCGACAATTTCTTTCACTTCGTCAAGAGTCGCGGCTTCAGTGGCGGGTGTTAAGCAGAGCCAGGCAAAAACAGCTGCTACTGCGATCAGAGTTTGTTTCATTGCGTCTCCTCCTTTATACGGTGGGTTTGGTAAAAGTATGTATCTTTCCACTATACCCTATACACCAGCGATTAAGCGGCTAACTATAATTATTTTTTCGAATATAATGTGACCCAATAGATTTTACCCGTTGGATCGGGTGCCGTACCTGCTCCCATATGCGTAAAAACTGGGCTTAATAGATTCTCTTTATGCGCAGGCGATGCTAACCAAGCGTTTGTAATTTCCAGCGCATCATGGAAACCAGCCCCAATGTTTTCACCATAAGCCGTCCATTTATAATCAAATTTCTGCAGCATCTCTTCAGCCGTGCCATATGTCGGCGTAATATGCGATAATTCCCCGAGCTTCGCCAAGTCTTCTGCTCTCGCGCTCGCAATCCGATTGAGCGCGGGATCCGCCCGTAGATTGCCAATTTTAGCATTTTGTCGTTTCACGTTCACGTTAATAATCACCTGTGCCGCCAATGAAGGCTTTTCGGGTTCAGGTTTTGGCGGCTCCGGTTTTGTAGTGGGTGGTGTTGGTTTTGGTGGAACTGGTTTTGTTGGTTTCGGTGGTTCTGGCTTTGGCTTTTCAGGTGTCGGTTTTTGATTATCAGGATTCGGCTTGATCAAGTTTTGATCGCGATCGACATAGCCTTTCTTTTTATTGTCATACGTAATCAATCCATTTTTGCGATTTTCGTCGAATTGCATCGTACGGTACAAAAATGCCGCCATTTGGCCACGAGTAACAGGTTCATTCGGATTAAATTTGCCCCCTGGACGCGTCGTCGTGATATTGAGTTCCGCAATCGTAATAATGTATGCATATGCCCCGCTGCTCTTATGGACATCATCAAAAATAATGAAATCATTGTCGTCCGTGACAATATGGTACCCAAGGACTAGTAGCTTCGCCATTTGTCCGCGAGTTAGGGGTTTATTCGGATTGAATTTATCCGCATTCTTGAACAACCCCCGCTGTGTCAATGCGCGAATATGATCATACGATCCGTTGTCTTTCGTTACATCCTTGAAATCCATTTTATACGCATGGCTCGGCTTCGCTCCAATGGAAACCGCGATCATCTTAGCCGCCTGAGCCCGAGTGACAGGTTTATTCAGGCGATATGTATTGTCGGCATAGCCTTTGATAATTCCATTGGCAGCCATATACATGACCGCATCGTAGGCATAATGCTTCTCGGGTACGTCCTTAAACGCAACCGGTTTCGCAGCCTCCACCGGCACAGATGCAGTAACTCCTACGGCAGATACCGCAACGGCCATCGCTATAGTACTTAAGAATATTTTTTTGTCGTAAGCTAGATTCATATAAACGTCCCCCTTTTGTTAAGAGTATACGGGATTTGGCATGTGTTTTGGTAGGGGTATTGTTGAAATTTGTTGGATGACTTTGTTTTTTGGGGGTTGGGGGTGGATTGGGGGTGAGCTGTTGGGCCGGGGGGATTGAGCGGATATTGGTCTACATAGAGCGGGGCATTGGCTAGATTGAGCAGTTATTGGGGCAGTTAGAGCGCTGAACGGGGTGGATAGAGCGGTTTCGCGTGGGGATTGAGCGGATAGCGGGAAACATTGAGCGCGTGGTAGTTTGGGATAGCTCGGAACTCCTTATGGGCGGTCCGGCCGTGGGGATTGAGCGGATATTGGTCTACATAGAGCGGAACACTGGCTTGATTGATCGGTTATTGGGGCTGATAGAGCGCTGAACGAGGTGGATAGAGCGGTTGCGCGTGAGGATTGAGCGGATAGCGGGAAATATTGAGCGCGTGGAAGTTTGGGATAGCTCGGAACTCCTTATGGGCGGTTAGACCGTGGGATTGAGCGGATATTGGCCTACATAGAGCGGGGCATTGGCTGGATTGAGCGGTTATTGGGACTGATAGAGCGCTGAACGAGGTGGATAGAGCGGTTACGCGTGGGGATTGAGCGGATAGCGGGAAACATTGAGCGCGCGGGAGTTTTGGATAGCTCGGAACTCCTTATGGGCAGTCCAGCCGTGGGTATGAGCGGATATTGGTCTACATAGAGCGGGGCATTGGCTGGATTGAGCGGTTATTGGGGCAGTTAGAGCGCTGAACGGGGTGGATAGAGCGGTTGGGCGTGGCGATTGATCGGTTAAGGAGAAACATTGAGCGCGCGGAGGTTTTGGGTAGCGCAGATCTCCTTATGAGCGAATACGTTATTTGATTTCATTAAGAAACCAGCGCATGAAAAGCTTATGCGCTGGTTTGGTTGCTTTTACAAATGTAGATTTTTTGTGTTGAGGAGTTTCGGAGAGAGTTGGTAGATCGCGTTGCGCTTTTTGCCGGACATTTCGGTGAAGGGGTTGGCCAGCATTCGTTTCGCTATGTGGCGAGAGTGGATGTTGGTGAAGTGGCGGAATTGCCGATTGGTGAGTTGCGCGCCACCGATGCAGTACCATTCCGCCAGCGTAGCATGATGGGCATGGCGATCGATATGGCCGCACGCCCGGCACTGCCAACTTCTGGTCCGCCACATCATCATCAATTGTTCGCAATGCGGGCACGTGACGCCGGTTGCCAAGTCTTTTATGGAAAGTGCGTACTTTTCGATTAGCGGAAATGGATCATAGTGGCGGTGTGTGTTTAGGAGTTCATTCGCCAATCTCTTGATTTGATTTGCGCTCAATAGTTCACTCTTCATTTCCAAATTTCTCAGACGGTTGGGAATTTCATATGAAAATACGAGCCGGTGGGACGATGTGTTTTCGATGGTGAGTTCGTTTTGGTAGGCGAAAACGATGTAGTCGACGAGAGGGATGTCGATGTTACGCGCTTGCAGCCAGCTGGTGAAATAGTGTTTTTTGCGTTCCATTTCTTCGATTGGACTTCTCAAGACGGTGCGTTCCCCGTTGACTGATTCGCGAATGAATTGGGTCGGACTTTGCTTGATGTGTAATTTGCCTGCAATATTTTTGATTTCGAACAAGACAATGGTGCTCGGGGTAATTAAAATGGAATCAATTTGGAAATAGGCATGTTCGTGTTTCAGGAAAACGTCGTGGAGGATGGCGTGCGGATACGGCGGGATGAAGTCTCTTAATTGGTAGTCGAATTCCCTCTCCCCTCCGAAGCCCGCTTTGCCGTTGTAGAAATCAGTGCGGATTTTTTCGTATTTGTCATGATTAACTGGTAAGCGTTTTAGAAGCGCCTGTTGGCCGATGATCAGTTTGGGGATCGTGCGAGTTTTATAGAGTATGTTGTTTCACCTCCCTCTATTTGGATTGTTAGAGCGTATATTTATTGTATCAAGGTCGTCACGAATTGGGAAGTATTAGGAGAAATTCGATTTTGAGTGATTTTTGGGGGGTGAAATTCAATTTTGAAGTGGATTTGTTGGGGAGAATTCAATTTTATGGGGTTGGAGAATGATATATGTTGGTATTTTGTTTGAAAATATGTCTTTAGTCATGTTGGGGTTGTGGGTGGTTGCATGCGATTGAGCGGATAGATGGCTTGATAGAGCGCTTGTCGGTCGTGATAGAGCGGATAAGTCAGATGGATAGAGCGCTTGGGCAAGAATATTGAGCGGTTAGCCAGGCTGATAGAGCGTTTAAACAGAAAGTATGAGCGGCGCGGCTTTGCCTTGCCTGATTTCTATGATGTAATACTCCAATGAGCGATTGATTGGCTTGATAGAGCGATTATTGGTCGCGATAGAGCGGATAGATGGTCGGATAGAGCGCTTAAGCATGAATATCGAGCGGTTAGCCTAGCTAATAGAGCACTTAAACAGAATGTATGAGCGGCGCGGCTTTGCCTTGCCTGATTTCATGATGTACTACTCCAATGAGCGGTTGATTGGCTTGATAGAGCGATTATTGGTCGGGATAGAGCGGATAGATGGTCGGATAGAGCGCTTAAGCATGAATATTGAGCGGTTAGCCAGGCTGATAGAGCACTTAAACAGAAAGTATGAGCGGCGCGGCTTCGCCTTGCCTGATTTCATGATGTAATACTTCATTGAGCGGTTGATTGGCTTGATAGAGCGATTATTGGTCGTGATAGAGCGGATAAGCGGATGGATAGAGCGCTTGGGCATGAATATTGAGCGGTTAGCTAGGCTGATAGAGCACTTAAACAGAAAGTATGAGCGGCGCGGCTTCGCCTTGCCTAATTTCATGATGTACTACTCCAATGAGCGGTTTATTGGCTTGATAGAGCGCTCGAGCGCATTCATAGAGCGATTACACGAGATGATAGAGCGCTTAAAAGGTTTCATAGAGCGTTCAACAACATAAATAGAGCGGATAACAAGCTATATAGAGCGACCAGCAGAAACACCCCTGCAGAACCCCCCCACAAAAAAACGAAAAAAACTGCCCAATTACGGGCAGTTTTTTATCGTTTAATCAAATACCGGACGTAGTGTTGCCAAGGCGTTGTTTTCCATTGTTCCCATTCCGGTAGGTAAAGTGGAAGTGGGTGGAAGACGGATTGGTGCTCGAGGCTGCTGTCCAGATCTTCGTTGTGTAGTGCGATCACGCCTGGTTCGACGCCCGTTGTGAGGACTGTTCGATCGAGTGTAGTGAATGGTGCTTCGACCATGTTTTGGACTGCTCGTCCATTGTTGTCTAGCGTCCATATTTTCGCATTGTTTTGGTATTTATCTGTCAGCCAGTTTGTTTTGATGCTGACTGCTTGATTTGCTTCGTTCGTTTGAATGAACGTGTTGACGTTTGTGCCGAATGGCAAATCCATTTGCTCGTCGTACGGCGCAATGCGTACTTCGTAATAGGCAAGTGGATTGTCTTTTTGTGTATTGCCTAGGGCTTTATACGCTTCTAACCACTCGTCGTCTTTCGCTGGCACTTTGGATACCGATACGACGACTCCATTAATTGTGGAGATGTCATTTGGATAGTCCGGAGTAATACGCTCTTGTACTTCAGCGAGTTTCTTTTGTTTATTCGTTAATGCAGGCTTACCTTCAGGTGAATCCTTTACTTCTGGATTTGTGATCGTTCCATCAGGATTCGTGATCGTTCCGTCCGGATTTGTTGTTGCATCATCCGGATTCGGTGTAGCTTCAGGTGTTGCATCGGGATTTGTCGTCCCATCCGAGTTTGGAGTGTCTGTAGATGGCGGTGTCTCCGTGTTCGGTGTATCTCGCGTGCCTGAGTTGTTATTGTTGTCCGGTGAAGATACCGGTGTTTCCGGTTTGTCGAGCGAACCATCCGGGTTACCGGAAGTGCCGTCGAAGTTTTCTTCAGGAGGATTTGATCCAGCTTTCGGATTCACAGCTGGCGGTTGTGCATCCGTTCCGTCGATTTCCGTTTTCGGATCGTCGTAAGGCATGGTACTCGGTGGTACACCGTCAGCAGATAGAGACGCGACTGATTTGCCTTTTTCACTGCTGATCCCGTCTTCCGTTTCTTCAGGCTCTACTGGTTCTTCTGGTTGTTGATTCGGATCGACTTTCGGTGTGAACGGTGTGTGGATCGAGTCATGCTGGATCGTTACCGGCGCGCCCGTTTCCACGTTTGGCCATTCATTGTCGAGTACATATGTGACGATCGTCTGGTCGGTGCTGTAAATATCGATAGATGGTGACTCGCTATCGCGTTTGATCGCTACGACATAGCCGCTTACTGGACTCGTCAAGGCAGATTCATTCGGTAATTCTGCGAGCTGCGATTCGACGATTTCCGTTTTCCGTTGCACTTCAGCGAGATCTCGTTCTGCTTCCGCAATCGCTTGCGCAAACGTTCCGTCTTCTCTAACTTCGATGCCTACATTCAAATTCACGCGTACTTTTTTCTCGTCGTTCGTGTCATAATAATCACTATTGTTTTTCGAACCGCCCACTGAGGACTGTTCATATTCCAAATTACTGATAGTTTGTGAAATCGATGACGACTGATTTTGCAACGCGGATAGTTCCGATTCTAATTCATTGCGTTGCGAATCAATATGATCCACTTTCAATGAAGCGAGCTCAGTTCCGAAGTCCACTGTCTCCCCTTCTTGAACGAGCCACGAATCAATTGTCTGATCGTCTTTAAGGTAGATAGTATGCAAATCTTTCGGTGAAATGAATCCTTCTTTGTCGAGCTCTTTCTTGTAATCATCCGCAGACAACCGTTCGTACTCACCGACGTACTGCGCTTTTGGGATGACACTTTTTTCATCGAACACCAAAAACATGTTCAAAGCTAGAAACGCTGTAACGAGGACCGTCACGATGATATTTTGTGCTTTCATCTTATAGTCCTCCAATCATTAACAAGTTCAACATTTTTTCGATAGGAGCAAAGCCAACTGCCGCAGTGATCAATGCAAAAACCACTTGCAATGCGATTAACATCCACAATGCATGCTTGCGGATACCTTTATGCTCTATAACTTCTTCACCGACAAGTGACGTTTCCACTTTCGAGAAGCTGATGAAGCGATACTGAACCGCCACGATCAATGCAGAGAAAATCGTCAATTGATTGACAAACAGAATGAGATACCAATTATCCAAGAATGTTACCGCGAGTGGTCCGAATGAAAGAATCGAAACCGCTGCTGTTTTTCCAGCAACCGCGAAGATCAGGAAATTGATGAGTTTTTCGATTAGTAATAATCCCGTGACCACTAGCTGTAGCTTCAGCAAGGGCTTAAATGGAATTTTCGTCAACATGCTTAAAATCCATGCGACGCCCCAGAAATGGAACGACATGTAGATGATGGCCCAGAGTATGGCGCCGACCAATGCAGTGATGCGGCCGATGGTGAAATCATCGAGCGAACCGTTCGCCAAGATATACGTCATCGTCCCGGTATTCATGCCCCACATATCGCGGAGGACGAACAGGATGATGCCCAAAATGAATACGCTAAACACACGGCGTTTGAACCCAGTGACGGTTCCTTGCCCAATTTCAACGGCAAGTCGGTCAGGATAAACTAGTGAACGCCAGTAACCGTAAGTAGAATACATATGTACTTCTCCTTTGCCTCCAACTTATTCGACTGATTATATCAGTTTCTATCTCTCTTACTTTATCAAAAAATGACGAATTTGCAACGAATGTCTTGTTTTGTTGCAGAATTTGGTAGTAGTGTTGGAGTTTTAAACGATTAAAGATGCTGAGTGAAGTAACATTACTCATGGGATTTCCGCTCCAGCTGGGGGACGCTTTCTGGAGGGCGGGCGGTGAACCACACCCCTCGCGCTGCTCGCCGTGTGTTTCACCTGTCCCGCTGATCCTCCCAGAGTCGCCCCCATCTTCCGCTCCAATCCTACTTTTTATGGTGGATGGATGCAGAAACACTCACTGACGATAGTGTTTGAACTGGTATTGTCACTGAATATATTTCATGTTCAAATCAATTCAAATCAATTAAAAACCTAACTTCAATGACTACAATAACTGTCACCCACTCGCCCTGCAGGGATTGGCGCGGCAGGCGGCGACTCTGGGAGGATCAGCTCGACAGGTGAGACAACTAAAGGAGCACAGCGACTAGTTGGCTCACCGCGGGCCCTCCAGAACGCGTCCGCCTAGAGCGCAAATTCCCACCCCAACACCCTGTCATCCTTAAACCGATTAAAAATCCTTAGTCCATTAGATTCATTTAATTATCTGAATGTTTCTAATCCATCGAAATAGGTTACAATAGGAAGTAATAGGGTCAGATGGCTCTAATTACATAAAGGAGTGATGAGCGATGAACTTGGACAAGACGATTGAGTTTACATGGCAAGACTTTGCACTAGGCGTGGCCGGGTCGGGATTATTCGTAGTGGCGCTCCATTTCTTTACACTATGAGAAAACGTATATTACAAAGCACATAAAAACACCTCAACGTTGACGCACATAGATGTGCTTCCAATTGAGGTGTTTTTAACGTTTTAGTGTGATGATCAAATCATTCGCAGTCCTTCCATCAACTCCTTGAACAAGAGTTGGTTTTTGGTTTCTAGCGCATAGTCTACCATTCGTTCCCAATTATCTTGCTCCAACTTCTCCACTAAACCGTCCGCTTCACGCATGTACTCTTCCTGTAGATGGCCTTCCAATCCCATCGCTCCTTCGAGTATAGTCGACAAATGCAAATGCAAATCGGAAACTAGCAACAATTGATAAAGTGGGATTCGTATAAACCTGCTTCCTCGCTGAAAGACGAATACTTCTCCTAAGTTCTCAATCTGCAAACTTTTCGTATTCACAACGATTTCCTTCCCTTCTGCGGGGATGAATTGGAACACCTCATCATTTCGCTTAATCGAGAAATATTGATAAGCGAATACAAGGCGTAAGTTGAATTCTTCCTTCCTGGTGAAAAATGGCTTGATTCGCTGTATGACTAGCATTTCTTCCCCCTCCTCTTCAGTAATTTGAATTTTCCGATTATTATTAATATATCACATTAAAGAGGATTTTGTGCATGATATGAGTCGGAAACCATCTAATATACCAAGAGAATTTTTCAGAAATCGGTCATAGCGGCAAATCCAGCCGTCTTTCGGGTTATTCATCACGCCTCTACGAGAAAAGTTTTGGACACCGGCCGATACTCGATGTTTCCCTCTTTCAATTGTTCCAGTAATTGTTTACTCGCATCGACATTCGTTTTCACGTAAGAAAAGATCATTTGACAGTCCGCGTATGAAATGATGACTTGCTCAAAGATCATCTCGTCACGCGTGACGTTATACAAATATGAAACTTCCCCAATTGGATCATGGACAGATTTTTCGGAATGCTGTTCGAGAGAATCGAAGAAATGTGGTGCATTTGTGATCATAAGTTCTGGCTTTTGTAAACGGTGCCGCAATTGAGGAAAATGTAAAATCAATTGCACTTTTTCTATCATTTTCGCCTACTTTCTATTTTTTATCACAATCTTCTCACATTATTGTAGAAAAACATCGGAATTGCCGATTCGTCAATTCGTATTGTTTAAATGACAATTTACCGAAATACCGGATTCTTTTCTTATACGATGGCGAGAAAAACGGGTGATGAAAATGAGTTTCGGAACACAATTACGAGAATACCGCGATGAGTATTTACATATTTCACAAAAACAAATGGCCGAAGATCTTGGAGTCGATGGTGCGACGATGTCTAGATATGAATCGAGTGAACGAGCTTTCCCAATTTATTTGGTGCCGATCATTAAGAAAATCTATAACATACCGGATGATGTATTACTTGCGATGATTCTGGACAAACCGTTAAAGACGGTACGTCCTTTTTCGAATCAGACGCTCGACAGTAGCGCCACGTATGAAAAAGGGTTTCTTACACAGTACGGATCGCTAATTGAAAACGAGCCACTGTTGAAAGAATTTATTTTACGGGCTAATTCATTGGACTACGAAAACCGCCAGTTGTTGCTATCAGGCATGTTGAACTTCATGCAGTTGTTCGAAAACCAAACAGATAAATAAGATCTGATTGTTTTTATGCTCCTCAAGTTGTGGTAAAGGACCGATAAAAACGGTATAATAGGAGGAATGCTTAAGTAAGGAGTGGATTCGGTGGCCATCACTATTGAACGAATCGCAAATATGCACGAATCACAAATTGAAGAATTCATGAATCATATTAAACATACATTTCAGCCGTCTGTCCCTGCACAGGCGGAAATTATACGCAAGGCTGCTTCACTTGTACGTATGAACGCAATCGGTGCGTATCGCTACACGGAAACCGAGCAATCCTTGATGGCAAACATTTCGGGTACAGAATCCGAATTCGCACGTCTTTCTTTCATGTCGATGGAGCCGTACTGTACATGTGCCGACGGAGACTGGTGCGCGCATCAGATCTCGGTCGTCTTTCATTTGTACTCGCAGTTTCATTCATTATCGGATTGGCTGAATACATGGCGCCAGTCAGGAACTGTGCAGACACAATTGTCGATCAATGAACGGACGCCGGAAGCTTGGTTGAACGCATTATCCGAATTAGTGAAGCCCCTTGGCGAGTTGAATGCGAGTGACGGACCGACTGGATTCTTGCATTACGCTTCCAAAATTGAACACCAGAAAACGCGGCTTTCTCCTTTTGAATGGGAATGGAAGCCGCTCTTTTCGCTGTACTATCAACTAACATTATTGCGGGCGGCATGGCCATTCCTTAAAAGTGAACTATCGGCGAATGATTCCTATCATTACGGCAAATGGCAGCTGACGATCTGGCTCAATGAGCAAATGTCCGAAATGAAAGCAGGCATCAAACAGCTGAGTTCAAAATCGCGTCTATTTGAGACGGACGCCTTTCATACGAAGCTCAAAGATTTGATCCATTCATTCGCACTGGACGAGGATGGTTTATTCTCGAAGCGTTTTGAAGCGTTCCGTCTCGTCTATACTGAGCTGTATTCCGATGAAGCTGAATTGACGCAGGAGATTGAACGTCTGCAAAAAGAAACGGCAGCAGACGCGCCATTATTCCGTGCGTTTCTCTATTTGACGTCGGGACGGTTTGACGAGCTCGATGAGGAACTGAATACTTTAGATGCTACTGCTGTTCCTCAGTGGTTGGCATTTGCGCTCTATGCGAAGGAAGATGAGGATTTTGATATTGTGCAGTCGATTATGCTGCAATTGCTTCCTCATTTAGCCGAGCATTATCAGCAGCTTGCGACGCGTAACCGTTCCGCGTTTGCCGAGGATATCGACGAGTTGCTGGCGCTATCCGATGTGCCAGAAGATCAGCGCGATCAACTGTTCCAATCGTATGGACCGGAAGCAAGTCGTGCATATGGCAAGTTTTTATTCGAACGTAATCGTTATGCTGAATGGGCTGCGCTTATGCATTTAACGCGCGGGTCAGTCGATATGATCGATAGCTCGGCGATGAAAACAGCACTTGCCGAAGATTCGCAAGCGGTGTTCCCTCTCATGCATGCCGAAGCATTGAAATTAGTCAAAGAGAAAAATCGAGATAGCTATCGCCGTGCAGTGCGTTTATGGAAGCAAATGAAGGCTGCTGCGAAGCGCGATGGCCGCGATGAATTTTGGAACCGTTATGTCCATACAGTCCGCCAGCAATTTCCACGTCTGCGTGCACTGATGGAAGAGATGGAGAAAGGAAATCTACTTTTATGACCGATTCGAACATCTTACAACTTTCATTAGAGTTAACGTTACAAGAAGGACAAGACGGCATCTTCATCGTGTCCGCAAATGTCGCAGGTGAAACGCGCAAGATCGATGCGGATATGCTGGTGTCGTATTTATTTTATTCGGATGAACCTACGATGTACGGCATGTTGGTAGAGCAACGTGATAATTGGCTCGATATATCGATCGATATGTTGTTGCGTTTGTTCTCGTCTGGTAGTCATCCGTATGTGCAATACGCAGGTGCGACTACTAACGACCAACAAATCCTGACAGCCATTCGCGAAGCAGCGACGTTATGGAATGATCCTGCGTTGTTTTCGTATGTTGAAGCGAATGAGTCTGGACTGTCGTTTGATCTCGATCAAACCCATTTATCTCAGCAGGCGGGGCGGTATATCTCGCTTGCGATGCGCGGACAGTTGGCGACGCTCGGTGTCTCGATGGCAGACTTCCCTGCTTTGTTGCCGCATTTTCAGCAGTATGGATGGCCGAATACCGAAAAGTCGAAGTTACCATTCCGCGTAGCACTTCGTTTGACGGAGCCCGAGATCGACGGGACCGATTGGTTGCTTGAGACGATTCTAATTAGTGATCGCGGTGCGCAGTGGTCGCCAGCGATCGGTAAAATAGCGGGCTCGATTGAAAATGCTTTACCTGCAAAACGCAAGCCGTACGCGGAAGAGATTGAAGAGCGTCAATCCGAAATGGTCGGGATTTTCCGTTCCGTCGAATGGTATGAGCCGCGACAGTTCATGCATGTGCCGTTAAATGATGCGCAAGTGCGGATTTTCATTCAGGAAGATTTGCCACTATGTCAGGCATTTGATTATCCGGTTATACTGCCGGCTTGGTTAAAAACCGTGACAGAGACGAAGTTGAAGATTCGGACGTCTGCGGGTATGCAGTCGTATCGTTCGTCAGCGAGTCTCGATCAAGTGTTGTCGTTTGATTGGCAGTTTTCACTCGCTGGAGAAAAGATCGATAAGAATCAGTTCCAGAAGATGGTCGATGAAAACCGCGAGTACATTCGCGCGGGCGATGAGTGGTTCCATTTGGATCCCGCATGGCTCAAACGTATTCGTGAGTTGATGGAGCAAGTCGATGATGGCGAATGGACAGTGAAGGATTTGCTGTTCAATGAAGTGCCGGAAGAGATTGCGCCGGTCTATGATGAAGAGGAAGAAGACGATCCGTTAGTTGCGTTTTCGATGCAACAGTCTTTGCGTAAAGTGATGAATATGTTGCACGACAAGAAAGGTTTACCGGCGGTTGCGGTACCTGAGACGTTGCATGCCGAGTTGCGTCCGTATCAGCAAGAAGGTTTCGAGTGGCTTCATTTCATGCGTGACAATAAATTCGGTGCTGTGCTGGCGGATGATATGGGACTTGGTAAAACTGTACAGCTCATTACGTATTTGTTGTATGTGCATAATTTACCGGAAACCGACTCCCCTTCGCTAATCATTTGTCCGACAAGTGTCATGGGGAACTGGCAAAAGGAGCTCGAGCGTTTCGCGCCTTCTTTGAACGTACATGTACACTACGGGACGAATCGTGCGCGCGAAGAGCAGTTTGCGGATATTATGAGCAAGCGTCAAACGCATATTATTTTGACGACGTATGGTACCGCCACGCAAGACGGCGAGATGCTGTCGATGTACGAGTTTGCAAATGTAACTATTGACGAAGCGCAAAATATTAAGAACTTGCAGACGAAGCAGTCACGAGCAATACGGAAGTTGCGCGGTGGGCATCATATCGCATTGACGGGTACGCCGATCGAGAATCGTTTGTCGGAGTTATGGGCCATTTTTGATTTCATTCATAAAGGGTATCTCGGCAGTTTCCGTAAATTCAGCGAAGAGTTCATCGTGCCGATTGAGCGTGATGATCTTGAAGCGGAGAAGCGGAAATTGCGTGCTCGAATTCAGCCGTTCATGATGCGCCGGACGAAGAATGATCCAGAGTTGCGCCTGAACTTGCCTGAGAAGCTCGAGCAAAATGAATATGTACCGCTAACTCCTGAGCAAGCGGCATTGTATGAAAGTTTTGTTTCGGAGACGAAATTCAAACTCGAGACTCTGACAGGATTTGAGCGCAAAGGCTTAATCTTGAAAATGCTCAGCCGTTTGAAACAATTATGTAACCACCCGGCTTTATTCTTAAAAGAACCGCCAGCCCCTGCTGCCGAATTGACGAACCGATCCAATAAAATGGCGCGAATCGTTTCGATGGCAGCGGAGATTGCGGCGAACGGTGAGCAATGCTTGATCTTCACGCAGTATATCGGCATGGGGCAAATGATCCGTCAGTGTTTGTCCGAGCTACACGGAATTGATGTGCCGTTCTTGACGGGCAGTATGCCGAAAGGACAACGTGACGCATTGGTCGAGGCGTTCCAAAACGGGGAATTCCCGATTTTCATCTTGTCATTAAAAGCTGGGGGCACCGGCTTGAATCTGACACAGGCGAATCACGTATTGCACGCAGACCGTTGGTGGAATCCGGCTGTGGAGAACCAGGCAACGGATCGTGCGTACCGTATCGGGCAGACCAAATTCGTACATGTGCATAAATTTGTAACCGTTGGGACGATCGAGGAAAAAATTGACGAGATGCTCGTCGAGAAAGCAGCGTTGTCAGCTGATTTGATTCATTCGAGTCAGTGGTTGACGGAGCTCAATGATCGAGAGCTCGAGGATTTGCTGACGTTTAATTGACATAGTAATCACTAGGACCTGTATCGAAATAGGATGCAGGTCTTTTTGCATTCATTTTATATCGGAGGGAATGAGGAATGGATTCGTTTTGATCGTTTCCAGGTAATTGATGCGCTCGTTCAGGTTGGCAATAATGCGGATCAGCTGGCCAATCTGGTCTTCGAGGCGTTGAATATCTTGTTTCTGCGCGACTGTAGGTGTGCTGTGCATGTGGGCTTCATCCTTTCTATGAGCGGGTATGTATTCCGTCAGCCCGCCAAGTGGAAGTGGTCTCCGACAAAGACGGGCGACGGATGAGTTGGCGTAAAATTGATTCAGTTCCTATGCTGAATGTACTCCCGGCATCACAGAGGATCGAGTCCCCACCCGCTCTTGCTTCAGCCGAGTCATGCTAGTTGGCGAATATGCTTGTAGTGTCGTGTGATTTTCTCTTTTTTCATTTCTCTTCAATTGTGTGTCATCCATCTCTTTCTAGGAATTGATCAGCAACGGATGTGCGACGGCGGATATGCCTTTGTCCCCTCTCCTTTCCAAGTTGGATAGTGTTAAAAAATAGGTAGTGCGGTTTCGGTTGATTTCGCTTCTTCAAAACGTTCGGGCTCAGTAGATGAATGCGTTTTCATTTCTGCCTGTTGAGGTTTGGATGACTTCGAAAGAAAGCGGATATCGCTGCACATGACTTCCATGATATACACTTTCGAACGGTCTTCCCTTTCGTAGTTCCGGGTCTGAATGCTTCCACTGACGCCTACGAGCGATCCTTTGCCGCAGTGACGGACTAGGTTTTCGGCGGATCGTCCCCAAACGGAGCACGGCACGAAGTCGGTTGCTATTTCCCCGTTTGCGTTTTTGAAGCTACGATTGACAGCGAGGGCGAACGTGGTATTGACACGTCCTGACGAGTGTTCTTTTAATACGAGGTCTTTGGTGATGCGCCCTACTAAAGCCACTTGGTTCACGAGTTTGTTCCTCCTCTCTTTGTGCTGCCCTTATCGTAATCCACATAGGGTCAGTATGGCAAAGAGGCAAAATTGAATTTTGACGCCATTATCGGTGTAGTTTTTCAATTTTTATTCGAAGGGATTTTTGGACATTCGCGGTATCATGCGATTTCCACGTGACGAGGTAAACGGCATTTTTGAATACTCGAGTATTTTAAGATTTTTATGCTATACTTGGGAAAATTGTACCGAGGTGATGGGATTGAAGACGTTTAAGATGATTTCGGTGGAAGTGCTTCAGGAGAGTGGCGTGCTTGCGTTTCCGCTGTTTGACGGCATTATCATCAACCAGGAGAACAGTCACCGTTTGTGGGTGCTTGAGCTGTTCATTGATGCCAAGTATAAGGATATTATGGAAAAGTGGAAAGCCGAGGAGACGTTGTTGACCGTCCGCGTCGTCATTTCGTATCCTGGCAACGAGCCCGCTTCGTTCGATGTGGCGGTTGAAAACTGGCGTCAGATTGGTGACCGCATTTCCGTGCTAATGAAGGGACGTCTGAAGCGTGTCCGTTCGAAGTATCCGGAATATTTGCTTGAAGAATTGTTGGCTGAAGGTTTGGAAGGCGATGCGTTGCTCGAGCAATTCCAAACGGCGATGTGGGATCGGCCGAAGTTGAAGCGCGATATGGAGATGGATGAGAAGACGAAGTTGTGATGGTTAGGCTGCCCTTTTTTGGGGGTGGCTTTTTTTGTGTGTTTTGGTGGATATTAGGGTGGGTGTGTGGGGGGATGCATAGAGCGGGTGTAGGCGGGTTTTGAGCGGATTGCGGGGGTGATAGAGCGGGTACGTCGACACATAGATCGCTTGCGGACCAGGATTGAGCGGATAGCGCGGGTGATAGAGCGGATAAGCCAGCACATTGAGCGCCCGCGGACGGGGTTTGAGCATGGATTGGCGCGGGCGATAGAACGGGTACGTCAGACACATTGAGCGCTCGCGGACCGAGTTTGAGCGGATAGCGCGAGTGATAGAGCGGGTACGTCGACACATAGAGCGCTTGCGGACCAGGATTGAGCGGATAGCGCGGGCGATAGAGCGGGTAAGCCGACACATTGAGCGCCCGCGGACGGGGTTTGAGCATGGATTGGCGCGAGCGATAGAACGGGTACGTCAGACACATTGAGCGCTCGCGGACCGAGTTTGATCGGATAGCGGGAGTGATAGAGCGGGTACGTCAACACATAGAGCGCTTGCGGACCAGGATTGAGCGGATTGCGCGGGCGATAGAGCGGGTAAGCCGACACATTGAGCGCCCGCGGACAGGGGTTGAGCATGGATTGGCGCGGGCGATAGAACGAGTACGTCAGACACATTGAGCGCTCGCGGACCGAGTTTGAGCGGATAGCGCGAGTGATAGAGCGGGTACGTCGACACATAGAGCGCTGGCGGACCAGGATTGAGCGGATAGCGCGGGCGATAGAGCGGGTAAGCCGACACATTGAGCGCCCGCGGACCTACATAGAGCGGATAGCGCGGACGATAGAGCGGGTAAGCCAGAACATAGAGCGCCCGCGGACCTTGATAGACTACCCCACCCATAATAAAAACGACCCAAGCATTCAATATGCAGGGTCGTTTTTATAATGGCGGGAATCATCGTACTTTACGATCTTCATCGCGCAATACGCCGTCTGGAGCAGCGTTGTTACCGTTCATGTTGCCGTCCAAGTTGGTGTCGTCGCGTGCGCCACGGTTTTCGTTGTTGTCATCGATGAGTTCGTCGCGAGTTTTTTCGATACCTTCGCGCGTGTCGTCGATGATGTCTTCGCCTTCTCTCTTCATGATGCCACGGTCATTGTTGTCGTCAAGACCGTCGAGATTAGGACCCATACGCTTGTTGTCGTTTGGCGTATTGTTACGTTCCACATCTTGCATAGGTGTTTCGTTGTTGCTTGGCAGTGCGCCGTCGTTCGTGTTACATGCGGTCAGAACGAGTGCGGAAGCAAAAACCACGGGCAGAGCTTTTCTGATCATAAAAAAATTCCCTCCTTTTTACGAGCTGTGAACGATACGTATCGGTATGTTCATGGATAGCTTGTGCGTAAAGGAGAGAACTATTCGTTTTAATTATTCGTATGACCTGATGTGGTTTCCAATACGTTTTGAACGTATACAGCTTCCGCTTTACAGCCATAATCATAATGTGTGTCGAGATTTTCTTGTAACATTTCAATTTGTGCGATTTGCTCTTCTGTCGGCGGATCGTTGAGGATGCGGATTAGTACTTCCTCCACGCGTTCCGCTAACTCTTTATGGAACTCGGCGTCTACTTTGATGTCTTCAGGAATCTTGTCGTACCAAAGTGCTTTGGTCGTAATGTATTCCCGCCAGTTCGCATAAAACTGTTCGATGTTATATTCTTCTGCTGACCAGCCAATTTCACTCATATATTGTTCGAATGATTGGGAAATGGAACGAGTGATGCTGCTTTTAATATTTGGAGAAAGCTTTTTTAACATGCTGTAGTATACCCTCCCACTGTATGCCCATACCGGCATTCCAATGATTATTCTATCAATTTTTTAGTACGGCATCATGATGTTATTGCTCTTGAACAGGTCCGAGTGCGAATGTAATGTCTGCTTCACATGCCACTTCGCCTTCGACGGTTGCGATTGCTTTTCCTTTTCCAATGGTTCCACGCAAGCGGACGATTTCTACTTCGAGACGAAGCGTGTCGCCTGGTACGACTTGACGCTTGAAACGGCAGTTGTCGATGCCTGCAAAAAATGCTAAACGGCCTTTGTTTTCTTCTTTTTTGAGTAAAGCGACTGCGCCTACCTGAGCGAGTGCTTCCACGATTAGGACTCCTGGCATTACTGGGTAGCCCGGGAAGTGGCCGTTGAAGAAGTCTTCATTGATTGAAACATTTTTTAACCCGACTGCGCGCTTGCCTTCTTCGAGTTCTTCGATGCGATCGACGAGCAAGAATGGATAGCGATGCGGGATGATTTCTTGTATTTGTTGAGCATTTAGCATGAAATTTGTCTCCTTTATTCCAGAGGTTCTGAAGATTTCAGAGGTTTCTGTACTATTTACCGTTCATGATATCAAAAATATGCTGCCATGTCTCTTTTTTGAAGACATCGCCTGCTGAGCCGTCGCCGATTACACTGAAACCAACCATTGTACCTGCTATTGCCGCTAAGACCATTAACAACAGTATAAGTAGCAATCGTAGCCAGATGGGAATCATGCGTACTTGAACCCAACGCATTTCGCTTACCGGTTTTGCAACTTTTTCGGAACGTTTTTTTCGTGGCCATTTTGACGTCATCTTCTTCCAGAATGTCACGTCGCCCTCGTTTGATGCAGATCGTCTTTTCACAGGCTCCGTTTCGCTTAGAAGAGTTTGTTCTGGTGCGTCAGGAGCTGTTTCTAGCGGTTCTGTCTCTGTTGTCGACTGAATATCTTCCGGAACTTCTTTGTCTGTTGCAAGAGGCTCTGACAGCGTAATTGCGTCTTTGTCCATTTCAGTTGTCGCAACGGGATCTGTTTCTGTAAGCTCAATCGGATCTTCTATCTCTGTTGGTTCCTTCAATGGTTCGAATGGTTTCACAGGTGAAAGTGGTTCTGTTATTTTTTTGAAATTTGAATTTTTATCTGTCATAGTAAGTACTCCTATTGCACGCGTTAGCGAATGCCGTTAATTAAGCCCATCATCTGGTCCGCCATTGTTACGGAACGTGCATTGAATTGATAGGCACGTTGCGTCGAAATTAAATCTGCCATTTCTTTTTCATACTCTACGTTGGAAGTTTCGAGCGCTTGATTTTGTAAGCCAATCTGATTTCGTCGAGCACCAGTCATTTCTGTCAACACATCATTTGCTGTCAGCCCGAGTGCTGCTAGATCTGTTGGCAAACCAAAAGTGGTTGCAGAAAGCTGAACCATCGAATCTGGCTTTTCTAAGACGGTGACACCCAGATTAAATTCCTGTGTGCCTTGCGGTGTAGTTACTTGCAATACACCGTTTGGACGAATTTGATAATCGGTCGCTTGTCCAGAAAAGACGATGGGACGGCCCGCGCTATCCGCCACTGCGAGTCCTTCTTCATTGACTAGCGCATTGTTGCCATTTGCAGTTGGTGACAAGTAGAAATTCCCTTTACGCGAATAAATGATTTCTTCTCCGCCGTCTGTTGGCTGGATCAAATTAAAATGTTGTTTCGGCTCCGTTAACGCAAAGTCTAGCTGACGGTCCGTAATTTGTACAGAGCCTACTTTCCAGTTCATCTGCAGGCTGCCGAGGTGTGCGCCGGTCCCCATACGAATGCCAAGATCTGAGCTACGCCTGGCCCGATCTGCTTTGTCATTATTGATTTGTTGGAATAATAGTTCCTGGAATGTAGCAGACGAGGATTTATATCCATGTGTACCGACGTTCGATAAGTTGTTGCCAATCAAGTCGAGACGTTGCTGCAACTGGTTCATCGTGTTGGTCGCTGTGGTCATCGTGCGAATCATCAAAGGTCACTTCCTTTACGCATACTTCTATATGTAGTCATTAATTGACTCGTCCTACTTCATTGACCGCTTTTTCCATACTGCGATCATACGCTTGCAGGATTTTCTGATTGGCTTCAAATGCACGGTAGGCTGTCAGCATATCCGTCATCGAGCGCGCGGCATCGACGTTGGAATCTTCAAGAAATCCTTGTTGCATCGTGTACGTACCGCCAGTCGGTAACGCATTGCCGTCGATTGTCGTGTAGAGCCCGTTATCTTGTTTAGATAATGTGTCCGGTCCGTCAGAGTAGGCAATACCTAGTGTCGCGATTTCCGTTTGTCCCGCGAAGATCACTCCTGAATCCGTCACGCGAATATCATCACTTGTCAGTTCGATCCGATTGCCCGCATCGTCAAGGACGTATAAGCCGGATGGATTGGTCAGGTACCCTTCTGCGTTGACAGCGAAATTACCGTTTCGTGTGTAGAATTGACCGCCATTCTCGCCTTCTAGCGTAAAGAATACCGTTCCCGCAACGCCTGTTTCTTCATTGACTTCCATCGGTCCATCCAGTAATGCGATATCGGTCTTCTGTTCCGTTTCACGCAACTGGCCTTGCGCGAATAAAGGCAAAGTTTCTTGCATATACACGCCTGTCGACAGTTCGCCTACTGGGGATAGATTTCTAAAGTTTAAGCCTTTTTCCGTCGGCACGCGCGTCGAATCCAAACGAGACATCAACATGTCAGGAAATGCACGAATCGTCGATTGCTCCGCCTTATAGCCTGGCGTGTTGGCGTTCGCGATATTATTTGATAGCATTTCCGTACGACGCTGCTGTGCAATCATGCCTGATCCTACTGTATAAAAACCACGAAACATTTCATTTCACTCCTTTGCTTCATCATGTCGAATAATCGTTGTTTTTAGTATACACTACTTGTCGCTTGATGGCAGTTCAAATTATGCGTGTTGAAGTTTTACTGACCGAGTCCATGAGCTGTCCCGTTCCTTCTGCTATACAAGTGAGCGCATTTTCCGCAATGAATACCGGCACATTGAGATGTTCGGATAATAAAGTATCTAATCCGGGAAGCAATGCACCGCCTCCGATTAATAGGATGCCGCGCTGTGCAATATCTGCAGCGAGCTCCGGCATTGTTTCTTCCAGTGCTTTTCTTGTCGTCTCGACGATTTTATTGATTGGCAGAAACAATGCCTGATGAATCTCTTCCGCCGTCACTTCAATTGTTTTCGGAATACCTGTCGCAAGGTCGCTACCATGCACGTTCATCGCGCTCGGTTTCTTTCCATCCTTCAACACAACGCCCATGTCTTTTTTCACTTGTTCTGCCGTTTTTTCTCCTATATACACATTATGTTTTTTTCGTATATGTTGGATAATGCATTGATCAAAATGAAAGCCACCGATTTTCGTTTTCTCAAACGAAACGATTTCTCCCATCGACAGCACGGAAGCATCTGTCGTGCCTGCACCAAGATCGACTATCATATTGCCTGAAGGCTTCGATATGTCCATACCTGCCCCAATCGCCGCCACTTTCGATTCTTCTTCAATAACGACTTGTTTGGCTCCGGCTCCCATCATCACTTGGCGGATCACACTCTTTTCCACTCGCGTCGTATCCGCTTTACAGCATATCGTGATGTGAGGTTTGATACGCAGGCTTTTTCCTAGCGCTTTCTCGAGGAAGTGTCTGATCAACACACGCGCCATTTCAAAATCCGCAATGTTCCCAGCTTTCATTGGACGTATGATCTGAATATATTCCGGTGAACGACCAATCATTTGATAGGCCTCTACACCAAAGGCTACAGGTTCATCCGTACGTTTATCGATCGCAATAACAGCCGGTTCGTTAATGACGAGACCGTTGTCTTTCACATATATCAATACATTGGCGGTACCCATGTCTATCCCAATATCTTTTGAAAACATCATGACCGACCCCTTCCTCATACGCCCTATCCGATTACATTCATTAGCTGTTTATTATATCATATTTCTACTTTATTTGGCAGTATTCGAGAGGAGTCGTCAAAATGAAAAGCCACCAGCAAGTTAGCGATGGCTCGTGATTTATTTAGCGGATCACGCGCAGCATTGAGCGGATAGTCCAGCTGATATTGAGCCCACGCGGACCTACATAGAGCGTGATGGCGCGGGCGATTGAGCGGGTAGGATGACATTTTGAGCGCTCGCGGACCCTTATAGAGCGGATCACACGCGGCATTGAGCGGATAGCCAGCACTTTGAGCGTTCGCGGACCTACTTAGAGCGTGATGGCGCGGGCGATTGAGCGGGTAGGATGACACATTGAGCGCTCGCGGACCCTTATAGAGCGGATCACACGCGGCATTGAGCGGAGAGGCCAGCACTTTGAGCGTTTGCAGGCCGACATAGAGCGGATCACGCGCAGCATTGAGCGGATAGGCCAGCACATTGAGCGTTTGCGGGCCGACATAGAGCGGATCACGCGCAGCATTGAGCGGATAGGCCAGCACATTGAGCGTTTGCGGGCCGACATAGAGCGGATCACGCGCAGCATTGAGCGTTTGCGGGCCGACATAGAGCGGATCACGCGCGGCATTGAGCGGATAGGCCAGCTGATATTGAGCCCACGCGGACCTACTTAGAGCGTGATGGCGCGGGCGATTGAGCGGGTAGGATGACACATTGAGCGCTCGCGGACCCCTATAGAGCGAATCACACGCGGCATTGAGCGGGTAAGCCAGCACATTGAGCGCTCGCGGGCCGACATAGAGCGAATCACGCGCGGCATTGAGCGGAGAGGCCAGCCCATTGAGCGTTCGCGGACCGGCATAGAGCGGGTCACGCGCGGCATTGAGCGGAGAGGCCAGCACTTTGAGCGTTCGCGGACCGACATAGAGCGGATCACGCGCGACATTGAGCGGATAAGCCAGCACTTTGAGCGTTCGCGGACCGAAATAGAGCGGATCACGCGCGACATTGAGCGCTCGCGGACCCCTATAGAGCGAATCACACGCGGCATTGAGCGGATAAGCCAGCACTTTGAGCGTTCGCGGACCGACATAGAGCGGATCACGCGCAGCATTGAGCGGAGAGGCCAGCACATTGAGCGCTCGCGGACCGACATAGAGCGGATCACGCGCAGCATTGAGCGGAGAGGCCAGCACATTGAGCGCTCGCGGACCGACATAGAGCGGATCACGCGCGGCATTGAGCGGATAAGCCAGCACATTGAGCGTTCGCGGGCCGACATAGAGCGAATCACGCACATCATTGAGCGGATAGGCCAGCACATTGAGCATTCGCGGACCGACATAGAGCGGATTACGCGCATCATTGAGCGGAGAGGCCAGCTGATATTGAGCGCACGCGACCCAACCAAACAAAAGCTATCCAGATACATTCCTCTGGATAGCTTTTCATAATTTCAGGCTGCTTGTATGGGTACAGTACATTACTGCTTCATTTTCAGTGTGGCTAGGCATCTGCTTTTTGTGCTTCGGTTTCATTTTTCCATTTTTGGCGGGTGGCTTCTCCTCCGCGTAGGTGGCGGATGGATTTGTGGTAGGCCAGAATTTCTGCGACTTTCCGTGACAAGCATGGATCTACATTTGGTAATCGTTCAGTTAAGTCTTTGTGGACCGTGCTTTTGGAGTAGCCGGTCGCAGTGGCTAGCGCGCGCACTGTCAAGTTGGTCTCGATCAGTAGCTTGCCCAGTCGTACGCAGCGTTTTCTAATTTGCTCGTGCACGCCCTCTTCCTTTCTCTATTCACTCCTTTGACTAATGTAGTGTATGCGAATATGTAACAATATATGAAAAAAGCCATTCCGGGGGCTGGAATGGCTTTGGGTGCTACGTATTAAAATGCTAGGAAATCGTGTGGGTTTACAGATACACCATCTTGCTGGATTTCAAATTGCAAGTGGACGCCTGCTTCTGGATTCCATTCATTCTGAGTCGTTGTGGCAAGCACTTGCCCTTGTTGGACTACGTCGCCTTCTTTAACGAGGACGCCTGTCAATGAACCGTAGACCGTCGTCTTACCGTCAGCGTGTTTCAATCTAATTTCCGTTCCTTTGAATGAATCCACGATAACTTCTTCGACTGTTCCACTCATTGCCGCTACGGCTTCGAATGGTTCACCATCCATTGATAGGGAAAGTCCTTTGCTTGTGACATACGTCTGGTTGAATACGAGTAGTGCTTTCTCACGCACTGCTTCGTCTGCTTCTGCATCATAGAATTCTTGTAAGATGGCGACTTGATCTACTTTTGCTTCATCGAATGGATACTTCAGTGTTTCTTTTGTTGCATTTGTTTCTACCGTGCCATTTTCTTTTGGCTGCTCTACTTTTGCCACTTCAGACGGCACAGAATCTTCCGTCGTCAATGCGGTGTATCCCCATACCATGCCGATGAATAAAAGCGCTACGCTCGTATAAATGGCAGGCCAGAACCAGCCGTTCTTCGTTTTCTTGTTCTCCTGAGAAGGGGCTTTTGGTTTTTCTTCTCGCATGTTCATCACCTCACTTGCATTCTTTGCAAGTTACGAGGATTTTAAACATCGATCTTCAGGTAAATTTATTTTTTGGATTTTTGTGCCTGTATAATAGTGCGACACAATCTGGTCTGCAGTCCATCCTTTTTGCGCGAAGGCTTCTGCGCCGTATTGACTCATCCCGACTCCATGGCCGTAGCCGACGGTCGTAATATGGACGATTTGATTGTTGATGTCATACGCAATATTGAAATCGGTAGAAGCCAAATGAAGTTTTTCTCGAATTTGCCGACCACTTGTTTCATATTGTCCAGCCATGATTTTCTGGACACGTCCGGTTTGATTGCGGACGAGCTTCAGTTCACGAAATTGATTGGCGCCCCAGTTGAAACCGAGTTTACGATTCCATTCAGTCAATGTTAGTTCTTGCTTGCGCTCTACGGTAGGTGCTACTTCTTCTTCCCCTGGACTTTCCACGCTTTGTAAATACTCAACTGGATTGCCGCTGAAATTTTGTGCAGCTTCTGTTTTTCCATTAGATGTAGAGAAAAACATGGCAGATATGATTTCTTCGCCGTACACAATAATTTGTCCTTGCGTTTCTTCTGCTGCTTTGCGGACTTTCTTTTCATTGTCTTTGAATGACTTGCCCCAGCGCTCTTTACGTTCGGCTTCTGTGCGGTATACTTGCGCAGAGACGTCTTTCGCAATCGGCTTGATTCCTTTATCTGTGTTTCTTGCGGCATAGGTGCGGGCAGCGATGACTTGAGCTTTCAATGCTTCGGGATGAAAATCGGCAGGCATCTCACCTGCTACCACTCCGACAACATACTCTTCAAGCGGAATCGGCTCGTCCACACCTATGACCGTGATCAGCACATCGCAATACTGCTCCTCTCTTTTTTCTACCAGTTTGATCTCTGGTGCTTGTCTTACAAGAAAAGGAATAAAAAATAATGTGAGAATGATGAATAAAAGGAGTAGTTTTTTGTACATACTAGACTATATGTTGAGGGGAGAATGGGTATTCATCGCAGATAATGAAAAAACCATGAACAGCGAACTGTCCATGGTGTCGATCATTATGCGAATTGAGATTCTGTAACTTCTTGTTCAGTGGAGACACGTGTTATGTCTGCGCCTAGAGCTTTGAGCTTCTTATCGAAGTCCACATAACCGCGATCCAAGTGAATCAATTCAGTCACACGTGTAACGCCTTCTGCTACGAGTCCGGCTAGGATGAGTGATGCAGCGGCACGCAAGTCTGTGGCTGCGACTTCCGCACCTTGGATTTTTGAAGGTCCTGAAACAATAACAGAACGTCCTTCGATCTTCACATCTGCGTTCATACGGCGGAATTCTTCAACGTGCATAAAACGATTTTCAAATACCGTTTCCGTTAACACACCGATACCGGTAGCTGTTAACATCAATGCCATCATTTGTGATTGCATATCTGTCGGGAAACCTGGATGCGGCATCGTCTTCAAATCGACTGCCTTAAGTGGGTGTTTCGCTGTAACACGAATCCCTTCATCTAGCTGTGTGATTTCTACGCCCATTTCCGTCAACTTGGAAATGAGTGCTGTAGAGTGTTCAGGTACTGCGTTGTCGATTGTGACGTCTCCACCCGTGATGGCTGCAGCTACCATGAATGTTCCAGCTTCGATACGATCCGGAATAATATGGTGAGTCGATGCATACATTGTCGTTACACCTTCGATACGAATATTATCCGTACCTGCACCTACTACTTTACCGCCCATTTCATTGATGAAATTCGCCAAGTCGACGATTTCAGGTTCTTTGGCAGCGTTCTCGATGATCGTTGTACCTTCAGCGAGAGCAGCAGCCGTCATAATATTTTCTGTTGCGCCTACACTCGGGAAATCCAAGTAGATTTTCGCGCCTTTTAAACGGCCGTCTACTTTCGCTTCCACATGGCCATGTCCAAATGAAATTTCTGCTCCCATTGCTTCGAAGCCTTTCAAGTGTTGGTCAATAGGTCTTGAACCTATTGCACAGCCGCCCGGCAATGCGATACGCGCGAATCCGTTACGCGCCAGTAACGGTCCCATTACTAAAATGGATGCGCGCATTTTACGTACAAATTCAAATTGTGCTTCATCAGCTAGTCTTCCACGTGAATCTACGATGACTTCCCCTTTTTCCGGATCATGCGTGATTTTTGCGTTCAAACTTTTAAGCACTTCATTAATTGTCCGTACATCTGAAAGATTTGGAACGTCACGAATAACATTCACACCTTCAGATGCCAATAAAGCAGCAGCCAAAATCGGTAATACCGCGTTCTTCGCACCTTCTACGCGTACGTTCCCTTGTAAAGTTCGTCCGCCGTTAATAATAATTTTTTCCACCAGTAGCCCCTCCGAGTCCAATTTATCCTTCACCCACAGCCTATTATCAATAAACGTCTATAAACATTTTTCATTGGTGTTGCAGTTCATTTGTCAAATTCAAATTCCACATATAAAACATATACTATTGTACCTTGTAAAACCCTACTAAACAAGTAACTTCCGGCGCAGTTTTGTGTTATTTCTTGCGTGATGTAGTATATGTGGGGATCTGACACAAAGTGATTGCATTTGATCATTCATTTATAGCCACAATACTGTTATTACCCGCTAATTCTACATTTTACACGCAATGGAAGATATTTTTATTACATGTATATTACAGTTTAAGAAAATAGAGAGCGTTTTGTGATGTATATTTCATTTGTAAACACGCTGTGAATTTCGCTAGTTTTAACAGTTCATGTGACAAACCCACACTATATCCAAAATAGCCGTTTTAATTTCCTTCAGCTAGAGTTCTGATTTCCGCTAGTCGAACTGCTAGAGCTTCAGCTGAAGGAAATCAAAACCATGTTGCCCATCTTCCTGACCAATAGGATATGTCTAAAAAGAATTTTGATACAGTGGAACCAATAGCAATACTTAGCAAAATAAACAAAAGTTGTGTTTGGAATACGCGGTTTTTTCGTATGATGTTTTCTGGCAAGATTGCTTGTAGTGCAACGAAGCTGATGCCAATGAAGAATATATGCGATACGATCGCGAGTAATGGATTGCTGCCTAACATGCTGTCCATCGTTTCCACTCCTTTTTCTAGAATATAGAGAAAATGGGCAGACAGAGATTGTCTGTCCGCCCATTTCATTTATAGATTAAATACGTTGTTCATACACTTGCATGCGGTTAATTGCACGTTTTAAATCAAGCTCTGCTAAGTTTTGAGAAAGGGCGTCAGTTTTTTTCTGAAGATCTTGTTCAGCTTTTTCAGCAGCTTTCTTTGCACGTGCGATATCAATGGACTCAGCCAGTTCCGCACTCTGTGCCAATACAGTGACAACTTCAGGACGGACCTCGATGAAGCCTCCGTGGACTGCGACTGTTTCTGTTTTGCCATCTGTTTTTAGGCGAAGTGCACCAATTTGAAGCGGCGCGACCATCGCGATGTGACCGGGTAGAATCCCGATCTCACCAGCTTCGGTAACTGCAATCACCATGTTCGCATCCATTTCAACAACAGGGCCGTCGGGAGTGACGATATTCACTTTGATTTTACTCATTTTTTTCCCTCCTGGTCCCTTTTCTTAGACTTCTACACCCATAGCTTTTGCTTTTGCGATAACTTCTTCGATACGTCCAACTAAACGGAAAGCATCTTCCGGTAAGTGATCATACTTACCTTCTAGAATTTCAGCAAAGCCTTTGATTGTTTCAGGAACTGGAACGTAAGAACCTTTTTGTCCTGTAAACTGCTCAGCAACGTGGAAGTTTTGTGACAAGAAGAACTGAATACGACGAGCGCGATCAACGATCTGCTTGTCATCTTCGTCTAACTCGTCCATACCTAAGATTGCGATGATATCTTGCAATTCACGGTATCGTTGAAGAGTTGTTTGTACTTCACGAGCTACACGGTAGTGTTCCGGTCCAACGATTTCTGCACTCAATGCACGTGAAGAAGAAGCTAGTGGATCCACAGCTGGGTAGATACCCATCTCTGAAAGTTTACGCTCCAAGTTCGTTGTTGCATCTAAGTGAGCGAAAGTTGTTGCCGGAGCTGGATCCGTATAGTCATCCGCTGGTACGTAGATTGCTTGGATCGATGTAACTGATCCTTTATTTGTAGAAGTGATTCGCTCTTGTAACTGACCCATTTCAGTTGCCAATGTCGGCTGGTAACCAACCGCAGAAGGCATACGTCCAAGTAGTGCAGAAACTTCAGAACCTGCTTGTGTAAAGCGGAAGATGTTATCGATGAACAATAGAACGTCTTGTCCTTGCTCATCACGGAAATACTCAGCCATAGTCAAGCCAGAAAGTGCTACACGCATACGTGCGCCTGGTGGCTCGTTCATTTGACCGAATACCATTGCCGTTTTCTTGATAACGCCTGAATCTGTCATTTCAAAGTACAAGTCATTTCCTTCACGAGTACGTTCTCCAACACCTGCGAATACGGAAATACCACCGTGTTCTTGTGCGATGTTGTTGATTAATTCCTGAATTAGAACTGTTTTACCAACTCCCGCACCACCGAAGAGTCCGATTTTACCACCCTTGATGTATGGTGCAAGCAAGTCAACTACTTTAATTCCAGTTTCAAGAATTTCTACCTCTGTAGAAAGGAATTCAAATGTTGGTGCAGAACGGTGAATTGGGTCACGTTGTGAATCAGCAGGAACTGGCTCACGCAGGTCAATTTCCTCACCTAGTACGTTAAATACACGTCCGAGTGTAACGTCGCCGACTGGAACAGAAATTGGTGCGCCTGTATTAATAACTGACGTACCGCGTTTCAGACCATCTGTCGAGGACATCGCAATCGTACGAACTGCATCATCACCAAGGTGAAGTGCTACTTCTAAAGTCAATACTTCAACCACTCCGTTGGAACGATCGATATTAACCTTCAATGCGTTATAGATCGCTGGAAGTTGCCCGTTTTCAAACTTTACGTCGACAACCGGACCCATAACTTGAAGAATATGTCCATTACTCATGCTTTTCCCTCCTGTCTTACTGTTTCAAATCTATTATTCGAGTGCTGCTACGCCGGCTACGATTTCAGTGATTTCCTGAGTGATCGCTGCTTGACGAGCGCGGTTAAATTGTAATGTTAACGAATCGATTAGGTCAGACGCATTGTCTGTCGCCGTCTTCATCGCTGTCATACTGGAAGCATGTTCGCTCGCTTTTCCATCAAGTACCGCTCCATAAATGAGGCTCTCCGTGTATTGTGGGAGAAGTGTTTCGAGAATCGCTTCTGCTGAAGGCTCGAACTCATAAGATGATGAAGCTGATACAGATGAAATATCTGTGAGTGGAAGCAATTTACGTTCAGTTGCTTCGTTGGAGATGGCGGAGATGAAGTGGTTGTAATACAAGTACACTTCATCATAAACGCCTTCTGTGAACATGCCAACAGCCCGATTCGCGATATCTTTTACTTCTTCAAAACGAGGGTGATCCGAAAGTCCGATCAGGCTTTCTTCAATCTGGTAACCCAGACGGTCGAAGAATTCATAGCCTTTACGACCGATCGCGATAATGACCACTTCATCTTTCGATTTATGGCGTTGTTCGATTGCACGGGTAACTGCACGGAAAATGTGCGAGTTATATCCACCAACTAGTCCACGGTCAGAAGTGACTACGATGTACGCAGACTTCTTTACGGGACGTGCAGTTAATAGAGGATGTCCGGAATCTTTCGTTACGGCTGCAATGGCACCAACTACTTCTTCTACTTTATCCATGTAAGGTACGAATTTCTTCGCATTCACTTCGGCACGGTTCAGTTTGGAAGCAGATACCATTTGCATCGCTCTCGTGATTTGACTCGTCTTTTTTGTTGAAGCAATACGGCTTTCTATCTCGCGTAAGGACGCCACTGGCTATTCACCACCTTTATTTTTAGATCCATTCAATGAAAAGTTATGCTTCAGAAGTCACAAAGTTTTTCTTGAATTCGTTGAACGCTGCGCTCATTACGTCATCAGCTGGAAGATCTTTCGTTGTACGAATGTGGTCATACACTTCTGTATGGTTGGATTCTAACCAGCTAGTGATTTCACTTTCAAAACGCAATACGTCTTTTACTGGAATATCGTCGAGGAAACCGCGTGTCAGTGCATATAGACTGATTACTTGGTATTCGACTTTCAACGGCTTGTTCAAGTCCTGCTTCAAGATTTCAACTGTGCGGTGACCGCGGTCCAGTTTCGCTCTCGTAGTAGGGTCAAGATCCGAACCGAATTGTGAGAATGCTTCTAGTTCACGGAATGCTGCCAAGTCCAAACGAAGTGTACCGGCAACTTTCTTCATTGCTTTAATTTGCGCTGATCCACCAACACGGGATACGGAAAGACCGGCGTTGATCGCTGGACGTACACCTGAGAAGAATAGGTCAGACTGCAAGAAGATTTGTCCGTCTGTAATAGAAATTACGTTTGTTGGGATATAAGCAGAGATATCTCCTGCTTGTGTCTCAACGAACGGCAATGCTGTAATAGATCCTGCTCCTAGTTCGTCATTCAACTTCGCAGCACGCTCAAGTAGGCGGCTGTGTAGGTAGAAGACATCCCCTGGATATGCTTCACGACCCGGAGGACGACGAAGTAGCAAGGACAGTTCACGGTAAGCTGCTGCTTGTTTAGATAGATCATCATAAACGATTAGCACGTGCTTGCCTGCGAACATGAATTCTTCTGCCATCGAAATGCCTGTGTATGGTGCCAAGAAAAGCATTGGCGACGGGCTTGATGCAGATGCAGTAACTACGATTGTGTAATCGAGTGCACCGTTTCTGCGTAGAGTTTCAACAACTCCACGAACAGTAGATTCTTTTTGACCAATTGCAACATAGATACAGATCATGTCTTGGTCAGCTTGGTTTAGGATAGCGTCAATTGCAACAGTAGTTTTACCTGTTTGACGGTCACCGATGATTAATTCACGTTGTCCACGGCCGATTGGAACTAGAGCGTCAATCGCTTTGATTCCTGTTTGCAATGGTTCGTGAACTGATTTACGCGCCATAACCCCTTGTGCTGGGCTTTCGATAGGACGAGTTTTTGTTGTATTAATTGGACCTAGTCCATCAACTGGTTGTCCAAGTGAATTGACTACACGTCCGATCAATTCTTCTCCGACTGGTACTTCCATAATACGGCCTGTACGACGAACTTCATCGCCTTCTTTAATGTCTGTGTATGGCCCAAGGATAACGATACCTACGTTGTTCGCTTCCAAGTTTTGTGCCAGACCCATTACGCCGGTAGAGAACTCAAGAAGTTCCCCCGCCATGACATTGTCGAGGCCATGAGCAAGTGCGATACCGTCACCTACACGGATTACAGTACCTGTTTCACTTACTTCCATTTCAGACTGATAATTTTCGATCTGTTGTTTGATCAGACCGCTAATTTCCTCAGCTTTGATGCCCATGTATGTCACCCCTCTTAATTCAAATTAATTGATTAATTGACGTTCCAGACGCGCCAGCTTTGCACTGACACTACTGTCGTAAATTTGGTTGCCGATCTGAAGGCGGATGCCACCGATCAAGCTTGGATCAATAATGTTCTCGATATGCAATGATTGTTTTCCTACTTTGTGTGCAAAGGCAGTAGAGATAGCTGTACTTTCTTCATCTGAAAGCAAACGTGTAGAGTAGACTTTCGCTTCGGCAACTCCAGAAGCCTCGTTAGCGAGTTCCTGGAAGTCTTCGATTAGATTGCCTATTTCTTCAATACGGCCTGCATCGATCAACACATATAGTGTGTTCAATACAAGTTGGTTTGCTCCATTGAAAAGCTGTCCAATCAATTCTTTCTTCTTCTGAATAGAAAACTTTGGCGAAATTAATAACTCGTCAAATTGCTTTTCTTCAGCGAATACTTTTTGCAATTGTTTTAAATCAGTTTGCACGGAAAGCGTTTGTTGCTTTTCCTGTGCTGCTTCGAATAATGCAACGGCATAACGTTTTGCGATTACCGATTGGCTCATCGCCCTTCGCCTGCCTTCACAATCGTTTCTTCGATCAATGCACGGTTATCTTCCTCAGAAATTTCTTTCCCAAGAACCTTAGACGCAGCCAAGATAGAAAGAGATACGAATTCTTCGCGAACTGCTGCAACGGCTTTCTCTTTTTCGGTAACGATTTCGAGAGTTGCAGATTCTTTCATACGGTTTGCTTCAGCGCGTGCAGCCATAATTAGCTCTTCACGTTGAGCTTCACCTTGTTTCTTCGCACTCTCTACGATAGATTGTGCGCTTTCGCGTGCTTCTTTTAACAGAACACGTTGCTCTTCAAGAAGCTTTGCAGATTCTTGACGACTTGCTTCGGCTTGTTCGATCTCAGTAGCGATTAATTGCGCTCGTTGATCCATCACGCCCATTAACGGACCCCATGCAAACTTCTTTAGAAGTACCATGAGAATCGTGAAAAATACTACAGTAACGATAATGTCGCCTAAATTTAGACGTTGGTTTAAACTAGCTAAAAATCCTGCGTCAGCGTTTGCTGATAAGAGGACGAAGGTATCCAACACGATTGTTTCACTCCCTTCAAGAGCTCATGACTCTTTCGTTTCTTACTCTAATTGGAACACTCTATTCATTCAGATCTATCAATTGTTTAGTTGTTGACATAAAGCAATGGCGAAGACCTAGACTGCATGCTTCGCCATATAACACAAATATTATTTGTTCATTACGATAAACGCAATAACTGTTGCGATGATTGGAAGTGCCTCAACCAATGCAACACCAATGAACATTGTTGTTTGTAGAACGCCACGTGCTTCTGGTTGACGAGCGATCCCTTCAACTGTCTTAGAAACGATTAAACCGTTACCGATACCTGCACCAAGTGCACCTAGACCAACTGCAATAGCTGCTGCTAATAAACCCATACCTGCCATTTTGTATTTCCTCCTAATATTCTTTGTAGTTTTGTTCCCTGATTACAGGGTAAATATATGTTTAGTGATCTGTGCTGACCTTGTGAGCCATATAGACCATCGTTAACATAACGAAGATAAATGCTTGGATCGCCCCGATGAATACCGAGAAACCGAGCCATGCAAGTGCTGGTATAACAGCTCCGGCAAGACCGAAGATGCTTGAAGCACCCAATGTTGCAAGTAAACCAATCAAGATTTCACCTGCGAAAATGTTACCGTAAAGACGAAGACCGAGTGTCAACGTATTTGCGAATTCCTCAATGACCTTCAATGGTGCCAAGAATGGAATTGGCTGGAAGTACGTTTTCAAATACTTGCCCATTCCGAGCTGTTTCACACCATAGTAATGCGTTAACGCAACAACTGTAGCAGCGAGGGTTAACGTGATAACTGGATCGGCTGTCGGTGATTTCCACCAGAGTTGGTGATCCCATACGATTGCGAATGGAAGTCCAATCATATTTGCAACAAAGACAAACATGATCAAAGTGATGCCTAGTACGTGGAAGCGGCCTCCCGTTTTCCAGTCCATGTTATTTTTGATGATGCCTTTGACAAAGTCCATGACCCACTCCATGAAGTTCTGCATACCCGTAGGTTTCATCTGAAGCCGCCGTGTAGATGCAACTGCAATCAGGAAGACAATCAGACACGTTACAAATAACATCAGTATATTCGATGGGTTAAACCCGATTCCGAATAAAATAAACTGTGGATTTTCATGATTCACGTTTTTGTTCACCTCCCCTTGCTAGTAAAGTGTCATTGCTTTAAATGGAACAGCAGATGACCAGTAAACAGCAATGCATAGGGTATCATTAACCCGATTACCGTGCTGATCAGATCAAACTCCTCCGGCATAACGAGTGCAATGGCCGTAGCCCCTACACCTGATGCAAAACGTAAGCCCATACCTAATGACTTCGCTCGCTTCCCTTCATCGATAGACCGGTCAAACCGTTCCATCCGTCGAACGAGAATCCAAAAGTTATACATACCGAAAAGTGAACCTAAGATGAGCCCAGCGAAGATAGTCCGGTAGTCAAAGAAGAACCAACCGAGCACGAACAATGCAAGCAAAAAAAAGAAACTCTTCTTCTGCTGTTTGAAAATTTCCTGCATACTTTGCATTGTTTATTCTCCCAATTCGTATTTTGGATTACAGCGTCTGAAGTGTTCAGTAATTCCCGACTTGTGTCGAGCAGTGAGTCTTTGTCGTTTTGATCTTTTTCAACGACATAGATTCCTTGTGAAGAAATCTGGAAATTGTAAGTGAATCGCCTTTTCCGTCCACCAGGTGACGTTGCTATGTGCGACGTCGACAAAGAGTTAGGATGTAGCGCTTCCGAGTGAAGACTTGAAACCTACGAAACATGATTTCTGTACTCAATTTATGTATGAGTTCCTTATCAATCTTACCCTTTGTTAGCATACAATAGAGGGTTTTTTATGTCAATTGATTCAGGTGAATAAATTCACAATGTGTTCTCATTGTCAAACATTCGACATATTTGTTTTCTGGTTATATATGGTTATTTCATCGTTTTTTTAGAGTGAAATATTGTTAGTGTTTTCAGAATGAAATGTTCTAGAGTGCAGTGGTTTATTGCTACAGGAGGTCGGCAGAGTGTTGGGGTGAGCTGAATTCACAAAATAACTATAGTTCAAATACTATTGTCGGTGAGTGATGTAATTTCAACCACTTAGTAAATAGGTTTTAACATACGCCAGCTGGAGCTTCATCCCGAACTACAAGCCCCTCCCCTCTCTTGTCTTAGCCACTTTTATTGGCAGACAAAAAAAACAGCAGATGAGAATTCTCTGCTGTTTCGGTTCTTATAATGAAGATAAATATTTGAGTAGCGACTCTACTATTCGTGCAGATGCATGGCCATCACCGTATGGGTTATGAGCCTTGGACATTTTTTCGTACTCCGCATCGTCGGATAGCAGCGCGTCGGAAAGTTGGAAGATGTTTTCTTCTTCTGTTCCCGCCAGGCGCAGTGTTCCTGCATCAATACCTTCTGGGCGTTCGGTTGTGTCTCGCAGAACAATAACAGGTTTTCCAAGCGATGGTGCTTCTTCTTGGATACCGCCTGAGTCTGTGAGGATAATGTGCGAACGCGCTGCGAAGTTGTGAAAGTCGAGTACTTCTAGCGGCTCGATTAGATGAATGCGGTCGTTGTCGCCTAACAATTCATCCGCCACTTCACGAACAGCCGGATTCATGTGTACTGGATAGATCACTTGGATGTCATCGTGTTTGTCGAGCAAGCGATTGATTGCACGGAACATATTGCGCATTGGTTCACCGAGGTTTTCACGTCGATGTGCAGTCAATAGCACTAACCGGTCGTCTCCCAGCTGATCAAAAATCGGGTGATGATAATCCGGATCTACCGTTGTTTGCAATGCGTCAATAGCCGTGTTGCCTGTGACGTAGATGCGATCTTTGTTTTTACCTTCATCGATCAGATTTTGTGCTGATTTCTCAGTCGGTGAGAAATGTAGATCGGCAATCACGCCTGTCAATTGACGGTTCATTTCTTCAGGGTACGGCGAATATTTATTCCATGTACGCAACCCCGCTTCAACGTGACCTACTGAAATTTGATTATAGAACGCAGCGAGACTGCCGATAAATGTCGTCGATGTATCACCGTGGACGAGCACGATATCCGGTTGCGCTTCTTTCATTACTTTGTCCAAACCTTCTAGGCCACGTGTTGCCACATCGATGAGCGTTTGGCGTTCTTTCATGATATTCAAATCATAGTCTGGTGTGATTTTAAATGTTTCCAGCACCTGATCCAGCATTTGACGATGCTGGGCAGTGACTGTGACGATGGATTCGATTTCATCCGGGTGCTTTTCCAATTCAAGAACAAGCGGCGCCATTTTGATAGCTTCCGGTCTCGTACCGAAAATCGTCATCACTTTCCATTTCTTAGTCAATGAATGATCCCTCCATTATTTCGTGCCGAATAAACGGTCACCCGCGTCACCTAGTCCAGGGACGATATAGCCGTGTTCGTCCAACTTTTCGTCTAGCGCCGCGATATACACGTCCACATCAGGATGTGCTTTCGTCAGAACTTCGACGCCTTCAGGAGCTGCAACTAGACACATAAATTTAATGTTAACCGCGCCACGCTTTTTCATTGAATTGATGGCTTCAACTGCAGTTCCCCCTGTCGCAAGCATCGGATCCACTACGATGAATTCGCGCTCAGCCACGTCAGAAGGCAATTTTACAAAGTATTCAACAGGCTTTAACGTTTCTGGGTCGCGGAATAATCCAACATGTCCTACTTTTGCAGCCGGAATTAAATCGATAATCCCGTCTACCATGCCGATTCCCGCACGTAAAATCGGAACAATCCCTAATTTCTTCCCTGCCAAGATACGAGATTTAGCTTCGCAGACAGGTGTCTGAATCGTGATTTCCTGCGTCGGAAGATCACGTGTGATTTCGAAAGCCATAAGTGTGGCTAATTCGTTCACAAGCTCGCGGAATTCTTTCGTTCCTGTATCGGCCTTTCGTATAAACGTCAATTTGTGCTGAATTAATGGATGATCAAATACATGTACTTTTCCCATTGGTATCGCTCCTTTTCGGAATATCTTGTACATTATAACAGAAATCAAGCGGCAGGCGCAGTGAACTTGTGTGATTTGTCATAATGAAAATAAAGCGGGGTGGACATTTAATCTTGTGAAGAATCATATTTCTTTTGGGAGCGCTCTATTGGCTGGTGGATCCGCTCTATCTTCATGCTTGAGCGCTCTATTAGCTGGGCTGACCGCTCTATCTTCCCACTCAAGCGCTCTATTGGCCGGCCGATCCGCTCTATCTTCACACTTAAGCGCTCTATCAGCCGGCCGATCTGCTCTATCTTCACACTCGAGCGCTCTATTGGCCGGCCGATCCGCTCTATCTTCCCACTTAAGCGCTCTATCAGCTGGCTGAGCCGCTCTATCTTCACGCTTGAGCGCTCTATCAGCCGGCCGATCCGCTCTATCTTCACGCTTGAGCGCTCTATTGGCCGGCCGATCCGCTCTATCTTCCCACTTAAGCGCTCTATTGGCCGGCGGATCCGCTCTATCCTCCCACTTAACCGCTCTATCAGCCGGCCGATCCGCTCTATCTTCCCACTCAAGCGCTCTATTGGCCGGCGGATTCGCTCTATCTTCCCGCTTGAGCGCTCTATCAGCCGGCCGATCCGCTCTATAACACCAAACTTCCGCTCATAAACACTCGCCCACCACATAAAAAAGCGCCCGACACAAGGTCAAGGCGCTAGTTTTCTTACTTATATAGAGGATGCTGATCTGTTAGAGCTGTAACGGCTTTGCGTGCTTCGTCTTTTGCTGACGGGTCTTCATGGTTTTTTAATAATGTTGCGATGATGCGTCCCACTTCCACCATATCTTCTTCTACGAAACCACGAGTTGTAACAGCCGGTGTACCGATGCGGATACCAGAAGTGATGAATGGTCCTTCTGTATCGAATGGTACTGTGTTTTTATTTACTGTGATACCGATTTCGTCCAGTACGTGCTCTGCTACTTTACCTGTTAGTTCAAGTGATTTCAGCTTCACTAGTACAATGTGGTTGTCTGTTCCGCCAGAAACGACGTCGATACCTTCTGATTGTAGTTTTTCAGCCAATGCTACAGCGTTTTTCTTTACTTGTTGTGCATATTCTTTGAATGAAGGATCCAATACTTCTTTGAACGCTACCGCTTTTGCAGCAATTACGTGCATCAAAGGACCACCTTGAACGCCTGGGAATACTGTTTTGTCGATTTTCTTGCCAAATTCTTCAGCTGTTTCTTCATTTAATAGAATGATCCCGCCACGTGGTCCACGCAATGTTTTATGCGTTGTGGATGTCACGAAGTGCGCGTGTGGTACTGGGTTTTGATGCTCACCTACTGCGACTAGTCCCGCGATGTGCGCCATATCTACCATCAAATATGCGCCGACTTCATCCGCAATTTCACGGAATTTCGCGAAGTCGATTGCGCGTGGATATGCACTTGCACCTGCAACGATCATTTTCGGCTTGTGCTCAAGCGCTTTTTGACGAACGTCTTCATAGTCGATCACTTCTTCTTCTTTTGTTACACCGTAATCTACGAAATTATAAAGCTTTCCGGAGAAGTTAACTGGTGAACCGTGTGTTAAGTGGCCGCCGTGAGAAAGGTTCATCCCAAGAACTGTGTCGCCCGGCTCAAGTGCTGTGAAGTAAACTGCCATGTTTGCTTGAGCACCGGAGTGTGGCTGCACGTTTGCATATGCCGCGCCGAAAATTTCTTTTACGCGATCGCGTGCGATGTTTTCGACTACGTCTACGTGCTCACATCCACCGTAGTAACGCTTGCCTGGATATCCTTCAGCATATTTATTCGTCAAGTATGATCCTTGTGCTTCCATTACTGCTTCTGTTACGAAGTTTTCAGATGCGATTAATTCGATGTTCGAGTTTTGGCGGTTCTTTTCAGCCATGATTGCTTCATAAACTGCTGCATCATTGTGTTGTACATTGCTTAAGTCCATTGGATAGTATCCCCTTTTTTTCTGATAGTTTTATATTTTCTTGTATTGTACACGGTTTATTCGTATTTCGCACGACTTCCGCCAATTAATTTTGGACGAGTTGTCGCAAGCGTGATGACAGCTTCACCGATTTTATTAATCGACGTACGGATCGGTACGACAACCGGCTTCATTTGCATGCCAATTAACGTTTGTCCGATGTCGATGCCGGCATTCGCTTGCACTGATTCTACTACGACAGGATCGCTGAATTGTTTGTACGCATAGGTAGACATCGAGCCACCCGCTTTAAAAACGGGTACGACGGATACAGATTCCAGATGAAATTGCTGCGCCGTCTTGCGCTCCAATGTAATGGCACGGTTGATATGCTCACAGCCTTGGAAAGCTAAATGTACATGGTGTTTATCCGCAAACGCTTGAAGCGGCGCGAATAAGGCTTCTCCTATTTCCAGGGCACCATTCGTACCGATGCGTGCACCTGCTACTTCAGAAGTAGAACAGCCGACAACGAAAATCGTCTCCTCGGCAGGTGGTGCTTGTTCCGCAAATTCGGTCAATGCTTGTTCTAGCTGCAGTTTCCATAATTGAATGGCATCCACTTGTTCCACCTGCTTTCTTTAGTTCTTTTCAAGCTCCATCATTTTATTTATACGACGCTCGTGACGGCCGCCTTCAAATTCTGTCTCAAGCCAAGTACTAACGATTTCTCGCGCTAGCCCTGGTCCAATTACGCGTTCTCCCATTGCTAACATGTTGGAATCATTATGTCCGCGTGTTGCTTTTGCGCTAAATACATCATGAACGAGCGCGCAACGGATGCCTTTGATTTTATTGGCGGAAATGGACATGCCGATTCCTGTGCCACAAATCAAGATTCCGCGGTCTACTTTCCCCGCTACGACGTCATTCGCTACTGGTACTGCATAGTCTGGATAGTCGACGGAAGTGTCGGCATCCGGTCCGTAGTCGATATATTCTATGTCGAGTTCGGTTAATAGATTGGTGATCTCTTTTCGGAGATTGTTGCCTCCGTGGTCTGAAGAAATTGCAACTTTCACTGCGCACCCTCATTTCTATTTTTACTTATCGCTTATTCTATCATTGTTCAATAAAAAAATCATCGGTTTTACTGTACTATTTTTGAAATTATCATTTTGAAACGTTGAAGTTTTGTCATAAAGACGAATGTTATATGAATAAAACGAAATGATTGTACGTGTTTGAGCTGTAAGAAGTCGTTTTTTCGTCGTTGCAAGATGAAGATTGGGCATTCGATTCAGAATGTTTCACCTTTGGGACCTGCACTACTGTAAAGTATTTATTTGGCTTGTGGTTCTAAAAAGATACTCCACGACAACGCCTACCGCCAGCAAAACAACTTCCTCTAACTAGAAACATGCTTTCACCCGCTCCACAAATAAAAAAAACGATCCAGAGCGTGAAACACCTCAGAATCGTCATTACGTATTACATTGGCGTTCGGTCGAACTTCCGGATCACTTTATACAATTCTTCCGATTGCTCCTTCAGCTCCAACGCCTTGTTCTTGGTTTGATCTATCGACGCCACCTGCTCTTCAGTGGCCGCACGAACTTCTTCTGCTCCCGCGGAAGTATGTTCTGCAATCGTCGCTACTTCCATCGACTGCTTAGCCGTATGCTCGATCGTCTGCATTTGATTGCCGACGATTTGGCTGATTTCTTCTACATAAAGTGCCATTGTCTGAATGGTGGCGGTCATCGTTTCAACGTTTCCATTTGTTTTCGTCGCACGTTTGGCCTCAGTGGATGCCGTTTCCACTTGTTGCTTCATTTCAGCTACGACTTGTTTGACGTCTGATTGAATCGTTTGAACAAGTCCAGAAATCATCTGGACGGCCTTGGCACTTTCATCCGCTAAATTACGGACTTCTTCCGCCACGACAGCGAAGCCTTTACCATGCTCTCCCGCTCGCGCCGCCTCTATAGAAGCATTAAGCGCCAGAAGGTTTGTCTGCCCCGCGATGTTGCCGACAAGTTCCACGATTTCACCGATTTTATGTGCATTTTCATCTAGTACTTGTATCGTTTCCAATGAATGCTCGCTTTGGCTGCTCATTTGATGAATTCCCGCTAATACCGATTGGAAGATTTCTGTTGTCGCGTGTAATTCCTTTAACATCACTTTAGATTGCTCGGATGATTGTCCCGCTCGATGATTGACTTCCACCGCGAGTTGACGAATGTCTTCAATCGCATTGACTGTTTCCCGAATCGACTCCGACGTGTTTTCTGCGCCATCGGAAATTTCTCCAATAGTACGTGCAATGGCATCGGATTGGCCGGACGCTACGCTCGTCTCCTTTGTCAATTCATCGACAGATTGAGCCGTAGCTTGAAAGTTGGATTCGATTTGTTCGATAATGTTGCGCAAATTGACGACCACTTGCTGGAAAGCTTTGGAGACGGAATGAATTTCATCCGATGAGTTTGGCAGTTGAATGTCCGTACCAATTTTCCCATCCGCCACTTTCATAGCAGCAGTTTCCAAACGTTGCAATGGCTTGGTCAAAATAGTACTGAACATGGCCGCTAAAATACCTGACCACATAATGCCCATCGCATATGTAAGCAGTTGAAAAACGAATGGCCGTACATCCGGGAAGAATGTTGGCTGGACCCAGTTAATGAATACCGCACTCGTCGTATACGTGATGACTGCCAGAATCACAATAAATAAGACGAGTTTCGCCCGTAGCCCTACTTTTTTCGGTTCATTCATAAGTTCTCCTCCGTTTGCTGTCGGATGACGGAGTTAATGAGTTTAGTCAGCTCATAAAATGTGGTGCGGTATGTTTCCAAATCTCCACCATATGGATCATGTACATCAAGATCCGTCATTGTCCCCGCGTATTCTTTTAATGTAAACACTTTTTCTTTCATTGCAGGAAAACGACTGTGTAGGATATCTCGATGGTTTGCTGTCATCGTTAAAACAATATCTGCCCACTCCATATCAGCTGACGTAACTTCATTAGAATAAGGAGTGAAAGGTATTTTTTCTTCCGTCAACAACTGTGCTGAGTTCTTGGAAATCGGCAAGCCATCTATCGCATGGATACCTGCTGATTTCGCCGTAATACCTGGCACATTGGCGTGATTGACTAATGCTTCTGCCAAAGGACTTCTACATGTGTTGCCTGTACAAATAAAATAAATATTCATTTTCTTCACCTACTTTACAGAATAACGGATTTATGAGAAAAAAGAAACACTTTTTTATAAAAACAAGGACAATACACCCATGCATATGAATATAATACCTGCCAATCGTCGAATAAATGTACCATTAATTATACGCAAACGGCCTGTGTACAATAAAGCGATGCCCGAAAATAGAACAGAAAAGAAGCCGGACGCCAAAACAAACAGCCATTTGTTCAGCTGCATCATACCGAATGTCACACTTACTCCGAATGCATCTATACTGACGATCAGCGCCAAGAAAAATGGAGATATTTTATTAACGACTGACGGCTGTTCACTGTCCGAGAGTAAAATGTGAAGACCTATGAGTGACAAGAGTACACTTGAGAGCGCATGACCCCATCCTACAAAATAGATCATCACCCATTCCCCTGCGTAGAAACCGATAAGTGGCAGCAAGACATTCAGTATAGTAGTCCACAGCATGATCATCAATCGACCTCGCCGCAATCGGAGTAATGTATAGACGATTAGGATATCGATCGTTGTAACGATAGCCGCTATGATTTCTATCAAAAAAGTAGCCCCCTCGCAAGTCTCGCATCTACTTATCTTATGCGGGTGCTAAAGGGAGCTATTCATCATTAGTGAAATGTTATTCAGTGAAACGCTTGCCGTCTGAAGCTTTATCGAGACGGTTCATCACCGCTGCACCGATACCCGAATGATCAGTCTCAATGGCGAGGATTATATCTGCCTCTGTGTGATCGCATTGGCGAATCGCTTTGTAGAGACTCGATGCCATCGCTTCCCGACTGTTGATAGAACCTGTGGAAAAGTACCAATCCGCGTTTTCTGTGTATAACTCATCAGGTCCAATGATCGCGACTCGCTTATTTTGTAGATGAATAGTCTCTAACGCATGCGCAATAGAATCTGCATTCGGCTCGATGATAAATAGCGGTGCTTCAGGTGCATAATGGGCATATTTCATCCCCGGCGCGCGCGGTGTTGACGTTTGATCTGTAGGTAGCTTCGCCATATGGACGGTGCCAATCAATTCTTCCAGCTGCTCTTTCGTAATGCCACCCGGACGCAAAATGACAGGCGGTGTAACTGTGATATCCAAAATGGTCGATTCGAGGCCTACCCCTGTCTCTCCACCATCCAAAATCAGCGGAACTCTTCCGATTAAATCGTGATAGACATGATCCGCTTCCGTAGGGCTTGGCTTTCCGCTACGATTTGCACTTGGTGCCGCTAACGGCTGATCCAGCTTGCGCAATAATGCCAATGCTATCGGGTGGTCAGGCATGCGGATGGCTACCGTACTAAGTCCCGCCGTCACTACATCTGCAATGACTCCAGGCTTTTTCTTCATAATTAACGTCAATGGTCCCGGCCAACATGCTTTCATTAATATACCTGCAATTTCGGGAATATCAGTTGCGTATTTTTCTACGTCTGACTGCTTCCCAATATGTACGATCAGCGGATTATCTGATGGTCTTCCTTTTGCTTCGAAAATCCGCTGTACTGCTTGCTCATTTGTCGCAATGGCTCCTAAACCGTAAACTGTTTCAGTCGGGAAGGCAACTATCCCCCCAGAATTCAGGATATCCACAGCCTGTTCATAGATTCTATCGTTATCCACTAGGTTATCCACTATTGTTTGTGTAGTGTCCACTTGCTCAACCCCTTTTTATACACATTTTATCGATCTTATCCACAATAAATGTGAATAGTTTCATTCGAACAGTGACTTTATCCACTCCCAAATGAAGAATGTAACAGCTTCTTCTTCTGTTTCATTCACTGTAGCTTCTTCCGGGAAGCAAACATTCGGAAACAATGAACACCACCAATTATCCCCACGACCCGCACCGATTTTCACGACATATGCATCGTAAACATCTTGAGGCTGAATAAAATACCCTACTCGTTTTGGTGGAATCACTGCGGCACTGCGCTCGAGCGTTACGTGCGCGCCGTTCCCTTCTGCTTTTGCGATTTCAAGAAGCGTCGGCTCTAATATTTGAAGTTTATCATTGATTTGCTGCATGTTCGTAGATTGATTGATCGCCTGCTCAAGTAATGGTGCAATTTTCTCTTGTACATTTCGTTTCACTTGTTGATCTGCTACCGTATTAGAGTTTGCGAGAACGCGAAATTGCGTCGCTTCACCTGTAGCTGCCTGCTGACCGAATACAAGTAACACCGCTTGAATAGTAAGTAATATAAGTACAAATTCTATAAACGCCAATAGTTTCGAAGTATGAGTCGGTTGTTGGTTAATCGGATAATCTTGTAACATGTCATCCCCTCCTGCACTCTATCTTGTCCCGCAGGAGGAGATTTTATTCATCGAATCTCACAAAATATCATTCGATCTTTTTTATTGATATCCTGAACGATTTCCACAGTCGCTTCCGGAAAGGATTTTTGCAAATAACCTTGCACGATAGCTCCTTGCTGATAGCCAATTTCGAAACCAATGAGCGCAGGGCGATTCATCAAAGGCAAAAGATTCTCTGCTAGTCTGCGATAAAAATAGAGTCCGTCTTCTTCAGCGAACAATGCCGTTTGCGGTTCAAAATCGTAAACAGTTGGCGACATAACAGATTTTTCATGTTCTGCGATGTATGGCGGATTGGATAGGATAATATCCCATTTTTGCGATTTCAACGGTTCTTCCATATCTCCTTGCATAAAGGTTACATCCGCTTCATTGCGCTTTGCATTGCGTTTTGCGACTTCTAGCGCCTTTTTACTGAAATCAGTGGCGGTTACGTTTGCAGTCGGTCGTTCTTTTTTGAACGCGACAGCAATCGCTCCACTCCCCGTTCCAATATCCGCTACTTGTATAACTCGGTCCTCGAATAATTGATTCGCTCGTTGTAATGCATAGTGGACGAGTTCTTCCGTTTCAGGACGTGGAATCAAGACATGTTCATTGACCTCGAATAAATAGCCGTAAAAAGACTCTTCACCGAGAATATATTGAATGGGTTTACCGGTCAATAATTCCGTGATGATTGACCAGTATTGTTCATACGTTTCACGCGAAATAGATTCACGGAAACTGGCTACATAATGAGCCCGACTCATTCCCGTGACAGAACGCATAGCCAGTTCAGCAGCATGCGTGTCCATATCGCGCGCTTGAAGCAATTGTTGCGCTCGTTGTACAGACTCATACATTGTCTCAGTCATTGCGATCCAAACTTTCCAAGCGATGTGCTTGTTCTTCTATAATCAATGCATCAATTACTTCATCCAATTTCCCTTCTATAATCTGATCGAGTTTTTGGATGGTCAAGCCGATTCGGTGGTCAGTCACACGATTTTGCGGGAAGTTGTATGTGCGAATGCGCTCAGAACGATCCCCTGATCCAACGGCCGTTTTCCGCTTTTCATCGTATTCCGCTTGCACTTCTTGCATAAACTTATCGTAGACACGCGCACGCAAGACTTTCATCGCTTTTTCTTTATTTTTGATTTGGGATTTTTCGTCTTGAATCGATACCGTCGTCCCAGTCGGCAAATGCGTAAGGCGCACTGCAGACATGGTCGTGTTGACGGATTGTCCGCCCGGTCCCGATGAAGCGAATGTATCGGTACGGATATCTTTGTCATGAATCTCAATTTCTACTTCTTCTGCTTCGGGCAAGCACGCAACGGTAGCAGTCGACGTATGTGTTCGTCCACCTGATTCCGTTTCCGGTACACGTTGCACGCGGTGCGCTCCGTTTTCGTACTTCAACTTGGAATAAGCACCTTTGCCATCGATCATGAAAATAATTTCTTTGAATCCGCCAAGTTCAGTTGGTGATGAATCGATCACTTCCACTTTCCAATGATTCATTTCCGCGTAGCGTGTATACATACGATATAAACTACTGGCAAATAAGGCCGCCTCGTCTCCACCTGCAGCGCCTCGGATTTCCATGATGACACTTTTATTGTCATTCGGGTCTTTGGGAATTAATAATACTTTTAATTGTTCTTCAAGCGACTCGATACGGTCTTCGAGTTCATCGATTTCCATTTTGACTAATTCTTTCATTTCGTCATCAAGTGGCTCATCTTGCATTTCTTTCGCATGGTTATATTGAGTGTAGACACTTTTGTATTCACGGTATACTTCGACCGTGTCTTGTAAATCAGATTGTTCTTTTGAATAGTTTCGTAATTTATCTAGATCATTGACAATTTCCGGGTCACTAAGTAGTTCATTGAGTCGATCATACCGGTCTTCCACTGCTTGTAGTCTATCGAACATAGTCGGTTCACCTCTTCTGAAATAATGGGTTATATACTAGTATATAGCAGAACCGTCTATCCTTTCTTGCTTTAGGATAGACGGAAATATGTTTATTTTGCATGCTGCGCACGACTGACGGGTACTTGGTGGTGCTGACGGCAACGTGGTTCGTACGCTTCGGATGCACCGACAAGAATGATAGGATCATCTTGGCATGCAGGTTGTCCATCTATTAATCGTTGCGTTCGGCTTGAAGGTGATCCACAAACGGTACAGACCGCTTGAAGTTTTGTTACCAGTTCGGCCACTGCCATTAACTCCGGCATCGGCCCGAACGGTTCACCTCTGAAGTCTTGATCGAGTCCTGCAATGATCACGCGAAATCCGCGATCAGCAAGTGCGATCGCGACATCTATAATATCTTTGTCGAAAAATTGAGCTTCATCAATGGCGACCACATCGAAATCATCTGATACGAGGTCCAGTATTTCGCTCGCTTTGGAAATGGGATTGGCAATAGTTGACGTGCCATCATGGCTGACAACAGCTTCCTCACTATACCTATCGTCAATCGCTGGTTTGAATACCGCAATCTTTTGTTTGGCAAATTCCGCGCGACGAATGCGGCGAATGAGCTCCTCCGATTTACCTGAAAACATACTGCCGCAGATGACTTCCATCCAGCCGCCTTGCATTGAAACGTACATGGTCAATCTCCTTTCGATGTCGTGCTTATGTATGTGGTGATGTGATTAGAGCGAATAATGTGCGACTATGAGCGGGTACACACGCGGATAGAGCGCCTAACGCACGACTATGAGCGGGTACACACACGGATTGAGCGCTTTTCACGCAACTATGAGCGAGTACACACGCGGATTGAGCGCTTTGCGTGCAACTATGAGCGGGTACACACGCGGATTGAGCACTTTGCGTGCAACTATGAGCGGGTACACACGCGGATTGAGCGCTTTTCACGCAACTATGAGCGGGTACACACGCGGATTGAGCGCTTTTCGCGCAACTATGAGCGGGTACACACGCGGATTGAGCGCTTTTCACGCAACTATGAGCGGGTACACACGCGGATTGGGCGCTTTGCGTGCAACTATGAGCGGATTCACACGCGGATTGAGCGCTTTTCGCGCAACTATGAGCGGATTCACACACAGATAGAGCGCTTTTCGCGCAACTATGAGCGGACACACACACAGATAGAGCGCTTTTCACACAACTACGCAATAAATTAATAAAAATACCCGTCTGGCACGACTGCACCTGACGGGTATCTGGCTTTTATTACTCTTGTTCTTCTGACTTGATGCCGTATTTTTTGTTGAAACGGTCAACTCGTCCATCTGCAGTAGCAAACTTCTGACGGCCAGTATAGAATGGGTGACATTCTGAGCATACTTCCACTCGAATATCTTCTTTTACAGAACCTGTTTCAAATGTATTGCCACATGAGCAAGTTACTGTTGCAAGTTTGTAATTGGGATGAATTCCTGCTTTCATCGATATCTCTCCTTTCGCCCTGAACCATCTGGAACAGAGTGTGAAATTATGGATGTTTCATTGACCAGTTGCCAATAAAACGATCGATGCCGTACACGACCCGTGTTTGTCAGCCGTATATGCGGTGTACAGAAAACTGTACTTGATTAGTATAGCAAAATCCGATACGTTGTGCAACTGTTTGATTTGGGTATTTAATGGATAAGCGGACTTGGCAAAGAGTTAGGTTTCCGCTACAGCTGGGTGACGCTTTCCGGAAGACCACTCGTCCCTCAATTTTCGCTGCTACCTTGCCTTATGAGTACACACATTACTTTTTTATGTTGGATTAAGAGCAGAAAATCAACTTTCAATCTTAGTACATCAGATGAGTCCCTTACCTTTTTTTGCTTTCATTTCTTCGTTAAGCTTGTTGAAGAATTCTTCGTTGTTTTCGGACTGGCTCAATTTTTTCATGAAGCGTTCGGTGAAGTCGTGGGAATCTGAAAATGTTTTTCTAATGGCCCACAATTTTTCCAAGTTGTCTTTCGGAATGAGTAGTTCTTCTTTTCGTGTGCCGGAGCGACGGATATCGAGTGCTGGGAAGATTCTGCGTTCGGCTAGGTTACGGTCTAGGTGTAGCTCCATGTTGCCGGTTCCTTTAAATTCTTCGTAGATGACTTCGTCCATGCGCGAGCCGGTTTCGACTAGGGCTGTGGCAAGGATGGTTAAGCTTCCGCCTTCTTCGATGTTACGTGCAGCGCCAAAGAATCTCTTTGGTCGGTGGAAAGCCGCTGGGTCGATTCCTCCAGACAGTGTGCGTCCGCTTGGTGGGATGACCAAGTTGAATGCGCGTGCCAACCGTGTGATGGAGTCCATTAAGATAATGACGTCGCGTTTACTTTCGACGAGACGCATCGCGCGCTCAAGTACGAGTTCAGCCACTTTAACGTGGTTTTGAGGTACTTCATCGAATGTGGAACTGACTACATCTGCTTTAACAGAACGTTCGATGTCCGTTACTTCTTCTGGACGTTCGTCGATCAGTAGTACAATGAGTTCCGCGTCAGGATGATTTGTTGTAATCGAGTTGGCGATTTCTTTCAGCAACATCGTTTTACCGGCTTTCGGAGGAGCGACGATTAATCCACGTTGACCAAATCCGACTGGCGAGACGAGGTCCATGATACGTGTGGAAACATTGCTCTTTGACGTTTCCAAATTAATTTGACGATCCGGATACAAAGGTGTCAATGCCGGGAAATGAACGCGTTCGCGTGCGACTTCCGGATTTTGCCCATTGACCGCTTCCACTTGTAATAAACCATAGAAACGTTCGTTTTCTTTTGGCGGACGGACTTTACCTGTTACTTTGTCACCGTTACGCAGATCGAAGCGACGGATTTGGGATGCTGAGATGTAGATATCTTCTGAACTGGATGAGTAATTAATAGGACGTAGGAATCCGTACCCTTCAGATTGAATAATTTCGAGGACGCCTTCCATGAAGAAAAAGCCTTCTTGTTCGGCGCGGGATTTTAATATAGCGAAGACCAATTCTTTCTTTGTCAGTTTGCTATAGTTGGTAATCTTAAACTGCTTTGCAAGAGAGTATAACTCTTTAAGCGTCATATTCTCAAGGTCCGCAAGGGTAATCATTGTCATCTATGCGTACACCACTCTTCATTTATTGTATGGGAAATTCGGCATAGTAAATAGAAAGGAAAGTACATGGTGTACTTCCTTTCCTTCAGTAGCCGGACATTATGGATCTAAATAGTTTTAGGAAATAGAAACCCGGCTGTGACGCCGGGTATTGAGGGAGTTAGTCTTGCATTACGAGAAGAGGTTTTTTCTTCATGCTGTGGCGACCTTCTACGAAACGAATAGTTCCTGATTTCGAGCGCATAACGATCGACTGAGTTCGGCAGTACGAACCTTTAAACTGTACGCCATCCATCAATTCGCCGTCTGTTACACCAGTTGCTGCGAAAATACAGTCGTCTCCTTTTACCAAATCGTCCATCATTAGCACTTTGTCTACGTCGATGCCCATTTTGATGCAACGTTCTCTCTCTTCATCATTTGAAGGAACGAGACGCCCTTGGATTTCTCCGCCAAGACATTTCAATCCGACCGCTGCGATTACCCCTTCAGGAGCACCGCCTCTACCGAATAAAATATCCACACCTGTATCATCGAACGCTGTGTTAATAGCAGCTGCTACGTCGCCATCTTCGATCAATTTAATACGTGCACCCGCTTCACGAATTTCTTCGATGATTGCTGCGTGGCGTTCACGATTCAAGACAGATGCTACTAAGTCAGATACAGATTTATTTTTCGCTTTTGCTACAGCCTTTAAGTTATCTGTAACGCTTGCGTCGATGTCAATTTTACCAACCGCTTCAGGTCCTACTGCGATTTTGTCCATGTACATATCCGGTGCATTTAGCAAGTTGCCTTTATCTGCAACAGCAAGAACTGCTAATGCGTTCCATCCACCTGCTGCTACAATATTCGTACCTTCGACTGGATCAACAGCGATATCTACAGCAGGTCCGTGGCCTGTTCCAAGCTCTTCACCGATATACAGCATAGGCGCTTCGTCCATTTCACCTTCACCAATAACGACTACGCCTTCCATAGGAATTGTATCGAATACCGTACGCATAGCTTCTGTTGCCGCGTCATCTGCTTCGTTCTTTAAACCGCGTCCCATCCAACGGGCTGCCGCAACGGCTGCTGCCTCTGTTACACGTACTAATTCCATTGATAAACTACGTTCCATAATGTTTTGTTCCTCCTGTTTGCGGTAAGGCGCGTATTGCGTATTACCTTTCATTTGCCTACGTCCGCATCCATCGGCTACTTTCTACGTAATGGATGTGTCGTTTGAGTCCATTATACACGTTTTGACAATTTGCGTCACTCAGAAATTGAAGATGGAGTGAGCACTTTTACTTTATTGATATCGGCACCGAGATTTTGCAGCTTCTCAATAATGTCGCCATATCCACGTTCAATATGTTCAATTTCATGAATTTCTGTTTCTCCGCTTGCTAATAAGCCCGCAATCAATAGCGCAGCGCCGGCACGTAAATCTGTAGCTTCCACTGTTGCAGCTTGCAATTCTGTTGGTCCTGTTATGATGGCTGATCGACCTTCTACTCTACCGTCAGCATTCATTCGACGAAGCTCATCGATTTGTTTAAAACGTGCCGGATAGATCGTGTCTGTCAGAATGGATGAACCTTCTGCTTGTGTCGACAAAACGCCAAATGGTTGCTGCAAGTCTGTCGGGAACCCCGGATAGACGAGAGTTTTCACATCGACGGCATGAAGTTTTTCAGTTTTCGGAATGAAAATCTGTTCTTCACCGACTTCTACTTTCACACCCATTTCACGAAGTTTCGCTGTAACAGCTTCAACGTGCAACGGAATGACATTATCGATTGTGATGCCATCTCCAATTGCAGCTGCCATTATCATATGTGTACCTGTTTCAATACGGTCTGGAATGATTGTATGTTTCGTACCGTGCAAGGTTTCTACGCCTTCGATTCGAATAACGTTCGTTCCTGCACCTTTAATATTCGCGCCCATATTGGAAAGCAAAGTCGCAACATCAATAATTTCAGGTTCTTTCGCAGCGTTTTCAATAACTGTTTTACCTTTTGCTTTAACAGCGGCCAGCATAATATTAATCGTAGCTCCCACGCTGACGACGTCTAAATAAATTTTCGCGCCATACAACTCATCTGCACGCAAATAAATAGCGCCATGTTCATTTTCGACTTTTGCACCAAGTGCTTCAAAGCCTTTTATGTGTTGATCAATCGGACGTGGCCCTAAATGACAACCTCCAGGTAATCCGATGACTGCATGCTTGAACTTGCCAAGCATCGCTCCCATCATATAGTAGGATGCACGAAGTTTTTTGACGTTACCGTTAGGCAATGGCATAGAAATGATTTCAGTTGGATCGATAATCATCGTGCCATCTTTCATTTCCACTTTGCCGCCGATTTCTTCGACGAGCGCCTGCAATGTATAGACATCTGAAATTTCGGGAAGACCTGCAATTGTAACAGGTGAGTCAGCTAGAATAGCAGCGGGAATAAGTGCCACTGCGCTGTTCTTCGCTCCACTTACTCTGATCGTTCCTTGCAGTCGTTTTCCCCCTTTGATTTTATAAACGTCCATTTCAAGCTCCTTTTGTTCTATCACTTATTCGTTCTGGTTTCCCAGTCCTTCAAAAACTGGTCAATTCCTTTAGTTGTCAATGGATGTGCAAACAGACTCTGAAGTACGTTGAATGGAGTTGTTGCAATATGCGCTCCTGCCAGTGCGGCAGCCGTAATATGCTGTGGATGTCTGATGGAAGCTGCGATAATTTGTGTATCTAAGTCGTGAATCGTAAAGATATCCGAGATCGTTTCGATTAATTCTACGCCATTTTGGCCAATGTCGTCTAAACGTCCGATGAACGGTGAAACGTATGTCGCACCTGCGCGAGCTGCAAGCAAGGCTTGATTGGCACTGAAAACGAGAGTAACGTTCGTTTTGATACCCTCTGCTGCAAATACAGAACAAGCTTTCAACCCTTCAGGTGTCATCGGTAATTTCACCGTGATGTTCTCTGCAAGTGCCGCAAGTTTGCGCCCTTCTTCAATCATACCTTCTGCATCTAGAGCGATTACTTCCGCACTGACAGAACCCGGTACGAGTGCTGTAATTTCTTTCAAGCGGTCATGGAATGAAATATTTTCTTTCGCAACAAGCGATGGGTTGGTCGTGACACCAGAGATGATCCCCCAGCTATGCGCTTCTTTAATTTCCTCAAAATTGGCTGTATCTATAAAAAATTTCACGTGTGTTGTCCTCCTAGTTGTTGGCTATTTATTTAGCTAAAAAGCAAAAGAAGGAGACATATTGCGCTCCTCCTTTGTTCTATCGAAATTCTGTAATTACGCTTGCTTTGAACTACCAAACTCACGCATTTTGCCGATTACTGTAGCTTTAATCGCTTCGCGCATTGGTCCAAGGTACTTACGTGGATCATAGACTTCGGAATCTTCGTTTAAGACGTCGCGCACAACTTGTGTTCCTTGAATTTGATTTTCTGTGTTGACGTTGATTTTAGACGTACCAAGTGAAATGGCACGTTGGATATCCTTCGTCGGAATACCTGTACCTCCGTGCAACACAAGTGGAATATCTCCTTGTTGTGAAATTTCTTCCATCTCTTCAAACCCAAGATTCGGTTCACCTTTATACGGTCCATGTACAGAACCAAGTGCAGGTGCCAGACAATCTATACCTGTCTTTTCTACAAGCTCTTTACATTCAGCTGGATCTGCATAAATAACGCCGTCTGCAATCACGTCGTCTTCTTGACCGCCTACTACGCCAAGTTCAGCTTCTACCGATACATTATGTTGCTTCGCGAAATCTACCACTTTTTTCGTGATTTCAATGTTTTCTTCAAGTGATTTAGAAGATGCATCAATCATAACAGAAGTGAAACCTGCTTCGATCGCTTCTTTACACTTCTCAAAGCTAGAACCATGATCCAAATGAATCGCTACCGGCACAGTCGTCCCGTAGTCTTCCATTAATCCTTTGACCATCATAACGACTGTTTTGAATCCGCCCATATAACGTGCAGCGCCTTCTGATACACCTAAAATAACAGGTGATTTCTCTTCTTCAGCTGCTTGTAAGATCGCTTGCGTATATTCCAGGTTATTCAGGTTAAATTGACCGATTGCATATCCTTGCTCTTTACCTTGAATCATCATTTCCTTCATCGAGACCAGCGGCATATTAAATTCCTCCTTGAGTTTCCCACGAATTTTATGTGTTTTTATTATATTAATTTCTATCCACTAGCATATCAAATTCATACGCTGATTACTACTATCAGCCGTCTAGTGATTCCAACCTTTTTAAGACACTATCACGCACTTCGAATATATCAAACGGCTTGGTAAAGTGCTGATCAATACCCAGTTTGTTGGCATCTTCTAGTAATTCAATTTCACTGTACGCCGTCATCATCATGACAATTGCGTCAGGTGAGAGGGTTCGGATTTCTCGTAGTACTTCGACCCCATTCATACCGGGCATCTTCATATCAAGTAAAATACAATCTGGATTTTGTTTCTGAACTATTTCTAACGCTTCTTTTCCATTCGATGCAAGCGCTGTCATTATTCCTGTTGGTTTGAAGATTTCCTCCAGTAATAATCGAATCCCTGGTTGGTCATCCACAATTAATAAATGCTTCATCCAAATTTCCCCCATCCCGATCACCTTATTTTACATATTTGATCTAACTCCATCGGTTTAATCCTATTATTATTATAAGTATATAGTGATTCCCGATTTATAGAAATTCACTAATGCTTCTATTTGTATATGTCTTACTATTCAAGAAATTTCTAAAAACTCCTCTATTTTTCGTCAACTATTTTGCACTTCTTTCTTTTCTCACTTATACTGAGCTTTTGGAGGGATTTTCATGAAAATATTGACTACACAAATTAGGGGTCTACTGGAAAGAATAGCAGAAGGACAAGAAGAGTCAATGGAAGAAACTGCTCGTTTATTGGCGCAAGCGGTAGTAGGCGAAGGACGAATCATCTTGGCAGCTTTTGATGAATTGGCGGCTGTTACTGCAACTGCACTAGATGGTGTCGAACCGTTAGATGGAGCTATTCGCTATACAAAAGAGTTAGAGCTGACGACGGCGGATCGCGTATGGTTACTTGTGCGAAAGACAGATCACCCCGAGGCGCTTGAGCTAGCACGGAAGCTTGCAGATCAATTCATCCCGTTTGCTGTGTTGGCTGCCGATAAGGATGATGACGATAATGAACTCGCTTCTCTTGCCTACACGTATATTTCGACAGGTTTGAAAAAAGGATTGATTCCGGGTCCTACGGGCGAAAGAATCGTACAACCCCATGCACTTGCTGCGTTGTTTGTGTATGAGGCGGTGAAGCTTTCGATTGATGATATGTTGGCGGATGAAGAAGACGGGCTTTAATCTGGGATAGGCTGGCAGTGGTGTTAGGGTGGGGATTTGCGCTACGGAGGGGACGCGTGTCTTATGGGTGGGCGGTGAACCACACCCCTCCGCTGCGCTTTTACTCGCAAAAGCCGTCCTTCGTTACGGCTCTCGCTCCAATCCCTTGCAATGTGAATGGGTGATACTTATCAGGGTCCATTGAAGTTCCGATTGTAATTACTTTTTCTGTTGGACTTTTATTTGAACTTGAACTGAACTAAGTTTAGAGCTAAAGAATATTTGCATACTACTTCCAGTAAGTCGTCTACATCCATCCACTACAAAAGTAGGATTGTAGCGGAAGATGGGGGCGACTCTGGGAGGATCAGCGCGAGTTCAAGACCCCAGACAGATGCCTTAATTTCTGCAAAGTACACAGAAATACGGCAAAGCGAACCCTTCGCTGTTCACTTGGCTTGGGCCGCGCCCTCCTGAACGCGTCCCCCATCTGGAGCGGAAATCCCATGCACTCACTCCACTTTCTTATCTCTAGTCATATATAAAGTCAAAAATGCCCACAGAAGAAAATCTTCTGTGGGCATTTTTTTTAGTTTTTATGCTCAAGCGCCGCGCGGATAAAATCGCGGATCAGTGGTGATGGACGATTTGGACGGGAAGCAAATTCTGGGTGGAACTGGCAAGCGACGAAGTATGGATGATCTTTCATCTCCATAATTTCGATCAAGCGACCGTCCGGACTAATTCCAGAAACGATGAACCCTGCCTCTTCCAATTGCGCGCGGTATGCCAAGTTCATTTCATAACGGTGGCGATGACGCTCGTACACTAACTCTTCGCCATATGCAGCAGAAGCCTTCGTGTTTTCGGCTACTTTACATGGATAAGCACCTAAGCGCAATGTACTGTCTGCTTCGCGTGCTGTACGGCAATCCGGATGGAATGTCGTAATCTGGTGCTCCGTCTCTGTGTCGAACTCAAGTGAATGAGCTGTTTTCAGACCGATGACGTTACGTGCGATTTCAGTAGCTGCTAACTGCAGACCTAAACTGATACCAAAGAATGGAATCTTCTGTTCACGTGCATACGTGATCGCTTCAATTTTACCATCGATTGCACGATCTCCGAAGCCACCTGGTACCAGAATACCATCTACGTCACCAAGAAGTTCCGCAACGTTTTCAGAAGTCAGATCTGCCGAGTTGATCCACTTAATATCGATGTCTGCATCGAACGCGTATCCAGCGTGACGCATCGCTTCTACTGCTGAAATGTATGCATCTTGTAATTCTACATACTTCCCAACTAAACCGATTGTTACTTTTTCTTTTAGTGACTTAACCAATCTCACTAAGTCTTCCACTTCCGAAAGTTCAGGCTGTGGTGTTTCAAGACCCAAGTAATCGACGACTAGCTGATCCATGTTTTGCTCATGCAAACGAAGAGGTACTTCATATAGAGTTTCCGCATCAAGTGCTTCGATCACTTCTTCTGGCTTGATATTACAGAATAATGCAATCTTGTCTTTCATTTCTTGCGGTACTGGATATTCGCTTCGCACAACGATCATATTCGGCTGAATTCCAAGACTACGCAATTCCTTCACACTATGCTGTGTCGGCTTCGTTTTCATTTCCCCAGCTGCATGCAAATATGGAATGAGCGTGTTATGAATGTACATGACGTCATCTTTCGCAAGGTCCGTTTTCAATTGGCGAATAGCTTCAAGGTATGGCAATGATTCGATATCCCCTACGCTTCCCCCAATTTCCGTAATCACAACATCCGCGTTCAATGTTTGGCCCGCACGTTTGATCAATTCTTTAATTTCATTGGTAATATGAGGGATTACTTGAACTGTTGCTCCGTTGTATTCGCCAGCGCGTTCTTTGCGCAATACTAGATCATACACTTTCCCCATCGTTACGTTGGAGTAACGGTTACATTCGATGTCGATAAAACGCTCGTAGTGACCGATATCCAGATCCGTTTCCGCACCGTCTTCTGTTACGAAAACTTCCCCGTGCTGGTACGGGCTCATCATGCGTGGATCAATATTGATATATGGATCGAATTTTTGGTTCGTTACTTTCAAACCGCGATTCTTGAGTAAACGTCCGAGTGATGCCGCGTTAATACCTTTACCTAAAGAAGAGACGACGCCGCCTGTAATGAAAATATATTTTGTCATGTGTAGTGCCTCCATTTATTCTTTTTCCAAGCTATTAGGGTCGATATACAATCAAAAAAGCGCCCCGTTTGTAGCGTAACTACAATTAGGAGCGCGTATACACGAATTTATGTGTCCTTTTCAGGAGCCCATCCAAATCTTATATTTTTGGGCACTAAAAGTCAAGAAATTATTTCTCTTCCTCGTACTCTTCTTCTTCTTCCTCTTCATCTTCATCTTCTTCATCGATATCGAGTTCTACTTCAGGAATAACTTCCAGGTCGTCGTCAGGATCGATTAAATCTTCATCGATTTCGACTACTTCCTCTTCTTCCTCTTCTTCGTCGTCTGCGTCATCTTCTTCGCCAAGTTCAACGTATTCCTCATCGAAGATTTCTTCTTCGTCATCATCTTCATCTTCGATATCATCTTCGTCATAATCTTTTTTCTTCTTTTTCTTCTTTCGCACTTTTACGACAGGTGCAGTTTCTTCTTCGATCTGATCCACTGGATACCATTCGCGTAAGCCCCAACGGTTGTCTTGGATCGCAAGGAATCTACCATCGATGTTTAGGTCTGTATAAAATTGAAGCATTTTCGCTTTCAATTCCTTCTCGGTTATACCTGTAAGTTTACGGAACTCTTCCATCAATTCCGCCAACGTAAGGGATTCACGTCGCTCTGTCAGTACTTGGTGCGTAATGTTGATTAACGATTCTTCCAAAAGTTCTTCTTTTGTCATGTCATGGATATTCAATGTATGGCACGTCCTTTCTTCTATCAATCACACGCTGAACCGACCAAGTCAGTTAATGATTTGGTCGATCGACGTTTTTTGTCCTGTAGCATATAAGCATAGTGTACATTATATACGTTATTTCTACCAATATGCTACATTCTTTTACTTCTCTTTATATTTCTATACTCCGTAATGGTCAAATACCCCAGGTAGACCGCCGTAAAGGTAAAAGGGATTACGCCGAGTCCGCTGCTGTAGAAGATGAGTGTAAGTGTAGTTAAAAGAGCTATTATAATTGCATGATAGTACCATCTCACATTCAGCACGTCCCTTTTGTTTGTTGTTCTTATTATACTGACTAACTTACTAAATTATCCACTTTGACGAGGAATGAATTTTATACAACGCGTTGGGTTTCATAGGATACATAAAATAAAGTGGCTGGAATTAGTGTTCAGTAAGGGATTTGCGCTTCGGAGGGGACGCTTTCCTGAGCGTCCGCGGTGAGCCCCTCCTACGCGCCAATCCCTTGCAATGAGAGTCTCTGCTACTAATTTCCACCCACTATAACCAGTTTCAAAATCTATTCTGCACTTGACCTTAAATAAGACCAAAAACAAAAGTATTTCACATTCCATATCTAGTTAGTGTTCTGTGTCCTCCCACTCCCTTCGTAAGGATTGAAACGGAAGCTGGGGCGACTCCGGGAGGATCAGCGTGTGCCTTGAGACCCCGGACAGATGCCTTAATTTCTGCAAAGCACACAGAAATACGGCAAAGCGAACCCTTCGCTGTTCACTTGGCTTAAGCCACGCCCTCCGGAACGCGTCCCCAGCTGGAGTTGCAATCCCATGCACTTAGCCCATGCACCTACACTCTGACTTTGACTTTAATCCCATATAAAAAAAAGGATGCCGCCAGAAGTGATGGCTTCTGTGACATCCCCTCTTGAGATGCGTTACATATTACGGCGGTACTGCCCGCCTACTTCATAAAGTGCGTTAGTAATTTGTCCAAGGCTGGCTACTCGCACAGTCTTCATCAACTCAGCGAATACATTGCCTCCTGTAATCGCCACTTCCTGAAGATCAGCAAGCGCTTGGTCTGCTTCGTCAGCATGCTGGGCTTGGAAAGCGCGCAAGTTGGTAATTTGGGACTCTTTTTCTTGTTGTGTCGCACGGGCCAACTCCATATTATCGATATCTTCCTCAGATGGCGGATTCGGATTCAAGTACGTATTGACGCCGATGATCGGTAACTCCCCTGAGTGTTTTTTCATTTCATAATACATCGACTCTTCCTGAATCTTGCCGCGCTGGTACTGTGTCTCCATAGAGCCAAGTACACCGCCACGGTCGTTCAGTCGATCGAATTCTTGTAATACCGCTTCTTCCACGAGACTTGTCATTTCTTCGATAATGTAAGCCCCTTGAAGCGGATTTTCGTTTTTCGACAAGCCGTGTTCTTTCATGATGATCATCTGAATTGCCATCGCACGGCGAACAGATTCTTCTGTCGGTGTCGTAATGGCTTCGTCGTATGCATTCGTGTGGAGCGAGTTACAGTTATCTTGCAACGCCATCAATGCTTGTAACGTGGTGCGAATGTCGTTGAAATCAATTTCTTGAGCATGCAAACTACGGCCAGATGTTTGAATATGGTATTTCAACTTTTGACTGCGTTCATTCGCTCCGTATTTGTCACGCATCGTAATCGCCCAAATGCGACGCGCCACGCGACCGATTACCGTATACTCGGGATCCAGGCCGTTCGAGAAGAAGAACGACAGGTTTGGTGCAAAGTCGTCAATATGCATGCCACGGCTCAAGTAATATTCCACATATGTGAAGCCGTTTGCCAGTGTGAACGCTAGCTGGGAAATCGGATTCGAACCTGCTTCTGCGATATGATAGCCCGAAATCGATACAGAATAGTAATTACGAACTTTTTTATCGATGAAATATTGTTGGATATCGCCCATTAGACGCAATGCAAATTCTGTAGAGAAGATACATGTATTTTGCCCTTGGTCTTCTTTCAAAATATCCGCTTGTACTGTTCCACGAACTGTTTGGAATGTCATTTCACGTACTTCAGTGAACTCTGCGACAGTAAGTGTCCGTCCAAGTTCTTCTTCTTTTTTACGTACTTGCTGATCGATTGCGGCGTTCATGAACATTGCTAAAATAATTGGCGCCGGTCCATTGATTGTCATGGAAACAGACGTCATAGGCGAACAAAGATCAAAGCCGTCATAGAGCTTTTTCATATCTTCAAGTGTACAAATGCTCACGCCTGATTCGCCAACTTTTCCGTAGATATCAGGACGCTCATCGGGATCTTCTCCGTATAATGTTACAGAGTCAAACGCTGTGGATAAACGTTTTGCATCGTCGTCTTTTGAGACATAATGGAAACGACGATTCGTACGTTCAGGTGTTCCTTCCCCAGCAAACTGACGGCGCGGATCTTCGCCTTCACGTTTGAATGGAAAGACGCCTCCAGTGTACGGGAATGAACCAGGAACGTTCTCACTGTATACAAAGCGTAGAATTTCACCATAATCTTTGTATTGTGGCAACACTACTTTCGGCACCTTCAAGCCAGATAGACTCACAGTATTAAGCGTCGTACGGATTTCTTTGTCGCGTATTTTCACGACATATTCATCCTGCTCATAAGACTCTTTCAAAGGCCCCCAGTTTTTTAAAGCACGCTTCGATTCGCTTGTTAATTGCTCTTCGACGCCTTCTTTCAAGCTATTCAATGAATCTAGTAACGCTTCATTGGAATCTGCTTCTTTCACCGCTTCCATCGCACCTTCAAGTTGGAATACGCGACGTGCCAGCTCTGCTTGCTGTTTGGATTTCGCATGGTAGTTACGGATTGTTGAGGCGATTTCACGCAAGTAGTGGCTACGGTCAGGCGGAATAATGACGGTTTGCTTTTGATTCGTCACGAAGTCTGTGTAACTTGTCGTCCAATCAGAATCCGTTGCATTGTTGAGTTTTTCAACAAGCGCTGCAAAAAGTGTGTTGGTGCCTTTATCGTTAAACTGACTTGCAATCGTGCCATATACAGGCATCGTGTCAAGATCATGATCAAATAGCAAATGGCTACGTTGATATTGTTTGCGTACTTGAATCAATGCATCTTCCGAACCTTTTCGCTCAAATTTATTGATAACAATTAAGTCAGCGAAATCGATCATATCGATTTTTTCTAACTGTGTCGGCGCACCAAATTCACTCGTCATCACGTACATCGAAACGTCGGATACATCCGTAATGCGTGCATCTCCTTGCCCAATTCCGCTCGTCTCTACAATTATCAAGTCATAGCCAGCCGCTTTTGTGATATCAAGGACGTCATGGATAGCCGTTGTTAACTCTGAACGTGATCCACGTGTTGCCAGACTACGCATGTAGACACGGTTATTAAAGATTGCATTCATACGAATCCGGTCGCCAAGTAAAGCACCGCCCGTTTTTTGCTTCGTTGGATCTACAGAAAGGATCGCCACTCTTTTGTCAGGGAACTCACGCAAGAAACGACGAATTAATTCATCTGTCAAGGAACTTTTACCTGCTCCACCCGTACCTGTGATCCCTAGTACTGGCGTTTGTTTAGACATGGCGCGTGCGCGATCGAGTAATTGCTTCGTCGCTTCATCTTTGTTCAAATGGTTTTCTTCTACGTACGTGATTAAATTCGCTAGGATACCTGGCGTTTCTGCTGTCAGTTGTTCCAGGTTAGCCTCTTCGCTTTCGGGAGTCGTGGAGAAATCCGATAGTTCCATGATTTTATTGATCATACCTTGTAGACCTAGTTTCCGACCGTCTTCCGGTGAAAAGATCCATTCGATACCGTATTCATGCAACTCTTTGATTTCTTTCGGGATGATGACTCCTCCACCACCGCCGAATATTTTAATATGGGAAGCGCCTCTTTCCTTCAACAAGTCATGCATGTATTTGAAATACTCCACATGACCGCCTTGGTAGGAAGACATAGCGATTCCTTGTACATCTTCTTGAATGGCAGCGTTTACAACTTCCTCAACAGATCGATTATGTCCGAGATGAATAACTTCCGCTCCGGTTGCCTGTAATATTCTGCGCATGATGTTGATCGATGCATCATGCCCGTCGAATAAACTAGATGCCGTCACGAAACGAATATGGTGTTTCGGTTTATAGATTTCCTCAGTTACCATTTGCCTTCCACCTTCCGTACATGCTGACCACCGCCACGAATATCTTCATGGCAGAGTCCGCAAGTTATTTATTTCTCTAAACCTTTGATAATTTGATCAGTTTGTATCTCAATGTAGCGTTGTAAAGTATATTCTCTGCGCAGTGCCCATCTTCTGAATGACCACATTTGGCCCGAAACGAGGATATGATGCGCGATCAATGATACTTCATCCGGTCCGATGCGTAGATTCCCAGCTTCCATGCACTTCCGTATGATCGTCTCAAATTGCTCGACCATTTCTAGTTCTTTAGTAAGTACATACCGAAGCGCTTCGCTCGGTAACGATTTCGACTCTTGGTACATGACGAGAAACTCATCCGACATTTGATCGATGACTTCGTAATACCGTGCAATCGCCACACGTAGCCCTTCTACCGTGTTGTCATTATTATCGAGCTCAGATAAACGAACATTGACTTCATTATAAATATTGTCACAGACAAGATACAGAACATCTTCTTTTGTCCGAATATACTCGTATAATGTGCCAATACTGAAGCCCGCTTCTTTGGCAATTTCACGTGTAGTCGTTCGGTGAAATCCTTTGTCGATAAATAATTTCACAGCGCCCCGACTAATTTGTGCGCGTCGCTTCTGAATAAGTTCTTCATCTTTGACGGTAGATTTCACTTCATGTTTCGGCATTGCATTAGACCTCCTGTTATTTCGTCAGCATACGAGAAATGACGAGACGTTGAATTTCTTGAGTACCTTCATAAATTTGCGTGATTTTTGCGTCACGCATATAGCGCTCCACTGGATAATCTTTTGTATAACCGTAGCCACCGAATACTTGAACGGCTTCTGTTGTGACTTTCATTGCTGTGTCACCAGCCATTAGTTTCGCCATGGCAGACGCTTTACCGTATGGCAAGTCGTTAGTTTCGAGCCATGCAGCCTGGTATGTCAACAGACGAGATGCTTCTATCGCTGTCGCCATATCTGCTAATTTAAAACTAATGCCTTGGTTGGCCACGATCGGCTTGCCGAATTGTGTACGTTCTTTCGAGTAATCGACAGCAGCGTCAAGTGCGCCTTGTGCAATACCCACTGCTTGAGCAGCAATTCCATTACGTCCGCCATCGAGCGTTTTCATTGCGATAATGAATCCGTCCCCTTCTTCTCCAAGAAGGTTTTCTTTTGGCACGCGACAGTTATCTAATACGACTTCTGTTGTCGGCGAAGAACGTATTCCCATTTTCTTTTCTTTCTTACCTACAGAGAATCCTTCAAAAGTGCTTTCTACAATGAATGCGCTTGTTCCTTTATGTTTGGATTCCGGATCAGTTACAGCAAAAACGATATATGTGTCAGCAATCCCGCCATTTGTAATGAAGATTTTCGAGCCATTTAGCACGTAGTCATCACCGTCAAGCTTCGCTGTAGTTTTCATGCCGCCTGCGTCTGATCCTGAACCTGCTTCTGTCAGGCAGTATGCCCCCATCTTCGTACCTTCCGCAAGTGGACGTAAGTATTTTTGTTTCTGTTCTTCGTTACCGTATTTGAATAGTGGCCATCCTGCTAGAGACGTGTGTGCAGACAAGACGACACCTGTAGATGCGCAAACACGAGATAGTTCTTCTACTGCAATGACGTAGGCTAGGTAGTCGCTACCGATGCCGCCGTATTCTTCCGGCCATGGAATGCCTGTAAGTCCAAGTTCGGCCATCTTGTGGAAGATGTCCATGTCGAAAGTTTCGTCTTCGTCTCGTTGTGCTGCAGTTGGTGCTACTTCTTTTTGTGCAAAGTCCCGTACCATTTTTCTAATCATTTCGTGTTCTTCTGATAATTTAAAGTCCATTGTTCTCCCACCCTTTTGTTTGATTAATGAAAGTTTCATTGGAAATAGTAACGCTTGATGTTAGTTTGTGGTTTGGGGATTGGAGCTACAGAAGGGGACGCTTTTCCGGGAGGCCCGCGGTGAGCTAACTAGTCGCTAGTGCAAAGATGTGCTCATAACGCTTCGCTCTTGCTCCTCTAGTTGTCTCATCTGATCGGGCTGATCCTCCCGGAGTCGCCCTGTCTTCCGCTCCAATCCCTACTTATAACTTGTTGAAGCAAACTAAGTTCATTATATTAGTAAGTTGTTGTGGATCACCGCACTATGCGCTCCCCTAAGCGCTTCTAACGTTAGTTTGTTAGATGTTTGGCGATGACTACTTTTTGAATTTCGCTTGTGCCTTCGTAGATTTGGCATACTTTCGCGTCGCGGAAGTAACGTTCTACTGGATAATCCTTCGTGTAGCCATAGCCGCCGAATACTTGGACGGCTTCTATGGAGTTATCTACGGAGGCTTGGGATGCAAATAGTTTGGCCATGGACGCTTCTTTGCCGCATGGTTTACCCTCTGAACGTAGCCAAGCTGCGCGGTAGACTAGTAGTCGAGCCGCTTCTGTTGCGGTGGCCATGTCGGCTAGTTTGAAGCCTATGCCTTGATTGGCTGCGATGGGTTTGCCGAATTGCTCGCGTTCTTTTGCATAGGCAACGGCAGCTTCTAGTGAGGCTTCTGCTATGCCTAACGCTTGAGCGGCGATACCGATTCGACCGATGTCAAGATTGGCCATGGCGATTTTGAAGCCGCCTTCTTCTTCACCCAGTCTATTTTCCACAGGTACTTTCATATTGTCGAAGCTAAGCGCGACGGTTCGCGAGCCGTGTAGACCCATTTTCTTTTCATCTTTGCCTATAGATAATCCCGGTGTATCCCGGTCAACAATGAATGCGGTGATGCCATACGTTCCTTTTTCAGGAGCGGTGTTAGCAAAGACGATGTAGACGTCCGCTTCCCCACCGTTTGTGATGAACATTTTCGAGCCATTGATTATGTAATGGTCGTCAACTCGCTTCGCTTTCGTTTTCAATGAACCTGCGTCTGATCCGGACGATGCTTCTGTCAGGCAAAATGCACCCAAGTATTCACCGGATGCCATTTTTGGCAAGTAGCGATTCTTTTGTTCTTCCGTACCAAAGTAGAGGATCGGATTCATTCCAACAGAAGTATGAACAGACAACACGACTCCCATGACGGCGCTGACTTTTGATAGTTCGTGAATTGCGATGATATATGACAAGAAGTCCATTTCTGAACCTCCATACTGTTCAGGTGCTGTAATTCCCATCAATCCGAGCTCACCCATTTTTTCTAGTAGTTCACGTGGAAATTCCCCATCTTCCATCCGTGGAATCCAAGGTTCGATCTCGTTTTTTGCGAAATCACGAACCATTTGGCGCATCATTAGTTGTTCTTCTGTTAATGTAAAGTCCATCCTTTTCACCTCTTGCTTTCAACTTAATTCATTTATTCGTATGAATAGAAACCGCGCCCTGTTTTTTTGCCGTGCCAACCTGCTTTGACGTATTTACGTAACAATGGGCATGGACGATATTTCGAGTCGCCGAATCCTTCATACAATGTTTCCATAATGTAGAGGCATGTGTCGAGTCCAATGAAATCTGCCAGTTGCAGTGGCCCCATCGGATGATTCATCCCCATTTTCATAACATCGTCAATCGCTTCTTTCGTTGCGACACCTTCGTATAATGTGAAGATCGCTTCGTTGATCATCGGCATCAACACACGGTTTGCGACAAAGCCGGGTGCATCGTTTACTTCAACAGGTGTTTTGTTGAGCTTTTTCGTCATCTCTTCAACTGCTTCGTAGACATCATCATCTGTTGCAAGTCCGCGGATGACTTCGACAAGCTGCATGACTGGTACTGGATTCATGAAGTGCATACCAATTACTTTTCCTGGACGTTTTGTAGCCGCACCGATTTCCGTGATGGGCAATGAAGATGTGTTCGTCGCTAAAATAGTATGTTCCGGTGTGATCTCATCTAGCTCTGCGAAGATCTTTGTTTTGATTGCCATATTTTCAACTGCCGCTTCGATGACGATGTCGGCATCTTTCGCATTTTGCATATCTAGTGATTTTGTGAAACGACCGAGGACGGCTTCTTTCTCTTCCTCAGTCATACGGCCTTTTTCCACGTTGCGCGTTAAGTTTTTCGTGATGACTTTAAAACCTCGGTCATATGCTTCTTCATTGAGATCATGAAGAGTTACTTGATAGCCCGCCTGTGCGCAGACTTGAGCAATTCCTCCGCCCATTTGTCCTGCGCCAATTACAAATACTTTTTCAATTGTCATCTGGAATGCCCCCGGTCAGTTAGTTTTGGGTACTTCAATCATGATCGCATCGCCTTGGCCGCCACCTGAACAGATTGCTGCGATACCGATTCCACCACCGCGACGTTTTAGTTCATTCGCCAATGTAAGTACAACACGCGCTCCGCTTGCACCGATTGGGTGACCTAGTGCGACTGCGCCACCATTGACGTTCACTTTTTCTTCGTCCAGTCCAGCAATTTGTGAGCTTGCGAGCGCAACGACTGCGAATGCTTCATTGATTTCGTATAAATCAATGTCGTCTGCTGTTTTCCCTGTTTTCTCAAGTAATGCCTTAATGACGTGACCTGGTGTTTCTGGGAAACGTTCCGGTTCGATGGCTACTTCCGCGTGACCAAGAATAATAGCAAGCGGTTCTTTGCCTTGCTTTTTCGCTTCGTCTTCATTCATTAACACTACAGCACATGCACCGTCGTTAATGCCGGGTGCGTTTCCAGCTGTGACACTACCGTCTTTACCGAACGCTGGGCGTAGTTTCGCCAATGCTTCAAGTGAACTGCCTCTACGTGGGCCTTCATCTTCTGTCACAACGATTGGATCACCTTTACGTTGAGGAATGCTAACTCCAACGATCTCCTCTGCGAACACTCCTTTTTCCATCGCTTCCAGTGCGCGTTCATGACTACGTAATGACCATTTGTCCTGCGTTTCACGGCTTACTGAGAAGTCGTTTGCTGTCCTGTTTCCGTATGTGCCCATGTGAACATTGCCTTCGGAGAATGAACACGTCAATCCATCATAAATCATGCCATCTACCAATGTGCTATCGCCCATTTTCAAACCTGAACGGACATTTGCATAATAGGGTGCATTGGTCATCGATTCCATACCGCCTGCGACAATTGTTGTCTCATCACCAAGACGAATTAGCTGGTCAGCAAGTGTGATACTGCGCATTCCGGAAGCGCATACTTTATTGATCGTTTCCGTTTTGACGCCATATGGAATGCCACCTTTGACAGCTGCTTGACGTGAAGGAATCTGCCCTTGCCCTGCTTGTAAAACAGTCCCCATAATCACTTCATCCACTTGATCGCCTTGTACGCCAGCACGGGCCAATGCTTCTTTGATCGCAATGCCCCCTAGATCGCTTGCTGTTTGTGATTGCAATGCACCGCTTAATTTTCCAAATGGTGTTCTAGCACCTTGTAAAATAACTGTTCTCATTTTCCCATTCCCCCTAGTTTATATGCTGACTGAACGCTCGCTCGATACATGACTACTAAATAAGAGGGTGCATAGCCCCTCTTATTGTTTAGCTCATTCAATTGTTAGCGTTTTAGATAACTTAATTGTACGGTATTGACACGATATTCGCAATAATTTTAATTCCTTTTTCCATCGCCGATTTTCGATGTTTCATCCCCTGTTTCAACCGTTACAGCTAACTCAGGCTCCGAAATCAATTCCTTCGATTCTACTACTTCTTCCACAACTACTATTTCTTCTACCACTTCTTCTTCAGGCTCAGTGATTGTTTGGAATTCTCCAAAGATCGACCGTTCCAATAGTTCAGCAATATCGTATGTGCCGACTTGTTCTTCGACTTCAACCGCTTTCGTTCCGTCAGACAACATGGTCAAACAATACGGACAGCCAGATGAAATGATTCCTGGGCTAACTTCAAGCGCTTGCTCAGTACGAGCTACGTTGACGCGCTGGCCTGTATCTTCTTCCATCCACATCATACCGCCACCTGCTCCACAACACATACCTTCTTCACGGCTACGTTCCATTTCTACTAACTGAACGCCTGGAATCGCTTTAAGAATTTCTCTCGGCTGATCATAGACGTCGTTATAGCGACCTAAGTAACAAGAGTCGTGGAATGTGATGACTTCATCGATTGCATATTTCGGTACTAGCTTGCCTGCCATGACCAGTTCATGAAGCAACTCAGTATGGTGTTTAACGATTACTTGCAGACCGAAATCTGGATATTCATTTTTGAAGATATTGTAAGCGTGCGGATCGATCGTCACAATTTTCGATACGTTCGCTTTTTCGAATTCCGCGATATTCGCTGTTGCGAGCTCTTGGAATAAGAATTCATTTCCGAGACGACGTGGTGTGTCTCCGGAGTTCTTCTCTTTGTTACCGAGAATCGCAAAGCTTACCCCTGCTTCATTCAATAAATGTGCGAAAGATAGAGCGATTTTCTGTGAGCGGTTATCAAACGCACCCATAGAACCAACCCATAGTAAGTATTCGAAGTCTTCTCCTGCTTTCTTCGCTTCCTTCACCGTCGGGATGTGCAAGTCTGGACGTGCGTCTCTCCAGTTTTCTTTCTCTTTACGGTTAAGTCCCCATGGATTACCTTGGCGTTCAATGTTTGTCATCGCGCGCTGTGCATCCGCATCCATCTTTCCTTCCGTCATCACCAGATAACGGCGAAGATCGATAATCTTATCTACGTGTTCATTCATTACCGGACACTGGTCTTCACAGTTACGGCACGTCGTACATGCCCAAATCTCTTCTTCTGTAATGACGTCGCCGAAATGAAGGACTATATAGTTCATCAATTGTCATTCCATCTGCCGTAGCAGCGAGTGCCAATTGATTTCCTTGTGAGTTTTTAAACATTAGTTGAGGTACCCACGGTTGTTGTTTCGTCATGACTGCACCGGTGTTTGTTAGGTGGTCGCGGAGCTTGGTGATCAAGTCCATCGGTGACAGCATTTTACCTGTACCCGTTGCCGGACACATATTCGTACAGCGTCCACATTCTACACATGCATAGAAGTCGATCATTTGCGCTTGTGTGAAATCCGTGATCTTGCCAACACCAAGTGGCGGCATTTCGTCCTCGTCTTCAATTTCTTCAAGTGCTTCAAAATCGATTGGCTTCAAACGTCCCGCATGATCTAAGCGGTGGAAATACACGTTTGCTGGACCTGCGATCAAGTGTGCGTGCTTAGATTGTGGTACATACACTAGGAACGTCAGCAATGTCAGTAAGTGTACCCACCAGCCGACAAAGAATATCGCTACGGCCACGCTTGTCGGAACACCGCTAAATACTGTTGCGATGATCGATGCCATTGGCTCTGTCCATGTAGTGCCTTCATTATGCCAAATCATATTCGCGCCGTTAGCAACAAGTGTAGAAATCATAAGTAGTCCAATAAATATCAGAACTAGACCCGATTTCCAGCCGCGTTTCAGACGCACTAGTTTCTCCATATAACGACGATAGAACGCCCATACGACCGCTACTAGGATAACGAATACGACGATTTCCTGGAAGAATGTAAATGCCGGATACAATGGGCCGAGTGGCAGATGTGATCCCGGCTTTAATCCTTTCCAGATCAGATCAATTGCCCCGAATTGTACGAGTAGGAAACCATAGAAGAACATGACGTGAATGGCCCCACTCTTTTTATCTTTCAGTAGTTTCTTTTGTCCGAATACGTATACCCAAATTTTCTTCAGACGCGCTTTGACGTCATTGTCGAACTCTTCTTTTCTCCCCAGTCGGATGAATTCGTAGCGAGTTTTTAATAAGTATAGGAATAGACCAAAGCCGTATACGACGACTGCTACAAATAATATCCAGTTTGCGATGAGTAATATATTCATCTCTTATTCCCCTTCCATTTCTTCTACTTGAGATTCCCTTTGAGAAACCGCTTTCAATTATATTCTATGTATAGTGTAATAATGAATGATCATTCAGTCAACTGTTTTTACAAGTTTATTTTTTATTTTCTCACTATGGTTGAAAGGTCTTTTTGTCAAGCACTTTTTTATTTATTAACATTATTCTATCATCTAAGCCCGCCCTTATAGGCTTTGTTCTACATTACTTTAATTTACAAATTTACCTAGGGGCTAGATTTTCCAAATTAGAGAAAATCTATGCTCTATACAACTAGTATAACATTACTATCAAACTAATAGGAATATTCTTTTTTCATTGTAACTCAATATAGCAAATTTAACCACTTCATGCTAACGTTTTCATAATGTGTTGCTAACAATAGAAAGGGGTTTTGTTATGAAGCGAGTGTATGCACGATTATTTCAAAGAGGGCTCAAAGTGGGAATGAACTTTTTACCTTGGCGAGAGCCTGAGTTACTAGTTGGACCTGGTAGTGTGGAAGGCCTTGCGGGGAAAGTGAAAAGTCTTGGACTGGATAATGTTTTCATTATTACAGATCGCAACATCGCCAAATCCGGCTTACTAGACGTCATGCTACTCGGTCTCGATTCACTCGGTATCAAATACTTGGTATATGACCAAACTGTCGCAAATCCTACAATAGTCAACATTGAAGAAGCACGAGGTTTGTACGTAGCGAATGAATGTCAAGCATTAATTGCGTTCGGTGGAGGTTCTCCGATTGATTGTGCAAAAGCAGTAGGTGCAAGAATTGCGAGGCCCGAGAAACAAATTCCCGAATTGAAAGGCTTATTCCACGTGCGCAAGCGAATCCCCACGTTGTTCACGGTACCTACGACAGCGGGAAGCGGAAGTGAAGCGACTCTCGCTGCGGTAGTGACAAATAGTGAGACGCATGAGAAGTATGCGATCAATGACACGTCACTGATCCCTCATTATGCTGTACTCGATCCATTGTTGACGATGAAGTTGCCGCCAGCGATTACCGCAGCTACCGGAATGGACGCCTTAACTCATGCAGTCGAAGCATATATTGGCAACAGTAATACGAAAGACACGTGGAATGATAGCCGGGCAGTAGTACAACTCGTGTTCACGAATTTATACGAAGCCTATCGCAATGGAGATAATTTGACCGCGCGAACGAATATGCAACGAGCTTCTTATTTGGCCGGTAAAGCATTTACTCGAGCATATGTCGGCAATATCCATGCAATTGCACACACGCTCAGCGGATTTTACAACGTACCACACGGATTAGCAAATGCGATTATTTTGCCACACGTACTTGAGTATTACGGCAAAACTGTATACACTCCCCTTTCCGAGTTGGCTGATTTAATTGGCGTTACAAATCATTCGGATACGAAGCGAATGAAAGCTGAGAAGTTCATTGAGGCCATTCGAGCGTTGAATCATGCGATGAATATTCCGGAGCGAATGGATGGGATTATGGTAGAAGATATTCCACTAATGGTTAAACGCGCCTCAGCGGAAGCGAACCCGTTGTATCCTGTGCCGAAGATTTTGCGTAAGAAAGAGTTTATGGAACTGTATGATGTGATTCGGGTTTGAAGTGATTGTGTGGATTGAGCGGTTTGGCGTTGTGATTGAGCGGATGCGGGGACGGATTGAGCGGTTTTGCGTTGACATTGAGCGGATGACGGGACGGATTGAGCGCTTAGGCGTTGACATTGAGCGGAGACCGGGACGGATTGAGCGCTTTGGCGTCGACATTGAGCGGATGACGGGGCGGATAGAGCGCTTAGGCGTCGACATTGAGCGGATGCGGGGATTGATAGAGCGGTTTTGCATCGACATTGAGCGCTTAGACACCAACATTGAGCGGATACCGGAACGGATTGAGCGGATACCCCGACTGATTGAGCGCGCCACAAAAAAACAGGGACTCTGGAATTATCAGAGGTCCCTGTTTACGTATAATCACTTATCCTTTTTCACATTCGTGCGGAATACTTTTGCGCTACGGACATATTCATTGTCTGAAATGCCGAGTCGAGCGTTCACGATGCGTGCCGCCACGAATAGGTAATCTGATAGACGGTTCAAATAGCGCCCCACGACGGGTGATACGTCGTCTGCCGCGTTCATCAATGTGACGGTCACCCGTTCTGCGCGGCGTGTGACCGTGCGCGCGATGTGTAATGTCGCAGCCGCTGGTGAGCCGCCAGGGAGGATGAAGCGTTCTAGTTCGGGCGCTTCTTCCATTAGCTTATCGATTCGGTTTTCGAGAACGGTGATAGGTTCTTCGTCGAGCTTGTAATGACGCTCTTTCATGACGTTTGCTAAGTCTCCACCACCGTCGAATAATTCATTTTGGATCGTTTCAAGATCAGTCAGGATATCCGCAAACTTCTCCCCGTCTAGTTCCGTCATTGCTTTACCGATGAATGAATTTAGTTCATCGATCGTGCCATATGCTTCGACACGCAAATCGTCTTTTGCAACGCGTCCACCAATTAAACTTGTCGTACCTTTATCGCCAGTCTTTGTGTAGATTTTCATTTCACTTCACTCCTTTGATTGTTTGAGGAATACCATACCAGATTCTTGTAACAGTTGTCGCTTCTGCAAATAATTGCTGATACAAACGGCCGCATCGATCGCGGAGTTCGCGTTGCTGTGCATCAATTGGCACAATGCCCCGCCCGATTTCCGTTAAAATGAAGACGGTGTTCGGGTCGCTGATTTCGCGCACGGCATTGCTTGCTTCTCTTTCTGTTATGTCTGTAGTCTTTAGCCACTCATGCAAATCTGAAATGATGAGTGATTCACCGGGTTTAGCGGTTGCTGTCGTATCCATTGTACAGAAACAAGCTGCCGTATCGCCATTCCAACGTCTCACATAATCCGTTTTGCCGTTATAGGCACCTCCGATAAAGACGTGCATGGCTTCCCCTCCTTGAATTCTTTCTCGCTAGCCCATTCGAGTTGCCAAATGGATCCGTTCGTTACGTTCCATTCCCAAAACGAACGATGGTTTTGTGTGAATGTATCGAGCACTACGCGAATCACGCCGCCATGCGTCACGACGACCGCTTCATTCGGCAACTCAGCTAATGCATCCAACACGCGTGACTTTACTTGTTGCAATGTTTCCCCATTGCGCGGTGGGATGTTCCATGAATCGTCTAGCCAGTTGCGATAGTCGGGGTCATTTTTCAACTGATCGTACGTCTGTTCTTCAAAATCTCCGAAATGACATTCCCGCCAGCGTAGATCAGCTGTAAATTCTGCTTGTGGAAAATAAATGGCCGCGGTTTGACGGGTTCTGATCAAATCACTTCCAATTACCTGTTGGACAGCTACTGGTAATTCAATGGCCTCGCCTTCTAGTGACACCAATCCGCTATCCGTCCACCCACAATAAACTCGCTGTTCATTGGCAATCGTCTTTAAATGCCGAACGAGAAATATACGATAAGGACGAGCCATAAGAGCACCTCCATTCCTTCAATGAATGCTCCGCATAGATCCCCTGTGACGCCTCCGAAATGTTTGATCGTCCAGCGATGATAAAGCCAGATCGACAAGCATATGACGAGTAGCATAATGGGGAGTAATAAAATGGAGCGCAATTGAATAGTTAGCAGAATAATCGTCACGATAGTAATGGTGCTCGACGCAACTAGCATCCGTCCGCTTAGGAATTGTTGTTTAAAAAAGTACGCAATGCCGCTTGTCTTTGCGGTTTTCGTTAGTGTGTAATACGCTACTAAAGCGGCACGAGAGAGAACCGGCACCGCAACAAGCAATGCCCAACCGTTTACAAGCTGTAGAATTTCCATGAATAAACCGATTTTCAAGCAAAGTAAAACGAGTAACGACAATGTGCCGAATGCGCCGAGCCGCGGGTCATCCATGATGGTCAGACGTTTTTCACGATCTTGATAGGAAAAGAATGCATCGCCGAGATCCGCAAAACCGTCTACATGCAAACCGCCAGTCGCAATGAGACCTGCTAGCAAAATCAGTACCGCCGCAAGGAAACTATTGAAATCACTCGTAATATACGCAACGCCTGCTAGTAGTAAACCGATTGCTCCACCGACGAACGGCAACGCGATGTACATACCGGACACTTCTTTTTTCCCAAGCGGCAATTCTTTATGGACAGGTAGCGACGTGAAAAATTGGAGCGCTAATAAAATGCTATTCATCTTCCCGCTCCTTTACGCCAAAATAGATTGAATCAACGGCCAGTCGACATGTTGCTTCACGTGAGCAGCCCATTGTTCGTAAACATCGACTCCTTCTGTTGCAGGAAGCGTGTTACGATCCATGTCTTCTTCTGGAATTCCATGGTTTTCTAAGACCGGAATGACACCTACAACCGGAATCCCGGTGTATTGTTCAATGAATTTCACCCCGTCTTCGAAAAAGGACGCGTCGCCGTAAAACTTATTGATGATAATCCCTTTGACACGCTGACGTCTTTCTGCTGAAAGAAGTTGAAGCGTGCCGACAATCGATGCAAAAGCGCCACCTTTAGAAATGTCCGCAACTAGTATGACAGGTACATCTGCCAGCTCCGCAACGCGCATATTCGTCAGTTCACGGTCCATCAAGTTTACTTCTGCGGTACTTCCCGCCCCTTCGATGATTAGCATGTCGTAGTGATCGGACAAATAATCTAATGCTCCTTGGATCGTTGCAAGACCTTTATCGAACCACTCTTCACGAAAGAATTGCCCATCTATCGTCTCGAGAGGTACGCCCATGAAAAGAACATCAGCCCGCATATCCCCTCGTGGCTTCATCAAAATGGGATTCATTTCAACAATTGGTTGAGTACGCGCCGCTTCTGCCTGTTGAAATTGGGAGCGACTGATTTCACGTCCGTCCGCTAATGTTTCAGAGAAGCCCGACATATTTTGTGATTTAAAAGGTGCGACATGGACGCCTTCATTCGAAAGCAGTCGGCATAGTGCGTTGCAAATCATCGTTTTACCTACATCTGACGCAGTGCCTACGATCATTAATCCGTTCATAAACTCTCACCTTTCCAGACGATCGGAATGCCGTGATCCATTTCAATTGCATGATCTGCAAACTCCACGATTTGTTGATGAAGCGTGCCAATTGTTTGGCGGTAGATTTCCGTCTCTTCTTCGTATTGCGGCCACTCATCGAGGACTTCATTTGAAACAATGACTAGCTGTGAAACGATTTCTTTCATTTGCTTTACCGTGTGAAGTAGTTGTTTCTGCTTTTGTTCTAAACATCCCGTGCGATGAACACAAGGGGTACCTTCTTCGTATCCTTCATACATTTCATTGGCGAGCCACGTCGTCAGGCAGTCCCATAGAACGAGATCACCCGATTTTAGAAACGGCAACACTTCATGGAGATTTTTCGGTTGCTCGATTGTGTGCCAATTCGCATGTCGACGATCTTCTTTATGTTGATCAATTCGCCGCTTCATCTCTTCATCGGCTACTACACCAGATGCAATGTAGACGAGGCGACTTGCCTTTTGATTCGTAAGTAGGCGTTCCGCATAAGCACTTTTTCCACTGCGCGCCCCGCCACTGATGAATGTTACTGTCGCTTGAACCATGGATCCATCGCCTCCCGCAGTGTATCCATCATCGTTTCGGACTTCATTCCGATCCGTAACCAACGCCCGTCCATCCCACGGAAGTTTTCCGAATGTCGCAGGACGATCCCTTGATTCAATAAATCTTTATAAAGCTTCTTCGCATCTTGCATGGGCTTCATGACGAGATAATTAGTGGAAGAGTTGAGCACTTCACAACAATGTGAGCGCAAGAACTGTGTCATCTTTATGCGTTCTGTTTGCGCGTGCAAAATTGCTTGTTGACGGTACACTTCTTCCTGCAAACAGAACACACCGATTTCAGCAGCGAGTCCGTTGACATGCCAATGCGAAGCTCGTTGTTTCAGCGTTTTTATCCGTTCAGGATGTGCGATTACGTACCCTAGCCGGATACCAGGAATCGCGTACATTTTCGTCATCGAGCGGACAATGAATAAATTCGAATAGTTCGCGACTTGCGGAATAAAGGATTTTGATTCATCAACGAAATCAATGAACGCTTCGTCTAGCACAACATCTGTCGAACTGTTTTTAGCTGCTTCTATAATCGTTAGTAGCTCGTTTTTTGTAGGCAACAAGCCTGTTGGGTTATTGGGGGTGCAAATATAGATCGCATCCGCTGTAGGCAATGCCTCAAGAATTTGACGCATAGGCAATTCAAAACCTTCCGCTTCACTTGCTTGAAGCGATACGACCTCTGCACCATTCACTTCAAGCGTAGCGCGATATTCGGAAAAGGTTGGGTCAATCAAGAGGACTCGTTTGCCTCGGTAATTCCCTGCCAATAAAGATAGTATGTCTGCGGCACCATTGCCGATCAGTACTTGTTGTTCGTCTACTTGATGAAAAACCGAAACTGCCGAGCGAAACGGCTGACCATCTGGATCGGGATAGCTGTTGAGTGTTGATATCAACGTAGGCCATGCTTCCACTACCGACGGTGGAGGTCCTGCTGGATTGCAGTTTTCACTGAAATCCAACACTTCATCAGGCATCGGAATATTTATTGATGTATACAGTCTTTTGCTGTTTGCACCGTGTTCAGGCAATCGCATAGAAAATTCCTCCTACTACTGTGCCGAGTGACCAGAAAGTCCAAGACACGACTTGCATTTGATATGTTGTGGAGCGGATATGTTCTTTATTCGCAACGACTGACGGGCCAAGTACCGCCCGTTCCGACACTACTCCGCGATATGTACTGCGCCCGCCTAACTGGATATTGAGTTGCCAAGCTGTTGCCGCTTCCAAATAGCCGCTGTTCGGGCTCATATGTTTTTTTGCATCGCTTAACCAACCGCTAATTCGCTTTTTAATTGAATGTCCACCTTCATTCGGAGTACATAATAAAATGAGCAATCCTGTAATTCTTGAAGGAATCCAGTTAAAGAGATCATCCATGCGTGCGGAAACTTTTCCGAATTCACGATAACGCTCATCGTTGTATCCCACCATGGAGTCGAGTGTATTGACCGCTTTATATAACCATAGACCAGGTGCCCCGAGCAAGAACGCCCAAAACAACGGTGCCGTGATGCCGTCAGACGTATTTTCCGAAACCGTTTCAATCGTAGCACGGGCTATCGCACTCTCGTCGAGCTTCTTTGTATCCCTGCCGACAATCCAACTTAGCTTTTCACGGGCTTCGTCCATATCTCCTGACTTCAATGGCTCATAGACGAGCAACGCCGCGTCACACAAACTTTTTTGTGCAAGTCCCGCCGCAATGAGCAGCGCTTCGATTGCGATACCCGCCAATAGATGTAGGCGATAGGCGATACTGACGAGCCAAATGGCGAGTAGAAATGTCGTCATACAAATAAGTAACCATACAATCGCACCTTTTATTGTGCGCATACGGCCTTTATTCAATAGCTTCGTCAAGTTACTAATCGTCGTCCCTAGCCACTTGACTGGATGCGGCCAGTTGGGTGGATCCCCAATGATTCGATCGAGTACCATGCCAATCGCAATCGCAATAAAATGTGCAGGGATCATCGATGGTCACCTACTGCTAATCGATACGAATGAATTGCCCGTACCGTACAATCATAGACCCCTTTACCGATCAACTTACCGAGTTGAGTAATCGGCCCCGCGTACGGCAAGTATTCTCCTTGTTGCGTAGATGCGATCAACAAGCTATCTGTCGAAGTCCCTGTAGCGACCGTGCTCGATTCAGGATCCTTCACTTGCTCGTCTTGCAGTGCTTTCGCCTTCGCTTCTGTTGCGGTAATCAACGCCTGAACGAAAGCTTCTTCACTTAATTCACCATTAATGAATACCCATGTATTGATCGTACCTATGTAAGGAATATCTTCACGTTGCCAAGACTTCGAAACATCTACCGCGTTTCCGACACCCGCTGTCACGGCCACGACAATCGAGCCGAACTGTCCTTCATATTCTTCTACTTCAACGTGCTCCGGACTAACGGCAGTCATCATGGCGACTGTATCTGTCAAATGATAGCCAAGCGTTCGCAAGTATTCCGTGTTCTCGCGCTGTACATCATCGATCATATAATCCGCACGCACGCCTCGATTGACAAACGTCTTGTACCAACCAAGCCCCGCATTATGGACAGCGGAAGAAATCGTCTTCAGCGGTTGGCTTGATTGCAACAATACATGATCTTCTTGAATCGTTACGTCCGCTTTCTTTACACTGAATAGTTGCACCTTTTCTTGCAAGTTCGGCAACAGCGTCATTTGAGGCTTCGGCATTTCAGGATGGGGCTGTGTTTTGACGCGTGCGTTGTATACGTGATGAATCTCTTGCTCGAGTACGACGTCTTGCGGTTCGCCGATTGATGCTACTTCCCCGTTCTTCAACAGCAATAGACGATCGCAATAAAGAGCGGCCAGATTGATGTCATGAAATACCGAAATGACCGTAATCCCTTTCTGCCTCGCTTGATTACGGATCGTATCGAGTAATTGTTGCTGATGCGCGATGTCTAGATGGTTCGTCGGTTCATCCAATAATAAAATAGGAGCTTGCTGGGCGAGCGCTTGCGCAACAAATACGCGTTGTTGCTCGCCGCCAGATAATAATTCAATGGCGGTATTTTCATATCGCGTGACACCTGTATAGTTCATCGCTTCCTGCACTGCTCGCTCATCCAACTCCGACCAGCTCGAGAAAATCCCCGATTGATACGGATAACGACCGAGAGCAACAGTGTCTTTCACGCTATGAGAAAAGGCATGGGCATGGAGCTGCGGCAAGACGGCCACTTGCTGCGCGAATTGCTTTTGGGTATAGGCGCCAGAAGGTTTTCCTGCAATCATGACCTTCCCGCTTTGTTTCGGCAAAATTCCCGATATAATTTTCAATAACGTGGATTTCCCGCTACCATTCGGCCCTAAAATTCCGAGAACTTCTCCTTTTTCCACGTGGAACGACACATTTCGCACAATCGGTTCCTTGCCGTAGCCTCCCGATACGTTTTCCACTTGCAACATCTTCACATCGCTCCTTTTCTACGTTGTTTGTAAAAGATATAGGCAAACACCGGAGCGCCAATGAATGCTGTAATGACACCGACCGGTAATTCAGCCGGTGAAATAATCGTTCGTGCTACGAGATCGCAAATGATCAATAATGATGCACCGTTACATAATGATAACGGCAGTACATGACGGTGATCGGAGCCCCATAACATACGTGTCATATGGGGGACAACTAGGCCAATGAAGCCGATTGTTCCGGACACCGCAACAGCCGAGCCAGTTAATACCGATCCGCCTAGCAAAATCATCAATTTACGCTGTTTGACATTGACTCCAAGATGATGCGCACGTTCTTCACCGAATAATAAAGCGTTCAATTCGCGGCGATTAAGCCACAGCATGAATGAGCCGATGATGAAAAACGGCAAGACCATTACAATATAACTCCAGCCGCGCATCGATACGCTACCAAGAAGCCAACCAACAATCTGACGGAGTTCTTCTTGCGTCAACGCGATCATCAGCGACAACACAGAACCAAGAAATGAACCGAAAATAATTCCTGTTAAAATAATTGTTTCCATTTTCATTGACCGGTCGACCATTCGAGCAAAACCGATCACTAAAAACATCGTCACTGCAGCACCGATCATACTAAATACAGGTAAGGTGAAAGCGCCAAGGACCGGCAGCGATATACCAAAAAAGAGTGTGATCACGGCGCCGACAGAGGCACCGGATGACACTCCGAGGGTGTAAGGATCAGCTAATGGGTTTTTCAGTAGCCCTTGAAAAGCAGCCCCTGAAATAGCCAATGAGGCACCGACGATTCCAGCCAGCAACACACGCGGCATACGAATCTTCCACAAAATATTACTTGCGGTCGTGTCCGATTGATCCCACAGCGTCTCTATTGGTATTTTCACTGTACCGATCGATACACCGAGCCAGATCGCCACAAGCAATGTGGCGATCGACACGACGTAGGCGAGAACGGTTTTATTCACCGAATACCTCAGGATAGATTGCTTTCGCAAACAATTCTAATCCGTCAGCTAAACGTGGACCTGTACGGCTTGTAATATCTTCATCCAGTTGAATGACTTGATCTTCTTTGATCGCAGTCACCGCATCAAAGCCGTCACGCGTTTTAATATTTTCTACGACATTTGGAACATAGCTATAGATCGCCAAAATCACATCCGGATTTTCATCTACAATCGTTTCAGGACTGATCATAATCCAGCCTTCTTCCGTCACAATGTTCTCAGCGTTAATGATATCCAAAAACTGCTGTGGGAATGTGCCTTTTCCTGCCGTATAGATTTCAGGTGCATCGGAGTTTTCAACGAACACGCGCTTCTTATCCGTGATATCTGCTGCTTTCTTTTCGATATCAGCAATTTTCGTTTTCATATCTTCGACGATTTGATTGGCTTCCGCATTTTTGTCCATGACTTCACCAATCATTTCAATCGTTTCATATGTCTCTTCAAATGTTCCTGCATTCTGTACGACGATCACAGGGATGCCTGCGTCACGAATTTGTTTCAATCCTTCTTCATTCGAGCCCATCATCATTTCATGTGCGAATACCGCTTCCGGTTGCAATGAAATCACTTTTTCTATGTTGACTGTAAAGTCCCCTACGGTATCAAGCTCCGTTACTTCTTTAGGATAATCATCGTTTTCTGTTACAGCGATGACTTGATCGCCAGCATCAATACCGAATAAAATTTCCGTGTTACTTGGAATTAATGAAATGACAGTTTCCGGCGCTTGTTCAAATGTAATTTCTTCGCCAATTGCATCTGTCAAGGTGTATGGGTAACTCGTTGTATCCGTTGACTCTTGTTCTGTTTTCGCTTCTTCACCCGCTTGATTTTTATCTGCCGGTGTTTCTTCTTTTGTACTGTCGCTTCCGCATGCTGCAAGTAGTAGTATCGCAAGCATAGCCGTCAGCAGTAGTTGCCAAAACTTCTTCATGTGTGTTCCTCCTTCAATATGTGTGTTGCATTACGCAAGCCGCAGACATGAAAAAAACCCTCCGATAGTTCGAAGGATTAGGTGGGATGAAATCAATGCGTGATCTCTTCCATCACACCTATCCTCGTAGGTTGCTGCGGAACTTCATTTTCCAAAAAGGCAGGTGACCTGGCTTGTGCATCGCACGTACAGTGGCGGGACCGCATCGGATTTGAACCGATTTCGCTTTTCATCTCAAGTTTCGAGAACCTTTTTAGAAGATATGTAATTATGATTTATTATAGCGATAATAGTGTTGGTTGTACAGGGGATAGGAGGAGTTCGGGTATGACATAGGGAGTGAGGCTCCAGCAGGGGAACGCTTTGCTGAGGGGCCTCGCGATGAGCCCTCCCGAACGCGTCCGCCTGGAACGCTGCGAAACGTTGCCTTTCCCTTTCCCACCTCAAAATTTAATCACCCGTAAGCCCTTGAACTTCGCTTTCCATCACAGGATAGAAACACCAGAGAAGCGAAGTGCAAGGCGGCGACTCGGGGAGGATCAGCTCGACAGGTAAGACAACCAAAAGGAAGCGAAGCGACCTGGTTGGCTTACCGCGGGCCCTCCCGAACGCGTCCGCCTGGAACGTAGCGAAACGTTGCCTTTCCCTTTCCCACCTCAAAATTTAATCACCCGTAAGCCCTTGAACTTCGCTTTCCATCACAGGAAAGAAACACCAGTGAAGCGAAGTGCAAGGCGGCGACTCGGGGAGGATTAGCCCGATCAGGTGAGACCACTATAGGAGCGTAGCGACTAGGGGGCTCACCGCGGGCCCTCCCGAACTGAAGTGACCCCCAAAAGTTGGACAAGTTTTATTACGCACTAAGCTGGTGGTGAGTTCGATACTCTATCGGACTCATCCCCAATTTTGATTTAATACGTTTGGAGTTGTAATAGGAGATATATTCGGCTAGCTCTTTTGTGAATTGTTCCCTATTTTCAAATTCCTGTAGATACAGAAATTCGGATTTAAACGTGCCAAAGAAACTTTCCATGACCGCGTTATCGTAACAGTTGCCCTTTCGGGACATACTTTGGGTAATCCCTTTTTCGCTCAATGTATTTTGATATGGTTTCATTTGATAATGCCAACCTTGGTCTGAATGGATGACTAGTTGATCCTGATTTGTTAGGGTCTGTAATGACTGATTCAACATCTCGTCAACCAAGACATAGGTTGGTCTGGAACCGAGTGTATACGCAATGATTTCTCCGTTAAATAAATCTAACATCGGGGATAAATAGAACTTGCTTCCAAATAGCTTGAACTCAGTAATATCCGTTACCCACTTTTCATTCGGCTGCTCTGCTTGGAAATCTCGTTCCAGGATATTCGGGGCGGTCTTGCCCACTTTTCCTTTGTACGAACGGTATTTCTTGATCCGGACTAGAGAGGTAAGGTTCAGCACTTTCATAATGCGTTGTACTTTTTTATGGTTCACAATATGGCCGAGACATCGTAATTCCATTTGAATCCGCCGGTAGCCGTAACGTCCTTTGTGCTCATGATAGATGCTAAGAATCAGCTGTTTAATAGTCGCGTCAGGGTCAGATCGATCCCATCGGTTTACTAAGTTGTAATACGTGCTGCGGGCAAGTTCTGCCAGTTGTAGAAGCGCACTCACTGTGAATCGGTGCCTTAGTTCGAAGACTACTTGCGCTTTGTTTTCTTTAGTAGTTTTTCCTGTTCCTGAACTAAGGCATTTAACTTTTTTAAATAAGCATTTTCCATTCGTAAGAAATCAATTTCCTTTTGTAGTTCTTTTTCAGAAACAGATGGTTTCTTCTTGTTTTCTGGGTTTTGTTTCATGGATAGACGCCCCTCTTCTTTTGGTGACAAGGCGTCCGCCCCTTCTTCCCTATACGCATTTACCCATCTTCTAAGCGTGGAATGGTGCGTTAAGTTGAAGCGGGCAGCAGTATCTCTGAGGGACGTATTCTCATCAACCATATAATGGATTACGTCCAGTTTAAATTGTACAGAATAACTTGTACAGGGTTTCTTGAAACCATTTTCTCCGTGATACCGATATCGCTGTACCCAATAACGAATTTCACTCTTATCAATTCCGATAGATTGAGCGATTTCACGAAGACTTTCATTACCTTCAATGTATCGTTTAACCGCTTGAATCTTATCTTCTACATGAATTTTTCTCACTTGAACCACATCCTTTTCCTTTGAATGTGTCCAAGTTTTGGGGTGCAGTTCAAACGCGTCCGCCTGGAACGTAGCGAAACGTTGCCTTCCCCTTTCCCATTCATAAAGAAAAAGCCAAGCAGTAAATCTGCTTGGCCATTTTCGATATATTACATTCTTTCAGGTGCTTCAACGCCTACAAGTTTCAACGCGTTGGCAATCGTTGTTTTAGTAGCTGTAATCAATGCCAAACGTGCTTCGGAAAGGTCTTTGTTTTCCGGATCTAGCACCTTGTTCGCATTGTAGAAACTATGGAATGTAGCTGCTAGTTCCTGAATGTAAGTTGTCACGCGGTGCGGTGCGCGCATACGAGCCGAGTCGCTGATTAGTTTCGGGAAGTCACCGAGTTTCTTCAGTAGCTCTAACTCTTTTTCGTCTTGCAATAGCGTGACGTTTTCTGTTGACGCTTCTACATTCTGTTCTTTTGCCTGACGCAAGATCGAACAAATACGTGCGTGTGCGTATTGTGCGTAGTAGACAGGGTTTTCATTGGATTTGGATACGGCTAAATCTAAATCGAAGTCCATTTGTGCATCGCCTGAGCGCATCGCGAAGAAATAACGTACAGCGTCTAGTCCTACTTCTTCTACGAGTTCACGCAATGTGACGGCTTTTCCTGTGCGTTTGCTCATTTTGAATTTTTCTCCGTCTTTGTAAAGCTGAACCATTTGCGCCACTTCTACTTCAAGCGTGTCGCGGTCATAGCCAAGCGCCTGGATAGCTGCTTTCATACGTGGAATATATCCGTGGTGGTCTGCTCCCCAAATATTGATAAGTTTATCAAATCCACGACTCAGCTTGTCTTGGTGATAAGCAATGTCTGGTGTTAAATATGTGAATGAACCGTCTTGCTTGATCAATACACGGTCTTTATCGTCGCCAAATGTAGTGGAACGGAACCAAGTAGCACCGTCTTCTTCAAAGACATGGCCATTTTCACGCAATTTATTGAGCGCGACATCGATTTTACCATTGTTATATAGGGACGTTTCCGAGAACCAGTTGTCGAAATGAACGCGGAAGTCCGTCAAGTCTTTCTTTAGTTTATCCAGTTCGATATTCAAGCCGTGTTCACGGAAAAATGCAAGTCGCTCTTGTTCTGGAACATGGACATACTTGTCGCCGTATTGTTCGACAAGACCTTTTGCGATCGTAATAATATCTGCGCCGCGATAACCATCTTCTGGCATTTCTTTTTCCAATCCAAGTGCTTCGAAATAACGAACGTCAATCGATAACGCTAAATTATTTATTTGATTACCTGCATCATTGATATAGTATTCACGCGCTACGTCATAGCCTGCTTTGTCGAGAATATTACATAATGAATCTCCAAGGGATGCCCCACGTGCGTGTCCTAAGTGCAAATCGCCTGTTGGGTTCGCTGATACGAATTCAACTTGGATCTTCTGTTGCTGTCCGCTATCGGAACGTCCGTAGTCTGCTCCTTGATCCAGGACAGATTTCACGATATCCCCGAGGCTGTCTGTTTTCAAGCGGATATTGAGGAAGCCAGGTCCAGCGATTTCAATGGAGTCGATTGCGGTGTTCTTCGTATCGAGGTGCTCTAAAATACTTTCCGCAATTGCACGTGGCGGCTTTTTCGCTAGTTTTGTCAACTGCATAGCGATATTCGCTGCATAATCTCCGTTCTCTTTACTTCTTGGTGATTCCAATTTAATGTCCGGAATATCTGCACTTTCGACTAGTTGCGCTTTCTCAATGGCTTGGTGCAATGCTTCTTTAATTTCATGTTGAATCTGCTCTACTGCATTCATTGTGTTACCTCCGAGTAGGTTATTGTCAAATGGTATTTCCCTAATAAGCTTTCGTCTGAATGTAAGTCGTACGCTACCGTAAAGCGTCCAGGAACCCACTCCAGTTGATTGGTATAAACGGCTAAATCCATAACTGCAGGGCCATTACCGTACGTGCCGAGGCGCATATCGTCTTGTCTGAACGGCAATCGCATCTGCACGCCGCCTTTACGCATGATGAAGGCATCTTCAGCATGTAATTTCACGGTCGTTCGGACTACTGGCATTCCTTCTGTTCGTTCTTCAAACAATAAATAAGCCTGTCCTTTTTTCTCAATGAGTTCTCCAGTTGCCTGCATCGTATGCGTTTCCGCTTGCTGGTCTGGATGTTGAATAACGGAACGGAGCTGAACTTCCATTTTTGGCGCTTCCATTCGTTCACCGCCTTAAGTAAATAGATTCACTCATTATACACTTCTTCCGGCACCAGTTTCAATGTTACACGTCTAAACTTTTCCTACAGTCCGTTTAATCCGTCCATAACCGTCCCATACTGTCAAAAGATACTGAATGGAACGGGATGTGATGAGCAATGAAACGTACCGATTATATAAAGTCCACTAATAGAAAAAGGTGGAAAAAGATTGTATTATCCCTATCGATCACGTCGATAGCCGCGATCGTGACTGTCTTAATCGCCCTTCGAATATATGCCCAAGTACTTGGTGCCCCTTCATTGAGCGTACCAAAGGCTTCATTGTTCCTCGATCATAGTGGGCATCAGATCGGGGATCACTTTTCACAACATAGACGGTATTGGATGAAGCTGTCCGATATATCCCCTTTTCTGACAGATGCTTTTGTAGCAACAGAAGATAAGAAATTTTATTCGCATAATGGATTTGATTATAAACGACTTGCCGGTGCCATTCTGAAGGACGTTAAAACGATGAGCAAGGCGCAAGGTGCGAGTACGATTACCATGCAATATGCGCGGAATCTGTATTTAACACACGAAAAGTCTTGGACACGAAAAATCCATGAGGCGCTGTTTGCTTATCGCCTCGAAATTTTCTATGACAAGGATACGATTTTGGAAGGTTATTTAAATACTGTCTACTTCGGTCATGGAATGTACGGTGTGGAAGCGGCCAGCCGGTTTTATTTTTCTAAAGCCGCGAAAGAGCTGACATTGGAAGAGGCCGCCACGATTGCTGCAATCGCAAAAGGTCCTTCCATTTATTCACCTCTTGATAATCCCGAGAATTCACGCAACCGCCAACTGCTCGTACTCGATCAAATGGAGCAATATGATTATATTTCAACTGCGCAAAAGGAACGCGCGGTGGAAGAGAGAATTGTGCTAAAAACAGAGAGTTGGAAAGATATGAAGCAAGTGGCTCCTTATTTTTTGGATGCTGCATGGCAACAGGCGGAAGATATCCTCGCGTCTAAAGGCCGTGTACCCGCAGAAGGTGGCTGGCAAATCCGAACGACGTTGAATCAACAGCACCAGCAAGCCGCGGAACAAGCCATTAAACAAGCGATGCCTGCAAATGACCTGCAAGTTGGATTCATCTCCATGGCTGCAGACACGGGTTTCGTCACGTCGATGGTAGGTGGAGTGGATTTTGGCGACAGCTCCTTTAACCGAGTGACTCAAGCGAAACGTCAGCCAGGCTCTGCAATGAAGCCGATCCTCTATGCGGCAGCAATGGAAAAAGGCATGAGCCCGTTAACCTTCATGACGGCCGAAAAGACACTGTTTACCTATGATGACGGTCGTTCGACATATGAGCCGAGCAATATTAACGGGGAGTTTGCGGTGAAGCCGATTTCATTGGCACAGGCGATTGCCATTTCAGATAATATCTATGCAGTCAAGACGCTTGAGCAAGTCGGTTACAAGCCGTACACAAAAATGGCGCAACGGCTAGGCATCGATGTGGCGTTTCCCGAATCCCCAGCGGTCGCGCTTGGAACATCCGATGTGACATTGTACGAGATGACGACAGCGTATAATCGTATTGCGTCAAAAGGTAAACAAGTCGAACCGCAAATGATTCTATCGATTACAGATGCGAACGGAAAACTGGTCTATGAGCATCCTTCGAAAAAACCGAAGCAAGCGATGTCGGAACAAGACGCATTTGTGCTAACGCATTTGATGACGGGGATGTTCGACCCTGTCTTCAATGACTATTTAACCTCTACAGGCTTGTCGATGCGACCGAAACAAACGCGGCCTTATGCAGCGAAGTCCGGAACGACGATTTCGGATCAATATTTGATTGGATTCTCGCCCACATTAACAGCGGGCATTTGGACAGGCTTTGACCGCGGCAAGCAGCTCGAAAATTTGGAGGATAAATCCGTTTCGAAAAAGGTATGGATTGATTTCATGGAAGCGGCACACGAAGGAACAGCCCCACAACCATTCCTCCCCCCTTCTGGCGTGCAAGGCGTCATTGTAGATATCGAAACCGGCGGGATTGCGGTCAATGAATGTGCAAAGCAACGGTTGATCTATGTGAAGGATAAAGATGTGCCGAAGAAATTATGCACGGATCGCTCGTTGAGAGAACAACATTCCGGAGAAGAGGAAAATTCTAAAATGGAGTTATTCCCGTTTTCATTTTTTGAGTGATTTGAAGCATTCGGGTTATGAGCGGGTAGCGGGAATGATAGAGCGGTTAGCGCTGGAGTATGAGCGAACGCACGTTGGTATAGAGCGCTTAACGATGGACTATGAGCGAACTCACGCTGGCATAGAGCGCTTAACGATGGACTATGAGCGAACGCGCGCTGTGATAGAGCGCTTAACGACGGACTATGAGCGAACGCGTACCAACATAGAGCGCTTAACGACGGACTATGAGCGAACACACGCCGGCATAGAGCGCTTAACGATGGACTATGAGCGATCGCGCGCCAACATAGAGCGCGTAGCGACAAACTATGAGCGAACGCACGCCAACATAGAGCACTCAGCCATAAACTATGAGCACTTGAAGTATATTTCACTCACCAAATACCCATTGAAAAAAGCCCCGTTCTCCGTATCCGCGGAGAGCGAGGCTTTTTTGACCGTTATGTAGTGATCGAATGAATCTTCACTGCTTGGGTTTGTGGTTTCATCAAACGACTGTCTATATAGCGGGTGTCCTAGATTACAGCGCAAAGCTGTATGTTTAGTTTACTTCCTTTGATGCAGACATTCAACCTCAAAGAGGACGTAATGCAAATTGTCACATTTTTGACGCATTTGACGAGAATTGTACTTTTCAATTATCCCGTTTTACGTCTAACTCTGTACGCAAACCTTCGTGTAATTCAGGTGTACTGCGTTCCCACAGTTCTGCGTTATGTGATATCAGAAAGTCCTTAAGAATTTTTTTCGAACGATCGTCCATATCGTCTACGATAATTTGACGTTTCATAGATTTGTCCATACGGTTGACGTGGTCTGCAAGTAACTTATAGCCGCGTCTCTTCTCACGGTTGACGACCATTTCACAAGCTGTGATTCCTGCGTAATACGGACCTTCCTCACGGTAATCAATTGTCACCCAAACGAGCCAGTATGGTTTGCCGCCTTCAGAATCTTTGCGATCCGTTGTGAATTTAATTCCTCGTTCCGTATCACTACGGGCATGCATAGCACCCATTTCCACTTGCGCCGTACCCGCTTCTACATCGATGATCACAGGCGAGATGTTTTCTAATGATAACGAACCTATGCCGAATCCTTTGTGTCCATCTGTTGGGTCATTTTTTATTATCGTAAAGCCTAACTTTGGTTTTGAATTTTGCTCACTTGCCATGTAAATCGCCCTCCGTCTCTGTTATTATATGTACTATACCTGAATTTTCTGCTAAGGAGGAAACAAAATGCCATACGTTACTGTAAAAATGCTTGAAGGCCGCACTGATGAACAAAAACGTGCATTATGTGAAAAAGTTACGCAAGCCGTTGTAGAAACGACTGGTGCTACTACTGATAGCGTAACAGTTTTCATTGAAGAAATGCCAAAAAATCATCTTTTTAAAAATGGGAAACTTATGAGTGACCAGTAAAATCAGCAAAAGGATTCTCATCGTGAGAATCCTTTTTACTTGATCCATTTAACTGACTGAACTCACTTGCATCTCTTCGATGAAGGCAAAAGCTTGATCCATTTCCTGATCAGTAAAATTCAATTTGTTTTTCACGATACGTACTTTAGCAATTTGATCTTCTTTGTCCAGCTGATCGAAAAATAGCAATGTGGAGACCAATTCCAAAAAGCGTGATGACTTTTCATTTAATCGTTCGATACATTTTGGCAACTGTTCTTTCGGTGCTTCTGCTGTGGTAAGGAATTTCGATCCTTCATCCGTCACTTGATAGCAATATTGCTTATACGAACCCTTGTCCTCGAAACGTTCAGCCAAAAAGCCCATTTCACACAATTCTTCCACTCGCAATGTCAGTTCTTCCGAATAAGGACCATACATATGGAGCTCATATTTCTCGGCAAACGGGAAATTCATTTTCTTCAATATATAAACCATCTTCTGCATTTTCTTACGGCCATTTACTTCATTCGCCAACGATATAAACTGAACGATTTTTGCATGCTCTTGCAGCAAGTCCCGCAACCCCTCTCTTAACCTCTTAACAATTCCAAAATCTTCTCATGCAACGGGTTTCCATCTACTAACAAGTCTTCAGGATAATAAATTTTATGATCTGTTCTGCGTTTTCCTGATATCGCTTCGACCACATCGGACATTCGCGACAGTTCACGCAAATCGCCATTTTCTAGTTGTAAATAAATCGGCACACGTTCATTCTCTTCACCTGGACGATAAAAGTCATAAGGTAAGTCTGATGAAGAATCCGTCACTAAATAATAGTCAGGATCGAGTCCTGCTTCTTTAAACAATGTAATAAGTTCACCGAATTTCATATATTGCACTGCAGGATCGAACTCGGCATATTGAAACAACCGTCTATTCACGAAGCGATCGCACAAATCCGCTAAAATCGTGTCATCTTCTTCCATCCACATCTGGAAATACGTCAATAACACGCCCTCATCAAGAGCTATATACTCTTTCAATTTGAACTCTTGTGCAAAAAACGAAATGAAGTGCACGGGTTCTTGCTTAAATGCATACCCCGTTTCGAATAAATATTTCGCTCTGTGTAAAATTTTTATCAGAATCACTTCTGCACTTCGCGACACTGGGTGGAAATACACTTGCCAGTACATCTGATAGCGGCTCATGATATAGTCTTCCACCGCATGCATGCCGCTATGCTTGATGACTACTTGGTCTTCAGTCGGGCGCATGACACGCAAAATCCGTTCCATGTCGAAATGGCCGTAGGAAACGCCTGTGTAATATGCATCGCGTTGAAGATAATCCATACGGTCTGCGTCGATTTGACTGGAAATCAAGCTGACGACCAGTTTATCGGGATACGTTTTGTCGATAACATCCGCCACTTTTTGAGGGAAATCTGGCGACACACGACGCAGCACTTCATGGACTTCTGTCTGTTCCAATAAAATTTGCTGGGTGAATTGTTCGTGATCCAGATTGAATACTTTTTCAAATGCGTGGGAGAACGGCCCGTGTCCTAGATCATGCAATAGTGCGGCACAAAGTGCGACGAGCCGCTGTTCTTCGTCCCATTCTTCACGCCCACTGAAGCCATCATCGAGAATTCGTCTGACGATTTCATAGACACCGAGCGAATGCTGGAAGCGGCTGTGTTCTGCGCCGTGGAACACTAAGTAGGTGGTGCCAAGCTGGCGAATTCTGCGCAGACGCTGGAACTCGCGTGTGTTGACGAGGTCCCATATTACGCGATCTCTTACATGTATGTAGCGATGCACGGGGTCTTTAAACACTTTTTCTTCGGGCAGTTTTTCGTTTTGGTACGCCATGTCGTCACCTCATCCTTCATTCGTTCCAGTATAACAAAAAACGACGTGACGCGACATAGTACACTATGACGGATTTTAAACGGTTGATGATGAAACGTGTTTATAAACGTGAAGGACTTAGTGTCTACTTGGGGATGGAAGCTCCAGTTGGGGGACGCTTTCCCATGGGCCCGCGGTGAGCCAACTAGTCACTGCGTTCCTTTAGTTGTCTCACCTGATCGGGCTGATCCATCGGGAGTCGCCCCCAATTTCCGCTTCCATCCTACTTATTGAGTGGTGGTACTTAGATCACTCACTGTAGCTAATATGTAAGATATTATTTTGGCTAAACTTATTCAAGTTCAAAATAGATTACAAACCTAACTTCCATGCACAACAAAATGTAACACCTACTCGCATTGCAAGGGATTGGCGTCCCAAAGGATCAGCCCGACAGAAGAGACAACCAAGGGAGCTTGCGACTGGTTGGCTCGCCGCGGGCTCTCAGTAAAAGCGTCCCCTCCGAAGCGCAAATCCCCTCCCCAACACCTTGTCAGCCTACCCCCACTCACTTTACTTAACTCCTACTCACCCAAAATAAACGCCCATTTTATTACCATCTTCATAGAATTTTGTGACTCTCTGAATAAAAGATTCGTTTCGTGGTCATAATGGCAGTAGAAAGAGAGTACAAGACAGGAGGCATGGAGATGGTGAAAGTTAGACAAGACGCTTGGTTAGAACAAGACGATGAATTATTGGCAGAGACGGTGCTACGACATGTAAGAGAAGGAAGTACACAGTTAGGTGCATTTGAGGAAGTAGGTGACGCACTGAACCGAACAGCGGCAGCTTGTGGGTTCAGATGGAATGCCGTCGTGCGAAGAGACTACGAGGGTGAACTCTCTGAAGCGAAGAAAGAGAGAAAGCAAACGTTACGTGTACTAGGTACAGATTTTAAAAGACGTAACCAACAAATGTATAACCCCGAGACAGGCGCAGATGGTCAGGAGAAAATCCAAGTTCCACTATCCGCCCTATCACTCGATACGGTCATTGCCTATTTAATTCGCATGCATCATAACGGCGGTGCGGATACGGATGCTCTGCGATGGAGACAGACGGCAAAAACAGCGACGGAACAAATGAAATCGCTAGAAGCGCAAATTGAAGATCTGAAAAAAGAGAATAGAACGTTGAAAGATGATTATGAGCAATTCGTCCAAATCATGAATCGTGCACGTCGATTAATCGCTTTGAATGAAGAAAGTGAGCACGTCGCACCGTTGTTTAAAATGGAACCGAATGGGAATTTAATCACATCAAAAGAGCCGCCAATCAATAACTGATTGGCAGCTTTTTTTCGTACTATGATAACATCTTTTGATTGCGTTCAAAGACACGTTGCAAATAAAATCCGTACAATTCCATTTCCTCGTCTGTTAACCCACCGTGACGCACATCTTCCGTCAACGAACGCAATACTATTTGCAGACGAATAACGATTTCATTGACCGTCAATTGTGTATCCAGAATTTCCGATAATGACGCCATTGTATCCGGTTGGATCACAGGATAGCTGAATTTCGTCTGCTGACCCTGTAAGCCTTTGTCATAAACTTCACGAATTAATTTTGCGCGTTCGGAACCACTGCCTTCAATGCATAAATACACTTGCACAGCGACTCCTTGACGCAGACGCCGTTGAGAAACCCCTGCGAATTTCTTGCCATCGACACTTAAATCATACGATCCAGGACAATAAGATCCGACAATTTCATAGGCTTCTATCCGTTCGCCAAGTTCAGGAAATAATAGCTGAACTAGTGATAACATCGCTTCGTAGCCTACCGGAATATCAATTGAAGACTTTTGTTCAGAAAAGATTAAGGAGATATTTAATATCCCTTCATCTAGCACGACTGCAAGACCGCCCGAATTGCGGACGATTGAACGATAGCCGTGTCGCTCGATTCCTTCCATCGCTTGTTGAATGAACGGCATCCGATGATCTTGAATACCTAACACGATTGTCTTGTCGTGTACCCATGTCCTGACAACCGGTACACTTTGTCGCTGTCCAACTAATTGGCATAACGTATCATCCATAGCGAATGATTCGAGTGCGGAACGATTACGTGCTGAAATCGATTCGTCGATGAAACGCCAAGCTGGTTGATTTAGTAAACGTTTATCTTGTGACATCTCTAGCTCTCCTATAGTGAGTGATCTGGATTATATGTAGACGGTTCACAAACTACGAGCCTGTCATGATAAGCTCTGAGCTGCCGTGATGATTGATAGTTTGTAGACATCTTCCGCAGAACAGCCGCGTGACAAGTCGTTGACAGGGCCATTCAAGCCTTGAAGGATTGGACCGATTGCTTCATAGCCACCCAGACGTTCTGTCAATTTGTAGCCGATGTTTCCAGCATCGAGTGTCGGGAAAATAAAGACGTTTGCATCGCCTTTGATGACAGATTCGGGCGCTTTTTTCGCTGCTACACTGGGTACATACGCTGCATCAAATTGAAATTCTCCATCAATCAATAGATCAGGTGCTAATTCTTTAGCAATTCTAGCCGCCTCCACTACTTTTTCCGTCTCTTCTGTCACAGCAGAACCTTTAGTAGAGAATGAAAGCATGGCAACGCGCGGATCAATGCCGAATGCTTTTGCAGTTTTCGTACTTTCCACAGCGATTTCAGCCAACTCTTTAGCGGAAGGATTCACAGTAATGGCACAGTCTGCAAAAATTAGACGCTCTTCTGCTTTCATCATAATGAAAGCACCGCTAGTTTTTGAAATGCCAGGCTTCGTCTTGATGATTTGCAATGCCGGACGAACTGTATCCGCCGTCGAATGGGCAGCTCCGCTCACCAAACCGTCTACACGTCCTGTATAGATTAGCATAGTTCCGAAATAGTTTACATCTTTCAATTGCTCGCGCGCTTGCTCAATTGTAGCTTTTCCTGCACGCCGTTCAACGAATTTCTCCGCCAGTTCTTCAAAATAGGAAGCGTTTGCAGGATCAATCAGCTTAATTTCAGAAATATCGAAGCCACTATCTTTTGCTGCTTTATTTACCGCTTCTTCATTACCTAATAAAACTGGTGTAATAATCCCCTCTTGTTGAAGATGTACAGCTGCTTCTAGTATTCTAACGTCTTCCCCTTCAGGTAATACAATCGTCTTTCCCTTACCTTCCAACGTTTTACGAATACCTTCAAAAAGATCTGCCATATGTAATTCCCACCCTTTGTTATATTTTCCTATTCATCATACCTGAAAAGACAAATTAATACACTATGAATCCTTAAGTTTTCAGACAACTGTCAACTAGCTATTCGTTTTTGTAATGTATGTCGTGGGTCTTACCTTATTCCTTAACGAGCAAAGACTGTTTATGATACACTTAAAGTAGAAACTACTTTAATTTAAAAGGAGACTGAATTCAAGTGAATGAAGCAGCTATTACATTAGACGGTTGGTATGTACTTCACGATTTTCGCACGATGGACTGGGCTTCTTGGAAAATGATTTCAAAAGAAGAGCGCCAGGCAGCAGTCAATGAATTCCTAACATTTTTGGAGCGTATACAAGAAGCGGATGAGGCTAAAACAGGTAGTCACGCGTTTTATACAGTAGTTGGCCAAAAGGCAGACTTCATGCTAATGACATTACGTCCTACAATGGATGAACTTCAGCAGTTGGAAGCGGAATTCAATAAGTTAACCATTGCGGATTACACAATCCCAGCGTATTCTTATGTGTCGGTAGTCGAGTTATCAAATTACCTAGCAGGTGAATCTGACGAAGATCCATATCAGAACCCATATGTACGCGGACGCTTGTATCCTGAATTACCACGTAGCCAATATGTTTGTTTCTATCCAATGGACAAGAAGCGCGAAGGCGAAGACAATTGGTACATGCTCGACATGGACAACCGCAAAAGTTTAATGCGCAGCCACGGCATGATTGGCCGCGGATATGCAGGTAAAGTGAAGCAAATCATTTCCGGATCCGTCGGCTTTGATGATTACGAGTGGGGCGTCACGTTGTTCTCTGATGACATATTGCAGTTCAAGAAGCTCGTCTATGAAATGCGTTTTGACGAAGTCAGTGCACGTTACGGCGTATTTGGCTCATTCTTCATCGGTACGATTTTAGACGCGGACAAGCGCGCAGCATTTTTTGAAGTATAATACGTTTAGACCTAAGCCGCGAATGAAATAATTCGCGGCTTTTTTGTGCGCAACGTTACCTTCCCCAGACCTTGAATTCTCCATTCCAATTCACAATAGAAACACTAGTGAAGCGAAGTGGAAGGCGGCGACTCGGGGAGGATCAGCTCGACAGGTAAGACAACCAAAAGGAAGCGAAGCGACCTGGTTGGCTTACCGCGAGCCCTCCCGAACGCGTCCGCCTGGAACGTAGCGTAACGCTACCTTCCCCCAGACCTTGAACTCCCCATTCCAATTCACAATAAAAACACTAGTGAAGCGAAGTGGAGGGCGGCGACTCGGGGAGGATCAGCTCGACAGGTAAGACAACCAATAGGAAGCGAAGCGACCTGGTTGGCTTACCGCGGGCCCTCCCGAACGCGTCCGCCTGGAACGTAGCGTAACGCTACCTTCACTCAGACCTTGAATTCCCCATTCCAATTCACAATAGAAACACTAGTGAAGCGAAGTGGAAGGCGGCGACTCGGGGAGGATCAGCTCGACAGGTAAGACAACCAAAAGGAAGCGAAGCGACCTGGTTGGCTTACCGCGGGCCCTCCCGAACGCGTCCGCCTGGAACGCAGCGTAACGTTACCTTCCCCCAGCACTCGAACTCCTCTCCAAAAAACATCATTCATACCCACCACCCTTCCAACATAAGATACAACCAAGGGGGTTTTGCTTTAGCTGTCATCGCGACAAAAAAAGGGAATAAAAGCGCTTGCCCGTTTCACACAGGCTACTTCAGCACGAAACGCACCTTTCCCTCGCCCAACAAGACTGCCCGCAAGTAAAACTAACAGATCTGGAGAGGATGTTGAAATGGTTCAATATTATTGGAATCCTGGCTATGCCCAGCAACAAATGGTACCACCACAAACAAATATACAGGGGAACGTACCAACTACACCTTTTAGAGAACAGTCGTACATCGAGAATATTTTACGGCTTAACAGAGGAAAACCCGGCGTCTTTCATTTTTCATTCGAGCATGCGGTAGAAGCAGGCAAAAACACGATAGCTATCACAGGTATGGTAGAAGCTGCAGGACGCGATCACGTCATCCTCAGCCAAGCCAATACAGGGCGACGCTATTTATTCCCTATGATCTACTTCGATTATGCGGAGTTCCCAGAGGAATTAAATTACTTCGACCAAACGCCATAAGAAAAAACCGCTCACCTTGAGCGGTTTTCCTTTGTTATCTTCCGAATTTCACTGCCGCAATGATCAACATAATCCATCCCGCGATGAATGCAACTCCACCAATCGGTGTGATAGCGCCAAGAATTCCGATTCCAGACAAGCTGAGTACATACAGGCTTCCTGAGAAAATAACGATACCAGCTAGAATTAAATAGCCAGCCCATGATAGTTGCGTCGATGGTCCAAGCAATGCGTTGCTCATCAAAATACCGATTGCGAGTAATGCAATCGCATGGAACATCTGGTATTGTACCGCGGTTTCCCAGACGGCTAAGTAATGTTCGGACAGACGATCTTTCAATGCGTGTGCACCAAACGCCCCAAACCCAACTGCAATCGCGGCATTAATAGCTCCTGCAATAATAAAAAACGGCATAATTATTCCTTCTTTCTAACGAATATTGTATACCCTGTTTCCAGTCTACCATAGTAAAACACGTAGACATGATAGTGTTTGAACGGTTTGTGGCGCTATTAAAAATCAAATAACGACTCACCGTTGGCATCTTCTTCACGTAATGGTTGCTCGCTCAGTGACGTAATCGGCGTTGCATGTACAGTGCTCATTTGTATAGCTTGCGGGATGGCCGGTGCAGAAGGTCTGTCATCACCGAGCATCAAATTACATAACGTCCGCACAGCATAAATGGCTTCTCTTCGCGTCGCCTCATTCTGTGTTTGTTTCGCCAAGCGTACTTGTTGCTCCATTTCTCCAAGCAATTGTGCAGCTGTGATCATCGCATTTTCATCCCCTTTTTCGGTTCGAATTTCATACACTCCATACCAGAAGAGCGCTTTACCACTATAGATGGCAACATTTTCGTCTTGAATCCATATGCCTTACAGCCCCGCGGACTTGCCGGGTCCCAAGTTGTATAAAAGAAGATACAGTCGAAGCAATTGACTGCCATCGTACACATCCTTTCTAGTTATTCACTTGGTAGTTTTCGCCCAATCAATTGGCTCTCTTCCCCACTTGCGTAAATAGTCATTCGTTTTAGAAAACGGCTTACTGCCAAAGAATCCTCTAGATGCACTGAAAGGACTCGGATGAGGCGATTCGATAATGGCATGACGTCTGCGATTGATCAATGCCGCTTTTTCTTGCGCATGTCTTCCCCATAAAATGAAAACAATTGGTGCACTGCGCATCGACAGTTTACGAATGACTTCGTCCGTAAAGAGTTCCCAACCTTTTCCGCGATGCGAAGCAGCTGCTCCTTCGCGCACAGTCAATACCGTATTCAATAATAATACACCTTGTTCGGCCCATCCTGTCAATATTCCTTCAGTCGGAACATCCATTCCAATATCTGATGATAGCTCTTTAAAGATATTGCGTAAACTTGGTGGCACTTTCACGCCAGGCTGCACAGAAAAACTCATACCATGAGCTTGTTTGGGCCCATGATACGGATCTTGGCCCAAAATCACGACTTTGACATCCTGAAAAGGCGTCAGTTTAAAAGCTGTCCACATATCAGACATTTGTGGATAGATGATGTGATTTGTGTATTCTTCGCGAAGAAAAGTACGCAGCTCCTGATAATACGGTTTATCGAATTCATCTTTTAATATGTGATCCCAATCATTACGAAATTCTGCTACCATATGCATCACTCCTTAAATTCAATATCTAGTTGATAGCCTGCAAATGAAAACATATCTTTTAGTGTTTTTACTGCATTTTTCTCTGCGGATTCCAGGACACCTTGTTCGGATGCCTCTTCCATTATTAGCGTTTTGGCTTCATTCGCTAATTCATAGCCTTCTTTAATGTCTGCTTTTCCACGAAATAATCCTTCTACAGAATAGACTTCCACTTTATCGAAATACAATTCCGCACCACCGACGAATTCAGCTTTTGGTATCGTCAGCTCAATACGTTTCTCTTCTTCGTCCACTTGCATATCCTGCTCGGTGATTTCACTTAGATCAATTCCGGCCTTGATTGAACCTGGAATGACCACTAATAAATTCCGCTTCGTTCCAGGAAAATTAACACCGATGTTTTTACCGAACAATTCATTGTCAGTACGTTTGACGAGCACTTTCGTATAAGCTTCCGCCGTTGTCAGTTCCTGTAGCTCTTGGACACGCTCGACAAATGCCGTCTTTTGTTCTGAAAAAGTAGAGCCCAGTTGCATTAAATAAAAGCCTGCGATTGGCAGGGTAATAAGTGCGGCGACCAATAGTACAATTAATAAAATATATGTTGTTCTCCACGAAGACCATAAAGTAAAGGCGAGTTCGAGAATTCCTCCTCTTCGCTTCCGTTTGGTCTTTTTCCGTCCAGTGAATGTCACAGCGGCTTGAGCATCAGCCTTCGTCCAATCTTTCTTCTCTCTCTTAGACGATTCATGCTTACTCATGGCTCACATCCTCTCGTATGATCCAACACTCCGCTTCTATTTGTACGTTCTGTAGAATAATAGGTTTCAATGGCAAAACCTGTACGTATTACAAGCTTCCTAGACTTTCATCATACCCGAGTTGTTTGTATTTCGACAATTAGTTGTATACTATACGTAACAACAAAATTTAGTAGGCAAAGGAGACGTTTTATTATGTCATTGAAGAAAACCTTAACGATTGCAGGCTCGGATACATCAGGCGGTGCAGGTATTCAGGCGGATTTAAAAACTTTTCAGGAGCACGGTACGTATGGCATGACGGCAGTGACAGTGGTTGTCACGATGGATCCCGATCAAAATTGGTCACATAATGTTTATTCATTGCCAATCGATGTCGTAAAAGCACAATTGAAAACGGCATTGTCTACTGGAGTCGATGCTATCAAAACAGGCATGTTGAGTACAGAAGAAGTCATTCAAACGGCAGGTCAGGCAATTGATGAATCCGGTTTGGATCACGTGGTGATCGACCCTGTTATGGTGTGTAAAGGGGAAGATGAAGTATTGAATCCCGGGAATACGGATGCGATGATTACATATCTCCTGCCAAAAGCAGAAATCGTTACGCCGAACTTATTCGAAGCGGGACAATTAGCTTCTATGAAAACACCGAAAACAATCGAAGACATGAAAGTAGCAGCACAGAAAATTCATGAACTCGGTGCACGTAATGTCGTGATCAAAGGTGGTAAACAACTCGATCATGAAGAAGCAGTGGATTTATTCTACGATGGATTGACGTATACATTACTCAAATCAAAAAGATCTGATACGTATCATAATCATGGTGCGGGCTGTACATTTGCAGCCGCTATCACAGCCAATTTGGCGAATGGCTTGTCGATTAAAGACGCGGTTATTCAAGCGAAGCAGTTTGTCACAGCAGCAATCGCACACGGCTGGAAGCTTAATGAGTATGTAGGACCTGTCATGCACGGTGCGAAAAATCAGTTCGACGTGCCACAGGTAGAACTGCAGGAAGTATAACACATGCGTAAAAGGTGCACTCCGACCTTTAGTGAGCCGTCTAATCGCATTCAAACCGCAATATCTATATACTACTTAAATAGAAAGATTGCAGCGAAATGACTGCAAGATTTAGGAGGATGAGTATGGAATCTGTTGACGTGAAACATTTACAAGAGTTACTGAACTCCTTTGCCAATAAAGATGTCTACATACATTTGGAAACGACAAATGGATCGTATGCTTCACATTTCCAAGAAGGATTTTTCAATGCGGGCGCGTTTATTCGTAATGTCATTATCCGTTACGAACTTGGCAAAGTGGCAGGCGAATCTCCGCACCGTGTCGGTCTGAAGTTGCCGAGTGGCTGGATTTATGCACAAGGGATCACACATTATACAGTCGACGAGCATAATCGTTTACTGATGGCGGGACTTGGACCTGACGGAAAGCTTGCGGTAGCGCTTGAAATCAGTGAAACGCCATTTGCTTATTAAGAAGGGAGATTATTTGATGTTGCAAAAAGAACGACATGTACTCGTTGTATTCCCTCATCCCGATGACGAATCATTCGGCACCGCCGGAACGATTGCAGAATATATTGAAATGGGCGTACCTGTGACGTATGCTTGCTTGACACTCGGCGAAATGGGTAGAAATCTCGGTAATCCTCCTTTCGCAAACCGCGAGACGCTTCCACAAATCCGGAAACAAGAATTGCTGGATGCGTGTGATGCGATGGGATTGACAGATTTACGCATGATGGGACTTCGCGACAAAACGATAGAATTTGAAGATCCTGAAAAACTGGTTAACATGATGACTGATCTCATTGATGAATTACATCCTTCTTTAGTCATCTCATTCCACCCGACGCTTGCTGTACATCCCGACCACAACGCAACAGGCGTGGCTGTGATTGAAGCGATGAGCCGTATACTGGAAGCGAATCGGCCGCTACTGTATATGAAAGCATTCGATAATGATACGTTGAATCAACTTGGTGAACCGCATGTTGTGCACCATACACCTAACGTAGCAGATAAAAAGATTGCCGCATTACGCGCACATGCCTCCCAGACGGTTTGGATGTTACCCGACATGGAAAAACGATGGGCTGCAAACGATCAGGATGCACTTGACTGGTTGTATAATGAAGCCTTTTATATTCATAAATTCAAGTAAAAAACCGCAAATTTGCGGTTTTTTTTATATCTTATACAAAATCATTTCTCTTCAATTGCTTTAATAAACGCATATAAATCCTGCAACTTCTTCTCGAATGCTTCCACGTTTAACGCACGGTCCATTTGAATTCTTGCGCTGTTTTGTGATTGCACAGCGGCTTGCATCTGACTTCCCGCTTCTCCAATCACCGTTTGATAACGACGTCGTATATCGTCAATTTGCTTTTCCGCTTCTTCATCTTCTGCACATAACGGCACGATATCGACCAATTCATCACGCGGACTTTCTGCATCGTAGGCATGGGGTTGCGTCGAATCAAACAGACACACCGATAACTCCGGAAACAGTACTAAATCGATACTTGCCGGATCCAATCCGCACCAACCGTACAGCACATCTAGCCCACGTCGCTGTGCTTCGTCTCCTAACGCTCGCATCATCGTCGACTTGCCTGTGCCCGGTAAACCCTTGATCAGAAAGCGACGTTTCGTACGTTTCGTGATAGACGGGATGAAGTCATGTGCGCTGCCAGCTGACAATGAACCGACAATCCGATGCGAGACATGGGCCGGTTTCGTTAGTTCAATTGTTCCAAATAATTGTTGCTTTAATTCTTCCGTAATTTCTTCGTGGCGAGGCCAATCCATACGGGCAATATTAACTACTTCCCATTCATCATGAATCGCTTTTGCTCGTTTTAACTCTTTCAACGACTGACTAAAACGTGATCTTTCTTCTTTCAACAAAGCACTCACTTCGTCATGCCGTTCGAGTAGCTGATCTAGGTGATAGACGTCATAGAAACAAAAGACTTTATGGCGTTTGCCAAGATCTGTCGGCTCGAATGAAATCGGATGGGATGCCTGCAAGATGAACAGTTCCAGTCCTTTAACGAAAAGTGCATCGGTTTTATCCACATGGCCAGGATTCATGAATCTATCCACACTATAGCCCCTATTGACGAAGTAAACCGCCAAGTCATTGAACACTTGTGATAACGAATGCGTAGGCAAACACTTCAAAAATATGGTCTTCTTTGATTCCACGAGCAACTCCTCATATTTATGCTGCACGCCTTGTCCTGTATAAGCCGTTCCCATATATTCTGTAATATGTCCGTATATATTGACCATCCTTTCTTTCTTCATTTCATCATATGTATAGGTAAATAAAAAAAGCACAGCCGAGTGGGCTTATGCTTCTTTATAGTGTAATAAAACTTTTTCGTCTGTTTGATGCGTGATCTTCAATAACATTTTCTTGCATTGTGGTAAGGCGATCTGAATGATTTGACCAGTGAATAGGACGACAACCAATGTACCAATTCCTACAGGTCCACCAAGTAAGAAACCGATAAGTGTGGCAATGGCTTCTATCGTAGTCCGTACCAATCGAAGACTCCAGCCAAACTTTTCAACAAACAACAGCATCAAACTGTCACGTGGTCCAGCACCAAGATTCGGTGACACATATATTCCTACCCCATACGATAGGACGAATACACCGATGATGAAAAAAATAATTTGCGCAGTCAATGAAGTGACATCAGGTAAAAGCCAGTTGAAAAAGTCGATAAATAATCCGATGATCAACATATTAAGCCATGTACCTACTCTCGGCCATTGCCTCAAAATAATCGATGTCACCGAAATGATAACAAAACCAGATATAATACTCCAGGATCCTATCGTTAATCCGAAGTTTTGATACAAACCAAGATGGAGCACGTCCCATGGAGCAATCCCAAGCCGCTGACCTTTAATCATCAACGAAATGCCAAGCGACATAATCATCATTCCCCCGATGAAAAATATCCATCGCCAAGCTAATAAATTACGCATATACATTCTTCTTTCTTCTAGTTATCAGTGTCTTCATTGATTCATTGTAACAGAAATCAACAAAGTTGTTGTGTCCTTACTTTACAACATCACTGAATTTTGCTTTTGCGACATGTGCTAAGTCCTGTGGCGCCAATTTCATTTGCAATCCAACTTTGCCCGCACTGACATAAATACAGTCGATTGTTTCGGCTTGTTGATCAATGAATGTCGGGAACTCGCGTTTCATACCGATTGGCGAACAACCGCCACGGACATAGCCTGTTTCTTTCGTCAATTCCTTCATAGGTAGCATTTCGACTTTTTTGAAACCAGCTGTTTTCGCTGCTTTTTTCAAGTCTAGCTCGTCCGAAACGGGAATGATATAGACAAGCAAGTCTGTTTTACTCGCCATGGCAACGAGCGTTTTATAGACGTGAGAAACCGGTACATTCGTTTTATTCGCAACTGAAACCCCATCATTATGTCCGTCATCCGTTTGATAGCTATGAATTTCATAGGGTATCTTCTCGCTTTCGATGATGCGAATTGCATTGGTTTTCGGTAACTTCTTCTTTGACATATGTAGGACTTCCTTTCTCTTCGTATTAATAGAAAGCTAGCAAAATATAAATCATCGAAAAAGCCCGTTTACTGAGTTACAGCAAAACAGGCTTCACTTTCAATGGAATCAAATCATACGCTGACATTCATTTGTGGCTGATTCATTTCGTACTGATTCATTCGGGCTTGATTTTGTATTTGATAGACGGTAAATGCATGGCTATATTGCTGTTGCATTCGATTTGGTCTATCAGTTGTAATCGTACTGTCAACACTCTCCATTTGATCACGTATAGTTTTGGCTCGGTTATGTAACGCCAATTGTAGTTCAGCTTGTGTGATCTTCGCTGATGCGTTACTGGCTAGTTGATAATCCGCTGTCGTTGGTGGTGATTCAGAGTATGCCTCTTTGCGGACTTTACGCCATAGATCAATCGTTTCATCCAAGTTGTTGCCAAGTGGAATCGAAATATTTTTTATCTGTCCTGCGCCAAGCTTTTGGAAGTCTTTTTGCGTTTCTTCAAGTTTTCCAATTGGTTGCGAGTTTCCGCGCAGCAATGCCACTAGTTCATCTTTGGTCTTTTGCGCCTGTTCACGAAAATCTGCTTGACGTTCATACGCGTTTCCGGCATTCTTTCTATGGACTGCGTCATACCGTTGCAGTTGTTCGGCGGCGCTCGCAAACCCTATTACAGCATTCATGGTATCCACCTCCGAATAGAAATTTTCTACACGTGTAGCTAGTATAACTAGTTTACGCAGTAATGCGTGAACCGCCAATCCATCTAAAGATTGGATTCGCGCAGGTTGGTGTTTTCATTTTATCCACTCGGTACGCATTTCATACTATATGGATATGCAAGTCGGGCGGTATTTACTAGTGTTTGTTATGGGAATATGTGTAGTATAAGTACCCTTTTTCGTATGTGATCAAACAAAGCTATTCACTGATTGATGTAGTGTGTCGTGGAAAGTGCTGAAGTTTAAGATCGAATGGTGTTTGTAATGAATAGTTAGTTTAGCGCAGGGGATTGAAGCTCCAGCTGGGGACGCTTTCCAGAGGGCGTGGCCCGAGCCGCTTCAATCCTACGTTGATAGTGGAGCTACGCAGATACGTCACTTTAGATAGTGTGCGAATAGTTGTTGACTTTAAACTTAGTTAAGTTCAAGTGCAGATCAGATTCCATTTCTAATCACTTACTGTCGAAAGTGTTTGAATTAGTAAAGCCCTGAAACCTACTTAGGTTCAAGGGCTTGGTTTATAGATAGAAACGATAATAGTCCTAACTTTAATGAATAACAATACGTATCACCTACTTATATTACGAGGGATTGACGTGTAGGATGGGCACTCCGGAGAGCGTTCTTTCCGAAGCGCTAATCCCTAACCCCAACACTCGTGCAACACCGTCCACTTCCATTCACTCAATCTTTCATGATCTTCGGTGGAGTCTCGCCTGGAATCGCTGGTTTTTCATTCGGTGTATCTTCCAAGAACTTCGTCTCTACGACTTCTTTTGGCACACTCGCTTTGCCGTTCTTTTCTTCGAGTCGGTCAATCGTCCGCTCGATCGTTTTATTCAACGTCGAAAGCGCTACGATCGTATCCCCTGTTTGTGCTTGTAATTCTTTTTCTGCCGTGTAGAACTCTATATCACCAGTTGCCCGTATGATGTACAACAATATGGACTGGTCATCGCGCTCGCGTAAGTACTGTGTGTAGCTGTATTGTTTCGTCAGCAACGTTTTACGGAACACATGCCCTTGGTTGATACGATCATCTAGTTCGTGGATGGACAAGTTCGGCGTGAATAGGAATTGCCCTGTTGCCAGGTTGAACTGTTGATCAGCGCTTCGTTTATGTGTGGTCGTTTGGAACAACAAGTCTCTTCCTAGATCCGGCGTGAAATCGGCGCATACGTGTGAGTTGTAAGTATCCGTCTTTGTCATCGCCAACATATAACGGTATGGTGTCAAATCCAAATGGTAGCCCGTATGCTCGGATAAAATATCCCCCATATATGTGGGCACGCTAAGTTTTCGCGCATTGGAAAGACCGCCCCATGAATTTTCCACAACCAAAACTTTGTGACCAGCGTCACTAATATTCTTCGCAAGTTCCGCTACGAACCTTGTACTGCCGATTAGTACTACACCCGATTCAATCGGCGTGGTCAAATTAAGTTTCTTTGCAAGCCAACCAATCGAAAAGCCATGGACGATGACGGTCGCAAATACAAGTGCGAAAGTCAAAGCGGTTAAGAGCTCCGCATCTTCATAGCCGTTCTCAAGCAATATCGTCGCGAAATAGCCCGATACGGTCAGTGCCACAATCCCTCGTGGCGCAATCCAACCAATAAGTGTTTTTTCACGATTCGTCAAATCCGTACCAATTGTTGATACCCATATCGATAGCGGTCTGACGACAAATAGCATCGCAAGTACGTATAGAATGATTTTCGGATTCAAAATTTCGATTAAGATATGTGGATCTAACGACGCCGTCAACATGACGAAAATTCCCGAGATAAGCAATACCGAAATATTCTCTTTAAAATTACGGATGTCTTCTAAAGTAGTCAAATGCATATTCGCCATCGTCATTCCCATCGCCGTGACAGCTAATAAACCCGTCTCATGCATGATTTCATCAGATAATACGAAGACAAATAACACGAGGCCGAATAATATCGGCGCTTTTAAATATTCCGGTACCCAACCTTTTTCAAATGCTGTTCCTAGAATTCGACTCGTTCCCCAACCAAGAAGTACGGAAAACAGTGATGCACCAAAGAACAGCAACATCGCTTTGGCCGTTACTTCATCATTGATGAACTTGATAACTTCAAATGCAAATACTGCTAGAAGTGCGCCGAATGGATCAACGACAATTCCTTCCCACTTCAATATCGCGGCTGCGCGGGGTTTTAACCGCGCTTGTCTAAGTAAAGGCAAGATTACGGTAGGACCTGTGACGATGAATAGTCCTCCAATAATAAATGCCACTTCCCACGACAATCCTGCGATATAGTGAGCGGCTAGTGACCCAGCGATCCACGCAATGAACGCGCCGAACGTTACGATTCGCGCAACAGGACGTCCAAATCCTTTAATTTCTTTAAAATCGAGATTTAAACTGCCTTCAAATAATATAATCGCCACTGCGAATGTAATGATGGGTGAATATAGATCCCCCATGGATTGCTGCGGATTGATCAAACCGAAAATTGGCCCTACCAATAACCCAGCAATTGCCATCACGACAATCGCTGGCATCCTCGTCCGCCATGCTATCCATTGCGACGCTACGCCAATTAACACGACCAACATTAAATCCATAATCAATGAATTGAACATTAGGTAGGTCGCCTCCTTCCCTCTTCCAAGCCTTTCTGAACTGCTTTCTTCCCATTGTAATAAACTATTCCCATTTTTCATAGGGTAAGAGGAACAAGCAGATTCAGAAAGGGTGGTTCCTATCGAAAAACAAGTCCAAAAAACAATCGTAATCTATCTTTCCATAACTGAAGGTAAGGGAAGTTATCCTTTACGCCGTGCATTAATACTGGCAAATATGCTAAAAAGCGAAGCACAAGTCATCTTTTTACACGATCAAGAAACACCAGTCCCAAGCGAAAATTTCACATGCCATAAAGTAATCGGTTCTTCTTCCTTCATTAAATTAATAGGCAAACTTCAGCCTGATCTTTTGATTCGAGACAGTGGTCCAAGCTATAAAGAAGAAATGACTAAAATTCATGAACTAGTGCCAAGTATTCTACATTTCGATGATTTCGGTGATGGCGGACAATTAGCAGACTGGGTGATCCAGACGCTGTACCCGGAAACCCAAGAACTTTATGCCGACCACTATATTGTAGGACCTCAGACATTCATGGCAGATGCTACACTGAAATCTTTTCGGCATGCGGGTCTTAAGAGAAAATCTCCATCTTCTTCGCAACTCGTCATTTCATTCGGCGATGAAGACCCGGGCAATCTCACGTTTCGTGCGTTGCGACATTTAAAGCAATTACAAATTCCTTTGTCCGTACTGGTGCTACTCGGCCAGAATTATAAACATGATGTGAGTGAAATCCAAATGATGGCATTGAGTCGACCGAACACGAAAGTCGTACAAGCCCCGGACAACCGTGCAGAGCTATTCTCTAAAGCCGATATGGTTCTGTGTGATGCGGGCTATACACCATATGAAATAGCCGTGATCGGTGTACCTTGTATTGTACTTGCCCAAAACGAGTTCGAATCAAACCTCGGCTTTCCAACCGAACGAAATGGCTTTACCCATCTCGGTCTCGGTCGTAAAGTGACTCAGTCGAACTTACTGAATGCAATCATGGAACCGTTGTTGCATGACGCACGTAAGGAACGCGCCATCAAAAAGCAGTTGCAGATCGATATCGGCACAAGCGATGAAAAGGTACTTGAGGCTATCCGTTATTTGCTGGAGTTCCCTAAACGCACGAGGCAGAATATGTTACACTAAAGGAAAACATTATGATAGGAGTTTTCCATTATGACAAAGGATCAGCTGGAACAAGAGATCGCGGAGCTGAAGATGGACTACATCAGCTTACAGGGCGATATGGAGAAGTTAGAGTCGACAGGTCATGTGAAGATGATCGAAAATGCGGAGCTTCGTCTATCTAAAATGGAAGAGCGCCTCGCGGATTTGAATAAGCAGCTCGCTGAAGCGACGAATTAATACGAACAACCTCCATCGAGTGTATAGCTGATGGAGGTTGTTTTTTGGGTTTGGGAATAGTGAGGATGACTGTGGATTGGGGGTGGGGATTTGCGCTTCGGAGGGGACGCTTTCCTGAGGGCCCGCGGCGAGCCAACTGTTCGCTGCGCTCTCTTAGTTGTCTCGCCTGTCGGGCTTGATCCTCCAGGAGTCGCCCCTCCTACGCGCAGATCCCTTGCAATGCGAGTGTGAGATACTTTTTGTTGTGCATTAAAGTAAGTTCTGTAAGTGGTTGTGAACTTTAGTACTTGTCTTTAAATACGTTAAGACAAAACAATAATTTGCAGACTATCTACAGTGAGTTATCTACGTCCCAACACGATCAACGCAGGATGGAAGCGGAAGCTGGTGGCGATTCCTGATGGATCAGCCTGAACAGGTGAGACAACCAAAAGAGAGCGTAGCGAACTGGTTGGCTCACCGCAGGCCCATGGGAAAGCATCCACCAGCTGGAGCTTCCATCCCCTCCTGCCCCATAAAAAAAAGCCCACAGCAAGTGTGAGCTTAGGCCATTACATACTCTTGGGCTGCTTCGTCTTGCACGAGCAACTCTTTTAGGTACTTCTTCGCGCGGAACAAGCGGGACTTCACAGTGCCGATTGATACACTCATCAACCCTGCGATCTCTACTAACGAATATTGATTCACATAGAAATACTCAATCGTCTTCCGGTAAATACCGTCCAACTCGCTGATCTTCTGTTGTACTAGCTCGGAAATATCACTTTGTTCCATCAACTCAGCAGGAGTTTTCGCATTACTGGGAACCAAATCCAAGATCGGAACGTCTAATGTATCAGGTTGATTCATCACGTATTGACTGTGACGTACATTTTTTCTGTAACGGTCGCGGAATGTGTTCATACAAATCGTCGTCAACCAAGCCTTCATACGGTTGACTTCACTCATTTCACCACTGTAGCGCACTACTTTTACCCATACGTCTTGCATGAGATCTTCTGCTTCTTCCTTATTGCGAGTGAGTTTAAGACATAAATGATATATATAGCGTCCATATTCTTCGTATAATGCGTTTAAGTCGTTTTTCATAATAAGTAGCCTCCGTTTTATAACTGGTACCCTTATTATCACCGACAAACACATTATGAACTATCGCTTTCTCTTTCAGTAACCTTACAATTATGTAAGATTACTTGACAAGTTCTACGCTTCCATAACCTCTTCTTTCGGTTCCTGCTTGGTAATCTTTAGGCGCAAAATCCGCGTTCGGTCCATTTCCTCAATCTCAAACAACAATGAATTATAACTAAACTTCTCGCCTTCTTCTGGAATATGACCCACTTCCTGAAAAACAAATCCACCGATTGTATCATGATCTGTTGGTAACTCTATGTCGAGTAGTTCAATAACGTCTTCAATCTCTAAACGTCCTTGGCAGATTAAATGATTCTCTTCTTTTTCGAAAACCATCGACTCTTCCTCCACGTCCGTTTCATCCTCTATATCCTGTCCAATCATTTCTTCAATAATATCTTCCTGTGTGACGATTCCGAGTGTCCCACCATATTCATCTAGCACAATCGCCATATGTTTCTTTTGCGTTAACATACGCTTAAACACGAGCTCTACGCTTGCGGTCTGCACGACGAACAAAGGTTGGCGATCAATTACCTCGGAAAACTTTCGCTCGGGATACATGGACCACTCAATCAACATTTTCGAATAAAAAATACCGACCACTTTGTCGATACTCTCTTCATATACTGGATAGCGGGTATAGAAATACTGCAATACGACGTCGCGTACATCTTCATACGTAGAATCCATCGATAGTGAAATAATATCCGTACGGTGTGTTTCCATTACATCGCTAACATCTTTATCGCGGAAATCTAGCATACCTTTTAGACGGATTGATTCATCCTGACCGAATGTGCCTTCTGTAGACGCAATGTCCACCATCGAACGCACATCTTCTTTCGTCAACGTTGCTTCCGTCACCGTTCCTTTAGAAATCAAGCGAACAAAGAAATTGGTGAACAACGATAAAACCAATGTCAATGGAATCAATAACTTCACAAGTACCGAAATAGGTGGCGCTACAATATACGCGATACGATCCGCAAATGTCGCAGCAATCGTTTTCGGTAATACTTCTCCGAATATAATCAAAACTACCGTCAAGATCCCTGTCAGTAACCCAATACTCAATCCTTTATCGATTGCAATCATCGTCACAATCGTAGGCATCAAAATATTCGCAATATTATTTCCAATTAGTATCGCCGTAATCATACGGTCCGGCTTGGAAATCAATTTTCGTAATTTTATCGATTTAATGTCTCCCTGATCCGCACGCAACTGAACTTTCATTCGATTGATAGCAGTCAGAGCTGTTTCACTTCCCGATAAAAAGAAGGACAATAATAAACATAGTCCCAGTGCAATAAACAATTGCGTCTCCTCCAACGTTTCTCCATTTATTTGTTATCATTCATCAGATATTATTAACATGAATTCAACATTTCTTATTGCATAAGTATATCACATATATAATCTGAATCGTTAATGCTACATACAGGTAGGACGTATACTTTTATCATTCGGTTCCCTTATCCATAAGTGTCTAAACCTTAATACATCACGAATTTCTGCTATACTGTGATATAGAAAATATCCAAAGAAAAGAGGGTTTACTATGACTTCATCACAAGCATTGGACCACTATTTCACAAACAACCGTGACCGCCACTTGGAAGAGTTAACGAGCTTCTTGGCAATTCCAAGTATCAGTGCACTTTCCGAACATCAATCCGATATGCAAAAAGCGGCGGAATGGCTGGCGAATGAATTCGAAACTGTCGGATTAGAAAACGTGTCGATTGAAAAAACGGCTGGACAATCCGTTGTCTATGCAGACTGGTTACATGCTGAAGGTCAGCCAACCATCCTGATCTATGGCCACTACGATGTGCAACCTGTTGATCCGCTTCACTTATGGGAAACACCTCCGTTTGAAGCAACAATCCGTGATAATAAATTATATGCACGCGGAGCAAGCGATGATAAAGGGCAAGTGTTTATGCACAGTAAAGCGATCGAAGCGCTGATGAATGTTGAAGGCACTCTCCCTGTTAACGTCAAGCTGATTATTGAAGGGGAAGAAGAGATCGGTAGCCCGAGCCTCGAAGAATATATCCAAAATAATCAAGATAAGCTGGCGGCAGATTTCATCGTCATTTCAGATACCGGCATGTACGGACCTGGCCAGCCCGCCATTTGCTACGGGCTGCGCGGATTAGCCGGCGTACAAATCGATGTGAAAGGTCCTAAAGGAGACTTACACTCCGGACTATACGGTGGCGGTGTTCAAAATCCAATCCACGCACTCGTCGAAATTCTAGCTTCATTCCGTGACGCCGAAGGAACTATCGCCATCGACGGATTCTACGATCAAGTTCGCGATCTGACGGAAGAAGAACGCGCAGGTTGGGCAGCTCTCGACTTCGATAAAGAAGCAGTGAAAAAAGAAGTCGGTGTCAAAGAATTAACTGGGGAGCCCGGCTACACGTACACAGAACGCACATGGGCCCGTCCTACACTCGAGATCAACGGTGTATTTGGTGGATTTTCAGGAGAAGGCATCAAAACCGTCCTCCCTTCCGAAGCAGGTGCAAAAATCACATGCCGTCTAGTTCCTGATCAAGAGCCAGATGAAATCATAGAAAAACTACGTGCACACATTGCGAAACACGAACCAGTCGGATGTGAAGTAACGGTCACTGAATTTGATAAAGGCAAGCCTTACCTAACACCATACGACCACGAAGTGATTCAAGCGGCTGGCAGAGCATACGAGCAAGTATACGGTGTACCTACCGTCTATACCCGCGGTGGCGGCTCCATACCCATCGTTGCAGCATTTGATGAAATTCTTAAGTTACCCGTTGTCTTAATGGGCTTCGGACTGGATACCGAAAACTTCCATGCACCGAATGAACATTTCCATTTAGAGAATTTCGATAAAGGATTGCGTGTCATCAGTAGTTATTATGGAGAAATTGAAAAACTCGGGTTGTGATTTGTGAGGGGGTTGATGGGGCTACTGGGGCGATAGAGCGGTTGTGACGTTGGATTGAGCGGTTGCGCGGAGGCATTGAGCGCTCGTGACGCTGGATTGAGCGGTTACGCGGAGGCATTGAGCGCTCGTGACGCTGGATTGAGCGGTTACGCGGAGGCATTGAGCGCCCAGACATGGCAATAGATCACTCACTAAAAACTATGAGCGCCTCCTCCCTTTTCACATAACAAAAACAGGCTACTCCACAAAAGGGGTAGCCTGTTCTACATGAAGAATGGTACTTTACTACTCTCAAGATTCCTCTTCTTCGTCCTCATAATTACCAAAGTACGTTAGGATTTCCTCTACCGACTTACGCGGTGGAGCTTTCGGCGACGTGTCGAAATAGCCGAACTGCAACATGCTGATGATGCGCTCGCCTGCCTCTACACCTAAACGTTCGCGAAATTTCGGGTTGTCGATGAAAGGTGGTGTTTTCCAACAAGTACCTATTCCTTTATCCCAAGCAAGCAATTGGATATTTTGAATTAGTACGCTGGCTGCTGCGTAATCCTCTAGCCGCTCTTTTTGGCGTACATCTTCAGGTACGATGACGAATACAGCTGCACTGGCAGTCGAGAACTTCTTCATTTGTTTTTCGAGATCCTCGTCAGAAAGCTGCTTCCAATTTGCTACACCGAACTCCTTCAAGACGTCCAAAAGCTGTTCATACTGTTCACCTATCGCTACGATTAATCGCCAAGGATTACGGTTTCCGTGGTTTGGAGCCCAAACGGCATCTTCTATAATTTCTGGAATGATCTCTGGTTCGATCGGTTGTCCGTTAAAATTCTTAATAGAGCGCCGTGTGACGATGGCCTCTCTTACCGATAATGCTTGTTCATTCACACTCAACCTTCTCCTTTGCAATAAGTATCTGCTTTTCATTATACCCTAACTTGGTAGTCTGTTACTAGAGGCTATGAGAAACACTTTGATGCAAAACTGGACAATTATGAGAAATGATCATTAATTTTGAAGAAGATATACTTCGCATTCGGTGAGTAAGCATAAGAGTCTTTATAATCCCATGTACGATGATACGCATCATACGTATGCGCATTGACGAGCGGCATATCCCCATTCTTGGCAGTCACGATTGTCGTATGATCGAAACGGCCATCCCCATGGAAATCATATGAAATGACATCTCCCAGCTGTAATTCTTGAGGCGTTTTTACTTGAGTTGCAGTCAGTCCTTTTGTAGATGTCGCTAAGTACCATCGCATGGAGTGAGCAACGGTATAACTGAAGCTCCACGTACCTTTTTGCATCCACCAACCCTTTTCGCGATTTGGTTGTCCATGCATAGGTGCTCCACCCGCCAACAGACATTGTGAAATGAAATTCGTACAGTCATCTTCAAAACTTGGAAAGGCAGGGTTTCTGCTATTCCACCACTTATCCGCATAGTCTACTGCTGCTTGTCGATCGTACAAAAAATCCCTCCTTGCCATATCATATGACAACGAGGGACGTTCAATTAATGATGTAACACTTTCGATAAAAAGTTTTGGGCACGTTCAGAATCAGGATTCGTGAAGAACTTGGCAGGTGATGCCTGTTCCACGACTTTACCGTCTGCCATGAAGATGATCTCATCGCAAATTTCTTTGGCGAAGCCCATTTCATGGGTCACGACGACCATCGTCATACCACTTTCAGCAAGTTTACGGATCGCATCGAGAACTTCGGTGACCATCTCAGGATCGAGTGCCGAAGTCGGCTCATCGAAAAGCATCACTTGCGGATCCATTGCGAGTGCACGTGCTATCGCGACACGTTGTTGTTGACCACCTGATAGTCGGTTCGGATACGCGTCGAATTTATCGCCGAGACCGAGCGAAGTCAGTAACTCCTTCCCTCGCGTTTCCGCTGCACTTTTGCTTAGTCCTTTTACATTGATAGGCGCAAGTGTGACATTTTGCAACGCCGTGAGGAAAGGATAGAGATTAAAGCTTTGGAAAACGAAGCCGATTTCAGAACGCGCTTTATTAATATTCACTTTTCTATCGTGGATGGAAACGCCGTCTACTACAATTTCTCCGTCATCAATTGGCTCGAGCGCATTGATCGTGCGAATTAATGTAGACTTTCCTGCTCCACTTGGGCCTATGATGGCCACAACGTTTGATTTAGGTACTTCAAGCGTGACATCTGTCAGCACTTGGTTCATACCGAATGTTTTATTTACGTTTTTTATAGAAATCATTTCTGGCACTCCTTCACATCAAACTTCATGAATTTTCTCTAGCTAATAATTTTTGTTCGATCGCCCGAATGATCATGGATAACGTGAACGTCATCGCAAAGTAAACGAAACCGATGAATGTCCATACTTCAATGGAACGCATACTAGTGGCAACGAGATTCTTTGCGTTCAACGTTAATTCCGTTGCACCGATGACCGAGATCAAAGAAGAGTCTTTAATTAGCATGATGAATTGTGAAGCTAGTGGCGGTAGAACTCGTCGGAATGCTTGCGGTAAGACGATCAAGCGCATTGCCTGCCAGTACGTCATGCCTGACGAACGAGCCGCTTCCATCTGCCCTCTTGGCACTCCTTGTATTCCTGAACGAACGATTTCTGCTATGAATGCTGCGGTAAAGACAGCTAGACCGATAATCGATGCCCAATAAGAACCGAGTTTTAAAAATTGGCCGAGTACAAAGAAAATCCAAATCAACAATACTAGCAACGGCACGCCGCGCATGACTTCTACATAAGCTGAGGAAAGAATACGGATGAAACTATTGCGGGAAATCCTACCCATTCCAATCATAATACCTAGGGGAATAGCCAGTAATAATGCGATCGCTGAAATTTCAAGTGTTTTCAACGCCCCTGCAATAAAGATATCCATATTTTGCGATATTACACTGAAGTCATATTCATAACCGCCCATATTATTCTCCCGAAACCTTATCTAGCCAGTCGCTTTCCTCAAACCAGCGACTTCTGGATGCCAATTCTTCCGGGCTATCCACATAGCTATGCAAGAATGAATTCAACCATTGAATCGTTTCAAAATCATTTTTCTTCACTGCAATCCCTAAGTTTTCAGCAGACAGCAAACCTTCGAGCTGATGAACTTCCCCTTCGTGCTCTAAGCGCCATACCGCAATAGCAGGTTCATCGTAAACGACTGCATCAGCTTGTCCTGAACCCATTGTCGTAGCTGCCAACGGGAAATCTTCGAAATCTACTACTTCCGCATTTTTGAACTGAGACTTCGCAAGCAATGCACCCGTAGTCCCGATACCTACAGCAATTTTATTCCCTTTGACGTCAAGCTCTTCCCATGATTTGATACCTTTATTGGCAGCTGGCACCATGATCGCCTGGCCTGTTTTATAGTAAGGATTGGACATGCTAATGGATAGTGCACGATCCCCACGAATCGTCATACCTGCGATAACCATATCGACTTCACCTATTTGCAAAGCTGGTCCTAAGCCGTCAAATACGAATTGCTTAAATTCTACTTCCGTATTGAGCGCTTCACCTACTGCGTTTGCTAGATCGATATCGTAACCGACAAAACCGCCATCGATGCTTTTCATTTCAAAAGGGAAATAACCTGGCGCAATTCCGATCACCAATTTTTTGTTGTCTTTAATATTCTTTAACGTGGACTTCTCTGTTGACCCTGATCCTCCATCGTTACTACTACAACCCGCGACGACCAATATTAGGATTAGTAATAGTGCTGTAAACATCTTCTTCATACATTTCCCCTTCTCTCTCTTTGCTGGTATAAATATTCTAAATTAATACAATTATAAGATACCACCTACCAACTGTCTACAAGTATATGTATACGTTTGCTTGTATACTCCCTATATCGGATAAGATCTTATAACGATTACTTTCTATACTATTTAATATACATCATGGTGAATAATTATACAATAGTAAATAGTTTCATTATGCATGACGAAGGGGAATATAGTAATACTAGTATCGCCTCGAATCAAAAAACGACAGTTCTTAGAGATTTCTCTCAAGAACTGCCGTCATTACTTTTATGGAGCATAGGGGGCTCGAACCCCTGACCTTTGCACTGCCAGCGCAACGCTCTCCCAGCTGAGCTAATGCCCCTCATATCTGGTACAATATAGAGTATATCAACTGTTCGTTTAAAAGACAATAGGCAAGAAAGGTGGTTAAGAGTATGCAGCATGAAGAAAAAGAGTTGTCTGAAATTGTTTCTCTGTGTGACTCCAAAGGGCTTCTGAATCCTGAATCAATAGGATACGCACGCAGCCCTTTAGTGAGAAGCAATTTAAGAGGACAGTTCATGAAGAAGAAACGCTGGAACAATTGGTGCATCTACGGGGAAGACATTTTATTAACTACCTCGATTGTACATCTGGATCATAAAGTAATTTGTCTAATTTACATACTCAACTATGAAACCCAGCGTTTCTATGAAAAACATGTAACTCTCCCTTTTGGAAGACGTATTAAAATGCCAGAGGAAGCCCTCGATAGTATCAAGTTCGTACACGACGATATTACGATTCAATTCGTTCATATGCAAGGCGAAACGCATCTATCCATTGTCATTCCTGATTTTGATAATGAAGTATTGCATGCAGATTTGCATATTATTCATCCCGAGAATGATGAATCATTGAATGTAGTCATTCCGAAAAGTCGGGACTCATTTCACTTCACTTCCAAACATTCGATTATGCCGACCGGTGGATATGTGCGTTTTGGTGATCGACGTTTTGATTTCAATCCATATTACAGTTTTGCCGTTTGTGATTTTGGCCGCGGCGTGTGGAATACCCGAACGAATTGGGACTGGGCGATGGCTTCCCAGCGGACAAGTGGTAAACGGATTGGCTTGAATTTCGGTGGTAGTTGGACGGACGGTACGGGACTGACGGAAAATGCCGTCTTCGTTGAAGGCACTATGTATAAATTTCATGAGGATGTACTATTCGATAGCGATAAGGAAGACCCGAAAAGCGCATGGAAAATCCACACAAAATTTTCGGATGATATCCAGTTGACGTTTAAACCATTTTTCCAATGTCCAACACTTGATGATTATATCGTACGCAAGATGTCGGTTAATCAATATGTCGGCTATTTTCATGGAAAGATTCGACTACCAAGCGGACAAGTCTTACCGATTCGACAGATGCTCGGTTCAATTATGGAGCGAAAGTATAATTAATTAAGCTTTTCCTCACCCACCTGTCTACAAAGAGATCATTTTTTGTTTAAGGTCGCTCTTTTAAGGAGATAATACAAGTAGTATATACTTTAGAAAGGGTGGCGCTTATGTCAGTAATGCGAATGTTATCCATTGCAGGAGTTTCATCTATTTTACTTCTCGGAGGCTGCGCGTCAAAAGACGAAGCACCAAACAATGACGATGCGGTCAGCATTGAAAATGAGGGTGAAGGTAGTACCATAAACACGGGTGACGGTTACGGCTTCACAGATTTCGATTTAACGATCAAGAAAGACAATAAGAAAATCGAGACGGATTATGAAGATGTAAAGCCTGGTGATGCAGAGTATGTCAATGAGTTCCAAGAAGTCAATCTAGAAGGCAATGAAGCGATTGACGATATGCATAAAATGTTTATGGAAATTTTGATTGATAGCGGGACTACTAAAGAAGAAGCGATTGATCGCATTTTGCAGTGGTACGGTCTCGATACGTATGATGAATTCGAGTTGGATGTACAGTTTACAGACGACAAGTCTCTTCATATTGATGAGAAGAAGTAATAGCTGGTACAAAATGCAGAATAAAGCGGACCGTTAATTCGTATATGAATTAGCGGTTTTTTGCATGTCTTTTTATTAATGGTTTAGTGTAAATAAAGTAAGATATACTAACCAAATTAATTCGTAAATCCTACGATCCCACTACTAATTGACAGTTTGGGTTAGAACCCGTTGATCTGCGTTGCAGCCGGACGCGTTCCGGAGGGCGGGCGGTGAACCACACTCCTCGCTTCGCTCGCTAGGTGTTTCACCTGTCCCGCTGATCCTCCCGGAGTCGCCGGCTTCCACTCCGATCAACTAGGCGAGTGCAAATAAACCACGCTACACAATCGCCCCCGATTATTGAAAGTTTTAAATAATCACGAAAAACAATAGTGTTACCAGAATAGAAAGAACCAAGATCGTTGATAAAATTCTACCTACTTTTGCTCCCCAATCGCTCTTGAATTTATAACCAATAATTAGTGCTGGTATATAAAAAGCAAGAGAATAAAACACTGTATAATGCATACCTGTATTAACATTTGACCAAGGTTTTACACGTATGAGACGCAAGATATAATCGCCAATAGCATCGTATTTTCCAAAGGAGACAGAAAATAATAAACCCAATATAAATAGCAGTAACGACAATGAACCCCATCCGATTTTTTTATGAGTTTTAACATTTCCAATACTACTGCTAACCATTAGTTTCACCCTCTTTCTGAATTTCAATCAATCTTAATATGGTCCTATTCTGGAACAAAGCTATGCTTGTAATGCCCCCGATTCTGATGAAAAGTTATATGTCTTTTGCTCAACTAAAACCAAACCTAATTTAAATAGAAAAGACAATACGAAAATAATCATTAAAGTTCTTGGTATTACATACCTATCAAGAGCTAGTTCATAGCCTCCCGAAAGTAAAATAACGGCAAAAGTAGTTTTATTGCTCATTGTCGACCCCGTAAATCACTTAACAAGTTGGCTCGTTTCAGCCACAACATTTCTCAAACAACGACACCCATTAATATATACCATTCATTATTTCTTTACACTATCTAACAAAATAAACCCAAACACCACGCCAGCTATTGTTTGAATGGTGGAATTTCCCGGATACATGATTTCTGGTACAAACGGAAGAATATTCTCCCCCGCTGGTGTAAATATTAATACACACATAGATAATACACCAAGTGATGGCAACCCAATCCCCATGAATTTAGCCCAATCAAAAGTCCATTGTCTATTCTCTTTCATTTCAATTATAAGTTTTGGCAACCTGAGCAGTATCCCAATACCAATAGGAAATATTGTTGAAAACAAAATAAATGATAGTACTTCATAATTTTTCATATATTCTTGTTTCAACAGGAACTGATATTTAGCACCTAAATAAATCATAACCCCTATAACCATTGTCCATCCGAAGTAATAAAAGAACTTTCTCATAAAGATCCTCCTTTTTGGCTCGATTCTTGAACAATCATAGTTCTACTATTTATACGCCCGTAAAGTGTAAAAGTGTTCAACCTATTGAATGTTTCAAATTCAAGTAACTCTGTTCAGACATCCTCATTCCACTCTCAAACATCAGAAAGAGACACTAGTTGATCGGGAATAAAGGCCCACGATCAACCAGCCCCCACTTACTCTTCATGATTCAACATCCCATTAAACACGCCTTTGCGTTCCAGCAGTTCTTCGTGACTGCCCGATTCGATTAGCTCGCCGTCTGCCAGTACGAAAATTTTGTCTGCCTGCTTGATTGTATTCAGACGATGTGCGATGACGAAACTAGTCCGTCCTTCCATCAGGCGCTCTAGCGCTTCTTGAATCGCTAGCTCCGTCACCGTGTCGATACTGCTTGTCGCCTCATCAAGCAACAGTAACGCCGGGTCCGCCACTAGCGCACGGGCGATGGATAGTAGTTGCTTTTGACCTTGCGAAATCTCTTCCCCGCCTGCTGTCAACACCGTATCATAGCCCATCGATAACTTGTTAATGAAGCTGTGGGCGTTGGCCTTTTTGGCGGCCTCTTCCACTTCTTCGTCCGTTGCGTCGAGTCGGCCGTAACGAATATTTTCGCGCACGGTCGCTTCGAACAGGAATGGATCTTGTAAGACGAAGGCCATTTGGCTGCGCACAGTTTGACGCGGTAGATCATCGATTGGGATACCGTCGAGTAGGATTTGTCCGCTATCTACTTCGTAAAAACGTGACAGCAATTGCATGATGGTGGTCTTCCCTGCTCCTGTTGCTCCAACGAAAGCCGCCGTTTCGCCTGATTGAACATGGAAACTGAGGTTCTTGATAATCGGTTCCTCTTCATAACTAAACGTCACATCGCGGAACTCGACATCGCCATGTAATGTTTCGATCTGCTTCGTGGCTTCGTCTTTTTCAACAGGCTCGTCCATGATGGCAAACACTCGCTCTGCACCTGCGATGGCGGAAAGTACGGTGTTAAATTGATTGGCCAGATCATTCAAAGGGCGCGTAAATTGCCTCGCGTATTCACTGAAGATGACAATCGTTCCAACCGTTACGTTGCCATATCCTGTCACCGCCAGCAGTCCACCTACTCCCGCAACCATCGCAAACGACATATTATTCAGCGTGTTCATCACTTTCGGAATGAAACCTGAATACGTCTGCGCCCAGAAACCCGCTGTACGAAGACGTTCGCTTTTTTGCGCGAACTCTTCTATGACGTTCTGTTCTTGCGAGAACGCTTTGACGACTCGTTGACCCGAAACCGTTTCTTCAATCATGCCGTTTAATTCACCGATTGCGCGCTGTTGTTCTTTAAATAAAATACCCGTACGTCGAGTGATCCAACACATCGCAATGAACATTAAAGGGACGATGATCATCGTCAGCAACGTCAATAACGGACTGAGATACAGCATGATGGATACCGTACCGACGAGTGTCAGCACACTAGAAAACACTTGAATCAACGAAGAATTTAGTGTTTGACTAACGTTTTCAATATCATTCGTCACGCGGCTCATCAATTCACCATGTTGGCGTTTATCGAAGAACCGAATTGGCAACTTCTGTAGATGGCCAAATAATTGCGTCCGCAGACGGTAGACAGTTTGCTGTGCGATTCCGACCATCCAGTAATTTTGAAAATACGTAGACAATGAGAAGCCTGCATACACAAGCAGTAATAAACCAATCTGTATACTGAGCCCGTCCACTTTTTTCGGAATGATGAACTGGTCGATAATGTGTCCAATCATCAAGGGGCCAATTAGCGCTAGGGCTGAACTGATTAAAACAAGGATCAACACTGTAATCAGTAACCCTCGTTGTTGATCAACCAAACGCCAAATTCGTGCGAGCACGGACTTCCAGTTACCCGCTTTCTGCACTTTTTTACGTTGTACTTTTGATAAATCTGCCTTCCGGATAATCGGTTCATAACCAAATGGTTTTCGCATCATGCTACTCCCCCATTCTGTTGCGATTCCGCAATTTCCCGATAGAAGCTGGACGTTTGAAGTAGCTCTTCATGCGTACCATAGCCGACGATCACGCCATCTGATACTAATAAAATCGCATCAGCAATTTGAGCGGTTTGTATTTTTTGCGTGACGATCAGCATCGTCGTATCTTCTTCCTGCAAAGCTTTCCATAATGAAGACTCAGTTTTGACATCGAGCGCACTGGTGCTATCATCCAAAACCAATAAAGACGGTGTACGAATCAACGCGCGAGCAATCGACAGTCGCTGTTTCTGACCGCCAGATAAATTCACACCGCGCTGCCCGACACGTGTTTCATAGCCATCTGTAAAGTCCATGACAGACGAATGAATTTGTGCTTTTTTAGCGGCCTTTTCGATTTCATCGGCAGTGGCATTCGGTTTGCCCCATGACAGATTATCAGCGATCGAGCCCGTAAAAAGGATCGATTGCTGCGGCACGTAGCCGATTAGGTTTCGTAACGTATCGAGCGGCCAGTCTGCTATGTTTTTACCATCAATCCACACCGTACCTTGCGTCGCGGTGAACATGCGCGGGAGTAGTTGAAGCATCGTCGATTTACCGGAACCGGTAGCCCCCATGATGACGAGTTTCTCGCCCGCTGGAACTTCAAACGACACGTCTTGGAGCACGTCTTCAGTCGTTCCTGGATAACGGAATGATACGTGATCGAAACGAACAGAAACAGCACCTGGGTGGCGATTGTCAGCGACCTCTAGCTTTTCAAGATCATCATCGGCAACTAGCAGTTCTTCCATTCGATCGGAAGACGCTTTTGCGCGAGAGAAGATCACAATCAAAAAGGAGAACATCGAGAAGGCACTCGTCATGCGCATCGTATAGTTGACGACCGCTACGACATCTCCAACAGGCATATTAGAATTGCGGACTTCATCTGCACCGAACCAAAGTACCGCCATAAAACTAACGTTCATAATAAACAGTAACACTGGCAAAATTAATTCCATTAAGCGCATCGCCTGTACACTATCTTTTTTCAACGCACTTGCCGCTTTAGAAAAACGGTTCGTTTCAAAAACACCTCGTAAATAGGCTTTAATGAGACGAACCGCTTGTAAATTTTCTTGTACGAGATGATTGACACCGTCCAAACGGCGCTGGACTAGTCCAAATAAACGGACTCCTTTGCGCGCCATGACGATAAGGAATGCAGCTAAGAAAGGGGCACCGATCAGTAGGAATACCGCAAGTTTAGGACTGACGACGAATGCCATTATCAAACTTCCAAGCACCATCAACGGCGCACGTGCCATAATTCGTAATCCCATGAAGAGCGCGTTTTGTGCAAGCGTCACGTCACTTGTCAAACGTGTAATGAGACTCGACGTCGGAAAGCGCAAAAATGCCGCGAGTGAAAACGTTTGGACACGCTGAAACAACGCTTGTCTAAGATCATAGCCGAAACTTTGTGCAGCATGTGCAGCGAAATAGGAATTGACGACGCCCGAAAAGAGCGCCACAAAGGCGAGTCCCATCATGACGCTCCCCCAAATCAAAACCGTGTTCAAGTCTTCTTTCATAATTCCTTCATCTATAATTCTACCGATCAGCAGAGGCTGCATTAATTCGACCGATAGTTCAAGTAACATGAGTAAAATGGCAATGAACATTGGCCATTTATAAGGTAGTGCATAGCGGAAAACCGTCTTCATCTGATTCACCCTTTACGTGCCGTCTTTACCTCATTATGTCATATAGGAATATGGCGTGTACAGGCGCAAATCTATACTTCGCTGTGGTCGTACTCTTGTATTGATTCCGGGAACGGAGCGTTTTCCTTCTTGCGATTCCCTCCGATGGATAACCAAATAACCCCTACCAGCATAATGGCCGCGCCACTTATTTGCCAGACACCCATCGACTGACCGAGCCAGAACACAGAGACAATCATCGCTGTGAGCGGTTCGAAACTGGAAAGGACGCTTGTTTCAACAGGTGAAATATACGTCATACTTTGCAAGAACATGATGAATGCAAGCGTTCCCATAATGATGACAAGTAATAACATACCCATCGCCGGACCGTTGAGCAATGCACCAAGATTCATGAAGAACATCGGTAAGTTGATGATGAATAACGTCACGCCACCAATGAACATCCCCCAGCCGACGACGAGTAATACACCCCACTCCGACATAAGAACTACGGGATATAACGTGTAAAAAGTGAAGGCAAATCCCACAATTACTCCCCACACAATCGCAGACGTATCTAAAGAAATGCTGGAGAATGAACCGTTTGTCAAGAGCAAGATCAAACCGAATAAGGCAACGATCATACCGATTACTTGACTACCTGGCGGGAATGATTTCTGAAAGATCGAAAGCAGTATGATGATATAGACCGGTGCAACGAACTGGAATAATGTTGCGACTACTGCGTCACTATGTGCAATCGTTTGGACGAATCCGTACTGGACGCCAAGCATTCCGATAACACCAAACATTACCATTTTACGCAACCACAACTTCTGTCTCATAGGACGGCCAATTTGTATGCCTTTTGCTTTTAATAACGCTAGCACTACAGCACCCGCAATTGTCAAACGTAGGATTAACATCATAGAAACTGACATTTCGCTATAGTCCAAAATCCACTCCATCATCGGTCCAGTAGCGCCCCATAACATCGAACCTACAATAATCATTATAATACCTTTTAATCGCAACATGATCCCATCACCCCTAACTAGATTGTTGTTTTTCACCAACATAGTATAAAATTCTCATGCCAGCTGTAGACAACACTGAAACTTCATTTATAATAGTCATATAGTAGAATTGGAAAGGAGTACCTCTATGCATACAATTCCGTTACCAGAGACTAGCGAACACCAAGAACTAGTCGATAGTCTAAATAAATACCAATTAGTTACACATACTGACGGCGAAGGTCTAATCACCTATGCCAATCAAAATTACCTAGCTGTTAGTGGTTGGACTCCCAAACGTATTTTAGGTAAATCGTTTTGGCAAATGTTTTCGGATCAATCTCAAAGTCAGGAAATAGCGAACTCCATTTGGGATTGTTTGCTGTCCGGAAAAACATGGGCAGGTAAAATAGAAAAAATGACGCGCATAGGTGAGCCGTTCTTTGTGAATACACTTGCTGTCCCTACCCTATCCAATGCCGGAGAACTGCAATCTGTGTTCTTTCTGGAACTTGATATTACAGAAGATGTACGCTTGCAGGAACGCTTAGGAGAAATTGCATTCATTGATATAGAAACTGGACTGATGAGTCGCCATAAGCTGGAACAAGTAGTCAATGACTCTATCGCAAAAGCAACGCATTTTTCATTCGTTTATTTGACAATCGATCATTACTACACTATGAAAGAGCTGCAATCTCAAGAATCTGAGACGCAGCTAATCCAAGAGTTCACCAACCGATTAAAGCGCTACTTCCAGGATAGTCCCATTGCGCGTATCGATACGAATAGCTTTGTCGTGCTGACAGCTTTCGGCGATTGGTATATTCAAGGTTTCTATGAATTCTTAAAACAACAACCTATCTATCTTAGTCACAATGCGCAAACTCTTTCGATTAGCGGCGGGATTGTACGTTTCCCTGAAGATCAAAGAACATACACGCAACTATATAAAGTCGCGATGACTGCTGCAGCCGATGTCATCAGTCAAGGTGGCGGACGGATTGCTTCTTTATCAGCTGAGTCTCATAAAATTCTAAACCGCCGTTTGGAAATCGACCGCAAGATGCTGACAGCACTGGATCGCAATTCATTGCATGTAGCCTATCTGCCGCAATTTGATGTAGCGAGCGAGAAAATCACTTGCTACGAAGCGCTCGTCCGTTGGGAAGATGAAGATCTTGGCATCATCAGTCCCGACGAATTGATTCCGATTGCTGAAGAAAACGGTCTGATTGAAGAAATCGGTGCGTATGTGGCAGAAGAAGCGATGACGTTCGTAACGAAATGGCATCGGGCAGGTAATGATATGAATATTTCCATCAACTCATCCATTCGTGAATCGTTAAACCCACAATGGAAAGACCGATTAATCTCCATCTTAAATGAAACAGGATGCCCCGCAAACAAAGTACAATTGGAGTTCACAGAAAAATTCGCGCTTAAAGCGGAAGAAGAACAATCTGTACTGGCGCAAATGTCCGAACTGCAAAACCTCGGTTTACAGTTCACTCTCGATGATTTCGGCTCTGGATACGCATCGTTGCGATACTTGCAGCATTTGCCAATTACCAGTGTCAAAATTGACCGCGTCTTTATCGATACGTTGTTGAGTAATCCGAAGACACAGAAATTGATTGAAGGATTGATTCAACTTTCGAAAAAAATAAACTTATATACGATTGCAGAAGGTGTCAGCAATGAACAGCAATTTGCGTTGCTGAAAGAAATGGGCATCGATGCGATGCAAGGTCATTTCATCGGAATGCCGATGCCTGCTGAGCGAATCGAAATTAAATAAACTATCGCCACCAAATTAGATGGAGCTCCTTTCATAAAGAAAGGGCTCCATTTTTGTCTATCTTGTTCAGTTGTGGTAAGTCTGAGCGCGTTTGATTACAGCTTACTGTACGGGAGGTGAAAAGACAACCTTTTTTGATTGGGTGGTGGGGTGATTGGGGCGGATTTTGAATGTGGTAGAGCGCTTGACTGGGTTGTTTGAGCGGAAATCGAATATCATAGAGCGCTTGGCTGGATTGTTTGAGCGGAAACCGTATATCATAGAGCGCTCGACCGAGGTCTTTGAGCGGAAACCAAACATCATAGAGCGCTCGGCTGGGTTGTTTGAGCGGAAACCGAACATCATAGAGCGCTCGACCAACTTCTTTGAGCGGAAACCAAACAACATAGAGCGCGCCAGCCTTATTTTTCTATCGATTCGAGAGGTGGCACACTATTGGTTGTGTAGCTAGCCCTTTCTAACGTATCCAGAGGTGTGAAATGGTCTAATGTGTAGCTATTTACTTCATTTGCCGAAATCGTGTAGAGGAAATTGCCGCTATACAACAGACGTTGAATTTCTTTCTCCCAGTCCATGTAGTCATTTGTCATGTGCTTGGTTAGATCAGCTGTCTTAACAATACCGCGTTCAGTAGTGATTTCATATATCATTGCGCCGGAGCTTTGTAGATCTAGGATGTTTTCACGCTTGGATTGCTCATACACCGAAATCGGAAAGCCGAACAAGTTGCGGGTTGGATGAATGAACAACGCGTGATGATCGTGCTGGACAGATGAATAGGTGCCTTGCCCACCGATAACTTCAGATGCGGTTTCTTTTGGATTCGCAAAATCTGTTACGTCGAATAAAGAGATTTTCATGCCGCCTGTTTGGATGAGCGGCGCGCCGCCTTGTGGATTTTTCTTCGCGATTGTTTCATAGCCAAAGCCGATTAAATGGCCTTCGTCAAGCGGATGCAAGTAATTGCTAAAGCCCGGGATCTTCAGTTCGCCAAGCACTTTCGGGTGATGCGGGTCCGCAACATCCATGACGAATAGCGGGTCCGTTTCACGGAACGTTACCATATATGCTTTATCTCCGAGGAATCGTGCGGAATAAATGCGTTCATTGACCGCTAGATTTTCGACCGAACCGACTTGTTTCATATTTTCGTCGAGGATGAATAAATGATTCTTCGCTTTATTGCGTTCATCCCAGAGATTGCCTTCTGTGGTGACTGCACGGAAATAGCCATTGTGTTCATCCATCGAAAACTGATTTAAGATCGTCCCTTTTAGTTGAGCGGTTTGCAGGAAATAGACGTCCGTTTTGTCGAGGCTGAATTTGAATACTTCACTAGTGCTTTGCTGATTGTTTTGGTAGTTAGTAGACGTCAGATACAGATGATCTGCGGACATGTACAGTTGTTCACCACTGCCAAGATAAGCTTTCGTATCCACTCCTCCTTTTTCTCCCGACTCAATATCGAGTGTCGTGATGACCGAGTAGGAGGGTTCCATCGCGCCTGGCAAAATCGAGATTTTATCAAGTGCGAGCGACTGTACTTTTTGATTGGCTGTGGAATCATAGACTTTTGGTATTAGCTGATCTTCTAACGGCTTTGGGTGATCGTACCAAAGGAATGGTTGATTATTCGTGATCATATAGACGAATTGGCCGATTTTACGTGTTCCGATGACGTATCCTTCTGCACCTGTTTCACGAATAAGTTTCGGATTCGTACGGTCTGTGACGTCATAGACACGAATGACGGACAGTTGTTGTGTCGGCATCATCCGGTCTTCCGTGATTTTCGAATCCAGATTGGATGTCGGCGTATCTAGATTTCGACCACCAATTAATACGACTTTATCTTGATCTATATACAGTTGGTTTGCATAAAACTCATCCGAAAAAGCTACCTCGCTGGCACGGACCATCTCGTTTGGATTACGGATATCGGTGATCATAAGTCCTTCGCCATTTAGGACATCGTAGAGGAAATCACCATCCGTTTTGACAGTATCTGCTTCATCTACTCCCGCCACTTGCTGATTGGTTTGTGAATGATCCACACCGCCACCAGAAGCTTTATCTTCCGACGAAGACTCTTCCATGATTTCACTGCGTCCTTGAGGTTCCACTCGTTCAAAGAAGTTCTTTATTTCCTTAATGGAAGTGACGGGCTGTACAGATTCGAGGACGGTGAATGAAAGTGCTTTGTCCGCTGCGCGTTTCCATACTCCAAAACTATTCGTTGGGATATGCAATGTATAGTCTCCTGGTTGTAGCTCCCCTACTTGTAACGACGTCTTTCCATTTCCATACGAAAGCTTGGCCGGAGTTCTCTTATTGCTTTTCGTAATATGAAACTCCGAAGCATCCAAGTTCTTTTTCACTGGTTCCGTGAAATAGACATTCAGCGATTGACCTGCAAGCACAGACTTCGTGGATGTAATACCCACTTTCGGCCAAAGTAGGAAACTGATCAGTACAAGGATTCCGATCGTTCCTGCTGCCCCCAATACAATGAGCCACCTGCTTGTATTCATAGTTTTCATCTCCTCTTAATTTCTTTGTATTAGAGTAGACTGAAAATTTTTGATTCCGTTACATTCTATTGAAAAAAGCTAAAAAACTCCTTTTATAGAGTCATTTTAGCTTGGTCATAGCTTCTTCCATTGTCTGTCGCCTTCTACGTTGCTAATGGATCGTCCTATGTGAAATAGATTTTCAAGCTCCAGTTCGTCCAGATATCCTTTCAACTCAAGCATAATGTGATCAGGATCGATCTTCTCCTGGTTGAGTAGACTGACATCGACTTTAAGCGGTATTTTCATTTTTTGTCCCGGTTCGATTTCCAGTCCAAGATCAGTCGAGTACTTGAAGGGGTTCTCTCCCCTACCTTTCTCTAGTTTCACCTCGAAGCTGAAGGTTAATGTAGGCTGGTGGATCACCCTGTTGGTATCATTATTTATTTCAATTAAGTATTCGATTTTTCCATCTTCTAACGCTTTCTCTTGTAACACTTTTAGTTGCACTTTTTCTATATCTTCATAAAGACCTACAGCCGGTACAATCTCTTCATTTTCAGTATTCGACTCTTGCAATAACGGTAGCACGAGTAGCAAAAACATTACAGTGGCCATGGCGACAACGCTCCAGATCACAATGCTCTGCTTTTTCCTACGGGGTTGAATGTTGTTTTTCTTTCTGTGGATCCGGCCTTTTTCTTGTTCGTCCATCATATCCCTCCTCTCTCCACTTCATTTCTATAGGTAGTTTACGATAGTAAACGTCTATTACCAAATTAGTTCCGACTCATTTTTTCATTCTAAAAAGGAAGAGCGGAAAACCTCGCTCTCCCTCGCTAGTATTTATACACTCACAATCGATAATTCTCTAAGTTGTTCAATCGCTTGTTCAATCAATTCCACTTTTTGCACGAGTGCAAGGCGGACGTAACCTACCCCGGCAGTGCCAAAGATGCTGCCCGGTACCATGACGACGCCAGCTTGTTTGATGACTTCGAAAACAAATTCTATATCGTCTAGGTCATACGGATATTTTGCCCAGACGAACATACCGCCTTCAGACGGCGTGGTTTCCCAGCCCAATGATGCGAGTCCGTCCATTAACGCGTGATGACGTTTAGAGAACTCTGCGCGTAGGCGATCTGTGATTTCTTCTCCATTATCAAGTGCGACAATGGCTGCTTCTTGGATCGGTCCGAATGTTCCATAGTCGAGATTGGATTTTAGTTCGCGCAACACTTTGATCATGTCTGCATTCCCAACGAAGTAAGCGATTCGTGCACCTGCCAAGCTGAAGCTTTTGGATAGCGAGTTGATTTCCATACCGACTTCCATTGCGCCAGGTGTCGTGAGGAAACTTGCCGGACGGTCGCCCGTGAAATAATATTCCGAGTATGCTGCGTCATGAAGTACGATGATTTCGTATTTCTTCGCAAACGCTACGACTTCTTCAAAAAAGGCTTCGTTCGGCATGGCCGGTACCGGATTTCCTGGTAAGTTCAAGATAAGTAGTTTAGTCTTTTTCAGCACGTCTTCTGGAACTTCTTTGAGATTAGGCAAGAAGCCGTTCTCCGCAAGCAATGGCATGTAGTACGGTACGGCACCCGCTAGTTTAATTCCTGCGTCATAGGCAACGTAGGCAGGATTCGTCGTGAGGATATAATCTCCTTCGTCACAGAACGCGAAAGGTAAATGAACGAGACCTTCCTGCGAACCCATCGTCTGCAATATTTCTGTATGAGGGTTAATGATGACACCTGTCCGCCGCTTGTAATAATTCGCGACAGCTTCATGGAACCGCTTCGTCCCTCCGAGAGTGTAGCCGTAAGATGATGCTAATGCGCTTTGCTCAGACAACGCTTGACGCACACGCTCGTCAGGCGGAAGGTCGGGGCTACCAAGACTTAAATCGACGACTTGCGCACCTGTCGCTTTTTTTAACTCAGCGGCTGCTTTTAAATCACCAAAGATCGCCGGTGAGAAGATGGACATTTTTTTGGAAGGTTGAAAGTTCATGAAGACACGCTCCTTAGCTGTTATATAGTACGTAATGACTTTATTATAACACGCAAAAAGACAGCTTGGATTAATTTTCTATCGAATATCTGGATGTTTGTTCGCCGGCAATCAGGGAATACTTTTGATAACTATATACCGAGGAGGATGTCACATGAGTCAAGATCGATACGAGAAAATCGACGACAATATAACAGGACAAACACAATCTACGCAGCCTGGCGTCGAGGAAGAGATGCATCCCGCTCCAATTTATGATGATCCTAACTTCAAGGGTGCAGAGAAACTTAAAGGCAAAACGGCATTGATCACAGGTGGCGACAGCGGAATTGGTCGTGCCGTCGCCGTTGCCTATGCGAAAGAAGGAGCGAACGTAGCCATCGCCTATTTGGCAGATCAGGAAGATGAAGATGCGGATAAAACAATTGAATTAATTGAGAAATATGGTGGCAAATCGAAGAAATATCAAACCGATATTAGTAGCGATGAAAACTGTAAACAGCTGATCAACCAAGTTATTGACGACTTTGGTGATCTTAATATACTGGTCAATAATGCCGGAAAACAATTCCCTCAACAGTCCATCGAAGACATTACGGAAGAGCAGTTGAAGGAAACGTTTGAAACGAACTTTTTTGGCTTGTTCTATATGTCAAAAGCAGCCATTACTCATATGAAAAAAGGCGACTGCATAGTCAACACTTCTTCGATTACAGCCTATAACGGATCGCCTGGACTGCTTGATTACTCCGCGACAAAAGGAGCCATCACAAGCTTTACTCGTTCATTGGCGTTAAATCTATCGGAGAAAGGGATTCGAGTGAATGCAGTAGCACCCGGACCAATCTGGACACCATTGATCCCTGCTACATTCGATGCGAAAACAGTGGCTGAACATGGAGCAGATACCCCGATGAAACGCCGTGGACAGCCTGCTGAGAACGCACCCGCTTATGTCTTCTTGGCTTCACAGGACTCAAGTTATATGACAGGGCAGACGATACATGTGGATGGCGGAGATTTCGTCGGTTCTTAATTGGGGATGAACGTCGAAGCGTCATCGCATACTAGTATATATTCATCGTGCTATTGCATTACAACTATAAATTCCACAAAAAAATGATGCGGTAAGCCACACATACTGGCTCACCGCATCATTTTCATTCCTCAAACGGCCATTTAGGCAACATACGATTCAACTTCTTATCACTACGCTCCCCAAGCACATACTCCGCTTGCATGATGGTATGGATTTCACGTGTGCCTTCGTAAATGACGGGCGCCTTGGAGTTGCGTAAATACCGTGCAACTGGATACTCATCCGAATAGCCGTACGCTCCATGGATCTGCACTGCGTCGTCTGCTGCTTGGTTAGCAAAATCACAAGCTTGCCACTTCGCGAGCGACGTCTCACGCGTATTCCGAACACCGCTATTCTTCAACTCACCCGCACGATAAACAAGAAGACGACTCATCTGATAACCGGCTTCCATCTTCGCAAGCATCTGTTGCACAAGCTGGTGTTCTCCTATTTTCTTTCCAAATGTTTCACGCGTTGTTGCGTACTCTACGCTCGATTCAAGGCAGGCGTACAATAAGCCCACTGCACCAGCCGCCACGGTGAAACGACCGTTATCAAGCGCCGCCATCGCAATTTTGAATCCTTCGCCTTCTTCACCAAGTAAGTTGGCAGCGGGTATGCGCACGTCTTCAAAAAACAGCTCACCCGTGTTACCTGCACGAATGCCGTACTTCCCTTTAATTGCCTTCGATGAAAATCCAGGCATGGTCCGCTCAACAATAAATGCGCTGATGCCGTGATGTTTTTTCGATTTATCCGTGTAGGCGAAAACGAGGAAATTGTCTGCCGCATCACAAAGTGAAATCCACGTTTTCTGACCGTTCAATACATACGTATCCCCGTCACGAACCGCCGTCGTTTGCAGTGCAGAAACATCCGAGCCAGCGCCAGGTTCCGTCAATCCGAACGCACCGATTTTCTCACCTCTTGCTTGTGGCACTAAATACTTTTGCTTCTGCTCTTCCGTTCCCCACTGCATCAGCGTCATGCAATTCAAACCGATGTGTACGGAAACTGCAGTGCGAAAAGCCGTGTCGCCACGTTCGAGTTCTTCGCATAAAATGGCCAAAGCATTATAATCCATCCCACTGCCGCCATATTTTTCGGGTACGCAGACGCCCATGAATCCAAGATCCGCGAGCCGTTTCCAAATTCCTTTGTCAAAACTACCTTGTGTATCCCATTTCGCAATATGCGGCATAATTTCCGCATCCACAAACTGTCTTGCTGTCTGTCGCAACATGTTCTGTTCATCTGTAAATGTAAAGTCCATCTTCGTGTCCTCCTTTACAATGAAACTAGGCTTTTTTGATGCGTGCGTTCACTGCAATCTGCCCGACTGGTAGGCCATATACGCGGTTATACAACTGTCGATAAAACTTTCTAAACTGGCGCTCGTTCAAAGCGGGCAATTCTGAAGTGGTCATCAATAATAATGGATGCTTGAAATTTGTCAGCTTCACTGTTTGATCAAGTGTCAGTCCATTGCGTTCATAAAATGCAATACGTCGTGTCCGAATAGATAATTCTTCTTCATTTCGGGAAAAGTCCGGATCTTCCACTTCCAGTAGTATTCCTGCTGGCGATAACGCGTCCAGACGGCGAAGCATCACGCTACCTAACCCATACGAACGAAATTCGGGCGCTATTGCCAAATAGAGTACGTGAATGCCTCCGTATTTGGGGATTTCCTGATAGATGGCATAGCCGTACACGTTGATGCCGTCCGTCAAGTAGACTGCACGCAAGATGTTTTTCTTGAGTGCTTTACGCATAATTGGAAACGGAATATGGTCGAGAAATCCGAAATCGACTAGTACGAATTCGAATAACCTATTTACCGTCCGTCGATTCGTTGCGAGATGCTGTAATCCCATCTGCGATGAATTCAATGTTTGTTGCATGTTCACTTCACTCCTTAGAAATACGAGGAGATGGTCTATTGAGATCTAAATCCACGCTTTCCTACCAGTATATACTGTATCAGGCCTGTTGTACGTCAATAACAACTCCGCGTTTCTTCATTTCTTGTATATACAGTTCGCCAGGCACGATTTTTTCTGGTGGATAAGCGCCTCTTTTCGTAATGACACCATTGCCAATCATTTGCGCTACAACGGAAATGGTGTTGGCCGTCGCAAGTGCCATGGCCGTTTCGTTAGTGTTCTGATCTTTTTCGGTAATCATATTGAACGTCACCGTATGCGGCTGCTTGTCTTTCGTCCCGCTAACTATGACGCGGAGTAATACAGCATCCGATTTATCTCCAAGGCGTAATTGTGGTGTCAAATGAGCGAGCATGACGTCGCGCACACGTAATGGTCTACCATCTACACGAATCGTGGATTCCCTAGACAGTAAGCCAAGATCCACTAATACTTGAACTTTGTCGGCATGACCCGGGTAACGGATCGTCTTGTATTCTAGCGTTTCAATAGTAGGGAATGACTCAAGCAACGTCGACGTACCACCTGATGTATGGAAAGCTTCCATTTCGCCATAGCCGTTGAATTCTAACATTTCAATTTCCGACAATGAAGGCAATTCCTTCACTTTGCCATTTCGCATAACGCGTGATGTGTCAGTGTAATGATCAAATAACCCTTCCAATGAAAAGACGACATGATAATTCAGTGGCGGCTCAGGTTTGACCGGAACTCCACCTACGTAAAGTTTGATCGACTGAGTTTCATCCAGCAATGATGCGCCGTAACCTGCCAGAATATTAATCATACCCGGTGCCACCCCGAGGTCCGGAATTAGCGTTACACCTTTTGCGATAGCTTGTTCATGTAGCGCAAGCACTTTTTCCGTTGCACCGCCGATATGTCCACCTAGATCCACAACGTGTACGCCTCGTTCTACTGCACAACGAGCGACGGCTTCATTGAATGTATAAAACAGTGCATTAACAACGATATCGCCCAATCCCATTACGTCGCTAAGTTGCTCTTCATTCGTCGCATCTAGCAATAAAATGTCGAGCTTTTCATTCATTAATTCTTCGGCGAAATCTTCCGCTTGCCGAATCGCACGGTCCGCGAGATACACTTTCTTCACTTCGTCTTGCTTTACTAAATCACGCACGACTTCTTTTCCCATTAATCCCGCACCTAATACAACAATTTTCATCTGCTCATCCCTTCTTCCTGTGAGTTCATTCCGTATCGATTTGCGCGCGTTGCAACTTGCCGCTGTAATCGATGTAAATGCTCTTCCATTCCGTAAAGACATCGAGTGCCGCGACCCCGGAGTCACGATGACCGTTCCCTGTCCCTTTCGTTCCACCAAACGGCAAATGAATTTCCGCACCTGTCGTGCCTGCGTTGATATAGACGATACCTGTATCCAGATCGCGTTGTGCGCGGAATACTTTATTGACATCTTGCGAGAAAATCGAACTGGACAAGCCATACGCGACGCTGTTATTCACTTCAATCGCTTCATCCAGACTACTGACCGTGATCAATGAAACGACTGGGCCAAAAATTTCTTCTTGCGCGAGTCGGCTATCCCATGCGACATCCGCAAACAATGTGGGCTCAACATAATATCCATTCGCGAATTTCCCTTCATTCAGCACATTTCCACCTGCCACTAGATTTGCACCTTCACTTTTACCGATTTCGATATAGCGCTGGATTTTCTCCAGTGCCTTTTCATTGATCACTGGACCGACTTTCACCGTTTCATCCAGACCGCCGCCCATCGTTAAGTCTTTCATGCTCTCCATCAGACGTTTCTGCAATTCTTCTTTCACATCTTCATGAACGATGACTCGACTACAAGCTGTACAGCGCTGTCCTGCCGTTCCAAATGCGCTCCACAAAATTCCTTCTACCGCTAGTTCAATATCTGCATCTTCCAGCACGATGACCGCATTTTTGCCGCCCATTTCTAGAGATACTTTCTTCAAATGGCGACCGCCTAATTCCGCAACGTGACGTCCTGTTTCCGTCGAGCCGGTAAATGAAATAACCCGTACGTCCGGATGTTCGATCAGCGCAGTGCCTACATCTGCACCTGAACCAAAGACGATATTCGCCACACCACGCGGCAAGCCGGCTTCTTCAAAGATCAACGCCATTTCATATGCCATCAACGGCGTTTCCGTCGCCGGTTTCCAAATGAATGTATTTCCGGCGACAATTGCCGGGAACGATTTCCACGTAGCAATGGCAATCGGAAAGTTCCATGGAGTGATCAGACCCACAACGCCAATCGGTGCTCGAACACTCATCGCAAACTTATCCTGCAACTCAGACGGAACCGTTTCACCGAACAATCGGCGACCTTCTCCAGCCATGTAGAACGCCATGTCAATCCCTTCTTGCACTTCACCACGTGCCTCTTCTATGACTTTACCCATTTCCTTCGTCAGTACTTGCGCTAGATGTTCTTTTTTGCCTTTCATAATACGGCCAATTTCATAGAGATAATCCGCACGTTTCGGTGCCGGCACCAAAGCCCATTTCTTCTGTGCTTCCTTCGCCGCAGCAACCGCCCGCCGAACCTCTTCATCCGTTGACAAAGGTACTTGTGCCAATTCATCCCCGTTCGCCGGGTTGAGTACAGCTGTATAACTAGCAGCTTCCTCCTGCCACATGCCGTCGATATAATTAGTTAGCTTCATCAAAACTACTCCTCTCTGCTCGATATAATTTTCGTCAGTTGTCTCTATTAGAATTGTTCGACAATATATCATCCTATTCCTTTAAAGCTAGACATATTCGGGATAAATTCACTTGATGGTCAACAATAGATAACGGGTATAGAGCGCTTGTGTCATTTCATAGAGCGGTTAAATGGATGGATAGAGCGCTCTAGGGGATTGATAGAGCGCCTATAGCGATTTATGAGCGGATGTCGTGGAAGTATGAGCGCTTAGAAGAAAGTATGAGCATTTCCCCCTAAAGAAAACGACATTCATTGAATGTAAGCGGAAGACAGCGAATTTTGATGGATGTGTGCATGCGCTTTGATACTCCAGCATGAACGAAATCCGTACTGTAGAGAGTTGGTGTGGGAAGTATCCGCCTAAAACGCAGATCAACGTTGCTTTCCGACTCATCCCTGCCCATACAAAAAACCGCCACAGCAAGTCGGAAATTCCAACTCGCCATGACGGTTCGCATGCATTACAATAAATACCAAATATAGTGCGCTTCTTCATGACTACCCGGCGTAAGAGCAACACTCTTCGGATAACTCATTTTCTCCACTGCCATCTCCATCAACTTACTGACATGTGGATTTAACTGCTCCGCCTTAGCGAATAACTCTAAAGCGCGCTCTGAAGACGTACCTTGCGCGCGTTCCATCTCGACCAACCATGACAAATACCAATACGCTGCATCATCTTTAGAAACTTCTGCACTCGCCTCCAGCACCTGTGCCGCTTGATCAATTTCTCCTTGATGGATCAACGAAGAAATCGCCAAGTATCGTGCACCTTGATGGTCAAAGAGGTCAAGCGATAAAAGACGCAATAACATGTCGCTCGCTTCAACAAAACGGTCTTGCTCATAGAACCACACACCGTACTGCATCAAGCTGCGTAAATACGGACGATTCGGTGCGAACTTCCACGCATCTTCCGCACGATTGTCAAATTGTTTTTCACCGGAGAATATCGCTTGTTTGAAGAACTTCTCCTGCTCGTCCTTCGAATCTGTCAACTCCGTCTGAAGTAACAACGCATCGACATTCGTCGGATCAGCGCCATATGCACCTACTGCGAAGTCATGTCGCTGCTCGATCGTTTCGGCATTGTACGCCATATAGCAAAGCATCTGTGCTTCTTGTTGTTGATTTTCCGGCTCGAACGGCTGCTGGATCGCTTCTTGAATGTACGCTTGTGCTTCTTCAAACGAATCAAAATTATGCTTTTGCGTTAACATATGCACTTGCCAATTCATTTGCTCAGATGGAAGGGGGTTGGTACCGATATGATACACAGCATCGGTCTGCCTTTCCGCCATCATCTTTTCGAGGTCTTCAATCTTCTCTAGTAGAATATCAGTATGCTTTCGGAACGAAGAGACCGAAACCCCGAACAGTTTACCTACTTCTGCTTGTGTATACGTATTCGTCATCATACTCGTATCGACTGCCAATTGGAACGCCGCCGCAGCGAGTACTTCCGGCTTACGGAACTTCGGATTCTGGTCGGTAAAGTAATACGCCAGCAAGGATAGTAACATTTCATACGCGCCCGGATGTAGCTCTTCCTTCTCGAGTGCAGCATCTAATATTTCCACTACTTCACGTTGCAATGGTGTGAAATTCTGCTCCACTACGTCAGATAACGTCTGAACGTCTAACTTGCAAACCACTTCATAAATATCGACAAGGTGCTTCTTGAAGAAATTGAAACTATTCTTTTCCTCGCTCGTTTCAGCTAGTTCCTGAACACGCGTCAATAGTTCATCACTCATATGATCATTCACTGCAATGGCAGAAATCGGCATGACCCAGCGCTCTTCATTGCGCATCTCTTCCAAGACAATTGCAACGACAGCGCGAACATCTTCGGGCTCACCCGCTTCTCTTGCCAATAAATACTCGCCTTCACCAAGAATCTCTTTCATATGGTAGACGTCTTTATCCGCCTTCGTCACTTCTGCGAATGTAATGAAAACATTTTGCCAACTCTTTAAAATGGCCCGTACCGCTCTATTTTGTGTACGGTTTAGCGCTTTTACAAGATGGCGTCTCCAAAGATCTTTCCGCACGACGAAGAAATAGTAATCGCTGACATTCGTCACGAGTTCCTCTTCTTCCATCCACTCACCGAGACGTCCAGCCCACTCTTTCAATAATCCTTCTAATGATTGAATCTCAGCAGGAGACAAGGACGTTTCATAATAGCTGTTTAATACTTTCTTCAATTCTTCTTGGACTGCATTTGTGCCCGGCATTTCTGTTTTGCCACAGCAGTTCTCCACGATTTCCCCGCTTCCGCATGGGCATTTTTCTTTATTCCCTATCACATCGAACACAACCTTTTCTTTTTACTATACCATACTAAAAAGAAGCTCCGCATGCATAGCAGCATACGAAACCCCTTGTTTTACTATTCAGACTGTTTTTTCACTTCACCAGTTGTCGGTGGCATGACCCGTTTAATGAATAACGATAAAATCAATGCGACGAGTGTAATCATAGTAGAAATGATGAATGCGTGATTGACGCCATCTAGCATCGCCATACGTTCAATCTCCGCTTTCATAGTGGATACATCGACTCCAGAGGCGGCCAAATCCTTCGCTTGGACAGCCGCTGATACATCCAATCGTTTTGTCATAAGCGTCAATAACAACGCCGAACCAATCGCGCCCGATACTTGCTGCAATGTGTTATTCATTGCCGTACCATGTGGATTGGAGATCATCGGCAACGAGTTCATTCCGTTTGTCATAACCGGCATCATGACCATCGATAAACCAAACATCCGAAGCGTATAGACACCCATCAAATAATAATAACCTGTATCCATCTGCAATTGGCTCAATAAATACGTCGAGAATACCGAAATACTAAGTCCTGTGTAAACTAGGACACGCGGCCCGTATTTATCGAATAAACGACCTGTGATGGGCGACATGATACCCATCAATACCGCACCCGGCAACATCAGCAATCCAGCATCTAACGGTGAAATCCCGCGAACGTTTTGCACATATAGCGGTGTCAAAATCATTCCGGAAAACATCGCAACAGACAATACCATCGATACGACGGAAGCAAGGGCAAACATCGGGTATTTGTAAATCCGAAAATCGAGCATCGGCTCTTTCATGCGTAATTGTTTTAGAATGAATAGCACGAGCGAAATCGTACCAATCGCGATTGTGCCATAGACGATCGGAGAACTCCAACCCTTTTCACCCGCAGAACTGAAACCGTACAGCAAACCACCAAAACCGATAGTCGACAATACTAACGAGGAGAAATTGATGCGTACATCACGATTCGGTGTAATATTCTTGAGTTTGAAGATGGCGAGGGCCAATGTTAGCAATGAAATCGGCAGCACAATCTCAAACAATGTCCGCCACGAATAATGCTCGACTACCCAGCCAGACAATGTCGGCCCAATTGCAGGTGCCGTGAACATCACAAGACCGAACATACCTAATGCCGCTCCCCGTTTTTCAATTGGGAAAGCCGTCAACATTACATTCATCAACAGCGGCATCATCAGTGCGGAACCGGTAGCTTGGATCATACGTGCAACTACTAGTAAAGAGAATGTCGGTGCGATGATTGCGATAAACGTCCCTAGAGAGAAGAGCACCATCGCGATAATGAAGATTCTTCTATTTGTAAACTTCTGAATGAAAAACGCACTTGCCGGAATCATAATCCCGTTGACCAGCATATAACCTGTCGTCAGCCACTGAACAGCCGATGGAGTAATAGAAAACTCTTCCATAATGACCGGCAATGCAATATTCAGTAAAGTATTGTTCAAGATCGCAACAAACGCCCCTATGAATAATATGGCTATGATGCCATAGGGCGGTTTCTCATGCATTTTTTTAATTTCTATTGATTCTACCATTTTATCCTCCTATAGCATGTGAAAGTTATGTCAGATTTATATTTTATACCGTCAGTATATTTATTACAACTAATAGATTTCAAAAATCTCAAAAGCTTGATGTAACAATGTTTTAAGAATAGTATATAAAGTATACACGGAGTATAAAAAATAAAACACACAGGTGATTATCTATGAATGACCGCAAAAAGCACGTACTGCTTATCGCAAAACAATTATTCATCGACAAAGGCTTTCACGCGACATCTATTCAGGATATTTTGGATGCAGCGCAAATTTCAAAGGGAACGTTCTATAATTACTTCTCTTCTAAAAATGAATGTCTCATGGCGATTTTGCGAGACGCTTATTGTATAAGTTACTTACGAAGAAATGAGCTAGCGATTGGCAAAGATCTAGCAGACCCTGCCTTGCTCTCTGAACAAATTGAAATTCGTTTGACGATGAACCGGGAACAAAACTTACTTCCACTGTTTGAAACGATCGTTCATTCGCCTGATGACGAGCTACGGCAATTCGTCAAGCAGATGCACTTCCGAGAACTCGCATGGATTGCGAAACGACTGGTCGACGTCTACGGCGAAGAAGTAAAACCCTACGCCTATGATTGTGCATCGCTGCTTTTCGGATTCATCCAACATGCGCTCAACATCTGGAAAAGTTCAACTACCGAGCGAATTGATACGATGAAACTAGTGGAGTTCGTCATGCAACGAATGGAAGTCCTCGTACCGGATATCGTCAAACGAGACGCACATTTCCTGTCGCAAAACTTGCTGGAAGATATTTTAACAGCCGCAGAGTTTTATCCGATGCCACGCGAAGTGCTAATCGAGAATTTGCAAAAGTTCATTGACAATTTACCGAAGGAAGAAAGTCAACAGACATTATACAGCCAGTTTTTATTGGATGAGCTATCCGCTGAACACCCCCGATTCTATTTACTGGAATCCGTTGTACGTTCGTTCCGTCAAGCGTTTGAAGGTTCCGAATTACAGTTGCAGGCAATCGAACTGTCCGCAGCGATTTGGTTGTTCATCAATAAATCCCAGTGACAACACAAAAGAGACTAGCCAAGTCAGCGAGTACGACGTGGCTAGTCTCTTTTTTCATTGTAGAGGAGGTATGTGAGTAAATCTTTGCATGTCACACTATACAGTAAAATAAACTAGTTGATCTTAGCGCATACCAACTAACCACGAACTTGATGATTGGGCTCTTCCCCTTGCGCAAATGCAAGTAACGCGTCCACGTTCAACTTCATCATCGCCTTGCGCGTCTTCACTGTAGCACTGCCAATATGCGGAAGCACTGTCACATTCGGCAATGTCAGCAACGGATGATCTAGCGGAACAGGCTCAGTCTCAAACACGTCTAGCCCTGCCGCATGAATCTTTTTCGTGCGTAGCGCATCAAACAGTGCGTCTTCATCCACGATACCGCCACGTGCGACATTGATCAGAATACCCGTCTCTTTCATCTGGGACAACTGTTTTTCGCCAATCATACCTTTCGTCTCTTCACTGAACGGCACCAAAATTAGCACGAAATCAGACGACGCTAGTAAATCAGGCAATCCGGCATAACGACAGCTATACATATCTTCCATTTCGGACTTGCGGTTACGGTTGTGATATAGCACGTCCATATCGAACCCTTTTGCACGTTTCATCACCGCTTCACCGATCCGGCCCATGCCGACGATCCCCAGTGTAGCTCCATATACATCCGTTCCCGTGAAACCAAGTGGCTCCCATGACGTCCAGCGCCCTTCGCGCAACATATTCTCTGCACCGATCAAATCACGGGCCGTCGCCATCAATAAAGCAAACGCCAAATCTGCAGTCGTTTCTGTCAGCACATCCGGTGTATTCGTTACGGTAATATTCCGTGCCGCCGCCGCTTTAACATCGATGTGATTATAGCCCACTGCCATATTAACGATTAGTTGTAATGAAGGGGCTGCGTTGAGTACTTCTTCATCGATTTGATCGGAAATGACGGTCCATAGCGCGTTAGCGTCAGCCACTTCTTTTAACAACACATCACGGGGAACCGCTTCACTCGTTGATTCCCACATCCGTACTTCATAGTATTCACGTACTGGGGCGATCATTTCTTCCGGCATCTCTCGACAAATATATACTGTTGGTTTCATGGACAGCACTCCTTTAGCCACCGATATAGTTCATATTAATTTTCTTACGGTTCTTCACGGTCTGCTCCGTACGTTCATCGGAATAGCGGTCTTTTCGGCCTCTCCAGACGTTGGCGATCACTTCGTATACTTCTTCGTCGGTTTGATCCGAACGAATTAATTCCCGCAGGTCAAAGCCTTCTGACGCGAAGAGACACGTGTAGAGTTTCCCTTCGGATGATAGACGAGAACGTGTACACGTTGAACAAAACGACTCCGAAACAGATGTAATGAAGCCCACTTGCGCATCCGTCCCTGTATAGCGATAGCGTTTGGCTACTTCACCGTAATAGTCTTCTTCCGCAGGCTCCATATCGAATTCAGCTGCCAGCATGTCGTAGATTTCTTTCTTCGTGACGACTTTTTTAAAACTCCAGCCGTTGTCATTGCCGACATCCATGAACTCGATATAGCGTAACGTGATGCCACGTTCTTTGAAATACGCTGCCATTGGGAGGATCTCGCTTTCATTGATACCTTTTTGTACGACCATATTTACTTTGATGGTGAAGCCTATGTCTTGTGCCTTTTGGATATTTTTGAGAACAAGTTCAGGTGAAATGCCACGGCCGTTGATCTGTCCGAATAATTCTGGATCGAGTGCATCTAAACTGATATTTAGACGGCGCAATCCAGCGTCGTAAAGCGCTTGCGCGTATTGACCGAGCAACACTGCATTCGTTGTAAGTCCGATGTCTTCGATCCCTTCGATGTCGTGAAGCTTTCGTATCAACTCGGGTAAGTTTCGGCGCATCAGCGGTTCACCGCCCGTCAAGCGTAGTTTCTTCACACCTAACTGAGCAAAAATCCGTGCCAAGCGCTCCAACTCCTCAAACGATAGCAATTCATTTTTAGCTAGAAATAAAAAGTCATCGCCAAAAACTTCTTTCGGCATACAGTACGTACAGCGGAAATTACAACGATCCGTAACAGAAATCCGCAAATCCCGAATCGGACGACCGAGCTGATCTACAATGGCATTCATCTTCTTCATCCCCTTTCTAGTTCACATGGCGTGTTGACATTTTTAAAAGTTATTTCAGGTGTATGGGTTAATACAGCGCCTTCAATCCACTGACTTTCATGTTGCGCTTGCACATGCATGACTCGACGATTGCCATTGTGTAACGCTTGTTTTATCGTCGGTTTGACGTTAGCATTCCAGACCGAAACAAGTGGATGTCGCTTGCCTTCTACCGTGACAGACGAAATATCCCCCTGATGCAATTCAAGCAATCTTTTCATGACACCCGCTTCAATAAACGGCATATCACAAGGCAATACTACGTATCGGTCTGCTTCCAACAACTCCATTGCAGATAAAATCCCTGCAAGAGGACCCATTCCGGAAAACGACTCCAGATCTGTCGTCACCCGAACAGTATCCGGAAACAACTCTTTGCTTTCAGGACGCGTGACAATGACGATTTCATCGCAAATTGGACGCAATGCATCTAACGAATAACGATAGAACGCGTGACCTTCATGCGTCGCAAAAGCTTTTGGCGATCCAAAACGTCGCGATTGACCGCCCGCTAGCAACACACCGACCGTCTTCATCCGCCACTCACTGGTGGAATAAACGCACAGACATCCCCCGCCTGAATGACATCATCCTTTAAGGCATATTCTTCATTCACCGCTACATGAATTGTCTCTTTACCGAAACCCGGATACGTGTCTTCTGCCCAGTTCAGCAATTCTTCGACCGTCAAAGGCGCACGATCCAAAGACTCTTCCCCTTTACCCGTCAACTCACGCAGCCTTGCAAAGTAATGAACTGTAATCATTGTGATTCGCTCCCTTTCTCTGGATATTTCTTCTGTGCACCGATCCATTCTTCGCCGTCTTCCCAGATTTCTTTCTTCCAAATCGGTACGACTTCTTTAATGCGCTCAATAGCATATTCATTTGCCTCATACGCTTCTTTTCTGTGAGGTGACGATACCGCGATGACTACAGCAATGTCTGATATTTTCAGCTCACCAATCCGATGTGCCATAGCGACTTGAACTCCCGGCCACTTCGCTTCCATCTCCGCACCGATTTCAGCAAGTTTCTTTTCCGCCATCGGGACATACGCTTCATACGCGAGATACAATGTCCGTACGCCATGCGTCCATTCACGAACATGTCCCGTGAACACTGTCACGGCGCCCGCTGCTGGATGCAAAACGAGATCGCTGTATTTCTGCACATCAATCGGCGTATCTATGATTTCATATCGTTTCATTCTCTCGCCTCCACCCATTCTTGCAGCCAATCATCGAGTCGTGTAATGTCATCGAACAATTCGGCTGTTTCCACCGTCTGAATGATTCCAGATAACGACTCCAGCTCTTGCCGTTGTTCTTCATTTCGGATGAGCACCACTTTCTCACCGGCTTCTTTTTTATAGCCTTCTATCAATAAAACATCCGGCTCATTAGACGCGGCCAATGTCTTTAACTGTTCAAATGAACGTTCTTTATTCTGTATCAATTGTATCATATCGCCGCCCGCCACAAGAGTTGAGACTGCTCCACATTGTAAGAATTGCACCGTATCCGTATGCGCTGGCGGCAGTGCGGGCGCGCCCCCATGCCCATGATGTTTGAGCACCGCCACTTCGTAACCAAGCTGTTTCAGCACGGTAATCCAGTGCGAAACAAGCGTCGTTTTTCCACTGTTCTTGAAGCCAACGACATGTAGTGTCTTCACAGTTCCCAACGCTCCACACCTTGTTCCGTTCCTAGTAACAATACGTCCACCAGCATACCTTTTTCAAAGCCGCGGGTTCCGCTTGGCAAGACGATCATGCAGTTCCCCCGCGCGATAGATGACACTGCACTGGATTTATTGAAACCTGCAGGCGTCGCTATGATTCCTTCAGTTGTCATCGACCAGCTAGCGCGAACGAAACGAGTGAATGGATTCGCTTTCTTGAAATCTTCCCCAAGAACCGCTTGAATACGCGGCATATAAGGCGCTGTACAGCCCATCATCGAGTAAATGGCAGGGCGTGCGAATAATTCAAATCCCGTGAAGCAAGCAGAAGGATTTCCTGAGAGACCGAATAATAATTTATCCCCTAACACTGCCACCGTCGTCACACTACCTGGACGCATCGCCACTTTATTGAACAATACTTCCGCACCGAGTCGTTCGTAGATTACCGGCAAATAATCGTAATCTCCGACCGACACGCCGCCTGTTGTAATAAGCAAGTCTGTTTCCTGCAGTGCCTTCTCAACGATTTCAGTGCATGCATCCAAGTCGTCTTCCATCATGCCATACGATGTATAGTCAATTCCCATTCGCGCCAACTGTGCACGAATCATCGGTCCATTTGAATTGCGGATCTTCCCCGGCTCGAGTTCTTCAGCGACGTCCAATAATTCCGTCCCAGTCGACAATACCCCTGCAATTGGCCGTTTCGCGACACGCACTTGCGCATAGCCAAATGTCGCTAGCAACGCAATGGTTCCTGGATGAATGATCGTTCCTGCTTCGATCAATGTCTCCCCTCGCTTCGCATCTTCGCCTTGACGCGAAATGTTTTCGCCCGCTTCAAACGGCTTACGTAACGTAAATCCATTATCATTCTCCACCGTTTGCTCCAGCATCACGACCGCATCCGCATGTTCTGGAATCAATGCACCTGTCATGATGCGAAACGATTCACCTGGCTCAATCGGACGATCCGCTACATGCCCTGCACCAATTTCTCCAATCACACGAAACGCTTTTCTTGCATCACCTGAAGCACCCACCGAATCTTCCGCACGAATTGCAAACCCGTCATACGGCGAACGATCAAAAGGCGGCACGTCATGTTTTGCGACGATAGGCTCTGCTAGCACACGACCATATGTATCTTCTAACGGAAGAACTTCTGTACTAAGCTTATGTACATGTTTCATCACACGTTCTACAGCTTCTGCCACTTGTATCGGTTTTCGAATTTCTACCACGTACATCTCCTACTTTCTTTTGTTATACTAACTAGTACAATGAAATGAAACGAAAGGATGATCATCATGTCCGAACTTACACACTTCAATGAACAAGGCCGTGCCAAAATGGTCGACGTGTCCGACAAAGAAACATCACTACGTACCGCGATTGCCACATCGTCCATTAGTGTCAACAAATCCATCCACGAACAAATCACTCATGGCACAAATAAAAAAGGAGACGTCTTCGCAGTCGCGCAAGTCGCCGCCATCATGGCCGCGAAAAACACGTCCACCATCATTCCCATGTGCCATCCACTTCCTTTAACGGGTGTCGATGTCCGATTTGATTGGGATATTGATGAAGAATCTTCCCATTATCATGTGCTAATCCAAGCCGAAGTCAAAACGAAAGGCGTGACCGGTGTCGAAATGGAAGCCTTGACTGCCGCTTCTGCCGCCGCATTGACGATTTACGATATGTGTAAAGCGGCTGGCAAGGAGATGGTCATCGGACCGACGATGCTACAGCATAAATCGGGCGGGAAAAATGGAGATTATCAACGCGCAGACTAAACATCGCGCGTTTTTTTGGTTGGATGGTGGGGTGGTTGTTGTGGTGGTGGTTGTTGCGCTCAATGATATCGCGTGAGCGCTCTATCAGCACGCGTATGCGATCATACTTCTGCGCTATCCGCTCTATGAGCACGCGTAGCCGCTCATTCTTCCACGCTACCCGCTCTATCAGGCCGCGTAGCCGCTCATACTTCCGCGCTATCCGCTCTATCAACACGCGTAGCCGCTCATTCTTCCGCGCTATCCGCTCTATGAGCACGCGTAGCCGCTCATTCTTCCACGCTAACCGCTCTATCAACCCACGTATCCGATCATACTTCCGCGCTACCCGCTCTATCCACCCACGCATCCAATCATTCGCCCACCCTATCCGCTCTATCCCCACACCATCCCACATCAATTATGCCAAATGTTTCCCAAGTTCATGCACAATATGCGGTAACTCCGGCAAGATCAACTTATCCATCGCAAGCGTCACAGCCTTGGAAGAGCCCGGCAATAAAAATACCGCCTGTAATCCGATTCCGCCAGCGGTTGCGCGACTGAGCAATGCTTTTGATCCCACATCTTCGGTATAACTCAAAAAGCGAAACAGTTCGCCAAATCCGTCTAGCCGTTTTGTGAAATAAGGTGACACGGTTTCCACTGTAATATCCCGTGCTCCAATCCCCGTGCCACCCGTGAAAATCATGGCTTGAATCGACGAATCGGACGACCAAGCGGATAACCGCTCTACAATATGCTTTGCTTCATCTTGGCAAATTTCATACGCTTTCACTGTATGTCCAGCTTCGATCAACTTGTCGCAAATCACCTTGCCACTCTTGTCATCCGCTTGGGTCCGCGTGTCACTGATTGTCAGCACCGCGACTGCAATTGATTGATCACGAGCTTTCTGTGGTAAATGAGCTTCTTCCATTTGCTATTCCTCCTAGCCGAATAATGAATGATAGATTTTTCGTCCTTCTCGCATATCTTTCAATCCATGAATTAACAGTCTGCCATTCCCGAATAAAATACAGCGATAGCCTTCCGCTTGAAACTCCACGAAAAACGGTGTCTCCCGGTAATCCGCCCCTAGTTGTCGGGCGACTTTCACACCGTCCGCCACCGTCAACTTACGTCCTGCATCGGGTATGATTTGCACCGTATCACGTCCGCATAGCACCGCGTATTGCGTGCCCGCGGCTTGATGCAACGCAGGGTACGTCGGATGTTCGCCGCATGTTCCGCATTGCGGATTCTTCATCCGACTGATTCCTGCCTCAACCGATGTATTATTCCACACATCAAAATGAAGAAGTTTCGTGCGCATAGCCTTTTCATTTCCCGTCAGCCATTTCATCGCTTCCGCACTTTGATGTGCAGCCGAAATCTGGACAGCAGGCGCAATTACCCCTACTGTATCACACGTTTCATTGACCGCTGGCATGACCGGAAGCAAACAGCGGAAACACGGTGTCTTGCTTGGAATGAAAGGAAATACGCTGCCTGAACTGCTGACGACCGCGCCGTAGACCCAGGGGATATTCAGTTTCCACGCGACATCATTGATCAGCAAACGTGTCTCGAAATTATCCGTTGCGTCGAGTAAGATATCCGCACCGACCGCAATTTCTTCGAGCAACGGTCCGTCGATATGATCGAGCACCGTCATAATTTCCACATCTTCACGGATAGCATGTAAGCGATGCGCTGCCGCCACGACTTTCGGCACACTATTTTTTGCATCTGCTTCGACAAATAATTGTTGTCTCTGCAAATTGGATGCTTCAACATAATCTCGGTCTGCAAGCGTTATTTTACCGATTCCTGCGCGTACGAGCGTCTCGGAAATCGAAGAACCGAGCGCGCCACAGCCTATAATCACTGCATGTGCGTCAGCTAGCTGCTGTTGTCCCGACGTGCCAATAGGCTGAAATAATGTTTGCCTTGAATAGCGATTCTCCACTGGATCTACTTCCTTTCATTACACAACAAGCGAGGCAATCGGTTATGACCGATTGCCTGCGTTGACTTCTGGACTAATATCACTGAATGAACCGACGTAGCGAACGACGTCGCCTGTTCCATCTTTTACCGAACTGATGGAAAGGAACTCCAAGTACTCTTCGCCACTCTTTTTCTTATTCCAAATTTCACCTTGCCAGACGCCTTGTTCATCAATTGTGCGCCACATTTCGTGATAGTATTCCCGGTCATGCCTGCCCGAACTTAAAATATTCGGGCTCTTACCAAGTACTTCCTCTTCACTATAACCTGTTAGCTTCGTAAACGCCGGATTGACCGAAACGATGGCTCCTTTCGAATTGGTCACGAGAATACCTTGCCCAGTCGAATCAAATACTTCTTTAGACAAGCTCGTACGATCCATATAGTAAAGCCAGAAAGCCAATACAAGACTGACTAACGATACTTGTGAAAACGCCATGAAACCGATTGAATAGGAACCCGTCATAGAGAAAATCGTCGCGAGTAATAATGGAGGGAAAAATCCACCAAGACCACCCATCATGGATACAATCCCATTCACAGTACCTGCTTGCTTACTGAAATACATCGGTACGAGTTTAAAGATGACACCATTTCCGAGACCCGCAGCTGCTGCAATCATAATACTGCCGACTGTGTACAGTCCGATATCGGGTGAAAATGCCAGAACGATGGATGAAATCGTCAAACCTGCGAAACAGCCCATCAACAAGAATAACGGCTGGAACTTATCGCCTAACCAACCTCCGACAGGACGCAATAACGTCGCAACGACGATGAAGCCGGCTGTACGAAGACCCGCGTCGACCTTATCGAGTTCAAAGTAATTGACGAGGAAACTTGGCAAAAACACAGTAAACGCAACGAATGAACCGAATGTGATGAAATAGAACAATGAGAAGAACCAAAGTTTTTCATTCTTATAGACACCTTTAATTTGCTCCACAATCGGCGCCTTCACTTTTACTTCTTTACGGTCACCGAAGAAGAAGTTCATTGCGATGAATACAAGCAATAAAATTAAATACATTTTGACAGTCATTGACCAGCCAAACTTCATCGCAAGGACGGGTGCTGAAAACGTCGTGATCGCTGTCCCGATGTTCCCCATCCCGTAAATACCATTGACGAGTCCGTGCTTTTCCTTAGGATAATACTTTGGTAGCGACGTAACCCCAACAGAGAAAATCGCGCCCCCTATCCCAAGTAACGTACCGCCGATCAAAAGCCCTGTCACTGTTGACGTTTCACTTATGTAGTAGACAGGAAATAATAGTACAATGAAACTGATAAAAAACATCATGCGTGCGCCATAGACATTGGCGTAGTAGCCGAGTGGAATCCGCAAAATCGAACCGAGTACTACGGGGATTGCCGTGATGATAGCTACACGCTCTGGTGGAATGCTGATATCTTCGCTAATAAACGGTAACAAAGAAGAGATCAGAACCCACACCATGAAACCGACGACTAGATTTGCTGTCTGCAGAGGTAACTGAATCTTTTGTATCATAGGAATCCATCCCATCTGAAATTAGTTGAAAAACGATCCAACACTCTTTCTTTTAGACTGATAGTATGTGTTACTCTGGTAGAATTGACGTATACAATTGTTCAAATAATTCATCTTGCTCTTTGGCAAGTAAGACCGATTGAACCATCGGAAAGATGACGTTTTCTTCTTTTACAAAGTGAATCATGATGACTTCAAACGCTTCGCCCGCGTCTTTTACGACGTCTTGCATCATAGCGAGAGTAAATTTCGATAGATCTCCTCTTGTGTGATGAAGGAAATGTCCGATAAACGCATCGATCTCATCGTGTTCTTCTTGCACGGCTTGAACCGGTCCTTGATCATTGCCCACATATTTTGCTAGCATCGGAAACAGGTATGCTTCTTCTTTTTCTGTATGGTTTTTCAGCGGATCGATGAATTCGACGAGAAGCCTGCGCATTTTCTTGAGTGCTTCGAGACCTTCATCACGTGTGAATCTATCATTCTCAAAATCCAATACAATCGCATGCCACTGCTCCATCAAAGTCAGTAAGAAACGATGTTCATTTTCAAGCACACGTAATGCAGGTAGCGTATGCATAAATCCTGTATTGCTCATCATCTTTCACCTCCCGATTAGAAACTTAAAAACTTCTTGCGCAGCGCATATTCGACGAGTTCCGGGCGGCTCTTCAATTGCAGCTTGTCCATCATTTTCGCTTTATGCGCTTCTACAGTCTTGACGGAAATATACAGCATTTCTGCTATTTCCTTATTGCCATAACCTTTTGCAACAAGCGGTAGAATTTCGATTTCCCGTTTAGATAAAATCTTGAACGGATCATCTTCGTCTGTCTCTTTCGACCCTTTCTTGACAAACTCCCTGACGAGCGAAGTCGCCATGGACGGATGGACATACGTTCCGCCATCGTACACTTGACGAATGGCATGTAGTAACTCTTCGTCGGGCGCATTTTTCAAAATATAGCCTGATGCACCGTTTTTCAGTACGTGGAACATATACTCCTCGTCATCGTACATCGTTAAAATGACGATCTTCGTTTCTTTGAAATCTTCGTGAATTTTGCCTGTCGCAATTAAGCCACTTTGGCCAGGAGGCATGCTGAGATCCAGTAAAATAATATCCGGTCTGTGCTTCGCAACTAGTTCATATGCTTCCAACCCATCTGCCGCTGTTGCTACGACTTCCATATCATCTTGGAAATTCAATATATGCATAAATCCTGTGCGGACGACTGCATGATCATCAGCTATTATGATTTTCACTCGTTGCTCTCTCCTTCTTCAGTGGAATATTCGCTTGGACTGTCGTACCTGTTTGTCGACTAGAAATGATCGTCAAACTACCACCTACCAGTTCCACCCGTTCTTTCATCCCATATAGACCGAGTCCCGTGCCTTGCGGTGTAAAGTCATTGACGTCAAAGCCGACACCTTCATCAGATACTTTTATTTGCAGCTGTCCATCCACTTCATTCAACGTTAAAAAGACGTCTTCTACTTGGGCATATTTCATGGAGTTGAGAATCGCTTCCTGGCCGATACGATACGCAACCGTTTCAATCGCACCTTCATAACGTTGTTCTTTCAAATCGGATTCATAATGTACATACAATCCATAATTCTTCTCGAGATTCTTGATGTGTGTTCGGAAAGCGGCTTCTAATCCAAAATCATCGAGTACAGCCGGTCGCAATTCGACAGATAGATGACGGATCTCATCGAGTAAGCGCATCAGTGAACCTTCTGTTTGACGCAACTTCTCAAGTGCCTTGTCGTTCATGCCCATATATTTCAAGACGCGTAAATCGACGAGCGAACTGAGCATTTCCTGCGCTACACTGTCATGCAGCTCACGTGAAATTCGTTTGCGTTCATTTTCTTGCGCCAAAATCACTTGTTGCATGCGCAATTTTTGATGGAGCACTTCGGACGTCTGAGTTTGTCTCGTTAAATTACGCAACATCAACATGGATACGTGTTGCTCTTCATCTAATACTTGATAGGTTGCGCTGTATGGTTGCAAGCCCAGATCTTTTGTCTCCAAATATAATTGGAATGAAGATACGGTTTGTTGTGGCTTCTCCATAAAACACGAAACACACGTCATCTGTTCATCTTCACTCGTAAAGCCACGGCATGTCAGACAAATGGCATCCGCCTCGCCCTGCAACATCTTTTCATAAAGAGAAGGTTCCATTATTTGTTTCGCCGCTTCATTCATTGAGAGCACTTCGCCATTCGCGCCGAAAAAGAACATCGCTTCTGTTGTCCGATCGTATAGTTTATGCAGCATAGTCGTTAGCTGGTCATTGTTCAATAAAGTCATCTTTCAATCGCTCCTTCATGTGAAACGGTCCGAATTGAGGCCCTACCGCATGCTTGAATTGCTCAAACTTGTCAGCCGTTAACCGGTCCACTTCACGATAGCCAATCAAAAGCACACCTTGCACATGGTCATCACGGAATAGAGGAATCGCGCCAAAACTTTTCAGCTTTTCGAATACGACAATCGGATAGTTGTAGAGATCTTCATCCATAACACTTGAGGCAACGTTTTCGATCTTCATCGGCTTTCCTGTCTTGAAGACGGTTCCCGCCACGCCTTTGCCTGATTGAAGGACAATTCTACGATAGCGTAAACTGATATTCCCCGTTACATATCGCCACTTTAATTCGTAATGAAATTTCTTCAAATCCACTAATGCCAAGCCGATGAAATCCGCATGAAGCGTTTCTTTCAATTCGTCGATCGCCAGTTGGAAATCACTATTTATCTGTCCCGTCATAGACTTTATCTCCTATTATTCATCATTCGCTTACCGGGGTGATTGTTTGGTCGGCTGATGTTTTCTATATAGAATATAACTTCTCCCTACATAATTCAATGGCACACTCCAGACGTGGACGAGTCGTGTGAATGGCCACATGGCGAAAATTAGAAATCCAGTTAAAACATGCAGCTTGAACGCAATGGGAACAGATGCCATATATGCAGCTTCCGGCTGGAATATGAGCAATGATCTGAACCAAACCGAAATCGTATCACGGTAATCGAATCCTGGCGTCGTTGTGTTTGTAATTAATGAGCTGTAAACACCGATGAAAACGATAAACAACAACAAGGTATTGACGATTAAATCTGATTTCGAGGACAACTTGCGAACATTACTCTTTGTGAAACGACGTGATGTCAGAATAATCATTCCTGCTAATGTCATCACACCAAAGAATCCGCCACCCCACACGGCACCGATATGGTACATATGGTCGCTGACACCCATTGCCCGCGTCCACTCTTTCGGAATTCCAAGTCCCGCCACATGGCCTAAAATGACGGGGAAGATTCCGATGTGGAACAGCAAGCTACCGATCATTAATTGCTTCTTTTCAATAAACTCACTCGACTTCGCGGTCCAGCCGAATTGGTCATTCTTATAACGAAAAATATGTCCTACAATAAATACTGCGATACAGATGTAAGGAAAAATGACCCATAGAAATTGACTAGTCATTAGCGGAAACCTCCCGTTGAATACATGATTTACATGTTTCACGCAGCGCACGGATTAAATGAAGCCATGGACTTTCATACTTTTCAAGTGCTTTCATTAAAAAGTAGGAACCGTCCTCGATGACTGCGAGCAACATGGAAAAGCTCTGTTGCGCTCGCGGATCTCCCTTCCATTCAGCGGCATAAATAAATTCACACATTAACGGAAGTAAGTCGGATAGTTCTTCATCGGGCATTTCGAGCCCGAACATTTCGTATAACACTTTTAACTGCGCCAACGTCTGACCACGTTCTTTCGAGTCTGCAAATTTTACGTACGTCATAAACAGCGTGGCGTCTTTTTGGAAATCGAATGTGTACGTGTACAACTCCTGTATTTCATCCAAACTGTACGTTTGCATCGTTTCCCAGTACAGCTGCAGGTCGTCATAACCCGCAGCGTTTTCCGTTACGTACTCATTCCACATGTCTGGATGGAACGTCAGCTTTTCCGGATAGTTCAGTTGATGGGAGAAAAAGCCGAAGATATGCTTCTTGTCATATAAGAGATCGAGATTAATCACGCCAGATCCCCCCGTAGAAGTTTTCTTCATAGATTTCCTTGCCCGTTTTCACTGGAGCCGCTCCCGGTGTTACAGGTCCGCAACCATCACAACCTCCATCCGAGCCCATTACAGAAAATGAGGAATACGGATTTTGAGCCGGTGCTTGTTCACCGTAAGTTCCCATACCGTCGTAACCTGCTGAACCTTGTGAGCGGTAGACGTTCATTTGACTTTCTTTATGCGATGTTGGAATCACGAAACGATCTTCGTATTTGGCAATGGCAAGCAAGCGATACATTTGCTTTGTCTGTTTCGCAGTCAAGCCGACACGCTCCAGTTTGGTTTCGTCAAAGTCCTTGCCTGAAGATACCGCACGCATATAGGAACGCATCATAGCCATACGCTGTAAGCCTCCTTTGACGATATCCACATCTCCAGCCGTCAGCATATTGGCCAAATACTGAAGCGGAATTCGCATTTCTTCGATTGCCGGGAAAATCATGTCCGGATTTTTGATGGAATCTTTACCTTCAAAGTAGTTCATGATCGGGCTAAGCGGCGGAACGTACCATACCATGGGCAATGTCCGGTATTCCGGATGCAACGGGAAAGCCAACTTGTACTCGATCGCTAACTTATAAACCGGTGAGTTTTGTGCTGCTTCGATCCAGTCTTCGGAGATGCCGTCTTTAATTGCTTGCTGGATGATTTCCGGATCATGTGGGTCTAGGAACAAATCACATTGTGCTTGGTACAAGTCTTTCGGATCCGGTGTAGATGCGGCTTCCTGTACGCGGTCTGCGTCATAAAGCAAGACACCTAGATAGCGGATTCGGCCTGTACATGTCTCAGAACAAACTGTTGGCAAACCAGATTCCACGCGTGGGAAACAGAACGTACATTTCTCCGCTTTATTCGTTTTCCAGTTGAAGTATACTTTCTTGTACGGACAACCCGTCATACAGTACCGCCATCCGCGACACGCTTCTTGGTCGACGAGGACGATCCCATCTTCGTCACGCTTGTACATTGCACCTGACGGACAAGAAGCTACACAGCTCGGGTTCAAGCAGTGTTCACATAGTCGTGGCAAGTACATCATGAACGCTTGTTCAAAGTTGAACTTGATTTCTTCTTCGATTTTTTCGATATTCGGGTCAGTGGGTCCTGTAATATGTGCGCCAGCTAACTGATCTTCCCAGTTCGGGCCCCACTCGGGATCCATGTATTCGCCTGTAATGACGGACTTTGCACGTGCAACCGGCGTATGTTTTCGATCCGGTGCGGACGTCAGTTTTTCATAGTCGTACGTCCATGGCTCATAATAATCTTTCATTTCAGGCATATCCGGGTTATAGAAGATTTTACCGAGTGCGATTTTCGACAGCTTGGAACCCGATTTCAATTCTAGCTTGCCTTTTCGCAACTGCCAGCCACCCTTATAAAGCTCCTGATCTTCCCAGCGTTTTGGGTAGCCGATGCCCGGTTTCGTTTCTACGTTATTGAACCACATATACTCGGCGCCTTCGCGGTTCGTCCATGTCGTTTTACACGTCACACTACATGTATGACACCCAATACACTTGTCTAAGTTCATGACCATTGCAACTTGCGCTTTAATTTTCAAGCCAGTTGACCTCCTTCATCTTACGGACAGCGACGTAGACATCACGTTGGTTACCGATCGGTCCGTAGTAGTTGAATCCATAACTGAGCTGTGCATAGCCGCCTACCATTTGAGTCGGCTTCATGTGAATGCGCGTCGGTGCATTATGGCTTCCTCCGCGTTGCTCGGTGATTTCCGAACCTGGCATTTGAATATGCTTATCCTGTGCGTGGTACATAAACATCGTACCTTTAGGCATTCTGTGACTGACAACGGCCCGTGCATTGACGACACCGTTTCGGTTATATACTTCGAGCCAAGCATTGTCGTCGATCCCGTGCTCTTCTGCATCGAGATTCGATAACCACACCGTCGGACCGCCACGGAACAACGTCAACATGTGCTGGTTGTCTTGGTATGTCGAGTGGATATTCCACTTACCATGCGGTGTTAAGTAACGAAGAACGAGTGCATCTTGTCCGCCTTTAATTTCTGCATCACGGTCCGCAAAGACGAATGGTGGAAGCGTCGGTTTATAGACTGGCAATGCTTCGCCGAATCCAAGGAATAATTCGTGATCGATGTAGAAATGTTGTCTACCGGTCAATGTTCGGAATGGCACGAGACGTTCAATATTCGTCGTAAATGGCGAGTAGCGTCGACCTAATTTATTCGACCCACTGAAGACCGGTGTTGGAATGACTTCACGTGGTTGCGCGGTAATTCCTGCGAATGTGAATCGCTCTGCTGCGCGGTCTGCTGAAATATCTTTCAGTTCCATGCCCGTATCATGCTCCGCAGCTTCAAATGCTTTTTGCGATACGCGGCCGTTCGTTGCAGAAGATAGTGTCAACATTGCTTCTGCTGCGTGTTTCGCTGTGTACAATTTAGGCAAGCCGTCTTTCACGGTATCGTCTTCATATATACCGTTGATGCCTTTCATCAGTTCATATTCATCCGCTACCGAGAAACTGACACCGTGTGCGCCCGTTTTCCCCGTCGATAATAACGGGCCGAGCGTAATATATTTATCGTAAATCTTCGTAAAATCACGCTCGACAATCGTCATCCCCGGCATCGTTTTGCCCGGAATGGCTTCAATTTCCCCTTTACTCCAGTCATGTACTTCGCCCATCGGCTGAGCAATTTCCTGAACCGAGTCATGTGCTAACGGAGACGTGACTACATCTTTATAGACGCCTGGCAAATGCGTTTGCGCAAGTGTAGAGAACGTTTTCGCGATTTCACGATAAATATCCCAGTCCGATTTAGATTCCCATAATGGATTAACTGCCGGATTGAATGGATGGACGAATGGATGCATGTCCGTTGAAGACAGATCCACTTTCTCATACCAAGTGGCGGCTGGTAGAACAATATCTGCATATAGCGGTGTCGCGGTCATGCGGAAATCGAGTGCTACTAATAGATCGAGCTTTCCTTCCACATCGTCGCGCCACACCATTTCTTTCGGTTTCATATCCTCATTCGGCGTAGCAAGCAAGCCGTCTGATGCACCGAGTAAGTGTCTCATGAAGTATTCCTGCCCTTTTGCAGAACTTGAGATCAAATTCGAACGCCAGACGAATAATGAACGCGGGAAGTTTTCCGGTGCATCTGGATCTTCTGCTGCGAATTGTAGTTCACCAGACTTCAGTTGATCGACGACATGCGCAACGACTTCTTTCGCATCCGTCTTACCTAGCTTCGCCGCTTCTTCCACGAGCAATAAACTATTTTTATTGAACTGAGGATACGATGGCAACCAGCCGAGACGCGCCGCAAGTACGTTATAGTCTGCCGGATGCTGGTATCTCGCTTCTCCGCCAAGTGGCGACTGAAGTGTATCCGTACCCGCTTCTTCGTATTTCCATTGATCGGTCGCAAAATAGAAAAATGATGTGGCATTTTGCAGACGTGGTGGGCCTTGCCAATCTTTTGCGAAGGCAATCGTGCTCCAGCCTTCGATTGGACGACATTTCTCTTGTCCTACGTAATGCGCCCAACCCCCACCGTTCACTCCTTGTGAAGCGGTCAACGTGACGAGGTTGAGAATCGCACGATAGATCGTGTCACTGTTGAACCAGTGATTGATGCCCGCTCCCATAATAATCATCGAACGTCCACCTGTGTCGATAGCATTTTGTGCAAACTCCATGGCGATTTGTGTAACAAGTTCTGGTTTAACGTTCGTAATCGCTTCTTGCCAAGCGGGTGTATAGATAGAAGTCACATCGTCATAACCTGTCGCTTCTAGCTCACTGCCGATTCGATTTACGCCATACTGACTCAACATAATATCGTACGTTGTCGTAACCAAACGCTCAGTGCCGTTCGCAAACTGTACTTTCATCACGGGAATGGGACGCTTGAATGTGCCATTTCCTCGGTTATCGAAGTATGGGAAATGCATTTCTTGCCATTGCTGTGCTTGTTTTTCGATAGATAATGCGGGCTCAATGCGTGTGCCATCTGCATGTTCCAATTGTAAATTCCACTTGACGCCTTCTTCCCAGCGTTGTCCCATCGTGCCGTTTGGAACAATGATTTCATCTGTCGCTTCATCAAATAAAACCGGTTTCCAATCAGCGTGCGCCGTCTCCTGTCCAAGATCACTTGCCCGCAAGAAACGCCCTGCTTTATACGAATCTTCATGCGGATCAAGTAAAATCAAGAACGGCATATCGGTGTATTGTTTGGCATAGTTTATAAATGTTGGTTCTTTACGTTTTTGATAGAATTCATCCAAAATGACGTGTGTCATCGCTTGCGCAACTGCCGCGTCCGTCCCTGGGTTCGCTGCGATCCAGTCATCCGCATGCGTAACACTTTCCGCATAGTCCGGCGCGACGGAAACGACTTTGGTTCCTTTATAGCGGACTTCCGTCATGAAGTGCGCATCCGGCGTCCGGGTAAGCGGTACATTCGAGCCCCACATGATGATATAGCCTGCGTTGAACCAGTCACTCGATTCAGGAACGTCCGTCTGCTCACCCCAAATTTGCGGAGAGGATGGTGGAAGATCTGCGTACCAGTCGTAGAAACTGAGCATTTCGCCACCAAGCAATGAAATGAAACGCGCGCCCGATGCATAACTGACCATTGACATCGCAGGGATCGGTGTGAATCCTGCCACACGATCCGGACCGTATTTTTGTACCGTATAGATGAGTTGTGCCGCAATGAGCATCGTCGCATCTCGCCAATGAATCCGGACGTGACCACCTTTGCCGCGGGCTCTTTTGTATTCATTGGATTTCTCGGGATCTTCAACGATTGCTGTCCATGCTTTAACAGGATCTTTCGTTTCTGCCAACGCTTCGTTCCACATGCGCCACAGTTTTCCGCGTATATAAGGATACTTCACGCGCAATGGACTGTATTCATACCAAGAAAACGAGGCGCCCCGTGGACAACCACGCGGTTCAAATTCAGGCAGATCAGGGCCACAGGATGGATAGTCGATTTGCTGATTTTCCCATGTGATGATGCCATTCTTGACGAAGACTTTCCAACTGCACGAACCCGTACAGTTTACGCCATGCGTCGTACGGACAACTTTGTCATGGGACCAGCGTTGACGGTACATGTTTTCCCAATCACGACTTTTCTCTTCTAGTACTGACCAACTTCCAGAATAACTCTCGACAGGTTTAAAATAATTCAATCCGAATCTCTTTTTCATCGAACATTTCCACTCCTTTTCAGAATGTAGCAGTAAATGAATCAGATCTACTTATTCTCTTACCCCCGAATAGACTAAGTAGTCTGAATTCCACATAAGGGAATTCCCTATTGATTACAACGTATCGTAGGACTTTTCTATCAACTCTTGTAAAATATCTTTGTATAAAATAAGTATACGTGTTTCCATACTTGTTTCTATCAGGGAATTCCCTATTCTCCTTTCACGAATCTCTAGTTTTACTTTCTGAGTGAGGGAAAACTCTTTATACCGCCTTCTGAATACGTTCTATTATTTTCACAATTTTAAGTGTTTTTATTTAACAAATGGGAAATTTAGTATAGTTCTCATAATATTATGTTGATTTTATTTATATAAATGATAGAATTATATACAAAATGAAAGGTAAGGTGGATGATACCGTGGCAAACGAATTAAATAAAGTACTTCGTTGTGAAGCACTAAAAGATAAAATTGTTACAGCAGAAGAAGCAGCTTCTTGGATCGAGGATGGAATGTCTCTAGGTCTGAGTGGATTTACTTTGTCCGGAGACGCAAAAGCGGTGCCTTTGGCATTGGCAGAACGAGGAAAAACTGAGGACTTTAAAGTAAACGTTTTCACTGGTGCTTCAATGGGCCCGAACGTAGATGAATTAATGGCCAATGCAGACGTCATCAATTTACGTGTTCCATACCAAGGTAACCCAGCAATGCGCGGCAAAATCAACTCAGGTGACTCATTCTATATCGATCAGCACCTTTCCCATACAGCTGAATGGATTCGCCAAGGCGTAATCGGACCCGTTGACTATGCAATCATCGAAGCAGCAGCTATTACAGAAGAAGGATATATCATCCCGACTGGTTCTGTAGGTAACTCTCCGATTTTCGTTCAAGAAGCGAAGCATGTCATCATCGAATTGAACGTTAACGCGCCTATGGAGTTTGAAGGCTTACACGACATCTATATTCCAGATGCTCAAAACCAACGTAAAGAAATCCCTGTTTACAGTGCAACAGATAAAATCGGTACACCAGGAATCAAAGTAGACCCTAAAAAGGTTGTCGGAATTGTTCTTACGGAGAAAGGTGATATTCCTTCCCCTATCGTTCCTCCAGACGAAGAGACACAAGAGATTGCAAACAACTTGTTGAACTTCTTCCGTGACGAGATCAAATTGGGCCGTATGGATGAAACGCTAATGCCTCTTCAATCAGGTGTCGGTTCGGTTGCGAACGCAGTACTTGACGGCATGAGAAGTTCTGAGTTTAAAGATATCGAAGTATATTCTGAAGTACTTCAAGACGCAATCTTCGACTTGATCGATGACGGCGTAGTGAAATTCGCTTCTGCTACTTCATTGACTCTATCTAAAAAGCGTTTGGACAGCTTCAAAGACGATATCGCTAAATACCGTGATAAACTCGTATTCCGTCCACAAGAAATCTCAAACCACCCGGAAGTTATCCGTCGTTTGGGTATCATTTCATTCAACACAGCGCTTGAGCTAGACATCTACGGAAACGTTAACTCTACACATGTTAGCGGAACACGCATGATGAACGGCATCGGTGGATCTGGTGACTTCGCTCGTAACGCACGCATCGCGATTTTCGTTACGAAGTCTTACGCAAAAGGCGGAGACGTGTCATCTATCGTACCTTTCTCTTCTCACGTGGACCACACGGAGCACGATGTAGACGTAATCGTTACAGAACAAGGGTACGCGGATCTTCGCGGCTTGGCTCCAAGACAGAAAGCAGAATTGTTGATAGAGAACTGTGCTCACCCTGACTTCAAGGAAGAGCTACGTGATTATTACAATAGAGCAGTTGAACAAGTTGGCGGACAAACTCCACACATCTTGGAAGAAGCGCTATCTTGGCACGTGAATCTTGCGAAAAACAAGACGATGCACAAGACTGTAGAAGTTCAGAAGTAATTTTATAGATAGGAAATGACCAAGCGGACTTCGATCCGCTTGGTTTTTTCGTGTGATTTTTTTGGGGGTGGGGTGGGTAAATGGCTGGGTTGAGCGGATGTGGGGGTGGATAGAGCGGACGTGGGGTCGCATAGAGCGGATAGCGTGAAAGTATGAGCGCTTGGCCATATATATGAGCGTCTCCTCTCTCAAGATGGATTAGGCTAGTCGCCGCGATGGACATTGAGCGGTTAAGCGAGTGCATAGAGCGGATACTGAGTCACGTAGAGCGGATAAACGGATGGATAGAGCGGATGCCGGGTCGCATAGGGCGGATAGCGTGAAAGTATGAGCGCTTGGCCATATATATGAGCGTCTCCTCTCTCAAGATGGATTAGGCTAGTCGCCACGATGGACATTGAGCGGTTAAGCGAGTGCATAGAGCGGATACTGAGTCACGTAGAGCGGGTAAACGGATGGATAGAGCGCTTTCCAAGGGTCATTGAGCGGGTGCGAAAATGTATGAGCGGATAGCGTGAATGTATGAGCGCTTGGCCATATATATGAGTGTTATCTCTTAGGGAAAATGAAACTAGTTGATCGTGAGCGCAGAGCATCGATCAAAGGCGCCCCCTTCCACGAAGAATAGAGGAACCCATAACGGATTCCCCTTCCACTCTTACTTATTACAAATCATCAAAGCCGTTCAAATCACTAGTCTTCACGTACTGACGGCTAGTTTGTTCGAAGAAGTCCGTTTTCGTGTCGTCGAAGTTATCGACGTACGCGCGGATCCACTTCATTGGATTCTCTGTGAACTCTGGATAGATTTCGCTCAAGCCGAGCATGCGCAACATTTTGTTCGCGCGATACTTCACGTAGCCTTCCATCTCTTCTAGCTCCAGGCCATCGATTCCTGCTAATACATAGCGGCTCCAGATGACTTCTTGCTCGACGGAGTGGCGGAATTGGTCATAGATCCATTCCGTGAATTCGTCTGTGTTATACTCTGGATTTTCGGCCAAAGCTGCTCGGAAGATATCGCTGATCGCTTTACCGTGCTGCAGTTCGTCACGGTTGATGTACGAAATCATCGTGGATGTGCCAACCATTTTTTGATGGCGCGCTAAGTTATAGAAAAATGCGAAGCCACTGTAGAAGAATAGACCTTCTAATAATGTCGTATACACCATCGCTTTTAGAACTGTTTCGATTGTCGGGTTCTCCGCAAATTCATTGTAGACATCTACAATTCGTTCATTTCGCTTCATTAATACTTCGTCAGTGCGCCCCATTTCAAAGGCTTCCATTTGCTTGTCTAAGTTCGTGACAGATGAAAGTACATACGCGTAGCTATGGTTATGCTCACTTTCCTGGTCGGCAATAGTCGCGAGAATCGACTTGACGGAAGGATCCGTTGTGAAGTCTGCGATTTTCATTGCGATGACAGTTTGTGGACCGTCAAGTGTCGCCAGTAGGCCGATAATTTTTAGGAATGCGGATTGTTCTTCTTGTGTCAGGCTTGAGAACTGCTTGACATCTTGCGTCATGTCGACTTCATTCGCCGTCCAGAAAAGAGAACGGATTCGCTGACGTAATGTATAGAAATGAGGGTGCGCGATGTCGTTCCAGTTTAGGATGCCGCTTGCTTCGCCACCGAAAATAGCTGTTGCCTTATTCGGGTTTGCAGGATTCAGTACTTTTACTCTTGTAAGTGTCGCCAATGTTCGAGCACTCCTTTCGTCCAATTCGTAACCGTTTGTTCTTGTATACCACGCGGACTTTGTTCGATCTTCAGTGGGTCAAAAGGTGAATGATAGAATTTTGCTAGCTTGTCTGCGGCTTTGCAAAATAGATCGTCGCCGCCAAACTGCGTATCCCCTGTGCCAAAGACATAGACGAGCTCGGGTTTGTAACCGACGTCCGCCACGAAGTCTTTTACTTCATCGGGCGTTGCACCTTTTTCCCATGTGAATGAACCGATGCAGAGCGCGTCGTATTCTTTAACGTTTGGGATGACACCGATGCCGATACGATAGGTATCGACTTCGACGCCTTCACTTTGTAAACTTTCCGTAATCAATTCCGCTACTTCCTGAGTGTTGCCACTCCAGGATGCATAGGCGATTAAGAATGACACCACTCGCACTCCTCAATCTCCGCTGCAGTTGAACGCATATAGTACGTGGTTTTCATGCCGGATTTCCATGCCTGCAAGTGTAAATCCAAAATAACAGATGCGCGGATGGAGTTCGGTACATAAATATTGAATGAAATTGACTGATCGATGTGTTGCTGACGCGCGGCGTTTTGCTTGATAGACCAGCGCTGATCCACGATGTAAGCGGAACGACGGTAAATGTCATACGTATTATGATCTAGATCCGGTGCAATAACCGGTAATTTATAGTCTTTCTTTTCTTCATGGTAGAACGGTTTGAATACTGGGTCGATTGACGCTGTTGAACCTGCGATAACCGAAGTTGAACTGTTTGGTGCGACTGCCATCAAGTAGCCGTTCCGCATACCGTTCATTGCCACATCCATGCGCAGTTCACGCCATTTATTCGAATCGTATTCGCGTTGCTCGAAGTATTCGCCCGTTTGCCAATCCGAACCATCGAACAATGGATACGCGCCTTTTTCTTTCGATAATTCCATTGAAGCTTTAATTGTCAAATACGCGATATTTTCATACAGCTCATCTGCAAAATTCACCGCTTCATCCGATTCCCACTGAATATTTTTCAATGCGAGTAAATGGTGCCAGCCAAATGTGCCAAGTCCAATTCCACGGTAGCGCGCATTTGTGCGTTGTGCTTGTACAACTGGGATTTGGTTCTGATCAATGACGTTATCGAGCATACGCACTTGAATGCGGATCAAACGGTCTAGCACGTCTGCTGTAACCGCTCTTCCAAGGTTAATCGATGACAGGTTACATACAACGAAATCGCCTGGCTTCGTGCGTGTGACGACCATATCGTCTTCTAGTGTTACGGATTCATGTGTAGATGCTGACATATTTTGAAGTATTTCTGAGCACAAATTACTAGAATAAATCATGCCTTCATGTTTATTCGGGTTCATACGGTTTACTTCATCACGGTAGAACATGAATGGCGTTCCTGTCTCGAGCTGGCTACGTAGGATACGCTTCATGATTTCAATCGCTGAAACCGTCTCTCTGGATAAATCTTCATTGCGGACACATTCTTCATACTTCTCGCGGAATGTTCCTTTCCCTTTTGTTTCATCATAGAAGTCTTCCAATGAATAGCCCATTTTCGTGCGGACTTCATGTGGATCGAATAAATGCCAGTCTTCGCGGGACTCGACTTTCTCCATGAATAAGTCCGGCAAGCAAACGCCTGTGAAAATGTCATGTGCGCGCAAACGGTCATCACCGTTATTGAGCTTGAGATCAAGGAATGTGAAGATGTCTTGATGCCATACGTCGAGATAAACGGCTACGGCACCTTGACGTTGACCGAGTTGGTCGACACTGACTGCCGTATTGTTCAGCTGTTTGATCCATGGGAGAACACCGCTTGATGCACCTTCGAAGCCACGAATCGATGCACCGCGAGAACGAACTTTCCCCATATAGACACCGATTCCGCCGCCGAATTTCGACAAGTTCGCGATATCAGTGTTGCTGTTGTAAATCCCTTGTAAGGAATCATCCACTGTATCGATAAAGCAACTTGATAGCTGTCCGTGCATCTTGCCTGCATTCGATAATGTAGGTGTCGCAACGGTCATGTACAAGTTGCTCATCGCCCAATATGCTTCGCCGACTTTATGAATGCGGTCTACTGTTTCATCTTGCATTAACGTCATCGCGATAATTAACCAGCGCTCTTGCGGAAGCTCCACTGATTGTTTCTTAAAGTTTACTGTTACATAGCGGTCTACCAATGTTTTCAAGCCGATATATGTGAATAAAAGGTCACGAGAAGGATCGAGTAGCTTGCCGATTTCCTGAAGCTCATCTTGGCTGTATTTCTCTGTCAGAACAGGTGTATATAAACCTTGTTCCACCAAGCGTTCTACATTTTTCGCAAAATCGGTATACACATCCGCTCCACGCAATGCTTTTTGCTTTGCATAGACGTCGAATAAATAAATACGCGCAGCTACAAACGTCCAATACGTGGTCGCTTCATCAATACGGCTTAAAGACTCTAGCACCATCGCATTCGTCCACTCAGTTGCCGAGCTTGCCGGGTGACGCTCCTGGAATTTCTCGCTCGCTTCGATCAACGGTTCGATTTGTTTCTTGCCGAATTCCTCTTGTAAGTTTTCCATCAATAGATTAAGTCCCACAGCTTCTTGAATAATAGCCATTATATCCGCTCCCTTTAGTTAATTAGTTCGGTTATATACTAAATAAAAAAACTCCCAATAAAATCGGGAGTCGTCAATTGACGCTTAGTAGATAGCGGAAAGTTTTAGGCAGACTGAAAAAGACTGCTTTGTGCTTTCACTCTCCAACCCCGAAGAATGTTTTGCTGAGATGACTGGCAGGTCTACTGGCTGGCACATCGCTCTTCCATCTTTCCTTCCCGCCGAAGCAGTGGTTTTACAAGATAGTCGTCCGTGCCCTCAGTTGCGGGGGCAGCTCCGTTCGTGGCGGATTCCCTTTTAAACGTGGTGGGTACCAATTCATCTAATTGCTGTTACACACTATATATAGTGTATTGATTCATATATAACCCTAACATGTTGTGTTCAAACATGCAAAACAAAAATCGAACCGATGTTCAGAATCCTTCTTCTGAACTACGATTCGACTTTTGTTATTCAGTATTTTATAGTATATCAAACTTTTTACTTCTTGACTAAATTGTTTGTGTGAACGTTTTAATTAGATAGTGAAATTAGTGAGGAGAAGGGATTTCCGCTACAGCAGGGGGACGCTTTCCGAAGGGCGTGGCCTGAGCCAAGCGAACAGCGAAGGGTTCGCTTTGCCGTATTTCTGTGTACTTTGCAGAAATTAAGGCACCTGGCCAGGGTCTCAGACTCACGCTGATCCTCCCGGAGTCGCCCCCTGCTTCCGCTACAATCCTACTTTCTAACGTAGACCACCTAGAAAATTCACTGTATTTATTAGTTCCAATTCAAAGTCTTAAGATCAAAATATAAAAAGCCCAATATTATCTATCAATATCACAAACGATCTTCTGCTCTTTCAGCTGTTTCTTCCCAACACTCTGCGCCTTTTAAATCAGGGATGCTAGCTGCTTTGAAGACGGGGTTCCTGCCCGCCTTTCGTTGTTTGGTGAAGTCGTCGAGTACTTTGAAGGCAATTTTGCCCAGGAGTAGTATAACGACTAAGTTAATGATGGCCATTAGTCCCATGAATAAGTCGGCCATGTCCCAGACGACTTGTACTTTTGCAACGGCTCCGAAGTAGACCATAGCGAGTACGAGAACTTGGTAGATTCGTTTCCACAAGACGTTAGCGTTGATAAATTCGATGTTCGTTTCGCCATAGTAGTAGTTACCGATGATGGAACTGAAGGCGAAGAACATGATCGCTACGGCGATGAAGTATGGTGCCCATGCGCCTACGTGTACTTCCATGGATGCTTGCGTCAATAAGATACCGTTTGTTTCGCCTGATTGGTACAAGCCGCCAAGTAAGATAATGAAGGCAGTTGCTGAACAGATGATGATGGTATCGAAAAATACGCCTAATGATTGTACGAGTCCTTGTTTTGCTGGGTGCGATACGTTCGCTGTAGCTGCTGCGTTTGGCACACTACCCATACCTGCTTCATTGGAGAACAGACCTCGGCGTACACCTTGCATCATAGCCATACCGATTCCGCCGCCCATGATTTCTTTAATACCGAATGCGTGCTCGAAGATTAATGCGATCATCGCTGGAACTTCTGTAATGTTCAATATCACAATATACAATGCTACGATAATATAAAATGTTGCCATTATAGGTACGATAGTCTGCGTTACTTTAACAATACGCTGCACACCACCAAAGACAATTACTGCCGTCAGAGCAATGAGTCCAACTCCTACAGCCCAATGTGGAATGCCGAATACGTCTGTGAACGATTGACTGATTGTGTTCGATTGCACTGCGTTAAAGATGAATCCGAAACACATCGTCAGTAAAATCGCAAAGACAATACCAAGTTTCCGCCAGCCTAACGCTTTTTGCATATAATACGCCGGCCCTCCGCGGAAAGTATCGCCGTCTTTCACTTTATACACTTGCGCCAATGTACTTTCAATGAATGCAGTCGCCATACCGATTATAGCGATAACCCACATCCAGAATACCGCGCCGGGCCCACCGATTCCGATCGCAAGGGCTACCCCTGCTACGTTACCTGTCCCTACACGTGACGCGGCACTAATTGTAAATGCTTGGAATGGCGATACCCCGTCGTTGCTATCCTTCTTCTCAACAATCAGACGGAACATCTCACCAAATAAGCGTACTTGTACAAATTTCGTGCGAATTGAGAAATATAAACCTGTTGCCAATAAAAGTCCAATTAAAACATATGTCCAAATGAAATTATTCGCCGGCCCTACAAGCCAGTTGATTGCATCTTGAAACATCTGACCACCTCCTCGTGTATTCTATACCCTACCCGCCTACTTGCTATGCATCGCATAATAAAAAACTATTTTCTACTATCTACTTTGCATGACTATCGACGTTTTGTTTTCCAATAACTCTGCCGCATTTGCCATCAATTCGGCCAACGACTTCTTTCCATCATCCAATGAATGCAATTCGGTGAACCACACAAGAAGCTCTTGACGCGCTGCTTCTTCAATCGCTCCTGAAATGACAATAACCGGAACATCCTCTACCCTCGCAAGCTTTGCAATCCCCATTAATGCCTTGCCTGCAAGCGTCTGCCGATCCGTCTTACCTTCCCCTGTTACAATGAAATCTGCTGAAGAGAGATGCTTTTCGAAATCCATCGCTTCGAGCATGACATCAATTCCACTTTCAAGACGCGCTCCACAATAGGCAATTAATGCACCCGCACTTCCCCCAGCCGCTCCTGCACCGCGTAACGCATGCAATCGCACGCCCATTTGCTTTTCCGTTTCGTCCGCCAAATGTCGTAACCCTTCATCCAGACGCAGGATCATCTCTGCATCCGCTCCTTTTTGCGGACCGAAAACAAACGACGCGCCTTGCTCACCGACAAACGGATTGTCCACATCAGATGCAATGCGAATGTCCGTCTCCAGCAAACGTTTATCCAGTTGCGAGGTATCGATTTCATTGATTAACGGAAGCGTAGCCCCATTCATCCGCAATAGCTGTCCATCAGAGAGGAAACGAACGCCTAGCGCTTCAAGCAAACCCGCTCCCCCATCATTCGTCGCACTCCCGCCAAGTCCAATGATCATTTTCCTGTAACCCATATCCAGCGCATGACGAATTAACTGCCCCGTGCCAAATGTTGACGCTTTCATTGGATCGAGTTCATGCTCCTCAAGCAACAGCAAACCGGACGCCTGTGCCATTTCAATGACCGCTGTCTCACCGTCACCAAGCATACCAAAGCATGCATCTATTGTGCGACCAAGCGGATCTTGCACAGATACGGTTCGCAACGTCCCGCCAGTTGACGCGACAAGGACAGCAAGCGTTCCCTCGCCACCATCCGCGACGGGTAAACGGACTACTTCTGCATGCGGATATACTTTCTTCACGCCACTATACATAGCGTTGGCCGCTTGATCTGCCTGTAAGCTGCCCTTAAATGCATCAGGGGCAATGACAATTTTCACAGCTCACACTCCCTTTATTCGTATTCTAGCAGATTATGCAAGAAAAGTTACCATAAATTATTGGATAGCTACTATATTTTTATACTATAGACTTTCCGCTGGCTATGATGGATGTGGATCCGATCATACTTTAGTGGATAGCGCTCTATGAGACCGTTCAGCCGCTCTATCGGGATGTGTTTCCGCTCATGGGCAACGGGAAGCCGATCATACTTCAGTGGAGTGCGCTCTATGAGGACGTTCATCCGCTCTATCAGCACGCGTTTCCGCTCATGGGCAACCGGAGAAGCCGAGCATACTTCTGCGGGAAGCGCTCTATGAGGACGTCTATCCGCTCTATCAGAATACGTTTCCGCTCATAGTCAACGGGCATCCGATCATACTTCTGCGGAGAACGCTCTATGAGTCTGTTTATCCGCTCTATCGGGGCGCGTTTCCGATCATAGGCAACCGGCATCCGATCATACTTCTGCGGAGAGCGCTCTATGAGTCTGTCTACCCGCTCTATCAGGACACGTTTCCGCTCATAGGCAACCTAAGTCCGATCATACTTCTGCGGAGAACGCTCTATGAGGCTGGCCAGCCGCCCTATCGGAACACATTTCCGCTCATAGTCAACGGGCATCCGATCATACTTCTGAGGAGAACGCTCTATGAGGCTGTCTACCCGCTCTATCGGGACACGTTTTGGCTCATAGTCAACGGAGATCCGATAGTACTTCTGTGGAAAGCGCTCTATGAGGACGTCTATCCGCTCTATCGGAATACGTTTCCGCTCATAGACAACGGGCATCCGAGCATACTTCTGCGGGAAGCGCTCTATGAGGACGTTCAGCCGCTCTATCGGGACACATTTCCGCTCATAGTCAACGAGTATCCGATCATACTGCTGCGGGAAGCGCTCTATGAGGCCGTTCATCCGCTCTATCGGGACACATTTCCGCTCATAGTCAACCGGCATCCGAGCATACTTCTGCGGAGAGCGCTCTATCAGTCTGTCTATCCGCTCTATCGGGACACATTTCCGCTCATAGTCAACCGGCATCCGAGCATACTTCTGCGGAGAGCGCTCTATGAGTCTGTCTACCCGCTCTATCAGGACACGTTTCCGCTCATAGGCAACCTAAGTCCGATCATACTTCTTCGAAAAGCGCTCTATGAGGACGTCTACCCGCTCTATAAGCCCCCAGTTCATCCCCCGTCTAACATCCACACAACAGGTTTTAAATGTTGCACCCTCAGGGAACACTACATACATAAGGAAGGGAGCGGGTGAAATATGGCTGAGTTAAAAGTGAAAAACTGGACGAACCGAAAAAGTTATCAGAAAAGAAATCTATGGGCCGGTATACTATTCGGCCTTGGGTTTGTGGCGTTTTTGGATGAGACACTGTTCCATCAACTGCTGCATTGGCACAAGTTTTATGATAAATCTACCGTGGCGGTTGGCTTGGTGTCGGATGGTTTGTTTCATGCGTTCAGCTGGTTTGCGACGGTGGGCGGTTTGTATTTGGTGGCGGATTTGCGTAGAAGAAATGCGCTATGGCATAAGATGTTCTGGGGTGGCAAGTTACTCGGGGGCGGGGCGTTCCAATTATATGACGGGACCATTCAACACAAGGTCATGCGCATTCATCAGATTCGTTATAACGTGGACATCGTTCCGTATGATATCATTTGGAACGGTTCTGCGATTTTGATGATTGTGATCGGTCTGTTGCTCATCAAGTCCGCGCAACGGGATGCCCGCTCGGCGGAAAGGTTGATGCTTCATGCAACATAATTCATATATCAGTGTAACCGATTGGCTATTTGGGATTTCTGCGGTTCTCGCCATCCTATTATACGGAGTCGCTGTCTTTCATTCCAATCGACAAAGACGTTTGCGAAAATGGCCACGGAGACGGATCGTGTTGTGGGTAGCGGGTGTAGTAGCCTCAGCAAGTGCTGTCGTCGGACCGCTTGCCGACCTGTCACATGATTCTTTCACATGGCATATGTTGGGCCATCTCTTGCTCGGCATGCTCGGCCCCCTTCTGTTGGCGCTCGCCGCTCCCATGACGTTATTGCTGCGGACACTACCCGTTCGGCAGGCACGTAAAGTAACCTACTTGCTAAAAAGCCGACTCGCGGGGTTCTATACACATCCCGTCACTGCATCCATTCTGAACATCGGCGGACTGTGGCTGTTATATACGACGGGGTTGTTTGCGGCCATGCACCACCATCTTTGGCTGCATATCTTGATCCATGTGCACGTGTTCGTTGCGGGATATTTATTTACCATTTCTCTTTTATACATCGATCCTGTATCTCACCGCTATAGTTACCGATACCGCACTGTAGTTTTTATTGTGGCTCTTGCGGGACACGGAATTCTATCAAAATTCCTATATGCCTATCCGCCTGCCGGTGTACCTGTTGAAGAAGCGCGTGTAGGAGCTATGCTTATGTATTACGGAGGCGATGCGGTGGATCTCGTGTTGATCATTCTATTGTTTAGAAGCTGGTATCACTCGGCGAAACGTCAACAGACCAACATTCCATCCACTTCAGACGTTCATGTGTATAAGAGTGAAACGACACAAAACGCACCTGCCAACTACTAGGTGCGTTTTGTCTTCGGTTATACATTTCATTATTCGGCTATCACTGTCATAATGGTCCCTTGGGCTGCGGCACACATCTTCTCTTCTCCATCTTTGACGGAAAAAACATCACAACGGCATACGGCTTGCCGCTTGCCTGCTGATATAACTGTCGCCCGGGCAATTAACTTTTCACCAACAGCGGGCCGTATATAGTTGATTTTGTATTCTGCCGTCAATACGTTAGGGCCCAGAACGGAACCGCCTACAAAGGTCAATGCATTATCAGCTGCATAACCAATGACCCCACCGTGCACAAAGCCATGTTGCTGCAATACATGTTCCGTGATGGGAACTTCCAGAACGACTTCACCTGGTTTAAACTCCATCAATTCAGTACCTAACAGTTTGCTGAAAGATTGGGCTTCCAGTGCTTGCTTTCCGATATGAAACATTTCATTTTGCGTCATATTCTCGTCCTCCCCTTATAAAATGTTGTCCTTCATTTGATTACGATCTCGGTGCAAACAATATGACGGACACACCAATCAGGCAAATACCCGCCCCTATGAAATCGTACAAATCAGGGGTTTTTTTATCAATTCCCCATCCCCATAATACAGATAGAAAAACGAACACTCCTCCATACGCTGCATACACTCTGCCAAAAGACGGGAATGTCTGGAATGTGACCACCACGCCATATACAATTAATGCAACGCCGCCGAATAAGCCAAACATCGCAGATTTACCTTCGCGCAGCCATTGCCAAATCAAATACCCTCCACCGATTTCGGCCAAGCCGGCTAGGAGAAATATCACTACAACTTTCACCATCAGTAAACCTCCATTTAATCACTTCGGATAATCCAGCGTGGACTTTTCATCTGCTTACAGCTGTAGACGCACGCAAGATTATTGCTTGAAAACTAGTCCTAACTATATCATAATCGCAACCTCTTAAAAATCAGGTTGACTACATTCTAAACCCATAGACTTGGCGTGGAGCCAATTAAAAATGACGACTGTACTTTCGTTCATTGCTCGTATGTAAAAAGACTTACCGAAGTTCGATAAGCCGTTCACCACATCTTCCATTATTTCGCCAAAGCGATCTCAATATGTGCTAAATGATGCGCTTCATGCCAAGCCAACTTCGCGATCTTTTTCGCTACTGTAATCTCTCCGTTTACTTGATGAATAAATGTTCGTTGCTGTTGCTCTTCTGTCAGACTATTGCCTAACGCGACAATACGCTCATTGATCCCTTCGAGCATCTTAATGGAAGGCTCCACCGGTAGCTCGGTGTCAGGGAGTACAGCCCACTTCTCTTGATCGAAAGCAGGTGCTGTTGGATGGTCGTCTGTTAACGCAAGCTTTAATCGCTGATACATAGTCAACTGCGAGTCTGCAATATGATGCACCAATTGACGAACTGTCCACGCACCTTCGCGATACGTTTTAGTTAGTTCTTCGTCATTCAATGAATCTACAGTTCCCCTCAATCGAGTTGTATAGCTTTCAATTTCTTGTAACCACTTTCGAATATCTTCCAACGTCACTTGTTCAGGAACGTGTAATTCTCCGATCGGAAATCGATGATCCATTACAAAACCCCCTCTTCATTACCTCATTATCCCATAAATTATCTGATTACTCTATGATTTTCTCAGCACTACTTTTTAAAAACTCTACTACATGTATTGACCCTCACGTTACGTTACACTTTATACTACATAATAAGGAGGTGCTGATAATGAAAATGAAGGTAAAGCAAGTCGCGGAATTAGTCGGTATTAGCGTGCGCACACTTCATCACTACGATGAAATCGGATTGCTGACACCCGAGGAAACCACAGACGCGGGTTATCGCTATTACTCCGAACAGAATCTCGAGACGTTGCAGCAAATACTTTTTTTCAAAGAACTGGACTTTCCTCTGAAAGAAATAAAGGAAATTCTCAGCGATCCGTCATTTGACCGCCAGCAAGCTCTTCAGCTGCATCGAAAACTATTGCTTGAGAAACGCGACCGGATCGATCAAATGGTTGCGACCATCGATAAAACTACACACTATCTAAAAGGAGAGATCGACATGTCCAATGAAGAAAAGTTTAAAGGATTTAATTTCAGTCAAAACCCATATGAAGAAGAAGCGCGGAAATTATGGGGAGCAAAGGCGATCGAACAATCAAACACCGCATTCAAAAATACAGCCGTCGGAGAAAAGATGAATGACATCTACCGGAAATTGGCACAGCTCAAAAACACACCACCTGAATCCACTGAAGCACAAACAGCCATTACAGAATGGTATGAGTTTTTGAATACACATACTGGTCATCACTACACTTTGGAAGCGTTCAAAGGGTTAGGGCATATGTATACAGCAGACGAACGCTTCACGAAAAATATCGATCAATTCGGTACAGGTTTGGCACAATTTATGTGCGAAGCGATGACCATTTTTTCAGATACTCACAAAAAATAAACATCCTCTTGCACGACAGATTGCAATCAATAGAAAAAGAGCTCCCGCTCGACAATGCGGGTAGCCCCATCTAGTTACCGCCTTTTCCGTGTCGCCTTCATAATGTAACTGACGACTATAACAAAAATCAATGCGCCTACAATAGTAGGGACGACATAAAATTCTCCTAACCGCGGGCCCCAGCTACCTAATAAATTGCCGCCAATCCACGCACCTATGATTCCCGTAATCATATTCCCCACAATACCACCTGGGACACTTTTTCCAATGAGTAGACTAGCAAACCAACCAATTACACCGCCAATTATTAAATATAAAAGGATACTCATTTCACACGCCCCTTCAGCTATTTTAAGTGTATTTACTACTCAAATTGCGAACATCATGAAGTGATCGAGTTACATCTTATTAGTAATCTATTCCTTGTTACAGCATAGTATTCATCATAAAAATCCGTGTAGGCGCATGTATGCAAAAAGTACCGCTCATATGTTCCAATCGTCGTGGATGATATAATGTACTACAGTACTAGATATACGCAGTAGGAACTGGAGGTTATAAAAGTATGCGATCCTTTCATTTCAACGGCAGTCGAATAGTGAAAACGAGGATAGCGATCTTTTTGACAGCTATTGTTTTATAGATGAACCCGTTATTACCTTACAGATGGTAAATTACACTATCCACAAACCACGTCCATGGGATTCTTCGTTAATTCCTACACTTCGATTCATTCTCCTCTCTAAACATATGTTCAATTTATGACAGCAAACGCATTAATTCGACAAGATATGACAATTATCACTAGGTCCTGGCTAATCCTTAGTGTAAGTTATGGATAGAAGTTCGCTAGTTCATATACGAAATTTATAGTTTGAGGAGAAATTTATAATGAAGAAAATAGCTTGGATTACGGATACGGCAGCACAAGTAGATGAGGCTTTTATTCAACGACATCATGTATCTGTACTTCCTCTTGGCGTAGTGTTTGAAGATCGATGCTATAGGGAATCACTGGATCTTACAGAAGACGAGTTTTATGATAAATTACGCGCTGCAAAAGGTTCACCTAAAACCTCACAACCTACAATTGGTGAGATGACTACTTTATATGAAAAACTGCAGACAGAAGGATATGACTTTGCGATTGCCGTGCATTTATCTAGTGGACTTTCAGGTACATTTGAAAGCGCTCAATCCGCAGCAAAGATGACAGACTTCCCTGTGTACCCTATTGATTCAAAAATCGGTTCCTTTCCAATGGTCAAAATGATTGAGATGGGGAATGAACTGTTTGCGGAAGGTAAAGGACCAGAAGAAGTCGTGGAAGCCCTTACTGCGATGACTGCAAATTCTAAGTTATCGTTTATCCCAGGTAGTCTAGGCCAATTGCATAAAAGTGGTCGCGTTTCAGGAACACAAGCATTTTTAAGTAATTTGCTGAACATAAAAGTTCTCATTAGTTTTGAGAACGGAAAAGCCGTGATGACGGAAAAAGTGCGGTCCATGAAGCGGGCAAAAAAACATGTTACTTCCCTACTCCGTTCCGATATGGAAAAAGGTTTTGTACCAGAAGTAGCGGTTATTCATTGCCATAATCCACAGGACGCTAACATATGGAAGAACGAGCTACTAAAAGAATTTCCGACATTACATGTTCAAGTCGTTTCACTTAGTGTTTGTGTGGCCGTGCATGCAGGCGAAGGAACGACGGGATTAAGCTGGGTCACCTATTGAATATATAAAGGAACCGAATTCATTGTGAATTCGGTCCTTTCTTTGTTTATAAAACACTAAAACTCGTAACGTGTGCATTCTTCATAACCGATACGATGGGATGAGTCCCTTTTTATACAAGTACGCTACACCATTCAAAAACGAGCTCGGGACTTTCTTCCAAAAGAAATGTTTTTGATAAAATTGGCGATGAGCTTTTTTCAAATCACTCCACTGCCTGCAATCTTTTTGCTGTCTATACCGCGCCACGTCGATCAGTCTGACTTGATCGTCAGGCGTGATCAATATATTTCGCAAATGAATGTCTGACGGATTCAACCCCGCGTCAGATGCTAACGATAAAGCATAGTCGATTTCTTTAATATGTGCGTCTGTAATCAACCGCCCATTTGTCAGGCAATCAAAAAGCGTATCTCCTTCCACGTAATCCATCACTAAATAATTCGTGCCTGCTTCATAAATACGTGGAAAATAATGAATATCCTTGAGTACTAGATAAATCTCAGCCTCTTCCTTCGCAATGTAGACGAAATTTGGAAAGAAAACTTTAATCGCCTTGTTCGAGGATTGAATTCGAAATACAAACGCACTTCTCCCTGTTCCGATAAGCTGCAAAGATGGATGAAAGTCCATTAGACGATTCTTTTGATTCACGACGATCGACTCCACAAGTTCCTGATATATACTCAAAGCGTAACCTCCAATAATTTTAAAAACAAAAAAGAGACATCAAAACCAATTAGTGGATTTGATATCTCTATAAAAATCACAAGAGACCTCACCAAATAATTGGCAAGGTCTCGCAAACAACGTAAGTTGCCAGTAAAGCCGAGGATTCCCATCCTGTATTGACGACTTTTACTGTGATAGCTACTCCCCTTAACGGAAGTGTTCGTATATTAGTATAGGCTCACTATAAATTGAACCGCCTTATATGTCAACTAACTAGGAATGCATAGATATTTATTGACTCACTATGATAAAACAATCGACCTTTCTCATCGTACAGCTTGCCTGCTCAATTTACTTTTCACCACACCGATTAATGCAGGCAGGACAGATAAAAAGATAATTGCAAGCAACACCGTGGAAAAGTTCTCTTTAATAACAGGAATATTGCCGAATAAATACCCTAGCATCGTGCATAGACCTACCCAAAATGCCGCTCCAACGACATTATAGAAAGCAAAGTACCGATAATTCATGCGGCTCGCGCCCGCAACGAACGGAGCGAATGTCCGGACAAACGGCATAAAGCGGGCAATCAAGATAGTTTTTCCACCATGCGTATTAAAGAACGTCTCTGCAGCTCTCATTTTCTCTTGGTTTATCACTTTCCCTAGCCAACTGCCGGGAGAAATCGACATCCCCACTTTACGTCCAATATGGTAGTTCACTGTATCACCAAGGACAGCTGCAACGAAGAAGACCGCGACAAGCCACCAAATATTAAATGCATCTAACGCCGCAAATGCACCACCTGCGAACAGCAAAGAGTCACCAGGTAGAAATGGAAATATCACTACACCGGTTTCAATAAAAACGATTAAAAATAAGATGACGTACGACCAACCGCCAAAAATTTGAATGATATCGACTAGATGCTCATCAATGTGCAAGATAAAGCTGATTAGTCCTTGAATGAGATTCATGTACAGGCTCCTTTTTTGGAAAAATGACTACGACGCGACGCAAGTGAGAATACCAAACGTATACACACGATCTATCTACTTTACGTTTGGCTTAGGGTATTTATCCTTGAAAAGTGCTAAGCCCGTAAAATAAATAGCATCCCTTCCCATTTGAAAGTAAAACAGGAGTTGGATACTAAGCGTTTGCGCCTACTTATGTGGTGTAGTAAATATACCATGGATTCCCGTAAGTTCATCCAACTTATTGTCTTTTCCAACTAATTGAACCCCACACCCGCTACACACGACCACGGTCTACGTATCGGATGACCAGGCTAGCAACGAGCACACCGTATATCAAATGACTTCCTGTCCAGTACAACCATGCCATGCCGTCATCCGCTGCTGGCGGCCGGTCAGTCAGCAAGGTAAGGAAATACAACACACCGCTCCCCGCTGTGTACACAACCACATACGGCCACATATTGTATTGCCATTTGAAAAACTTCAATAGGTAAAACAGTCCCAATACGCTGGCGATACAAAAAACGAAGTGAAAGACGATGCCGAACCAAGCGACATCCGAAAAGACATGAATGATGGGGAAGTAGTCTACATTATACAGTAAAACATACGCTTCATTTCCGGTTACGACCCATACGCCAAACAGGAGTAGCGCCAAAACGGCACCACTGACAATGCCTATGCTAACCAACTGCAAAAACTGCTTCATCTGCTTTCCCTCTTTTCCATAAGGTAGTTGGTTATCTATTCCCTTTGACTTTATGAATAAACGAACCTATTCATCCCGCTCTAGATTCGAAAAGTACGGATAAGCCGATGGATAATTCATCACTTTAAAGAGGTTCTTTGCAGTCATGCTCTCGGGGGTCATACCATCACAAAAAGAGACCTCACCAAAATACTGGTAAGGTCTACGAATAGTTATTCTTTAATAGTATCCACAAGTCGCTTGGCATCTACCATCGACATGCCTTTATACTCCCGCAAGTACTTCACCGTTTTTACGACACCGAGAGTTTTTAATTTTTCCTGTGCAACAGCGATCAATTCATCCTGACTTTCGACGGGACGCAATTTCTGATTCTCTTCCTTCAATACTCTAATTTGTTTGGCTTGCCCTAGGATCAGCAATAAGAATCCTACACTTGCTAAAGCGAGTGCTACAATTAATATACTTTCCGTATTCATAAACAAACCTCCCTAACTAGAGTACATTTCATTTTACTCTCTACCGTAATTCAACATTAACCAGCTACTAGTAAGATGTAATACATAGCCGATGCAAATCGTTCACGAGCATGTCAACATGTTCTTTCTTAGTAGACCAACTTGTGCAAAAACGAACCGCACTATGAGTTGCATCGACCTTTTCCCAGAAAGTGAATGAATACTTTTTACTCAGCTCTGTCATGACATACTCTGGCAAGATCGGAAATTGCTGATTAGTTGTCGAATCAAAACGTAATGCAAACCCGTTCTCCACAAATGCTTGTCGAAGGATCAACGCCATTTCCACAGCATGTTTCGAGACTTCATAGTACAAACCATCTTCGAACAACGTTTCAAACTGGATGCCTAACAGTCTTCCTTTAGCGAGCAAGCCGCCTCTTTGTTTGATAAAATATCGAAAATCCTTTTTCAATGAATCATTGGTAATGACGACCGCTTCACCAAATAACGCACCTATTTTCGTTCCACCAATATAGAATACATCACATAGTCGTGCATAATCTGCTAACGTGATGTCATTATCAACCGAAGCCAACCCATACCCAAGTCGGGCACCGTCCAGTACTAATGGCAACTCGCATTCCCCACATACTTCACTCAAAGCTTCCAATTCTGCTTTAGTATAAGTCGTTCCATTTTCTGTAGGGTTTGATATATATACGAGGCCTGGTTGTACACTATGCTCAGGGCTCGCGTCATTCCAGTGAGCATCCACTAACTCTTTCACTTGCTCCGCTGTAATTTTCCCGTCCTCGCTAGGTACAGTAAGCACTTTATGTCCAGTAGATTCAATAGCGCCCGTTTCATGCGTTGCAATATGTCCACTCTCGGCAGCGACTGCACCTTGGTACGGACGTAAAATCGACGCGATGATCGTAGTATTTGTTTGAGTGCCTCCTACTAAAAAGTGAACATCTGCCTCTTTCGCTTCACACTCTTTACGAATATACTCTCTAGCTTTCTCGCAGTGTTCATCCATACCGTATCCCGGCGTTTGTTCTTCATTTGTTTCGATCAATCGTTGCAGAATTCGCGTATGCGCGCCTTCCGTATAATCATTTTCAAATCGTATCATAGTTGTCCATCTCCAAATATGCCTGATTTTTTCTGCAAGTATACCATAGAATGATGGATTTTTGTTACATATTACATTGTTCTTTCAATGACGAATTTTCCGATTTTTATTCCACGAACAGCTGTTGCATTTCACTGTCTTCATGTAACTTTTCTTGAATGAAGGCATCCAATTCTTCTTTATTCGTAAAGTCGTTTAACTCTTTACCATACCAGTCCTGCAATTCCGATTTGTTGATTTCATAGGTGTAGTTCCCAAAATCAAAATCCACCCACTCCACATTATCGATGAGCGTGAATAAATAGCTTGCATTATAAACCGCTGTCTCTTTATAATCCCTTTCTCCCATCGCCGCATCCATATTTTCATACTGGATCGTCATACCATACGGTTCTGTTTTGGTTTCAAGCGAAACTTCTTCAAACTGCTCAGCGTAACGCAGTTGCTCGATTATATGAATTACTGCACTGTTATCGCCAATAAATGATCCTTTGTATTGGAATACATCTTCACTTGGCTGATCGGTAGTGGAACTGCAACCAGTTAAGAAAAGTATTAGTATTAATGAATACAAAAAGTATTTTGTGGGGTTTTTCATGGTATTCTCCTTTACTAAGAAGATTGCTTATATCGCTCAACGATCAAGACGATCAACGTTAGTTGGTTTTTACGTTATTTGCTTACGTTTAGTGCGCAAAGTCGAGATAGTGGTTGGAACCCGTTGATCTGCGCTGCAGCCGGACGCGTGTCTTATGGGTGGGCAGTGAACCACACCACTCGCTAGGTGTTTCACCTGTCAATGCAAAGATGTGCTCCTTCCCGCTACGCTTCACTCGCAAAAGCCGTTCTTCGTTACGGCTCTCGCTGATCCTCCCAGAGTCGCCGGCTGTAGCGAAGATCAACTAAGTGTTGGCTTATGACCTTATTAATTAAACGCCCCCGATTACTGAATGATTTAAATAACTTCAAAAAACAATAGTGTTACCAGAATAGAAACAACCAAAATCGTTGACAAAACTCTACCTGCTTTTGCTCCCCAATCACTTTTGAATTTATACCCAATAATTAAGGCTGATATATAAAAAGCAAGAGAATAAAATACTGTATTATGCAAACCCGTATTACCGTTTGACCAAGGTTTTACACTCATAAAACGCAAAATATAATCGCCAATAGCATCGTATTTTCCAAAAGAGACAGAAAATAATATACCCAATATAAATAACAATAACGACAATGATCCCAATCCAAACTTTTTATGAGTTTTAACATTTTCAATACTATTGTTAACCACTAGATTCACCCACTTTTTTATTTCAATTAATCATAATCTGGCCCTATTGTTTAACTGTGAACCTAATCTTATTTTTCTATTAGTATAGCAGAATTATCCAGTTTTTAAAAAAAGCAAATGACACCGCTATATCCAGTTCCACTTAGTGTTCTAATCGGATATTAATTCGATCAAAAAAATCCCGCAGTAGACGATGCTGTCTCCTGCGGGATTTTTTAAACTTAAGCTTCTACTGTTTGTTTTTCAAGTGATTCATTATACATATCCGTGTCAAGTTCACCCGTCACGCGGGCTGCCGTGACACCTGCCGTCATCGAGCCACTTACGTTTACGGCAGTACGGCCCATGTCAATCAATGGTTCAACAGAAATCAATAACCCCGCGAGTGCGACAGGAAGATTTAGTGCCGATAAGACAAGAATGGCGGCAAATGTCGCGCCTCCCCCAACCCCAGCTACACCAAATGAGCTAACTGCTACGATTGCAATTAATGTGACTAAAAATGTTGGGTCAAGTGGATTTTGACCTACTGATGGAGCAATCATGACAGCGAGCATCGCTGGATAAATCCCTGCACAGCCATTTTGCCCGATGGATAAACCAAATGAACCAGAAAAGTTTGCGATCCCTTCAGGTACACCTAAGCGGTTTGTTTGTGCATGAATCGTTAACGGTAATGTGCCCGCACTTGAGCGTGATGTGAAAGCAAATATCAACGCTTCTCCTGCTTTTTTCACATACGTCACTGGGTTTAATCCCGATAGAGTAATAATGAGCAAGTGAACACCGAACATCACCACTAAGGCGACATAAGAAGCGAGGACAAACTTCCCGAGACTGTAAATTGCCATAAAGTCAGACGTCGCGACCGTTCGAGCGATAATCGCCAAAATACCATATGGCGTCAAACGCAGAACGATTCGTACAACACCCATGATCAATGCGTAAATCGCATCAATTCCTTTTTTCACTGTGACCGCATTTTCTTCATCTCTTCTTGTAATCGCTAAGTAGGCAAACCCAAGGAACGCCGCAAAAATAACGACCCCAATGGTTGAAGTTGGACGTGCCCCTGTGAAATCTAGGAAAGGATTAGCAGGTAGTAAATCAATGAGTTTGTCAGGCAACGAAAGATCAGCTACAGTTTCGTAGTTTTCTTCTATAGAAAGCCCACGTGCCGCTTCTGCTTCTCCTTGTACAATTTCAGATGCGTCCAGTCCAAATAGAAGCGTTACTGAAATTCCCACAATCGCGGCAATCGCGGTTGTACCCACGAGCATACCTAAAATCGTAGCCGCTATCTTCCCAAAGTTTTTTCCAATGGTCACTTTCGTAAAGGCTGCCAATATGGAAATAAATACAAGCGGCATCACGATCATTTGCAGTAATTTAACATAGCCGCCACCTATTAGGTTAAACCATGGCATCGACTGCTTGAGGATCTCAGATTCTGTTCCATATGCGAAATGTAATATAAGTCCGTAGCCAATCCCGAGTCCAAGCCCCGTAAAAACGCGTTTTGAAAATGAAACCTTTTTACGATTCATTCTATATAACAAGCCTACGAGCAACAATAGACCCGCAATGTTCACAATAAGTAAAAAAGTATTCATCTTTCCATCTCCTTCTATTTTTATATTATTGTAGATTTTGATATAGATTACACTTTATCCCCTTAATCCCTATTCGTCAAGTATGATTTTAAATAATCTAACATTAGCCAAACTGTTACGCTATTAACTTACACCGAATACTGTAATAAAAAGGGAATATCGACTAAGTTAAATAGAGTCGGTATTCCCTTGAACTTTATGGAATTGTCATGAATGTCTCTCCCACTACAAATACTGAATCATAATCGACATAGTTACCGCTACTTGATTGGAACCTGAGCAGTTTAGCGGTAACAATAAAAAAGTGACTGGCGCTAGTCATCGCATCAGTCACTTAAAATAAAGCTATTTCTTGAATTAGCTTTTCCTAAAGTTCCTTGGGGACGACAAAATAATTTACTTAAACATTGCAGCGTGTTTTACGTAGTATAAATATACCTTTTATTCTTCTTTACCCACTATACAAAAGATGAGAGTTTCATACTTTCTAAAAAAGTTATGCAATATACTATGTATAGTATCACATACAATATCAATGTACATATGATGTATTTTAATGTATACTTTTAAGTAATTGAAACATACTATAAAGGAGATGATACGATTGGGGCGGATTGTTATGGATAAACCGCAATTCAACAAAGACCAAGTAATTTCTGCTTCACATGCTGTGAAACGATTTGCAGAAGTTCGCCGAAATGCAAAAAGCAAACCTCAATTCATTTCTCAAAACAACAATATTGATTCAGTAATACAAAGTTATGAGGACTACGAAAAGATGTATATGGAATTAGAGAGCTTACGTGAATTATTCTACGATCTTCAGCTATCTGAACGCATTAAAAAGGCCGATTTAAACCCACAGCACCGATTCCCTATCCGTGAGGTGATGGGATCAGACAATTATGCCGAATTCCAACAAATCGATCCGAATTCCATCTCTGATGAAGAATTGTTCGAATGAGTTATGGCTAAAGAATTTGAGATTGTCTTCATAGAAGATGCAAAAAAAGATTATCTGAAATTAGACGGTTCTGAGAAAAAGTATGTAGATCTTGCTCTTGCGAAAATCAGAATACGAGCAGATGAAATTGGAGATGGACTATCTAACAAAGCCGGCTCAAATTTAGCTGGTTGCAAAAAGATTAAGTTCAGGAAGATCGGAATCCGAATTGTCTTTAGAATAGTAGGAAACCAAGCTGAAATCGCAGAAATTATTTCAATCGGGAAGCGTAGAAATGATGAGGTATATAAACACGCAGCGAAACGTTTAAGAGATATCGATATAAAGTAAAACATCAATGAAGCTATTAGACTTTGTTGATGTTTTTTATTGATCGAACATCTTATTTACTTCAAAGAGTTTCGATCGTCAGTATAATACAGAAGAACTATCCGTAATTTTTTTTGAAAAGCAAATGACACCGCTATATCTAGTTCCACGACCTTGCATCAAGCTAATCAGTATATTATTCCTCGCCCCGATTTTGATGCAGCTCGACTTCCAGATATGCATCCATGAATGTAATAGCTCATATACTTCGTCTTCATTGTTTAATCTATTTTAGATCCCCAGTTGCAACGCGAAAATAACTACAGTAATCCCCAAAAGAAATTACGTAAATCTAACATTTCAAGAAAAGACGGCAACGAATTACTCGCAGTTTCATCCAGTACTTTGGAGAGCACGCCTAAAATTATTCCTACGATAAATATGGAAATCGAGTTTATACATTTTCTTGATACAGGCAAATTCATTGGTTTTCGAATTTCATTTAAAAATGCTCTCATCTACTTCCCGAAAATGTAAGTATTTTTTATTCTAGAAAAGCATCCGTTAAAGGAATCCACCTTAGCGAGCACTGTAAAACTCATTTCCGAGGAATAACGACCTCTTCCTTTTCATGTATGACAAGGGTCCACACAGCACACATACACATCAAAATCCCAAAAGTAGTAATAAAGACAACAGGAGATATGATTTTAACGAAGCTGAAACCTATCATCGCACAACCAACAATCAAATAATGATGGACTGTGTGTAAATGGTAGGTATCTTGCTCAGCATGCCAAGCACGAAAGTACCCTTGTAAGAGTCCAAGAATAACCTGCAATAAAAGTACCACATAGGGGAGAATGTCAGACGAATACTTTATACCGCCTATACTTACATACACGATCCCCATACCCGCGTAAATGATTGCGATATAAGAACGATCCTTTTTCTTTCTCGACTGCGCGATTCGGTATCCCCAAGCAGCTGCAAAAGAAAATGCAGCAAAGAACCAGGCAAATAAGGTAAATGTCAAAGAGACCTCTTTCAGCCAAATTATATAATATGGAAAAATAACAACCTGACCGACTGTAACGATAAGCGGTAAATAGCGCGTACTTTTATGATTCATGCTGCGCTCCCTCATTTTACATAATAGTCGTAAAACATATTCTGGAAAACGTTATGTGGATCTCTACGTAATTTTTCATCTGCAAATGTATTCCACTGAGGATAAGAACGCCTGAACTGTTCTTTCGTCTGATAACGATAGTAAGGCAAATAATACGTTCCTCCATGGTCTAATGTCAGATTGGTCCAGTTTTGGATGAGAGACGTCGCTTCCGATATCTGCTCCTCTTTTAACCCATGTTGCATTAAAACAACCAAGCCAAACATATCCTCTTTGGCATAGTTGAGTGTTGTAAACTGATCTGTAGCAGCGTATCTAATGGTGATATTATGGATTTTAAAGTCATCATGTTTATCATTGACTGGAATTACATTCTTCAAATCCTTCATGTAGGCCTCAAAACCATGAACGGGAACAAAGAATTCCTGCAATACTTCCACCCGACCGGGCTTCGTATATTCCATAAACGTGGATTCCGAACGCATCGCATTATTTCGGGTAATCTCTTTCCCATTGAGGGAAGCAATGTAGCGCTTTTGTGTTCCCCAAAAAAGATTTTCTAAAGCGCCGCCATGTCGTCCAATATCAAGTGCTAACTTAGTTAATCGAACGCTTTGTTCTTTTTTTAACCTAGTAGTAAAATCTTGTTTTTCTGTATGATTGTAATTAATGACATACATTTCATCTAAAAAGGAGTTCGGTGCTACACTCACTCTCGCATAGTGCATGGCCGTATGTTGATCATTTAATAACCGGTCAAAATAGGAGGCATACGCACTCATTTTCAATTTCTCTGTTTGGATCGTATATAGCTGGTTTTCCGTTAATTCTACTGTCACATCTACTATCACGCCGAATAATCCATAGCCACCAAATATGTACTTCATCCATTCATCTGGATCCTCTCGGGTCACGGTCTTGCTTTCACCTTCAGGGGTAATGATCGTCATTGCCTTTACCGTTTCTGCCATTGAACCAAAGCGGATATCCCGACCATGTGCATTGACAGATAGAGAACCACCTATTGTAAAAATCGATTGAGATTGCGTCACTTTCAAGGCCAATCCAATAGGTTGTATGGCCTCTTGCACATCTTCCCAAGTTGCTCCTGCTTCTACACGAACCGTTTTTTGCAGTTCATCTATTTCCAGTATACGATTGAATGTCCGCATATCCAGGACCACTCCGTTTTTGTAATACGTATGGCCACCTTGTGAATGCTGCAATCCGGCAATTGCAATTTGTTGTCCATTGACGTTTGCTTGTCTTACAATTCTTTGCAAATCACTGCGATTTTCCGCTCGAACCACTCTTTCAATGCGCTCAGGAAGTAATCCGGTGTAATCTGTTACTAAACCACTCTGAGAAAGTCCATATTTCCTTTTCTCAATCGGAATGTTCCATAAGATAACAGATACAAAAATAACCACTAGACTTCCTAGGAACCACGGCTTCTTTACTAAATGTGCTATCGTTTGCATGTGATCTCCTTATCTAGTACGTATTTAACCTATAGAATATTGAATTTCATTTTTTCACAATAGCACCTATTAGAACATATGTGATTACTTATGAAGCAATCGCCGCGTTAGCTTAAATCTATCCATTTACAAGTCATCATTATATAATTTATTCGTTGAATCCGTTACAAATTGAAACCACTCTTCTTCTGACAAATCATCATAAGCAAATCCCATTACAGACGAATCACCGTACTTGATTACATCTAATACCTGATCGAGCAATCCCGTTCCAGCTCGCCAATCACGTAATCTTATATCCTTACAATTAAATGTTTCTTTGCAATTTCCACAACGAATATAGACTATATTGTTCTCATCTATTTTATCATTGTCGACAAAGCATAAATTACCGCTTGTAGCATTGCAGGTAGGGCAAACAGCTTCAAGATGTTTTCTATACAGGTTTTCGAAATATGACCATCTTTTAGTAGCTAATTCTAATGAACATCTACAAACCTTTGCATACTCTTTAGGATTCAATAAAATCATCCATTTCATTCCTCCTTAAATGGATAATAAATATACGCTTCATTCAACTGTATTGTAACTTTTTATCATCAAACACTATGTCTATGCTTACTATAAGTAGTGCAGTTAAGAATTCTGCTACGCCTGATAAAACGACTGTAGTCATGGATGCATTGACAATATGTATCACAATCCAGCTTAAGATGAATTTACTTAAAGCTATCCAAATCCATTTTTCTTTACTGTGTGCTTTTGATCTCGCTATAAAAAATAAAGTGACCTGCTCTATTATTTCAAAGAACATGCCAACCAAAAAACAAAAGAAGATGAACCACAGTAAAGATCCAATTGATTCATACGAAACACCAAGTAAAGAGATAAAGCTTGCTAGACCAAAAACTATACCGCCAAAGACAATGGCAATCGACATAGCTACCAGCAGGTCATTGCTATACCAATCATAATCTTATCTCTCCACTGCAAGACCGATCACCTTTATCTATCTTCCTTAGTCAAAACTTTACATATAAGAATCAATTTATTATCGGACCCCATTTGTGCGTGATCTTCCCCGTTAATTTCATCCATTTGTTAATTCTCTACACTCAAAAGAATATTTGCTTGTGAGATTACTATGTATTTCTAATGTTTCTTCCCCGCCGTTTTCCTGACATTGTGAAATTAATGACCCGATTTCATTAGTATTAAAGTAACTGATACTAATGATTAAAAATGATACAACTAGCAAAAGTGTCATGATAATCATTAAAATACCTGTAGCATAATTACTTTTGGAGTAACTCATTTTTCATCTCACCACTCTCTTTTATTTCTTATTCTTGCCCTTTAAAAGATGCAGTCCTTATACACCCACTGCATCCGATTACGGAAAGAATTAAATAACTACAAAAGACAAGAGTGTAACCAGAACAGAACCCAAAAAACAACCCGTATAGACTTGACTACTATAACTTCTTTTCCATAATTACTCTCCATCATTTCTGTACGGGAGTAGTTCCATGTTCCAGGAATGCTGCCAGCGATTAATGATAAAAGATAGCCTTTCTAATATTAATTAAAGAATTTTATTCAAGTGGCCAGTTCACATGAAACCTATCAGTAATTGTCAACAACTCCACACGCTTGTGAAAAGTCACTATTTCAATGGTATCTTCATTTTCCCATAATATAGATATTTCTGGTCTTCACTGATTGTATAGTTATTCTTATCAAACGAGTCGACTGTCTCATAATCATCCTTTTTGGAAAACCTTTGACTTTCACTGGTCACACGTTTATAAAGTAAAGGGTAATGCTCCTTATAAACTGCAATGTGTAATATACCTTCTCCCAGGTGCCCTTGATGACTAACCTGGTGGACAGCGTAGTTATCAGTCAAAGAAGAATCTTCTATTGATGTTAGACTTCGTGAAACAATCATCATAGGAAACCACATAAAAACGGAATAGATAAATAGTAAAAATGCTGCAAATGAGATGACCACACGTTTAAGGCCATTAAAATATATAAAAGCTACAGTAAAACAGATGGCACTCATTAAAATATCCATTGATGGTGTCAAATTCAATAAGTTGATTTCATATGTTCTTGAAAAGATTATGAAGTCGAAACCCTTTACTAAAACAATCGACACCATTCGCAGAACTAGATAAATGGCTGATAAAATCAGTAAAACTTTGTATATATAATTTTTAATCGTAATTAAATGGATCTTCAAAATACCCCTCTTAACCGCCGTATTAGATTCTAAGCCTGTTTAGCAATATGGTCGTCAGTTCAACAAAATCACTGATTATTATTATGCAGTTCAAATGACTCTTCCAAGTCATCCCATTTCACATGTACTTTTATCACTTCATCTTCCTCTACTTTTGCTCCACCTTTAGAACCGCCTGAAGACGAAAATGTTCTTGATGACGGAGGTGCCGTAAACTCTTTAGTGCCACTCCCTTGACCACTGTTGGTTTCAAAGGAGTATTCGATTTTTTGTAATGAAGACAACTCTTTTAAAGGACCTTTGTATGTTAATATAAACCTAAAGTGATCTTCGTTCGAAATGGCTTTTTGCCCGTCTTTCTCTTCCCACTTTTCTGTTCCATTATAAGTATACTCAGCTTCCCAATGCTCACTTTCCCCAATAAATATATAATCATTGTTGGTAGTTTCTGAACAAGCTGTTAAAAGTATTGCTGCAAATAACAACGTGATTATTTTCTTCAAAATAACTCTCCCCCAAGTAAATATCGAGTTAAGATGTTACCATATATTAACTATTCTAACACACTTCTAAAAATACCTCTTTTTCCACTAAATGGCCAAATAACCGAAAACAGGGTGGATCCCTCCTTTATAATCGTCCCCGTTTTCAGTGGAAAGAGATTGTTTTTATACTGCGAATTTATTCACTCCCATTGGAATTTGGTTCAACATGAACATGAACATCATATACTCCATCTTTTTCTTTCAATGTGTTTTCGACTAAGGTGGAAATATCATGAGCTTCTTCAAGACTTAGATTCGGTTGTACTAAAATTACAATATCGACCACTGCATTATTTCCATAATTCCTCCCCTTAATTTCTTTGATCTCTTGTACTCCATTGATTAATTGAATCGTTTTTTTATAAACTTCAATTTGATTCTCATCAAAACCGTCACTTAAATCATGGGAGGCTTCTCTAAAAATATCCCAAGCCGTTTTACAAATAAGAGATCCTACTATTAGTGCAGTTAAGGTATCAAGCCATGGCATATTTAACTGGGATCCGAATATTCCTATCGCAGTTCCTATACTGACCCATGCGTCTGAAATGTTGTCTTTGGCAGCAGCCATAACAGCTTGACTGTTTATTTTCAAAGCTAATTTTTTATTGTATCGATAAACAAAATACATGACCAAAAAGGAAAAGATACCAACATAACCTGCCATTATATCTGGCGATTCCTTTCCTCCATCCGCAAAGGAGATGATTGTGCTAAATAAGACTTGTATACCTACCGCCATCATAATAAAAGAAGCAACCATTGATGCGATGGTTTCACTTTTCCAATGACCATATTTATGGTTTTTATCTGCTGGTTTCCTCGATAATCTTAGCCCGATAAGAACAGCGATCGATGCAACAATATCAGTTGTATTATTTAATCCATCTGCTTTCAATGCTTCAGAGCCGCTTAAATATCCTATAATTAATTTTAAAATGGATAAACATATATAAGCGACTATACTTAAATAAGCACCTTTTTCACCTAATTTTAGATCATTATACTTTTGTTCATCCAACAATACACAACTCCTTATCAAATAAATTTACTAAATATTTTCAAGAAAATATAAACTTGCCTTAAGGCAACAAAAACCCCTGACCAGATTCAGTCAAGGGTTTTTGTTTTTGAAAAAATATATTTTGTTGAGATAAAATTCTCCATTCGAATCACTCGCAATATTGTTTTTTAAATTATATCACTAACGTGACCATATAACGAGAAATGCTATATTTTATTTATTTAATACGGTTCCATCTTCAACTATATGGCCCGATTACTGAAATGAGTGCAAATCCTTCTTCAAGAATCGCACTCATTTGCATGTAACCCTTTTTAATTATCATCAGTAAATGACTTTTTATATACTACAGACTCGGTTGTTCTTTCTATTGACTGTCCCACTACAGACTTGTTAATTCCTTCTTTGACTGCTTTATAAATTACTAGATAAAGAATGAATATTCCTATAATCCAAAGAATAATCATCCCAAAAACCTGACTGGCCAATAACTCTCACTCCATTCTTTATACAAAGCTTTCCCGCTGCCAGTACGGTGTTTATTCAACAACTGCTTCCATTTGCTGAAACTCGCACTTATAATGCTTGAATCATTTCTACTCTGTTTCCAAACGGATCCCTAAATTCAAATCGGTCATAACCTGGAATTGGTACGCCTTCAATGATTTGAATAGTATGTTGTTCTAACACGCCTTTCCAATGTAAGAGATCCCCTACCAGATAAGCTACATGCGCTTTTGTTGTTAAGCGGTTAAAACCGTCTTCTGTGCCTACGTGAACTTCTCGATCGCCGACTTTTAACCAAAATCCTCCACGACCAGTAAGCGAGTCTGGCTTTTCTACTTCTTTCAATCCCAATACATCACAATAAAAATGCTTACCTTCCGCTTCTGCATTTTTCGGAATTGTGATCTGTGCATGATGCAACCCAAGAATCATTTACCTCTCCCCCTATGTATTGATAACTTTGCATTTTCAATAATCTTGGCCGTATTGTTGAACGGGTGCAAATCCTTCTTCAAGAATCACACCCGTTTACCAAATTCCAATATATAGACTATCCTCCAAATCCAAACAAAACCATAAGTAACAGTGGTAAAACTAACCTAATAACAAGGAGAATTATTACTAAAAATCCAATGTATTTGAGAATGCCCTTCTCCTTTGCCTTGAATGCCCAAATACCCGAAATAAAGCCGCCTATCATAAGTGCAATTCCACAGAAAAAAAGAGTCCCAATAAATATTTTCTCTATAAATGACGGATTTTCAGATATAGAATAGCTGACCGCAAACGCAATAACGCCTACGAGACTTAAAGCAATTGACCATTTACTCTTCTTCTGTGAAACCAATACTTTCACCCCTCACTCAATTGACTCCATTTCTTATGACGTTAAATGGACAATTTAATGCGCAACCGTTGTTCAGTTAACACACCCGATTGGTTAGGAGTATCCCTAAAACTCGTCATAACTATTCCCATCCGTATCCTGAACGAAAAGCTCACCCTTTATAGCACTTATGCCAACCATAATGTACGGATTATCTTCATCATTTTTATTTTCTATCTCTTTTAATATTGCTTTTGTATTTCCTGAATCTACTTTCACATCATCTAGTTCCAATGATATCTCTGCATCTCCAGTCGATACGACCACCATTTTTCTACCTTCTGATATTGTAAATACTTTAAATCCCCTTTTATCAGGGTTATCCTGAAGACTAGTCACAAAGTTTTTAATTTCAGGATCTTCATTCAATCTATCCTTTTCCAACACCCAATAGTTGTCGGGCGTATATCCCCCACAAGCAACCAAAACCAAAGTTGTGACGGAAAACATTAAAACAAGGAATGTTTTCTTCAATATTTTCTCCTTTCTTATTGAATCTTATTTAAACTAAATAGCCATATTACTAAATCGTTCACTCCCCTAAATCAGATAACCATTTACGAAGTTTTGCTTTAGGGTAATATAGTTTATTATTTATAACTACGCGTGGTATGTCTGGATATTCTTGAATCAAGTGCTTCGCATCTTCTTTGGAAATCCCCATGAAGTAATGAACATTATTTTCCCTTATCAATTCGTGTTCATCATCATCGCTAAAGATCTCACTGAGACTATCTTTAGCATCCGGATTTTTAAAATTTTTAAGCCCATTGCCTATAAAGTATCCAGCTGCAGCAATTCCTAATGCAATCCAAAATAAATCAAATTCCATATTTTTATCCCCCATTTTTCCAACAGACTGTATGTAATTAAGTGGCCCTTATGTAGGTCAAACGCAATTCCTTGCAATAGAATCACACTTGATTTTAAAATAACCTCTGATTATATAAGGGTTTCCAACCCACATCTGTTTTCTGCTACACAAATGCGATAAAATTCTTTTGTGCTTATCGTAACGACGGCTCAATAGCTCCGCAAGTATAGTCTGGATGATCAAATTGAACGTTATCGCCTTCCCATGAACAACAGCAATCCACCTACTATTTGCTTCTGAATCACTACTTGCGTTGGCGAAGCCTTATTTACATGTAACTAAATGGTCCATTTCAGGAACTGTTCACCTTAAAAACTACTAGTGCTTCCTTCACGATTAATCTTCAACTACTTCAATTAAATCAGTATGAATACTAATAAAATATGCTTCTACTAAATTGTCTAACTTCTGATTAAGCTTGTAATATTCATCATCAGCTTTTTCAATAACACTATAAAATTCATCTTCTTTATTCTCGCCATTTTTCAAAACAACGTGCAACCTCCACATTTCTTGACCATACTTTCTCTCAATCATTGCATAGTCGTGGGCACCAATTTTCTCAAGTATAGCTATTAATTCTTTCAAATAACTTTCTATTCCTATTTCTTCGATATACGATCCAAACCAGTTGAGTAAGCTTTCATGTCCTCCGCTCTCAAGCTCAGAATAATATTGAAACACCATACATGCTTCATTGACGACAGTATCTTTGGATGGTAAATCACAGTCACTTACTACTGATACCACTGCATTCCATATATCGTCCTTGTTCAATAAATCTTCTCTGTTCATTTTAATTCTCATAATTCCCTCCCTCAACTCTTCTCATACTATTCATTTGTACAGTATGAATAGTGTGATAAATATTTCCGTTAAACGTGACCACAATGAAATTTAGCACCAGCACGATGTAGATTGCAAATATGACTTTCCAATATTTTTTTCAAATCAAAACACTCCGTAGTCTAAAATGCTAAATCTCATCCGATTGATGGAGATTTCTTATTGAAGAATTGCAACCGACCGCTAAGACTTGACGGGCTGTTCATCTTTTACATGGATCACTTCAAAGCGTTCACAAACGAGAAGCATATCTTCTGAAAATTCACGTTCAATCGCATGTAATTCCTTTCTAAAAAACTCCTCATGTGCTTCCCACCAATATCTGTACGTTCTATCCCCTTCACCTTCCGCTATAGCAAACTCTTCACTTACTTTATTCATTGGAGTTATCGTAACCTCTACAGTCTTAGTGATGGCTACGGGTTGATCGGCACTGTTTAAAATAATATTGTAATCTTTAGTTGTTGGGAGTGGTTCATTTTCGAGTTCGTAGAAAATGTGACCTGAGCATGTTGCAGTTTTAATACCGTCCACTACTAATTGTGCAAGGTAATCAGGTGCAGCCCCGAATTGCCACGCACTAACAGATTGTGGTTTCTCTTGATTTCCCCAATATTCATCCCAATATGTTTGTGTAGCTGAATTCATAATTCTACCCTCCATTAGCTTTATCTTTATTGATCTAAATGGTCCGATTGCAATATAAACAAGCCGTTATTGGCTTCTTTTCGGATTTTCATACCCTTCCTTCGAAGAATAGCCAACGAGATTCACATCACCATCTTCGACTATATACAGATAAGCGACTTCGAGTTCGTCTATGAATACCACTTCAACACCTGCCGAGGAAAAAGCAGATCGAGTAGCATATCTAATTACCCAATCGTCTTCAGGATACGTTTTTTCTAAATAGGCATTAACAATGTCTTCATGTTCGTACCACTCTTGAAGCGATGACTCTTGTTTGTACATCACATAATAAGTCTCGACGGATGCGACAACAATTGCTAGAACTAACAGGATAGTTCTAACCTTTTTCCAAAAAAGTGCGACAATGAGCAACAATATTAAAGGTGCAACTAAAATCATGAAAAGAATTACACTACTGGGACTCAAAACACGTACCTCCTAATCGTTGCTTATTTTATAAAACGCTAAGATAAATTCTCTATTGGCTATGAATCTTAATGAAGGTAAGGATTTATTTTTAAATAATTGTTTTAGTTTCTAACCATTTCTTGAAGTTCTGTCGTTCATTTTTATCTCTAAGAAGCTTTCTAACTTTTTTTCTAGATGAAAAATAATCCTTAAGTTCTTTATCTTCCTCTATCAATGAGTAGATACTTGGATTACTTTCCGATAACTTCCTAAACCAATATTTTTCTTTTACCAATCTAACATTGGATGAAAGTCTTCTTTCATTAGAAAGGAAAACATAATTAATATAAGTAAAAGTATCCTTTATCATTTCCCATATAGCCCTATCGTTTGTCTTCATTTATAGCTCCTTTAAAGAAAAGTGTATATCGAAACTAGCCTGCTATTTCATTCAACAAGCCTTACTCAATATGGTGCGATTGTGGAAAATACTATCTTGAATTACTCCAAACAAACCCAAATATAGTTAACTAAAAAAAACATTTTTTTGTTTTTCACTTTTCTTGGATTTTCGCTTTGTATAAATAACATAAGTGGCATTTCCAATTGTTGGAATTATTGCTGCTGTTAATAAACCAAGTACCCCATATATATTAAGAATATTAAAATCAAATATTAGGAACAAAATAGTTGCCACAATAAACGCTCCCCAACCTCTGATAGCCCAACGCCACGGATGTTGTTTATTATCAGAAAGTATATTAATCCCCCCGCCCGATTGCTTTAAGTTAAATTTAATTTTAGATCACTCGGGTTACATATTGAGTAGTCTTGGCAACATACGCACCGTAAGCGTATGTATTAATTCTTTTTCGTCATCTTCGACCGATTTTTTTCTAATTCTTCCCGGTTATTGAATCCATCAGCAACGCCTATTCAATCCTCATATGCAATTCCTCTCTCTACAAATTCAATATAAATAGTTTGTTTTATGACTATTAATTACTTATTCAGTTGGCATATAACCAATTACTTCATTGGTAGTAGAGTCAACAAGGATTTGGGGTGTTCCAGTAACAACGTTTTCTACGTCCTCAAAAGTTACGACCAAAACTTTCTGACCCTCATATTTTTTGTCTAACAGAACATAACGATTATCGGCCATAGTTTCTTCTACATCTGCACCTTGCCAACCATCTTCAGCTGTATTATTCCAACCTTTTTCATTAACAAATACCCATGCAGCAGCCCTAACATCACTATATTCGTCAACGTTATTTACTTTTTCTGAGTTCAATTTATTTGCGCAACCCATAATTAGTAAGGCTGATAACACTACTAAGAAAAAGCATATATATTTTAACTTCACTTTCCATCGCCTCCTCGCAAGGTTGGACGGCTTAAATTCATAAAGGTTACAATTATTCTGTCATATTACAGAATGGTTTTGTCCCAGTTTCTATATATTTTATCTAGTGATCATAAATTTAAAATGGATGATCTGGCCGTCACCACTAAGTTTAATTTTTACTTCATAGGTACCCAAATTTATATCAAACCAACATTGATAATCAATTATCAAAAATCACTCCAATTCATTTGTAATCAAAAACTCCTGTGTTTTGTAAAAATGCTATCTTGTTCAACTAGATGGCTCTATAGTGGCACTAACTTTCTGCCGTTAAAGGGAAAGTATAAGTTTATTATTTAATACTTTTCGTTTCTTGTTCGAGTCTGTCAATTTTCTTTTCAATTCTATTAAGTTGACTTCTTCTCTCTTTGTTAGTACGAAATAAAAACACTATGGCAACTATAATTAGCATTACAAATGCAATTAGAAGGGTTTGAGCTAATGCATCTGCAATGCTAAAAACACTTTGTTTACTTTCCAAAATCATTTCAGAATTAATTTTACTCTCCCCTTGTTATTGATTTATTTCGAACGAATATTAGATTTCTTTAACTCAATTAATTTAATTGGCCCTATTACTAACAAGGGTGCAACTCCTTGTCATACAATTGCCACCGATAGCGAAATATTTACTATCCGTAAATTTACTCCGTTCATGTTATTCCTCAAAGTAATCAGATATAAAAAAAGGATTAACTCTAAGTTCCCTTAAAAAATATTTTATTGATGTATGCTTATTTAAGTAGTCACGTTTAGGAATTAACACTTCTTCTTTCAAGCGCTTGTATAATTCATTATCAATTTCGATGGTGGAATAAGCATATTTCCCACTATTTTCTTCTTCAATGCCAATTAAAAATGAAATGATATATTCATACATAATAGGAAAATCACTTTCAATTTGCTGATGACGCTCTACAAATGCCTTAATAAACTCTTCCAAATAAGATTCTTTATCTAAAAACGGGAAACTACAACCGCTATACCAATTTCCTAAATACACTGTAAGTACAGCAATCGCATAGCGACGTGTTTCCTTATCTGAAGCACCAAAATAATTGTAATACGCATCCTCTTCAAAGCTTTGACCTGTATCAAAATAGCCAATTTCGATTCCCTCAAGTCCTTTTTTCACTTTTTCAATAATCTCATTTGACACGAAGATCCCCCAATCAAAAAAATGATTATCCACTGGATTTCCTAGAAAATTCACGCCGCTGTATTAGTATCTATCTCACTTTTTCTAACGTCAGAAATTGTCTTTACGGCCACAATTAAAAAGAGAGCAATAAACCCTACTTTGAATCCTATTGACCAATTCCATATGAAAGTCGAGAAAGTGACTCCAACTGTTAATGCTATATGGTATAGAACTTTATAAGATTTTTTTGAAAAAACATCTATTACAAAAAATATAATGAATAGAATCATGAATATATTTCTTAAAACTTCAAACAGAGCATCCCAATCCATCGTTTAACCTCCTTCACAAAATGGCCCGATTATGGAAAATCCTTATTCAGTTATTACGCTCTTTAGCTGAAGAACTAATCTGATGCACCATAAAATTTGTAACCATCCACAATTTGAAGAAATTCTTGGTTACTCACTTCTAACCAATTGTTTTCCAATATAGTCTCATTATTTGCATTTACTTCTGCAACAGTTTTATTTGATTCTCTCGTAACAAAGTAAAGATTTACGTCCTTTACTACATCCAAATGTTCTTTAGAATAACTCTTTATAGCTTCCAATAATGCTTTTGTTTCAACAGCTACATCAAATTCCAGATCATCATTATTCAAAGTTTCAGAATGGGGAAGCATCTTAAATTCAATGTTTAATTCTCCTACTGTAAAATCAACAACTAGAAAATCATAAAAGTTTTGACTTTTATCTTTTAAGTAAGCTTGTATTTTTTCTTCCTCGCGTTGGGTGCAAGCTGATAACGTTAAAATGAAAGTCAATAATAATAACATGAGCAACATGTATTTTTTCATTGCTAAACTTCACTTCCTGTAACATCGGATAATGGTCCGATTATTGATTCAACTTATTTTATCAGCACTTCAATTTTCTCTTTATTCTGTTCAACTAGTTCCTCTAATAACTGATTTGATTCTTCGTTATAATCTGATATTTGATTTTCATTATCATTATCAAAATGATATGGCCCTATTTTTTCTTCCAGGTACGTAAGCACGTAGGCATTTTGTTCACTTACTCTTCTGGTATATTCCCGTTGAAATTCCTTTGTATCCATATCAAACTTTTTTGCCTGCGATTCAGCAAACTCCCGTATTTGCTTGCTATTCAGATCTTCCGTGTCTGCAGGTGGCAGTACTGCAAACGTGTCACTATCTGCATCCAGATGTCCAGAAATATCAAGGCCCATTTTCTTCACTTCCTGTTTCACCAGTTCTATCCGTATGGCACCGTCCAAATAGTTCAATGCTGTTTTATCGGGTAATAAGAACCGTAAATCCCCAACCGCGATCTCCTGCCCATTTACGATGGCTGCTGGTTCATCATTATTATATTCCGCTATACCGCTGCAGCCCGACAGCAAGATAAGGAGAAGCAGCACGAAACAGAACTTCATAGATTTTAACACCCAGGCACCTCTTATTCTTTATTAATCTGTATTGAAAAAAGCTTGCCATATAAGCTTGTTTCCTTCTTGTTTAAGTACTCTTAATCCTTTTAAATTCCTAAGAATGGCATGGAACAACGCTTGATGTACACTAAGCACTTTCAAACTTTCCATTTTCAAACTCCTTGCATACTAAATTCACTATCTCAATGGAATTAGGAGAATCCTTCTGTCCTAATGGCATCCTTTTGTTTAGATACTTCATTCTCTTTTTTGACGTATTAACCATCTTGAGTAAAAATGTAGCTCCCCGATTATTAATCCAAATAAAATGGCGACAACAGCAGATTTATAATCAGGTTTACCAAATGAAAATGTAACAACTATAAATCCAATTAATAACCCAAAAATTATACTCATATAAGTTTTATATCTTTCCTTCAAGTATATTTTCATAGTCAATCTCCCTTCTAACAACTATTCATCAATATGGTCCTATTGTGAAAAAACCTCATTCAGTTATCGCGCACAATTGTGTTGTTTATCATTGAGTTATAACAACATATCCAATCCAGCCGATCATTATTATTACTGGCACAATCAGCAAAACCGATAACCACATTATATTTTTCTTAAGCGATAAAGCTGAACCGAGATAAAAGAACGGCAAGATTATTCCCCACCATCTGAGTATTGGTGTAGCAGCTAAATAAATCGAAAAAGGGATTATTAGCAAGAAAGAAATAACGAGAAACAGTGGCTTTTTCTTAATTAAAGAAACAATAGAAAAAATAATGGAAGCAAGCATAAATGGCCAAAAAAGTATAACCATATTTCACCCTCCCTTCTTTTTATATAACACCGAGGTATTACTTTCTCGACAAAATGGCCCGATTATGTTGTTTTACGCGATGCTCTGTTAAGCAATTGCCACGAACGTGAAAGTAAGAGTACCTCTACTTTTCATTGAATTCCAAAGAAGTCTTGTCTACTTGTATATTGGGATTTACAGCTAACAATGAATGTATAAGTTCACTCTCATTTCTTGGAGATATATTTATCACGTCATATTTACCATAAAGAATCTCCAACCTGTCAACGGATAGAGCAGGCGCTGTAAATGGACTTTTCGTTCTGCTGATTTTTTTGATCTCGTTGATATTTACTTTACTTTTAAACGGACCAAATTTTAATTTCAGCAACTTCCCCTCAACCTTATAACCCGTTCCAAACCAAATCCATATTAATAAAGCTAAAATGGATGCACCTAGGATATATCCAGGGATACTTTTATAAGTGATTAGTTGCCAGCCAACAGGTTCTCCACCGAACATGTAAATTAAAATTATGAAAAGTATAAAACCCCAAACGATTAAGAAAAACCAAATGTCTTTCTTGGTTGGAAAATACAATTGAATCGCCTCCATTTAGACACTCATTCCATTAAACGGATCGTTTGTGGAAAATAATTATGCAGTTATCGCATCCGTTAACGGATTATTATTTTAAAGGTTTCTTAAATACATAGCTTACTTTGTCATAATCCATCTTCTCCTCATAAAAACGATGGGCGTCTGTACGCTGTAATCCCGATGATAAGGCGACACTTTCATAGGCATTTTCTTTAGCCCATTCGTGTACGTAAGCCAGAAGCTTTTCGCCATATCCATTTGAACGTTTATTCTTATCGGTAACTAAATCACATACCCATACAAAACGCCCGTAATAAAGAGTTATCATAGGTTTAAATCCTGTAACAGCGACAATTTCGCCTTGGTCATACAAGGCAAACAATCTGTACATATCCTTTTCTTTGGCCTCTGTTACCAAATCAAGATAGGCTTTTTCATCAAGATGTGTACGTAATTGATTCATCACTGGAAAAGCTTCAAGAATTTCCTTTTGAGATTGGAGTTCTCTGATAGTTAATGTATCCATTGGCAATTTCCCCTTTTAATTTTTTTCACAATCTGGTTCGATTGCGGAAAATGCTTAGTCACTTATCACGCCCTCTTGCAGGAAAATAGTTATCCCATAAGATGTGTTATAAAATATAGAAAACCATATGACCCTAGCGAACCAATACTTATTACTAAAACCATCACCGATAAAATTAAAGGTCTGTAATCTGACCTCACCTTTGAATTAAAGAGGAAAATAAGGGATACACATATACTGGCGATAAAAAAGATCAACCATAGAATATTTAATGTGAAACTTTCAAAATTTATAAGGAAATTAGCTATATAAAATATGTTTATTAACAGCAGTATAGTTAAAATCATTTTTTTCAAAGTAACACCCCTAATCACCTAGATTATCTTCCCAATTTACTCAACAATGTGGACCGATTGTGGAAAATCCTTATTCAGTTATCGCCCTCGATAAACAAAGACTAACTAACCTACGCGCCAAGGTTTTAATTACCGATTAAGGTTATCTATCTTCTTCTCAATTTTATTGAGTTGCTTTTTTCGCTTATTATTAGAACGAATCAATAAAACAATCAAGACTATAATTATTGATATTGTTGGGCAACCTTTTACTATGACTTAATTACTCTTTTACGGCTCTAATATCTTTTATTGAATTCCTGGCAATTGAGTCTTCCTTCGTTATCTGATGACCTTCAACAAGCGAAATATAATAATCTCCATTCAATAAAGGATAAAAGTTCTGATCTTCTTGCTTTTTTTCAAAATAGATGGTGTATCTGTGTTTTGAATTTGTTTTTAACTCCCAACTTCCTCCTGATTCCATAGTGGCATTTGCTGATATTCTATTGGCAGTGTAGCCTTTTTTAGCTTCTAGCAATTCAGCTACAAAATAACTGTTTTCATTTTGTTCGATCACTAACATTTCTATTGCATCCGTTGTAGTGATCAAGTCAATACTTCCTTTAATTCCTTCGCTTTGAATCAGGTCTTCCAAAGCAGCCTCTGGTGTTGGGAAGTAATTTATATTATTCTCTTCGCTACAAGCAGATAAGAGGAAAAAGCTTGTCATTAATAAGGTAACTATAAAATGCTTGATGATATCCCCCCCTTCCTACTCTTTTCCAATCCGTTTTAGGAACAACACTGTAACCATATTATCAATTATTCCCCTTGTATCTCTTTCTTCCTATAGTCATAAGAAGAAATCCCCCAATCTACAAAAGCATTAACTAATGTGGCACAAATGGTAATCCCGATATTTTCTATCCAATAGATCTGGGAATCAGAGATCCATTCCCAGATCGTGAAGATCGAGAAAAATGTAGAGCTGAATGTTAGATATTTTTTAATCAAGTGGAACATCTCCTCGTGAGTCATCATGCACACTCATCAAATACACATTGAAAGTACCTCTACTTCACATTCCCCTAAACTCATTTGGCACATGAACCAGTACATACTTTTTCGTCCACATTTGTGTTGTAACGAGTAAGGATTCACTTTCTTTTTCAAAGAAAAGGCCTGAACCCTCTTTTGCTGTAAATACCCAACCTTTGGAGCCAATCATTTCTTTAATCGCTTCATCAGCTACTGAAATTCCATCATTCTGACTTCTTGTGATATACCAAATGAAGTTTTCGTCCGTGGCGATTTCTATAATCTTTTGATCCGAATCATTCAATTGTCCAATGACTTCTTTTGCCGATTGGTTTTCTATCGGTAGAGAAGGATAATAGGATTTATTCACAACCATCCACACAGCTGCCATAACTGCAAATACCGCTGCGATCATGCCAATCCATTTCACACGCGCTCACCCATTCCTACAAATTGTCGATACACATACACCGCGTTGTGTTATTCACTTCTTCCAACCTAAGCGTCTCAACCATTTTGCTGCTGCTTTTCCCGTTCTTCTCGCTCAAGAATATACCTCTCGTATGCATCGTTCACGCCATCGTACGCATCGACTGGAACGGTATGTTGATGTATTTCCTTCAACAACCAAAACGACCTGAAAATCACTCCGACGATGATGGCAGCTAACACATACCAACCTAGAGGTCCTATAAACGCCAAAATCCCTAAAACACCCGCCACCAAAATACATCCTACCAACTTCATACTCTCTCTCCTTTACCCTGCATGCGACGTCAGATTTTCTACCACGATCATCTCATCTATTTTCATAATCCCATCAACTGAATATGCGTTTCTTCACCGTCTTTAAACACTCGCATATATTCATACGTCCGATCCAATGTAATGGTGTATAACTTATACTCGTCTTTTGTTGGTTCATCATTCTGCTGCAAATAAATCTGGAAAGAATCTTCATCCGTTCGTATATCCAAATCACCAAATCCTTTTCCACTATCCAAGAAATCTTGATTTAGATACACATATCGTTTCATTTCGTTTTCTGAGAACATATAGATGCCATTGCCCTCAGCCTCTTCAGACGTTTCTATACCGTCAATGAAACTTTTCACATCTGCATTGACTTGGTCGATGGACACTTCAGAATAGGTTAATTGCTTCTCACCACACCCTACCAACACACCCATAACCAGCAGCAACACGAATAATTTCTTCATGTTATATACGCCTCCTGTCAGTTTAATGCCAAAACCATCGCATAAATACTCCCAACAAATATACCATTATTTCCAAAGATTACATATAGCACATGTAATATTCTGCAATTAAAATTTAGAAGGCGTTTGATAATTCGCAATCTTCTACTCCGATATGGTAAAATGGAAGTGAAGTCAGGTTCTCTTTCTTGAAAAGCATACTAGTTTTTTATTATAAGGAGGAATGGCAAATGACTAAAGATGGCAGACAAGAGATTATTAAAAAGAACGAAATGCGGTCGAAGGAAATTTCCAAAATGATTGGCGAAGGCGGAATCGGAGCGGAAAAGTATTACGATATTAGAAAAAAAACGTCTACAGAATATGTATCAGAAGAACATAAAGAGAATGAATCTGACGGCAATAAATAGTTTAGTTATCTACTATAGAATTCCTTAGTACAACCAACGCGCTACTTTCCTATTTCATGGAAAGTGGCGCATTATTTTGTGTGAAGACAAAAAAGACTTCCACAGTACACTATCGAGTTCGGTTGATGGGGAGAAAACATGAAAAAGCAATTAAAAATGAGACATCTATTCACATGTGAATGGGTGTCTCATTTTTCGTTGTCATATCAATATATTAACAGTTTTAGAAGATGAATTAATACGTCAATTCCCACATAAATTTATGTGGTGTTGCAACAACCAGTCTTATACAGAAGAGGGATAAGGAAGAAGTTCATTAAACCCAAAAATCACAATGCCGAAAAGGTAGATTAGCTCATATTAGAACGTGCGTGAAATATTTTAAAAGGTTATAAATATTCCGACCTCAATGCTATTATATACTTATCACAAGGAGGTACTGCATGAATAAAAGTTTTGCCATTTTATTGATACTAGCTTTATCTTTGTTTTTTACCAAAACAATTTATGCTAATGAATTTACAACACCATCCGGCATTCCATTATCCGATGTAGAACGTTTCGTTGACGATTATGTAAATGAATATATTGGTGAAACAACTGCCGGTGCGAGCATTGTTATTTTGAAAGATAATAAAGTTGTTTTATCAAAAGGATATGGTTATGGAGATATTGAGAATCAAATTAAAATAAATACGAATAATGCTGTTTTTGAATGGGGTTCAATTAGTAAATTGTTTGTCTGGGTGTCAGTTATGCAATTAGTCGAACAAGGGAAAATCGATTTAGATGAAGATATAAGGATCTATTTACCGCAAGGATTCTTAACAAAACTAACCTATGATGTTCCTATCACAATGTTGGATTTAATGAATCACACTGCTGGATTCGAGGAAAATATCTTTGATTTGGGATACGCTACTGAATATCCTGTAAAATCTTTAGAAGAAGGATTGAAAATCGCTGAGCCACGCCAAATATATCGTCCAGGTAAAGTGGTTGCTTATTCTAATTATTCAACTTCTCTAGCCGCATATATAGTTCAATTAATCTCCGAAAAAGACTTCAATGAATATGCGGAAGAACATATTTTTCAAAAACTAGGTATTCTAGATTCAACTGCCTACTTGCCTCTAGCAAGAAATGAGCAGATAACAAAAAATAAAGTAAATGGATATGAACTAATTGAAGAAGGAAAATTCAAACCATCGATACCATTCTATATGTCCATGTATCCTAGTGGTGGATTAAATGGAACATCCCAAGATCTAGCTAAGTTTGCAATGGCGCTTATGCCGAGTTCCGATAATGAAAATGTTTTATTCAAGGACGAAAATACGTTAGGTACAATGTTTTCGCAAAGTTATGCTATTAATGAAAATGTTCCTGGCATTGCACATGGTTTTTGGGAGTATGATGGGAAGTTTAAAGGTTTAACACATGGCGGAAATACAGTTTCCTTTTCAAGTAATTTTCATATCGTCCCTGAAGAAAACTTCGCTGTAATAATATTAACGAACCAAGCTTCAGAACTTGATATTTCCTATGGACTGACGAAGGAATTGGTTGGAGAAAAAGAAATAGATGAAGTAAAATTAGCAGACTTACCAAACTCGCAAGAAACAGAAGGAAAGTATCTTTCTGCTCGCAGGATAAAAAGTGGCTTCCTAAATTTGTACTACTACTTACTACCACTTACAGTGAAATCAATAAATGAGAATGAAATTGAAGTAAGTTTGGCAGGCATGAAAGCTAACTACGTCCAAACATATCCAAATGTTTATAAAATGACAACAGGTAGTAATATGTTTATTCTCACAAATGTTCTTTATTTTTCAATGAAGGACGGTGAAGTTAAACAAATTTCTACATCGATTTCAGATTACCTCCCTATAGATAAAAGTACGTTTTGGTTAACCATTAGTGCCGTATTATTCATTTATTGTTTAATATACTTTATCGCTTCACCATTTGTTTTAATCGTAATCAGTATTTTAAATCGAAGAAGAAAAAAAACCTCTGTAAAAATAAAAAAATGGGTTTACCTATTAAATATTGTTGGTACAGCATTTATAGCGAACTTTTTTATATTAGTAGTTAGGATGTTAAATAATAATGCTCGAAGTTATTCTGAAGTATTCCCACAAATTGTTATCAATTATATTTTGACTATTACAAGTGCTGTTTTCATTGTTTTCATTCTACTTAATTGGAAAAAGGAAACTTTAATGAAATTCCAAAGGGCTATTTATCTTCTATCAATCGTTACTATTGTTATATTAATCTTTTTACTTATAACATGGCAGTTTTATTCTTAAGTAATACCCGCAATACATTATTGAGTCACTTTTTTAACTACGAGAAGAATTTCACTTAAACTTCCATCAAAATTAAAAAACGCTCAGATTTCTGAGCGTTTTTTCTTGCCATCTATATTGTCGATTTGCGGTTGAAACTGATGCTGATGCTTTGGGGTTCATCCTATTTGTTTACGAAAATAGGTCTTGATTCTTTTCAGGAGTTTAACCTGATAGCCTTACGTTTTGGCATAGCCTTTATATTAGCCGGCGCTGTATTCTACAAGCGTTTAATACGTATAGATCTCAAAACAGTGTTTTATGGATTTCTACTAGGGTCCATCTTGTTCTTATTATTTACCGTTGTTACTATCGGATTAAAATTCACGTCTATTTCAAATGCAGGATTTTTATTTAGCCTCTCAGTTGTATTTGTTCCATTGTTACTAGCAATCATTTTTAGAAAAAAACCTGAAAACAAAGTGATTTTTGGTGTGGGCATCTCCATTACCGGGATTGCTCTATTGACGTTAAATAATGAATTGAGGATCAATTCCGGAGACTTCCTAATCATTTTAGGTGCATTATTTTATGCAATTCTCATCATTGTGACAGACAGGTTGACGAAAAACGTTGATTCTATCGCACTCGGGATTTTACAACTCGGCTTTACTGGGGCATGGGGGCTGCTATTTTCATTATTTCTCGAAAGGCCACGTCTTCCTGACACAACAGAATCATGGGTTTCTATACTAGCTTTAAGCATACTTTGCAGTGCAATTGGATTTATTGGTCAAGCATGCGCACAAAAGTATACTACACCAACACATACGGGTCTTATATTTTCATTAGAACCCGTTTTTGCAGCATTATTTGCTTTTATTTTCGTACATGAAACACTACAAGCTACAGGGTATGTAGGGGCAATTCTTATCTTAATAGGCATCTTAACCACTAAGTTTACTGTTAAACAGCCTTTTAGAAAAAGATTCAACCAAACAGTTGATGGTTCTGAAGTCTAGCCTACTATCCACGATTACCATGGTAAAGGATATGCAATGGCATGTAATTATTCATTGCAAGAGTCCGGCTAGCATCTTTAGTGTATTGTGAGATACTGCACCTTAGTATACGTGCAGTATCTCACATGCAACATGTTAGTATTCACGTAAATACGCAACTTTGCTTAGGTTTCTTCCTTCATCAAATATCCCTTTATAAGAAAAATAAGCGCTATTCTTTATTACAGAATAGCGCCCGATTGAGGAACAGATATAATATCTTTACAAACCCGCAATTCACTTTTTTTGTTTCTTTAATTCCTTTTTAATTCCTGTTAGGGTGACACCGATCCATATGAGTAGCACCAGACTAATGGGAAACCCAAAATAAAGAACATATGCTATTGTATTTAAGGCTTCTTCGCTTGAAATCATATACATTTATTCACCCTCCTCTATTCCGTAATCTGGCCCGATTGTTGAAGATGAAGTGATATAAAACCTTATTCTGTAAATTCCCAAGCTGGATTCCAAACTACTTCCCACAAATGTCCGTCTGGGTCTTGGAAGTATCCGGAGTACCCTCCCCAAAAGGTATCGTGTGCTGGAACTGTAATAAATGCACCAGCTTTCTTTGCCTGTTCCATTACCATATCGACCTCTTCTTTACTCCCAACATTATGACCAATTGTAAATTCGGTAGGACTTTTTGGCGTCTTATTTATGCTTGTGTCATGGGCAATATTCTTACGATTCCAAATGGCGAGTTTTACTCCTGATTGTAAATCGAAAAATGCAACTGCACCATACTCAAATTCTTGGCCTACTATTCCTTCTGTTGGTAGTCCAAGTCCATCCTGATAGAACTTCAATGACCTTTCCAAATCATCGACACCCAATGTTATAACCGAAATCCGCGGTTTCATCTAATGCCTCCTAAAAAAATTTTTTGTACGTTTTAATATATTGGGGCTAACAAATAACATATTTATTGAATGAAACTGCCCCGTTTGTTGAATAAGTCGACTTCTTATATCTCCATTTTATCCAAAAATTATTTGTTCCCTTCAATGTAATCAGTTATTTCAAATACAATGTTCGAAACTCCTATTAGCCGTGCAATTAGCAGAGCGACATAAATTTACGTGTTGCTGTTTATTGGTTTACCAATTGCGTTGTTATTTTTTGCTGATAACCGCTTTAAGCATTGATATAGGAACAAAAACAGGGACACCAATTCATATAAGAATTGTGTCCCCTATTGGTATGCTAATTACTGCTTTCTCCTCGTGTTCCGAACCCGTTAGCAGTACACGGAAGTCTTTTTTACAATATATACTTATCAATCTTCAAAACCAATTCTGCAATTTCTGGCTTACTCACTTGGTCGTCCGCTCCCACACTTTCCCCTTTATGCTTCAAGTCATCTGTGATGAGTGAAGAGAAAATGATAATCGGCAGCTCGGTAAGTTTTGGCGTCTCACGAATACGCTTCGTGAAATGATGGCCGTCCATTTGTGGCATCTCGATATCTGTGATAACCAACTGGACTTCCTTCTTCACATCGATGCCATCCGCCACTAGCGTCTCCAAATAATCAAATGCATCTTTGCCGTTTTCATAGAAGTCGAGATTCGCGTAGCCTGCTTCACTGAGTGTGTCATACAATAACTTCCGCAATAACGGGGAATCTTCCGCAATCAAAATGCGTTTATCTGAACGCTCACGCTTCCCTAGCTTCTTCACTTGCTCCACGTTAATGCCTGCATCCGGATTAATATCCATAATGATCTTTTCGAAATCGAGCAACAGCAACATATCACCATCGAGCTTGATGACGCCAATTACCTGAGAGTTTTCTGCCGCATAAATGCCAGACGGTTTCTCGATCTGATTCCAAGAAATTCGGTGGATCTGCGTCACGTTATGTACGCGGAAAACGACCGTTTGTTTATTGAAAGAAGCAACGATATACTTTGCATCTTCCGGGTGGCTTGAAGGGGCCATTCCTAAGATTTTCTCCATACTGACAACCGGTAACACTTCACCACGCAACTGAATAATTCCTTCCACCGCAAAATGGGCATGGGGAATCGGTGTGATCTTCAATGGCATGATAATTTCCTTCACTTTGATCACGTTAATGCCATAACGGTTACCTTGCATCTCAAATCCGACTATCTCCAGCTCATTTGTGCCGCTTTCCAATAAAATCCCTGAATCATTGGACACATTCTTCCACCCTCTCAGACGATATGGTCTATTGCTAATATATGTATTCATGGAATATACAATTCCTTGGTGCGATAGAACTAGTATATCACACCAATTGACTATCAATCTATGATAGGTTAAATAAATCTAGTAGTGAAATGAGGTTAGGGATGTACCAATCCTTGCTTATCGGACTCCGCCAACCAGTTTTCGAACTGCGGCACCGTCAATGGTTTTGAGAAATAATACCCTTGGAAAGTCAAATCCGATTTCAAATCAAGCAAGAATTCCACTTGTTCCATTCTCTCCACTCCTTCAACGACTACCGTAAGATCCATTGAACACCCCATCACAATGATCGCATTCAACACCGCACACTTCTTCGCTGGCGCGGGTACTTCATCCGTAAAGGATTTATCGATCTTCAGCGTCGAAATGGGCATCTGCTGTAAAAAGGATAATGACGACACGCCTGTCCCGAAATCATCAAGCGCGATCGAGAAGCCATAACGCCTGAATCGCTTCATTGCGGCAATAGCTTGGGTAGTGGACTTCGCCGTACTCGTTTCCGTCATCTCCAGTTCAATACGACTTGGATCTAGTTGGTACGTATTGATTTCCTTCCATAATAGATCGAGTAAATGTGGTTCGATCACGTATTCGCCGGGAATATTAATGGCTACTTGTGGCACATGAATACCTTGCGAATCCCAGTTATGAATCTGTCTGCACACTTCGCGAATAACCCAATCCGTCACTTCCCCCATTCGCCCTTCTTGCTCCAGAATCGGAATGAACGTCGCTGGGGAGATCGCTCCAAGTTTCGGATGCGTCCAACGAAGCAACGCCTCCAGCCCGACGAACTCATGGGCAGCCCCTTTGACTTTCGGTTGATAGACGAGATAGATATGTTTTTCATCCAACGCTTCGGAAATATCGCGCAAGACATCTTGCTCATAGGACATGCCGTGGATGGTAGGATCGAACGTCAGCAATCCCCACTCATGTGAAGCCGCCGCTTGTTCCACCACCATTGACGCTTCTTTATATAACGTCTTCACAGATTTGTTCTGATCAGCCTTCGCTAATCCACATATATAGCGCATCTCTTGGTTTTTAATAGGGAGTAGTTGATCGATATCACGTTGCATGACAACTAAGTTTTTATAAAAATCTACTGTGCGTCCCGTTTGATCCACAAAAAACAAATAACGATTTCCACTAACACGATACAAATGTGCATACGAAGGTTTCCACTTCGCCAGCAACTCACCAACTTGCTGCAGAATGATATCTCCTTCTGAGTAGCCATATAGTTGATTGATACGCGGTAGATCAGGGAAACTCCAAATCGCCACATCTCCGGCCGCAACTTCATCGGTCAAACAACGCTCCCAATTTCGGCGATTCGGTAGCTTCGTCAGAACATCGAAATACTTCAGCCAATAATCGACATAGCCGTCAATATAGGAAGTCAATAACATGCCAAGAAGCAACAGCCCAACTCCGACGCCGATCAATGTATTCATCACTTGCATATGCATAACGGACTCACGTAACGCTTGTCCTTCTTCTATATAATAGTCGGTACCGATTATGACAAAATAATGCATCGCTAACGTACCTACTGTCAAATACAATGTAGCAAACACTTTCGATATACCGCCTAGCTTCAGCTGATTCACACCGCGAATCGCTAAGTAGGCAAATAATCCACCTACTATATTACTCGCCACCACTAATTTCCAATCAATGCCGATATAAGCATCCAGCTTGATCGCTTTCATGCCCAGCAAATGCATAGTACTCATCCCGATCGCAATAAGGATCGCAGCCATGATATGCCGAGAGCGTGCTTTCAACGGACTTTGAACGAGTTGAAACGTCAGCAACATCGCAAGAAAGATAGGAAAGATACAAATAATGGCCCAACCGTAATGGACATGGATTTCAATAGGCAACAATAGCGAATTGATCGTCAGAAAATGAGTCGACCAAACCCCAAATGCCAACGACAAGGAAGTGAGTACGAGCCATACTCCCCGTTTGAAGATGCTTGGTTTTAGCATGCGTTCATATAATACGAGTGTGGTATAGGAAGCGAATCCCATCACTAAAAACGACAACAACATCATCTTCAGTGAATACGTTCCGAATATTTGTGTGTATTCTTGGTAGTCAGTCATCGAAAACATCCGCTTCACCTCCTCAGCCTATGCGATAGGAAAATTCATACTTTATCATGTTTCTAAGTACTTACAACTGACGTAGTACAAAAGACAGTACTTCCTATTTATTATTTACTATTTGCCTATGGTAGTCAATCGTTTTTGAGTTACTTAGGATATAAGTCTACATAAATCATAAACAATACGATAATTATATACTGTTTTCTGATAATTATATAATCATACCCTCTATGTTGGAACAGAAAACGTTGGATTATGGTAGAATAAAGCAAATTACGGAATTGAAGGAGAGATACATATGCCCGTCTATAATAAACTCGTCCGCGACCTCATCCCGGAGATCATCGAGGCGGATGGAAAGACTTGCGTGACTCGCTTACTGAACGATTCAGAATACATAGCTGAAATCAATAATAAGATGCACGAAGAATTGGCGGAGTACGAAGAAGCGACTAACGCGGAAGATGCTGTCGAAGAACTATCCGATTTACTAGAACTGATTCATGCAGCGGCTGCCTACCACGGTGTGACGGTAGAGGAACTCGAAGCCGTACGCGCGAAAAAAGCTAACGCACGGGGTGGATTTAATGAAAGAATCTATCTAGTGGAAGTAACGGATGACTAAACTGCGCTTGCTGACGAAAAACTTGTTGGATGACTTGAAGCGGCTAACTGCGGAGGCGGATACGATTTACTGGATGACAGCGTTCATGATGAAGTCCGGGGTGAACGAAGTACTCCCCGCTTTACGTGATGCCTCTATGCGTGGTGCCGATATCAAAATTCTAACCGGTGATTATTTGTCCATTACACAACCCGATGCGCTACAGTTATTAAATGAAGGATTACCAACTGCCGAACTTCGGATGATCGAAAGTGGCGGCACTTCTTTTCATCCGAAAGCGTATCTATTCAAATCACCAAACAGCTCTACCGTCATCATAGGATCGTCCAATTTATCCCGTTCTGCTTTGACGAATGGAATCGAATGGAACCTCTACGCACCATCGACAGTCGACGAAGACATTTTCGAAACGTCTGCGGATGAATTCATGAAACTGTTTTTGTCACCGAGTACGGTACCCATCAACAACGAACAAATCGATTTATATAGAGCGCGATACGAAGAGACGAATCGGAAACTCCCCTTTAGTTCGGCATGGGAACCTAAGACGGAAATCGAAATGACATTCGGGGCAACTGAACAAGAACAAAGCAGCACCATCGATCCAACAGCACCTTATCAATCATCTGTCTTAGATCCACGACCTGCACAACAACTGGCTCTCACCGCGCTCAATCAAACCGTTGAAGCCGGGTATGAAAAAGCACTCGTCGTCCTTGCGACAGGACTTGGAAAAACGTATCTAGCTGCTTTCTTTGCAGAGTCATACAAGCGTGTCCTATTTATCGCGCACCGTGAAGAATTACTCACACAAGCACATGCTTCATTCGCATGCGTCTTTCCAAACCGTACAAGCGGAATTTACAACGGCCAACAAAAGGACGCAGATACGGAAATCATCTTTGCATCAATCCAGACACTGGCAAGACAATACCATTTACACCGATTCTCAAAGACTGCGTTCGATCTGATTGTCGTGGATGAATTCCATCATGCGGCCGCCACTACATACGAACGGGTACTCGATTACTTCACACCCGAATTTCTGCTCGGTCTAACCGCAACACCCGACCGACTCGACAACAAAGACGTCTACAGTCTATGCGACGGCAATGAAGCGATCTCGATTCACTTCCTTGACGCCATCCGGCAAAACTGGCTTTCCCCTTTCGTCTACTACGGTGTGATGGACGAAACGGATTACAGTCAATTGAAGTGGCGCAATAATCGCTACGATGAAGAAGAACTATTGCGCTTGCAACTACGTGACAGTTACGCAGAAGCGGTACTTGATGCATGGAATGAAAATAAACAAACCCGCACGATTGGATTTTGTTCTTCCATTAAACAAGCTATTTACTTAAGCGACTATTTCACAAAAGCCGGCTACCGATCACTTGCCTTACATGGAAATACGGATCGGAAGACACGCACCCATGCACGGAACTTGCTAGAAACAGGCCAACTCGACATCATCTTCACCGTCGATCTATTCAATGAAGGCGTCGATATCCCGAGCGTAGATACACTCCTATTCGCCCGCCCTACCGAATCACTAACTGTCTTCACCCAGCAAATCGGACGCGGCTTGCGTTTAGCTACCGGCAAAACGCATTGCGTCATCATCGACTTAATCGGGAACTACCGCAATGCACGGAAGAAGTTTGAAGTCTTTAACGAAAATAAAGAATTGCCCGCGAAAATCAGTAGCGAAACATTTAGCGAATCCGACTATTTCGAGTTCCATTTCGAAACGACCCTCATCGACTTGTTGGAAGCGATGAAACAAAACGAACCGATACAACAACGACTCATTAACGCGTATTTCGATTTAAAAGCAGAACTTGGCCACCGCCCGACGTATCTTGAATATCATTTGAAGGCAAACGAAGATGCGAAGGCTATTCAGCAGAAGTTTAAGACGTATCCAATCCTTTTAGGATATGCGGGTGAACTGAGTGAATTGGAGAAAGAAGTCCTCACGCAATACAGAGACCTGCTCATTGAAATCAATAAAACCTTGATGAATAAAAGCTATAAGATGATTCTACTCAAGTACATGCTGACAAGAGGCGCAGCGAATTGGTATAAACCGGTGACACCAATTGAAGTTGCCCCCTTCTTCCATACGTATTTAATGGAGAAACCTTATCGCCGTGATGCGGACTTATCGGATAGACAAGGTCAGTCACTTCGAGAATATGATGAAGATAAAGTGGCGAAGTTGATTGCTACCATGCCGATGACGAAGTGGAGTGGATCTTCGAAAGGTTTGTTTGTATTTGAGGGTGGTGTGTTTGGAACGCAGATAGCAATTGAAGCGCAGCATGAGGATGTTTTGTTTGGTTGGGTTCGAGAGATTTGTGAGTATCGGTTGCATTGGTATTTTGAGAGGAAGAGTTTTAATTAAAGAAGGCTGAATAAATACTAAAGAACTTGCCTCAATTGAAGAAGTAAAATTTTATAAAAAGACGTCCAATTTCTCTAAATCGGACGTCTTTTTATTGAGTAGATTATCACTTGATATTTACGGCTTTTGTCCAACGAACTGGATGACATGGGACAGTCCTTTATGGAGGTCGCCTTCATGGCGTGTGACCTCTCCTATAAAAAAGTGAATGATTCGCCAATCACTGAATGCGTCTAGAAAGTCTTCCGGTCGGTAGAGAAAATCTAGCTCTTTGGGGCCTCCGCTTTGATATGGGATTTGGTATTGTGAATAGACTTCCGCTATAAAATACCCTCCAGGTTTTACGGCTTCTTTGACTCCATGAAGGGTTTTCAGTCGGACTTCTTCTGGGAAGTGGCCAAAAATATTCACAACGCCATCCCAATGATTCTGCTGCCACTGCGCTTCTGCCAAATCGACCAGTTGCGTGTTCACCTGGACACCTTGTTTTGCTGCCAACTTTTTCGCCTTATCCAATCCGGATTCGGCATTGTCCCATGCCGTGACGTGCAGCCCCTGTCTGGCCAGGAAGACGGCGTTTCTTCCTTCCCCTTCCGCGATGGTCAAGACCTCCCCAGATAAATTCCCCTGCATATCCTTTAGAAATACATTCGGTTCGGTCCCATAGATATACTTCTCGTCATTAAAGCGTTCATTCCAGTTCACCATTGTACTGCCTCCTTAGTTTTGGAGTATATTCTGCAACTCCCAACAACGGTGAGTTTGCGATCGGCATTGGGCGAGCAAGTCCTTTTGCATCAAATGATTTATCTGTCTAAATCATTTAAATCCCTCTATACTGCGCAGTTGTTCGGGCCCGTCTCCATTTCCTTCGCTTCTTCAGGCGGTGGATTAATCTTGCCCATATTTGTCTGTCGGATTTCTTCATATGCATTCGGCTGATCTTTCAGACCTTCCGTTACCCGCTTGATAAACTTTTCTTCATCTTTTATCTGCAGGCCTTCATTATTCTGATAAAGAACAGACAGTTTCGCTGACACACTACCGTCTTCATTGAGCTCACTGACATCCGAGTAATGAGCCGGAAGCACAAGCAAATCATCAGCCAATTTTTTGTAGCGGCTGTAGAGGGTTTCGTACAGATCTTCTGCCCAGTCGCCCGCTTTACCGGCAAGATCTGGGCGGCCGATGGATTCTACAAACAGAATGTCACCCGTGAGCAAGTACTGATCGTCGACCACGAATGTCGTGCTGCCTATTGTATGCCCTGGAGAGTATACAGCTTCGATCTCTGCGCTACCGACTTGAAGTTTCATGCCGTCAGTGACTGGTTCAAATTTAAAAACAACTTCTTCCGCATCATCTGGCGGCAAGTAATAGGTAGCATCCGCTGAACCCGCCAGTTTTTTACCGCCTGAAATATGATCCGCATGCAAATGCGTATCCATGACATGTGTTATCTTCAGACCTTTTCCCCGCGCAAACTCTTCGTAGGTTTCTGTCATCCGGCTAGCGTCAATAATTGCCGCTTCCCCGTCGGATTCGGCCATATAGGATAAGCATCCTTTGCCAAGTCGCACAAATTGATAAAGAGCGCCTCCAGGCAATTTACCAATTTCGACTGCTTCCAGCTGTTCACTCCAGGCTGCCATGCCGCCTTCAATCGAGTAGACATTGTCAAAGCCCTGGTCTTGCAAATAGGAAGCCGCTTTTTGGGAAGTGTTCCCTCTTGCACAGACTGTATACACGTTCTGGTCCTTCGGCAAATCCTCCAGACTCGTTGAATTGGGATCACTCAGCTCCTTGAAAGGAATGTTGATGTATTTGACTTGATCTCCTTCAATCTGCCAGTCAGCCGCTTCGTCTTTGCCCCGTACATCCAGCACATAAATCGGTTCTTTTTGAAACACCTGATTCGCCACTTTCTTTGGTGATACTGATTTAATTTCCATAAATAATTCCTCCATACCATAAACTCTTATTTACCGTCTGAGGTTTACTGTACGGTAAAAAATAGCTTAAACTGTCTTATCAATACAGCCAATCAATCTTTTTTCAATATCCACCGCAATTTCCTTCAGCGAGTCGTTATTAGTCATTTCTATCAGCGCACTCGGTTTCGGCATGCCTATTTTTGTTGTACCTTCCTCTTCAAAGATAACAATTTTGCATGGAAGGAAATACCCAACGAGCAGATCTTCGGACAATACGCGGTTTGCTTCCTGCGGGTTGCAGACTTCAAGAATCGTATATGGTGTATCGAAATCAGTGCCTTTTTCCTGTAGTTTCGCAGTCAAATCGAAATTCCAGAGCACACCGAATTTTTCGTCCTTCAGATTCGCTTCCAGATCCTTCACCGCTTCATCCTTGCTCTTGCTTGTTTCCACTGTGTAATCAAACATTTGTATTGCTCCTCTCTTGTGTACTCATTCTCTTCTTAAACTTCCCGTATTAATCCCGCCAAAACATTTCTTCTGGAAATAAGCCTCTACTACTTAGTTACTACTTAGTGAAAATAACAAAGAACAAACGCGGTCATCAATTTATTTGCTGTTTCATCTTCCAAAGCAATGTTTTCTAAATCACTTTAGACATAGTAAATATTTTCACTGCAATTCCTTTGAACATAGACAGCATTTTAGGTTTGATATCAACTGCATAAATCGCATTCTCAGTTTTTAGCCATTGAAACCGGGAAATAAACACTCCCAAAAGCAAACGAAGACGCCAAAGCCATTCAGCAGAAGTTCAAGACGTATCCGATTCTTTTAGATTATGCGGGTGAGCTGGGTAACTTGTAGAAAGAGGTACTCACTCAATACAGAGACCTACTCATTGAAGTCAATAAAACCTTAGTGAATAAAAGCTATAAGATGATTCTACTCAAATACATGCTAACAAGGGGCGCATCTGATTGGTATCAACCTGTGACGCCTAACGAGGTCGCCCCTTTCTTCCATACGTATTTAATGGAGAAACCTTATCGCCGTGATACGGATTTATCGGATAAGCAAGGCCAGTCACTTCGGGAATATGATGAAGGTAAGGTTGCGAAGTTGATTGCTACTATGCCGATGACAAAGTGGAGTGGATCTTCCAAAAGTTTGTTTGTGTTTGAGGGTGGTGTGTTCGGAACGCAGATAAAAATTGAGGAGCAGCATGAGGTTATTTTGTTTGGCTGGGTAAGGAATATTTGTGAGTATCGGTTGCATTGGTATTTTGAGAAAAAGACTCCAATACGTTAAAACGCAAAAAAGTAGCGGCCGTTGTTTAAACTGTAACTTTTTTATGTTTCACACCTTGGATTTCTAAGGCTTGCTTCAGCTACTTAGAGAGTAATATCTAATGCTTATGTTACTCAGCAAGTGTCTCATTTCAATCCACCCTTTCACTAATGTCGGGGGATAAAAAGAGGGACTGACTTACCTCCATCTTTATATGGCAGTATGCGGAGAAGTAAATCACGGTCTTGATTCATTTGCATTTAAAACTCCCGAAGACGCTCGAGAATTCGTGGAGAACATACACGAAATGTTTGCGCTTGATTTTATGTTTATGTCATTAGGTGTTAGACCAGGATATTTTTAAATAGTGAAAAGTATCCTTACTCTATAAATGAACCGAACCCTAAATGATGGACACTTTAAAAAAGTGACCCCATTTCCTTGGATTTCAATTCATTTCTACTAGTTCAATAATTTTGTCATTATCATGTTCGTAAAACTACACTTTTACGAACGTATTAAAAACGGCTCAAAAGTAGTGTTAAGAGTGTTCATAAACATATCAAAAATATTTACGAACGTTCAATATTTTAAATATACTTTTGCGAACAACTTTTAGGTATAATGAGGGAAAATAATCTTTTCGAGGTGAATTATGGAACAACGTAAATTTGGTTACATACGCGTCAGCAGTAAAGATCAAAATGAAGGTCGACAATTAGAAGCTATGAAAAAGTTAGATATTAATGAACGCGATATCTATATGGATAAACAAAGCGGAAAGAACTTTGAACGTGTAAACTACCAATTACTTAAACAGATTATCCGAAAAAGCGATATTTAGTATATTCATTCGCTAGATCGATTCGGTCGGAATAAAGAAGAAATCCTGAAAGAATGGAACGACCTGACGAAAAGCATCGAAGCCGATATTGTTGTAATGGATATGCCATTACTTGATACAACACAATACAAAGATAGCATGGGGACTTTTATTGCAGATCTGGTTCTGCAGATTCTTTCTTGGATGGCTGAAGAGGAGCGAGAACGGATAAGGAAAAGGCAGCGTGAAGGAATTGATTTAGCCTTGCAAAATGGGGTTCAGTTTGGAAGACCTGAAATTCTTGTTTCAGAAGAGTTTAAAGAGGTTTATAGAAAATGGAAAGCTAAAGAAATAACAGCTGTGGAAGCTATGAGGGAATCTGGAGTTAAAAAGACTAGCTTTTATAAATTGGTGAAAACACTCGAAAAAGAAACATCGAGCAGATTATAATAGAAGAAACTCTTAAAATCTCCTTTACCGAGAATGGCAAAAGAGGTTTTTTATATACTTACAACGACTGCTTTAAAGTTTCGGAATTCAACAGTTTTATAATATCCAAGTTTATATCTCTTATATGCCTATAAATATTTGTCCAAAGTTGTCTCGGATACCGTTAGGTAATGCTGAACTAAAGTTTCCAGTGATTTATGTCCTGTTTGTTGCGCGATAGTTGGTAAATCTGCACCTGCTGCGTGCATCGCTACCACCTGGCTTTTTCTGAAATTGTATCCGGTAAGTCCCCCAGTCCACCGCTTCAGGGCTTTACAATAACCTATTTCACTAATAACTGTGCTCTCATAGCGTTCATTCTTATATACTCTTCCTACAAAGTAATCGTCTGCTTTAAGATTGTATTCACGTATATAATCTTCAATTGCGATAATAACTTCTGGTGTGAGCCGTTTAGTATGCCATCGTTTTTGTTTCTTCAAATAAACATGAACAGATTTGTTTTTCAAATCAAAATCTGATATTTTCAAACGAACCATTTCATTAGGTCGATTAGCGGTTACAAGATTAACTAAACAAATTGCTTTTGCTCTTATCGGTAGCTTAATAAGAGTATCCATCAATTCTCTCTTATCAATGGCTGATTTCCCTCGAACCTGCATCAAATGGGTATATTGATCTTCACGATACATTTTTCGCATCGCTGAAAGCTCGAATGCCACTCTAGCCTCTCCTTTAAATTCTATATTATGAATCTAACAATGTTAGTTTTTTAAAAAAATCCCCTGACTTAGTACTAAACACTCGTTGTCAGGGGATTAATTATTATAAATTAGTTATTGTATACTTCGATCATATCAACAACCATGCTCTCACGAGAAGTATTAGCCGATTTAGGATCTAATCCCGATCCTGCCGCAACTGTATACAAATAAAATGTAACTGCTGCCGCATGAGATAGAACTACTGCCATACTTAAGGCTAACACCAAACAATTAGCATCTACAATATTATCTGCAATTTCTGCGCTATGTTCCTTATTAAGAATTAATAAAAATTCTTCTGAACCCTCAGTCAGTAACAGATCAACACTTTTAAAGTCTTTATTCTTTAAAGCTACATCAAGATTTTCGAAAAAATCTGGTTTTTTCTTATCCATTTTTTCAATTACGTCATTGATTAATTTTACGTTTTCCTCTTCATTAGCCCGTGCTAAATTTTTTTTACTCCAAAGTGATTTAAATTCCGAAGCTGCATCACCCTGACCCGCAATAATGCCTTGGAAAACTTCTTTAGCTGAATAGCTTGGAGATGTTTCAATTGCAGACACATTATTTAATCCCGTTGTCAAAATAAAACTAAACATTGCTAAAGCAGTTAAGATTGATACGATTTTTTTTCTGAACATAATTCATTCTCCTTTTTAGATACTTTACTTTTTGTGTTTATGCTACTAACTAAGTTTCTCACCCCCTTAAATTGAAAGGTTTCTTCGAGTGGCCATAGGTACAATAACAACACACCAACCATAGCTAGTGAGAATGTAATCAGTCCTAGGAAAATAGCAAAGACTTCATGCATTAAAATAGCTAACACAAATATATGTTTCCAATACTTTTTGTCAATTACTAAAGAGATAACCAATAAAGTCTGAAGTAATAACGTGCCCCACGTAGGCACAACAATAAAAGCAGAACTTAAAATAGGATGGAAAAAATCTAGCATTATCTTGTTCAAACCTAACATTGGAGATTGTATATAGTACCAAACGGCAGTACCATCAACCCAATTTTCCTCTGCTATTTTGGCAACTACTGAATGGAAATATAGTATCGCTACTTGCAATCTAAAAGCGTAGTACGAAGTCATACCTATAATTTTTTTTATTTCAGATAGATTTTGTACAGGTTTTTGCCAGTGCCATTTTCGGTCATCCATTAAAGTAAGTGGTATTAAAATCAGTGTGAATACTGCTACTACCTGTTCTCCACCATCTATAGTTGTAGCAGAATGATAAAGACTAAATGCAATCCATGCGTGTAACCATCCGGTAAACCGAGGGCGCCAACCACTTGCAATTACCAGTAAAGCTATAATACATATCCAACGCATTATTGCTAGACCTTCATTTGAGAATTCCGTCAAACAAAACAGTGAATAATTTGCACTGCAAGTCGGATACTGTTGAGTGTCACTAGTAGGTTTAAATAAGATATCAATATTATTGAACAAAAGTAATAATAGACTTGAGCTTGCTAAAAATGTCCTTGCTAAACCATAAACATTGGTAAATGGGTTAGATCTACTTAACCACTTTTCTATTCTGAAGTTTATATTCATTCACACACCACATTTACTTTAATTATTTCGGAATTCATATCGTCAGCTGTATAGCTTTTTCCCCACGCCCAAGGGACAGGCTCTGAAAGTGAAAACCCAATAAGACCACATAAAGTTTTTCTATTATCTTTGTTAGTAAGTATTTGTGATACATCGGCATCAGTAAGACATCTTACGATATCACCAGTACATGAAATGGTCTGAGGTTCTATTATCTGGGAGTATAAGTTACCCGCTTCTATACCTTGCGCGCGTCCTTCACGTTTTAAGCCAAGCAAATTTGAGATACTAATATTTGGCCATTGTAGCTCGTTGTTATCGTTACCATCCAAGATATGTACTCCAAATAAATCATCTCGTGGATCTTTACTAAAAAAACCCCAACCTTGAAGTACATGTGTTAAAACCTTTTCCTTTGTTCCATGATTTGGAGAAACAGGAGAGTAAGGCAAGGCTGATATTATTGTTGTCAAGAAAAATAATAACCAACCTATGGTCATTACGAAGAGAGTGATTTTTGCTTTTAACATTGTAATACTCCATTCTGAAAATTTTGCAATTTCTTTTCTATCTGCTAGGATGCTTTATGAATAGCAAAGGGAGGAATTAACTTATGAAATCACAGAATTTAGTAATTTATTATGATTCGTTTTGTCCACTATGTACCAAAACAAAGAATCGATGGTCTAAAATGGATAGGAAAAATCTTTTAATCTTTCATTCCTTTAGGGACATTAACGTTTTAAAAAGCATACCAATACCTCTGGATCTTCTAGAAAAGGAAATATACTCAAAAGAACTATTTGGCAATAAGTATTATAGTGGTGTCGATACATTTATAGAAATGAATAGAAGAATACCATTACTAAAGTTTACTGTTCCCATTTTAGTAATACTAAAAAAATTAGGTTTAGCTAATAAGTGTTATACGTATGTAGCGAATAAACGAAAGATTATTCCTATAGGACAGTGTGATGCAGAGAAATGTAATATTCTATCTCGAAAATAGTCTATATCACCAACCCTCGATAAAGGTAGATCAGGATGAAATTTGGATATACATATTTTGAATATATTTTCAAAAATGTATATCCATAGTATCAGGGAATGAATAAGAAATTGGAAGGTTTTTTGTTGATTAAAATATAAGGATACTTATATTCTGTTTCACTTAAAAATTTTGAATGTACAATAAGGGATGTGGAGTTATTCAGGGATTTTGTAGCTCGGAGAAATGAAGAACTATATCAAGTCAGTGTTGCCTCAATAAAGAATTCTGTAGCTACATTCTACAGGCGTATTATCAGAAAGGAGATGAAAATATGAAAAAAATAGTATATTTAATAACTTTAACGTTTCTTTTGTTTCAAAACATTCCAATAGATTTACCATATGAGATTTAAAAATATTAGAAAATATGGGTGTTAGGGAATGTAGTTAGAAACTACTGAACAACTCTCTTCAAGCGGCCCGATGAAGTATTGCATGTAGGGATTTTTCGTGATCGCTTCCTCGAGGTCGACCCAAGGAATCACAGAAGCCATACGAACCCAACGGTTATAAGGGTTTAAGTGGCCTTCGAATGGAAAAAATAATTCGTATGGCAGAATCATCTGGTTGGCGTTGTGTTCGTACATGGCAAGTCCTCCAATGCTAGTTTCAAGTGATCTTCGTTTTATGATGCTACACCTTTTTTAAAAAAGGTATGTAAATCCTTTATTTATAAGGATTTACGAGTTATTCAATAACACTAGTTAGGATATAATTTCTCTAACTAAATTTCCCTTAGGTATAATCAATCCTTATTTTTTATGTAAAAAAAACGATTTATCTCTTTCGACTATGCCTATGTAAAAATCTCTACCTAATAGTTGAAAAAAGAATCTAGCTTTTTCATAAGCAAATGAAATCTCACTAAACTCTTTTCCCATTTTTTCGTAACATTGACCCATATAGTAATAAAAATTTCCTATCACAGACATACTTTCATGTTCAATGGATTTTGCAATACCTTGCTCTGCATGGTTAACGGCTAAATCAAGCTCTCCCATATCGTAAAGAGTTTTCGTTTTATTATATAGAACACGTAGCAGATAGTTATTCCTGTCAAGTCTGGGTGAACCATTAATCAAATCTAAATCGATTTTATTGTAATAGAATAAGGCTGCAGAATAATCCTTTTTTGTAGCATATAAGAAAGCAATTGTATTATTAATTTTCGAGAAAAGAAAATCTTTATTGAGCAAAGAATCGGGAACAGTAGTTAGTAAAACTTTAACTTTACGAATAGTATCCTCTATTGATAATTTCTTTAGATAGTAGCAACTTAGTAGATGTTGCCATTTTAAAAAAGCTTCAAACCATTTATCATCTATATCATTTTTTAACTCAAGAGAGGTAATTGCATAGACTTCATCAAATCTTTGTTCTATTGTAAATCCTTCTAAATCAGTGATTATCTCATGTTTACGGTCAAGGTTATCAGTCAAGACAAGATTTGTTAGGTTAGTAACTGGTACATTTAGTTTTTGGGCAATGGAAGTTAATATATCAACCCCCGGAATGATAGTACCTTTTTCAATCATGCTAATAGTTGGTTGTGAACAAATACCTTCGCTTAATTTAGTTTGAGTCATTTTTTTAAATTTTCTCAGACGTAAAATTTCTTCACCAAGTTGATTATGCATTTTCTTCTCCTTTTTATTAAAGATTAAAAATTGAAATGTTATTCTTTAATTAGATATTTGCCTAAGTATTTAAAAGAGGGAGGAATGATTATGAATGAGTTATTTAAAGCTTTATCTGATTCTACAAGGAGAGACATCTTGAATCTTTTAAAAGGAAAGGACTTAACAGCGGGAGAAATAAGCGAGAATTTTCGCATGAGCAAACCTAGTATATCCCACCATTTAAATGTGTTAAAAAGCGTTGGCTTAATAACTCAAGAACGTAAAGGACAATTTCTATTTTATTCTTTAAATACTACTGTCTTTCAAGACGTTATGAATTGGATGTTAAGCTTTAAAATAAATAAATAAAAGGAGCTACTCTTATGAAAAAACTTATTTTTCCATCTGCTTTAATTTTAGTCTCAATGATTATTGGTATTATTTCTTATCCTAACTTGACTGAAAAATTACCCATTCACTGGGGGATGGACGGGGTAGATTTTTATATAGCAAAAGAAATCGCAATATTTATTGTACCAATATCTATGGTTATAGTTTTAGTGTCTACAAGCCTTTCAGTAAATAAAAAAACAAAGGAACTTAGTTCAAAAACTATATTAAATGTAACAAATATTGCTCTACTACTAATGTTAGGTATTCATGTTTTCATTCTGACACAAGGTCTTTCAGTACAGTATAATAATGAATTATTCATGGGCGTCTTAGTTGGCTTAATTTCAATAATTTTATCAAACTTTATGCCCGTAACAAAACCTAATGCAGTGTATGGTCTTAGAACTCCATGGACTTTAAAAAATGAACAGGTATGGAAAAAATCCAATCGCTTTGCTGGAAGACTTCTTATGATAGTAGGTATATTTATTTTGAGTATGTCCTTTATTTTACCTCATTATATCCATATAGTGATTCTAACATCTTTACTAGCAACAGCTATTGTATCAGTAGTTATGTCATATGGGATATATAAAAAGGTTCAGGAATGAAAAGATATTAAGTGATACCTTGCTATAGTATGATAACAATACATTATGGCAAGGTAGAATAACTGTACCTTCAGACTAATTAACATCGGTTGTTGCCATCCCTTTTTCTGACATTGTTCACAAACCATTCGAGGAATAGATGTTAGCGAATTTCTTTTTAATCGGTGTCCCACTTTCAATTAAAGCTTTCATCATTTCAATATCTTTTAGTCCATACTTCTCCGCTCGTCCACAAGCTTTGGCATCCGGTGAATAAAAAGACTAGGGAACGAATTGGTATTCTGTTAATTATAATCGGTATTATAGCTATTTTTGCATCTATTTTCACGATCTGGTTTGAGGCGACAGCTGGAAAAATTTCTGGAGTCTTGGTTATTATTGATGTGATTCTGATAATTATAGTCATCGGATTAGATCAAATAGGTTGTTGAGAGGAGTTTGTACATGGGAAATTGGAGAATCAAACTAGTTCTGCTGTTTACGATATTAAATACAATAGGAATATTCGCTATAATTCCATATCAGATGGCGTTAATGGGCAATCAACCTGTACCGGGAAATATACCAACGTCATTAATAGTTACTATAAATTCAACGGTTCAGGTATTATACATGTTTGTATTGATATTGGTTGGTTTAAGACTTCAAAATCGTACAGGCTTAACCACGCCATTATTAAATGGAATGGTTTACCCCAAGACACGAGTACATATTTCAAAAAAGTGGGTGTTAAATAGCGTTGTTATAGCATTAATCGGAAGTGTTATTATAATTCTTCTTGATTTATTCGTATTTAGCCCTATGATAGGGGCACCCATGAATCAACTGCCCTCACCAAATTGGTGGCAAGGATTACTCGCTTCAATATACGGGGGGATTTCAGAAGAAATTATGCTGCGATTGTTTGGTATGACGTTCATTGTATGGTTATTGGCTCGGATAACAAGAAAAGAAAAGGAGGGCATTCCTGATAGTTTTTACTACGTGGCGATTTTCCTTACAGCCATAATTTTTGGTTTAGGTCATTTACCAGCGACTATACAAATTTTCGGCGAACTATCTACAATTATTGTAATACGGGCATTGGTCTTGAATGGCCTACTAGGCTTATGGTTTGGCTATTTATACTGGAAGAAGGGTTTAGAGTATGCAATGATCGCACATATGTCAGTAGATATCTTTCTTCATGTTATATTTGCATCAATAATCAATTAAACAAACGGGTACTCTATAATAGGGTGCAATTCTCGTAGACGAATTTGCACCCTTTTCAGTAACTGATTCATTATAATATAGTGGAATTCTTTATTCATTAATTAAAATATAATATAACTTGGTACTATTTATAAATTCCATTTCATCCTTGCATAGACAACAAGCATCAGAAAGTTCGCAGCAGCACTAATAGCCGTACCGTAAGCAATCGCGGAAGCGCCAAATGAGTCCATCATCAGATAGATAACTGCTAAATTGATGCCGAAGACACTAATCACACTAAATATTACCGGCACCATTGAGTTGGCCTTTGCATAGTAGAATCGAGTGATAAATGTACTCGCAGCGAGGAAAAACATCGAGAGCGAGAATGCACGGAATATCGGCACCGTAAGCAAGACTGACTTTCTAGTAAATTCTTCACGTTCAAAAACAAGACTGATAAGCGGTTCTGCAAAGAAATAAGCGATAGCTGTTACTGGTACGAGTAGTGCGAATAGATAAAGCAAACCTTTTTTATAAAGAGTTCGGATCGTCTCATTGTCACCCTCACCTTCTTTTTTACTAAGGAGAGGATAAATTACGGTCGTTACTGCAGTCATCAAGATTGCCTGCGGAAGTCCAGTCGATTTTGAAGCAATATTAACTGCGGTAGTTACTCCTTCTCCAAACCAGCCAGACACAATCCTATGAATAAGAATATAGAACTGTAAAGAAGCTCCACCAAACAATATCGGCAAGGCTATAACCCATAACCTCTTAACATCTTCAGACATGACAAAAGATAGTTTTAATGAATATAGTTTCGATTTTCGAAATCCAACATAAAGAAATCCACCCATCAACAGTGCACTACACAATGCACCTATTCCATATGATTCGGGACCAAAATAACTGGTTAAAAAGACAGCTATTCCAACGAAAGCGACATTATACAAAAGAATTGAAAAACTGGATAGATTGTATTTACCGTTTATATTTAGCACTCCACTCATCCACGTTGATAAGACAAGAATAATTGAAGATGGCATCATCCAAAGGTATAGATTGCGTAACAATTCATACTCCTCTGCACTCTGAGTCTTGAAAAATAGTTTCAAAGTGGGATCTACAAAGATGATTAATGTAACGGTGACGAAAACTGCTGTCATAAGAATGGTCGTAAGTGACTTTCGAACATACATAGTTTTATCTGATCTTGTCGAATGATACACGGATATAAATGCCGTCGTTAATCCACCACCAACAACGAGGTAAATAAAGTTTGGAATTGAGTATGCGTTTGCAATTGCATCAGCTGTATTCGACGTACCATACTTATTCGTTATAGCTATCTCTCTAATAAAACCAAATAACCTGGCCAGTATATTAATGATCGCAACGGCCCCAATAATCTTCATCATTTTACTCATTGATACAATCTGACCCTTCTTCACGGAACTAAATGCAAAAATGATTCCGTAGTAAATTATCAAACGTAGACTATGCAATGTTTTAAGCACAACTGTTTCATAGATTATATCAGAGTTGTCTTATATGAAATGTTAAATTCCTTAAAATGGTGAAATAAGTATTGGCAAGTGAGGTATCAATCTGTAGACCACATATAATTAAAACAAAAAGACGACTATGAATATAATGATGAATTTCAATTGTTGCTACAAAGTTATGAAAAGAAAAGTATTTCTTTATTATTATACGTAGTAAACAAAGCTAGTTTGATACATGCAGCAATCAGGGTGGGTTTGTTTAATATCTCTAATTTTTCAAAACCGATTCCTGCAATTTGTGAGGGAATCGGTTCTCTGTTGCAAGAGCACGTTGTATTGAAATAAGTAATTGCTACTTATCAATTACAAAAATAGTTGAAACCGTAAAAAGCCACCTCCCGAAGAAGATGGCTTTTCCTTTTGGATCGTTCGATGCGATCAGGCACTATCTTTTAATCCGTACTACAGATAAATCTGCAAAGGCAATATTAGTATATGTAATCTTCTAATACCTATATCTATATCCTATACGATTGTTAACATTTTTCAAACATTGCATTCAATACATTAAAATTCATTTTCTTCTGCCTCTTGTTCATTCATGTTAATAAGCTTCTCAATATGCATGTAGAGAGTTTATTCAAAAAAACGCATGTTCAATTACTTCTTAAATAATGTGAAATCTATATACGAAAAAGAAGCTGCGGTATATGTTGAGCGGCAACTTCTTTTTATGAGATTATTCTTGCGGAGATTACACATTCACTTTAGAAGATGGGACGCTATCCACAGACTACATCCATAAATAGAAAAGAGTTGTCAAATAAAACATTCAAAATAGCTGTAATAGCCGGAGATGGAATTAGACCAGAAGTAATTGACGAAGGCATCAAAGTAATGAAAAAAGTCGCTGAACTAGATAGTCGGCTTTCCTTCGAATTCACCTACTTCCCATGGGGTTGTGAGTACTATCTCCAGCATGGAAAAATGATGGCAAGTGACGGAGCGGATCATTCGCTATGCGTTCGAAACGGCTTCAAATCTTGGAAAGACATTGACTAGTGTTAGTAAAGCGAATGCGTTTAACTATTCGATGGTCTGCTGGGATCAAGTATTCGAAGAAATAATTCAAGAGTATCCACATGTGGAAAACGCAAGCTATCTTGTCGATTCAGTTGCACTGTTGATAATCAAAGAACCAGCAAGATTCGAAGCCGTTGTCACGTCCAATCCATTCGTTGATATTTTGACTGATCTAGGCGCAGCACTCGCTGGTGAAATGGGACTGGTTACCTAGAAGAACTACCTAATCCCCTACCCAACTAAAACTTCTCATCCTTCGAGTTTTTCAATACGCTGCCAATCCAGTTTTTCTTTTTTAGGTAGTAATATAAACCCCACGTAGATAGACCGATGACGATGATTGCTCCCAAATAACCGTATTTCCACTTGAGTTCTGGCATGACGTCGAAGTTCATTCCCCATATGGCACCCCAAGCTGCTACAGGGGTGAAGAACATCGTGATGACGGTCAACGTCTTGACGATTTCATTGCCTCGGTGGGAGGATATGATGGATTCCAGATCAATCAGATGTCCTATTTCTTCGTTGTATTCCCGGATTGTCTGGTGACATCGGTTGATACGCCGACATGTCCGCTTGTAGAAACTACCTTCTAAAATGGTTTCACCGAACGCCTCCACTGTCGCTTCTTGGATTTCCATGAACGGAATGACGAGATTTTTCCAAACCAGTATTTCGTATCGATTATTCATAATCTGATCAAAGACTGGTTCATCATTCTTTGCTTTGATGCTCCACAGTAAATCATGCATCTGGTCTTCAAAGTATTCAATTTTTCGCAGGAACACGCTAGTGATTTCTCCGATGAGAACCATGAATCCTTCGATGGCATTCTCTGCTTTGTCCATGTATTTCAGCACTTTCTGTTCGGAATCCTTAAAGAACGACGTATCCATGCCGTATGTCAGTAGAGTATCTTTCGTGAGATAATAATGAAGCATCTTTTTTTCGCTACGGATTTCAACGTTCTGGGAGTAGACGATGGAACCCCACATCGCTTCCTGTCCTTCTTCACTCGCGTCCATTTCCAAATTGCTGTTTTGATGTCCAGATAACAGCATTGCCCAGCGTTTGCTAGCAGATGGAAGATCCGGGAACTCGGAAATATCCTGTTGTGTGGCTTCATCCATACGGACCCATGTCCAATTCTTATTTGCACGAATAGGTTCCACTATCTGACTACCTCCTTTTCCTGTTGCCTTTAACTTTCCTTGTCCAGAAACAAATTAAACCTGTTGGAACAGGTACCCACATAATTACACTATCCATACTTACTCCCCGAAAGACCTATTTTCAGTTAAGTGCTACAAAAGTGGATATACTAAGTATTGGAAGATGTAGTGGGTGCATGATATTCAACAAGCGGACACTAAGATTGTATATATGTCCATTTGTAACCACTACATATAAGAGTGAAAAGGAGAGAATAAAATGATTAATAAAATTGGTCAAATTATGTTATATGTAGACAATCAAGACGAGGCAGTAGATTTTTGGACGAAGAAAGTTGGCTTTACCGTAATTTCAGATGAAGACAACGGTCAAGGAATGAGATGGATTGAAATAGCTCCAACAGAAGAAGCTGAAACGAGCATTATACTTCACAATAAGGCAATGATTGCTGAAATGCAGCCAGAAATGAATCTTGGCACCCCTTCTTTGATGTTTTTCTCGGACAATCTCGAAAAGTTACATCACACGCTGTCCAATGAACAGGTTACAGTCGGAGAAATTGTCACGATGCCTTCGGGAAAAGTATTTAACTTTGCCGATCCTGAACAAAATTATTTTGCGGTTATGCAAAAGAGTCAATAACTAATCGAAACGTGTTGCATGAAAACACTATACGTTACATTCATGTACTTCTGAACCGCTTGCGAGTAGAAGATGAGTCTAGAAAAAATAGCGTAGGTTGAAGTGCAAGCACCATTCATCTCCGTTCAACAAACCGGACATATTATGGAACAAAAAAAACGCCACGGCATCTATATACCACGGCGTTTCATTTCTTCTTCAAGTAGTTTAATAAATGCTGGCGCTACACGGACTTTCTCTGTGCGCTCATAAGCTTCGAGCAACGCTGCGTTTGATAGATTCACCATTAAGGCACCTCCTTTTTAGTTATTTGAACTTTATTTGCTTACCATACCCTTTGCATAAAGTATTTAAACCATTTTGCAACTTTTTTATTATTTAAAGTGCGGCATGAGGAGTGGGTCTTTGCTGTCGAAATATGATGTAATGCTTCCGACGCACAAAGTACATTAAAGGTACTGAAATTTCGAATAACTGTCAACCAATATAGCCATAAAAGTGTATAATAGAGCTAGTTAAAATAGAACTTGTAATATGGAGAGGAGTTTTTATATCACGCAATCAGTCGATACTGACGGGAAAATGGAAATTACTAAAGACATCGAATCCTTACTAGTAGGTCATGTGGTGTATACGTACACAGACAACAGCAAATATATAGAACATGCTACTGCATATGTAGCGGAAGGATTGGCTAAAAATCACATCATTCTGTATGTGGATCAACCTACGAATTTTGCTTCCGTTAAAGAAAATCTTAGAAATGCGGGTTATTCGGAAGAGCAAATGGCTAATATTTATTTTGTTGATACCGACATGGCCTATGAAACGCATGAAGATTTTAATGCCGAGGCTGTTTTAAAGAATTTGAATGACTTTTTCGATCCGCATGTGAAAGAAGGAAACATACTTCGCGGGTGGGGATTGGTGACTTGGCGTCCTCAAAGCAGAAAAACGTTAATTCCTTCTGTCGCTTTACACGAACAAAATTTTGACGACTTTTTCTCTAGAGTAGCGAATATCACAGGCAATTACATCAATATATGCGCGTATGATAGTTTATCTTTATCTGGTTCACTGTTAATTGAGCTTTTGCAAACGCATGAATACCATATGACGGATACGCATTTCCTACCTTCTCATTTATATCAAAAAGGGCCTGTTCCTTTTACAGGAGTAACAAAACAACTCCAGTTTGAAAATGAACTACGAAACCATGATACGCGTAGAGATAAATTAGACATAACCGGGAAATTGGCTTCCATCATTGCCCACGAACTTCGCAGCTCCCTTACTGTCGTTCAAGGGCGTTTACAATTATTGGATTTAACTACTGGTGATTGTAGTGAAGCCAGTCAAACACAATTTGATGGCATCAAAAAAGGCTTAGCAGAAATAGAACAAATCGCATCTAAATTTTTATCGTTAGCTGAAACACATGTAGTCAATCTAAAAGTGATCAATATTACGGAATTAATCGAAGTGGTGAAGGTTCAAATGGAATCGGATATGGATATGAAAGCCATTGAGATGCATGTAAAATCGGATAATACTAAGATGACCATTTTTGGTGATGAATTAAAAACAAAACAAGTATTTATTAATTTAATCAAAAATGCAATAGAGGCTATGGAAACTGGAACTATCACGCTTCATGTGAAAGACGATCATGATCACGTGACTATTGATGTTTCCGATAATGGCCCTGGTATCCCTGATGACATCCTAAGTCAAATAGGTGATCCCTTTATGTCATCAAAAGTGGATGGAACCGGGTTAGGATTGTTGATCTGTGAAAAAATCATTCGAGATCATAATGGTAACTTATTATTAAATACCGAGATGGGAAAAGGGACAAACTTTACAGTTAGTTTGCCGAAATTATAACTAGGCGTATAACGTTGAATGGTCCCCTTTTAGAAAGTATTTTCACACATTCACTTAGTTGATTGAAGCGAAAAAGAAGCTGAAGCCAGATCGGGCTCCAACTTCTTTTTATTTTGAAGTTTCGAGTGAGGTGCAGTCATCACTAGAACATTGGAGGGGAATATTATACGAAATCGTCAATTTGAGATCGTTCTCTATTTGCTGAAAGTGAAAAAAGCTACTCATAAAGAGTTGGCAGATACATTTGAGGTCAGCATTAAAACCATTCAAAGAGATATTGATAAGTTATCTATGATGGGTATACCCGTGACGTGTAAACAAGGAAATCAAGGAGGGATATATATAGAAGAAAGCTATAAGTTATCCAAAAGTTTTTTGACTAATGAAGATCTACTAACGATTACATTTGCGTTATCTATGTATGATAGTATCTCCACAAAAAAACATAAGGATCGTGTGATGAAAAAGCTGGCGCTTATTTCACCGGAGTTAGTCCATCTATTCGAAAGTGATGCGGACGATTATTTGGTTGTGGATCTTGTAGAAGAAAAGATTGATATGACGGAAAGTATCTATGAGAAAATAAATCATGGTCTGGATGAAGAGACATTTCTTACGATTGAAGTGAATGAAGAGCAAATGACGGTTGCGCCTATTAGTTATGTATTACGGCCGGAAGGATTATATTTGTATGGTTTTGCGAAAGAATATGTACTGATTAAGATCTCTACCATTATGCAAGCGGAAATCACTGACATGGAATTTGAAAGGAACTTTATCCCGTATAAAAATAATAAAGAGATCATTCTCAAATAAGACATTAGGTGTCCTATTTCAAGTGTTATGATGAAGCTCGGAGGGATACATGATGAACAATACTATATATGAGAGCCAATCAGTAAATAAATTAATTATGACATTCTCACTTCCAGCCATATTTTCTTTAATCATAGAAACGATGACTTCGGTTGTGGATACATCCTTTGCGGGACATTTAGGAAGCCAAAGTGAAAGCGCATTGACTGCGATGGGATTATTATCCCCACTTCTCGCTGTGTTTGTTGCCCTTCAAACACTTTTTGCGATTTCTACAGCCATTATGATTTCCAAATATTTGGGTCGGAACGATCGATTGAAATTGAACAATTATTTCAAGAGCGGGTTCATCATGACGCTCGTTGTCAGCATAAGTACGTCCTTACTTGTTTACTTGTTTATGGATTCAATCCTATCCGCTCTTGGTGCTGAAGCGGAAGTATATACTCTCGCTCATGACTATTTGAAAATTATTATTGTAAGTAATATATTCAGTGCTGTTGGCTACACACTGACAAGTACCATACGGGCATTTGGAAATCCAAAAGCCGAAGCCATTATTATTGTTCTTTCTGTAGTGATCAACATCGTAAGTAACGCAATCCTCACATTCGGCTTTCAGTTAGGTATGGTAGGCATTGCGCTAGGGACTCTCATTAGCGAATTGGTATGTGCTGTACTGGCAATCATGTATCTTGTGAAGAACAAAAACTGGTTTACATCGAATCGATTTTCCGTTCGAGCGTTCTTCACGATGTCGTATAACATGTTTAAAATCGGATTTGCTCAAACCACTATTCAATTGTTGGCAGGAGTCACTGCATTTATTGTGAATTACCAGCTACTAACGGTTGGCGGCAATTCCCACATCGCATTGTGGAATATTGCCAATAAAATGTACTTGCTCATGTTAATGCCGATCATAGGGATTACACAAGCTGTGCAAACCATTATTGCTTATTTCAATGGAAAAGGCGATGAAGTGAAAAAGCTGATGGTCGTGAAGAAAACTGTACAATATTGTTTCTTTTACGGTATCGGCATTACGGCAATAGTTTTCTTGTTCGGAAAGTATATCCTCTTACTATTCACAGGTGATCAAGAAATTATAGAATCGGTCATGTCCATCATCCACGTGATTTTCATCACGTTCCCGGTACTTGGCGTTACATATACCATCATGACGTTGCTTCAAGTTACAGGAAGCGAAATGAAAGCAGTGATCATCGGGATGACGAGACAAGTCGTTTCCGTTATTCCATTAGTTGTGCTATTACCGTATATATTCGAGAAATATGATATTTTCAACATTACTCCTTCATTTTCCGTCTTCTTTGCGATTCCGCTAGCAGATATATTGACGCTTGCTATTGCTTTACTATTCTTTAGGAAAGCTAAAAAAATCCCAAATGTAGATCATGATAGGTAAATAGTGCGTGAAAAACTGTACACCAAAAGAAGTTGAAGCCATTCGTAGCCTCAACTTCTTTTGTGTGTCGGGGTCTTAAACTGTCATCACTTTCATTCCAACTAGTATTTTCAAAGAATACTGTTCAACAGTATACTTAACGTCACAATACTAAGCAGTGTAGATAGCAAAGTAATCATCGAAACCAGTTCCGGCTCGGTATCAAATTCAATCGCATACATAGTCGTCGTAGCCGCTGTCGGCATTGCTGAAATAATGATGAGGACGGTCCCTACTAGAGGATCCATACCTACGAACAGCACGAAAACAAACGCGAGTATAGGCGCAATGACCATTTTCAGTACTACGCCTGAAATGACCACTTGCCAATTGGGCTTCTTACGGATCACTGTTCCTAGTTGCATGCCTAGCATGATCATCATGACCGGAATCGCGGCATCCCCGACCATGGACGTCGTAGACATAATCGATTCTGGCATTGTAATGTTGAAATACTGGAAAACGAAAGCGAAAATCGCCGCATACGTTGTCGGCATTTTAAAGACCATTCTAATAGATCGACCTATGCCACTCGTACTGCGTGACGCGTAATATACACCGAAGAAATTGTTTTGCAGTGATTGAATTACCATGATGAATATGGCATAAGGCAGTGCTTTTTCCCCTAAACTGAATAACACGACCGGCAAACCATAGTTTCCCGAATTCATGAAACCTGTGGCCAGTATAGAAGCACTTTCTACTTTTTTATCCCATTTAAAGATTTTCGCAATGATTTTATTGAGTGCAACCATCGCATAAAAAAGTGCAAACATATACATCAGGATCGTCATATAACTTGCATTAAAATCAGCCTTATATAATGACGAAAAGACAAGAGCAGGCGATAGTATGTAAATCGAAAGTGAAGAAATTGATTTAATGTGTAGGCTTTTGACTCTTTGTAAAATGAATCCTACTATGAATACTGAAATAATCGGTAAAATAACTGTAAAAAATAATCCCATTTATACACCTCTAACGATCCTATCATCTCACTAGCTGGATGAGACGTACGTGTCTTGGGTGAACTTCCAAAACACCTTACAGATTCCATACTAATAGTAATCTTGTAGATTGTCTCCTTATATGAAATATTCATGAGAAAACTACATACAAAAGAAGTTACCGCTCTGTTTGAGGTGTAACTTCTTTTGTGTACTATAATGACATCAAATTCACTACGACATAGCAGATTTCCATCATCCCTCTGCTATAAGTCTGTCATAGATTGCTTCCAACTCGTCGTCCCCCATCTTCTCTACATAACTCATCGAATAATGTGAGCGCAAGCAGATCACCAAGATCAGTACTCCGCGTTCTTCCACGGTCATGCACCCACCTCCACCAGATACAGCACATGCTCTCCTGCTTTTGCATGGCCCACATATGCTGGGTAATTCATGATTTCTTTCTTATGCTCATACAGGCATTCCTCGGCGCCTGTTTCCATAAAGGTCATGCGTTTGATCATCAGTCGGTCCGCTCGTGTGATATTGCGTTGTGGTTCGCGAAATAATTCTTCATGTAGTCGGTAGACATCCAATGAATGCTCTGCCAAATAAAAAGCGTACCAGTCATCGGGACCGTCCATGACAAATAATTTTATGTTGCCGATATTCAAGTCGTTTTTCTCCATCATTCGCTTAATTTCCACTTCGTCAAATTCGATTGTTTGTAGTTTTTTACTGTCATCCTGGAATGTCACTTGATCTTTCAGTAAAGCCCAGTAGATGCTGTGCGATAAGTGGGATAAGTCCATTTCTAGTGCGTAGTCGAACATGTCTTGAACGGTGATCATCTGTTTTCTCCCCTTTTGTAATACTCTGTATCGATATCATATAGCTTGCCAGTTTCTTTGCTGTAGATGGCCGTGATCGTGCCGGTCGGTCCATTGCGGTGTTTGGCAATATCAATTTCCAGTAGATTCGTTGGCGCTTTGTCTTTTTCGTAATAATCTTCACGATGGAGAAGCGCAATGACGTCGGCGTCTTGTTCAATATTTCCTGAATCACGCAAGTCACTCATGACGGGATGTTTGTCGTGCCGCATTTCAGACGCTCTTGATAGCTGCGATAAGACGACGACGGGACAGTCGAATTCTTTTGCCATCGCTTTTAATTCATTGCTGATCTGTCCGATTGCTACCGTTTGATTGTTTACATTGCCTTCAGGACGGATGATTTGTAAGTAATCGATGAATATGATCGGTCGTTTCGTCGGATTGGTTTTGATGATATACCGAGCTTTTGCTTTGATTTCTCTGACTGTCATACTGCTTTTGTCGTTGATGTGGATCCCCGCACCGTTCAAGTAATTCAGCGTTGGCGTCCATCGATCTTTTTGTGGTTCGGTAAAATATTCATACGGGTCACGCATTCGTAATCGATTGTATTCACCTGTCGAAGCGATCATTCGGTCAATCATTGTGTTACGATTCATTTCAAGCGAGAAGACAATCGGCATATGTCCATCTCTGCTAGCTTGCAGTGCGAAGTGATTGAGCACGTCCGTCTTTCCCATAGATGGCCGACCCGCGACGACGATGTACTCACAGTCTTGGAAGCCGTTCAGGATTTTATCCAAATCGATTAATCCTGTCGATATGCCAGGTTCTGTTTGATCCGGCAAGAACGGTCTTTCGAATTGAGTGAGTAGATAGTCCGATAATATAGTCACCTCTCTACCGCTATTCAATTCATCCAGTTCTTCCAAGGCATGCACTACGTCATCCGTGCTCCAATCATGTTCAATCGCTTGCTGTAATATCCGTGCCGTTTCTTGCTTTTTCCATTGGTCGATGATCATCTCTTCGTATTCGTCAAAACGTACGACATTCGCAAATCGTTTGAGTCCATATACGTAATTGACTCCTCCTAGTTCGCTCGGTTCTCTCCTTGTCAGAACGGTAATATAGTCTACCGGTTTCCCTTCTCGCGCCAATTCCCGCATGACCGTGTAGATCGTTTGATGCACATGCCCTTGGAAAAATCTCGCTTGCATGTGGCTATCGAGAATTAAATAATTTTCTTCAAACATCGCACCTAGCAAGCTTTTTTCAGCAAATTCGTAACTCATATTCATTCTCTCCCTTTTCGAAATCTAATGTGGGTGACGCATAGGCTTCCAATCCGTTCGATCGAGCCATTTCAGATGGAGCTTCATTTAAGTAATTCTCAAATTTCTCTGCTTTGAATAATGTGGACGGTTGCAAGTAATTGTGAAACTGCGGATGATGTAGCCACTGCGCCGCCTTGGTATCGATCACTAGTTTGAAATCGTCCAGTGTGTAGCCTTCTTCGATCCGCTCATGGAGAAGGTCCAGCGTTGTATTCGTATGATGCTTGAATCGCTTGAACGCTTTTTTGTTTAAATACTCAATGACAGAAGAAATAGTGGCGAGATCTTTCTCGCTATATCTTTTTTTCTTTGTAGTCTGTTTAAGTTCTTTGGTTATTGCTGGGAGCGAAATGTTCTCCTCAGACAGACTTTTTTGTTCGACTCGATCGACCGTTTCCGTCTGCTCGAAGGGTACAAATTCGCCGCACGTCTGTGACAGCTTTTCATAATCAATGCGATACCATTTCGTTCGATCCATCGGCATCTTATTGTATGCAGAAGTAATGATCAGTTGGTCTGTTTCCAATTTTTTCACTAGCCTCTTTACGACGTGCATCTTCCAACACGGGAACTCACACGTCCACTCTTCATACGTGTTATACACCCATCTGTGGCCCTCTTTGTGGTTTTTAGATATTTGCAATCGGTAATGCAGTTGCTGGAGAAACAGCGCTTCGTTCGTACCGACTATCGCTGCAAACTGTGGCGAAAATGGTATTTTGATATCTCGGCTATGTTGTTTCATAATTCCGTGCCTCCTGTTCAGTTGCTTAATGATTTGCCTTTTCATTAGTCATATAGAAGAATTATTCAAAAAGGATACTGATTTTTTATTTTTATTTTTATAAAGTTGAAAATTGCACAAAAAAAAGAAGTTACGGCTCGTGTTTTGAGCTGTAACTTCTTTTTTGTATGATCTTTTGACTACTTATAGTATGTACTGAACTTTATTTCCAATTCACTGTTGGATTTTTCGTTACGCAATCTATATGCACATTCGTTTTAATCTTTCCACCAAATGTATGATTGGACCCAAATGCGACGTGAATCGTTTCATAGGCTTTTTCATCTTCAAGAATATTGCCGGTTAAACGAGCTGCGTGATTTGTTCCAATGCCTAGTTCGCATAAGTATCGTCCGTCTCCATCGCCTAGCAATTCCAGTAATTTCTTTCCATCCTGTCCACTAGCGTCGATTAATCGGCCTTTTTCTATCGTTAACACAATAGGCTTCGGCACTAGCCCAATACCTGAAATCGATCCATTTATCTCGATTGTTCCTTCCGCTTCACCTTCAAGCGGTGCAATATATGCTTCACCAGATGGGAGATTGCCAGATGCAGCTTTTCCACGGAATACCCCTGTACTTGGCACTCCATTACGACCGTTTACTGGAATGACTAGCTCATGTGCAGCTCCCGTTTCAATAATGACCGTATGGGCATCTGTTAATTTGTCTGTCATACTAAGCGTTTCTTTTTCTACACGGCTGTAATCTGCAGACATTGCACCATTTAAGAACATATCTTCTGTAATACCTGGCATCGTGATAACGCTGATTCCATGAGTGTTAGCATTCTTTCTAGCGACTGTATGAGTCAATGAATGTTTCGTTAAACAGAACACTAAATCATATTTCAACATTTCATCTGCAGCTTCTTGCGGTGGTTCCTCTCCAGGCCTAGTACGATCTTCCATAAGATACGTGCGTACTTTCCAGCGATCCTTTTGCAACGCATCTGAAAACTTCTTACCCAACTCCTCAGTACTCATATCCATCAGCACCAAAGCATTAATGTCTTTTGTCACTTCAAAGTTATTTACCATTAACGTAGAAACTGTTTCTTGAAAGCTTTTCAATCTGCTACACCCTTTCTTTTTGATAAATATACACTATATAACACAAATACTAACGCAATAAACGTTCCCGCTCCTACTGGCTCATGCAATAGGAAATAGCCTAATAAGATCGTCGTAATAGGCATTAAATACGTAATCGATAGTGCAAAAATTGCTCCACCTGACTTTACTATATAATAAAACAATAAATTCCCTATACCAGAGTTGACCCCGCCTAGTAACAGAAACCAATAGACGTTTTGGCTGTCTGTAAATCCTTGTAGACTGTTAGCATCCACCGCCAACATAATAGGACCTGAAAAGAGAATACCCGCTGTCATGGAACAAAGAGAAATCGTCACGACTGAGTACATCGTTAAAAACTTCCCTGTCAAAACAGACGATAATGCATAAAAACTTACCGCTAAGAGTAGTACAATCGCACTCCCTATTTGGAAGCTCTTCGTCTCCGCCGAACCAATTGCAAAAGCTATAAAAACTCCTGTAAATCCAACTATGACACTAATAACAGCTGGCTTTTCTACTCGTTCTCTTAGTAAAAATATAGTGATTAGCACGCCAAAGATTGGGCCAGTGGCATTTAATACAGCACTGATTGTCGTGTCTAAGCTCTGCAGACTGATGCTCATAAGTATCCACGGAATTCCTGCACTTAGCAAAGGGATGCCCAATAGTAAAGGAACCTTATCCCATGTAAACTTTCCTTTTCCTTTCTTCGTTAGATAGAAAGGTAATAACGTCAGCGCACCGAATAAGCAGCGGTAAAATACAATAGACACAGGATGGAAGTCCGGCAACAATAGCTTGGTAAAATAGAACGTCGAGCCCCATAGTATGCTGAGCATGAATAAAGCGATAACCGGCATGTTACTCCCCCCTATGAAAAATAGACCCGGAAAAACCGGGTCTATCCAGACAGATACTCAGATAGGACTCGCGCAATTAAAGTACGAGGTAAGATAACCGGTAGCCCACTGTTCTCTACAGCATCCAATTTATGCTTCTCATTGTATCCCATGCAATCAAGTACAATCAAATCTACCCCTTGTTCTTGCAAGGCGCGAGCAGCTCCTGCAATATCACTCTTTTCATAGGGGGATGCCACTTCAGCAAACAATTTTAGTTCTTGCTGATTCCACTTTGCTAGTAATTTCTCTCGTTGTTCTTCTAATGGAATGATCAGCCCAAGTGAACCTGTTGGTAACATGGCGCTAACCATATGATTTAGCACTTTATCGGGATAAATAATAGGTTGTGTCGTGTGCAAGGTTGGGAAATCACCCGTACATAACATCAACGTGATATCCGTTTTACTCTCCAGTTCGGTTAATTCTTTTTGCAATAAAGGAAGGAGTTTGCTTTTCCCGATTTTTACGGACTGACCATTTCGCATTCTGGAAATATAGATTGTATCAGTGTCATCGGGTTGGACAGAATGAATAGTTTCGTCCGTCAAGCTGTCCAATCCTCCACTTTCTATAATGGTGACGTCTGATCCCATAACGATTTGAATAGTTGGCGTCACATCTGTTCGCGGCGACTGTCCGATTGTCAAGACACCTACGACTTTCTTTGTCATTTTCCTTCATTACCCACTGTTTGAAGATGCTTCATGGAACCATATAGCATTTCCAAACGCTCGAATTCTTTTTTATCGTAGAATTCGATTTGACCTCTTGTAAATTCTTTAGCAATTTCGATTGTAAATCGGACCGCTTGCGCTATGTCCACTTCATGACTCGCACCCGTTCCGCTACCTGGCACAGCCGTTTTTGCAGTGATTGCCAGTCCCACAACGGGTGCATCAGTAGCGACTGCAGGCTGTAGAATACTGTTGATGTGATAGACATCATTCCCGTAAGGTGTAATATCCTGTGTAGTCACTGCAAATGTTACAGGTAGATCCCCTGTTGTCATTTCCATGATTCGAAGTAACTCATCACTGAATTTCAGTACATATCCAGATTTCACAGTGGGTGATAGCGCAATACCCCGATGGTTAAATACGCGATTTCCTTTTGTCGTATCGATGGAAACTACCGCTTCCATCTCGGGAACTACTTCATATTGATTCATCGTCAAGATATCTACTGGCGATCCCATGAAATCAACTGGTTCGTGTGGTTGTGTAGGGGCAGTTGGACAAATGTGTGTAGTGATAATGACGTCACCAGGTAAACGATCGCCTTTTATTGACATATTAGCAAGTTTGACGCCAATTGCGACCGCAGCTGCTGCTCCATCTCCATCTGATACAAATCCTATTCTGTGAGGACGGGCACCTAATCCCCCTAAACGCCCAACGATTCCTAGTGTTTGTGCTTTTCCACCGCTAAGTTTACCTTCCGTTCCTTTGATAACAATTTTTACGAAGTCTGTAGAACCTTCAACTCCTGTAACTGTTTCATAAGAGGCGTCACAATGTTCAAATCCCTCAAATAAATCGACTACTCGTTTTCCGCTGGCGTTGATATCATCTAAGACTTCCATAACGTCCATTGTATATTTTAATGACATAGGTATACATCCTTTTCAAATAATATTTTTATTAATAATCGGTTCAATCACACGTAATAATTTTTCATTAAACATCGTCGAGCTTAATTTCAAATACTCTTTCGGTACTGAAATGACTGCGATCTTCATTCCTTCTTCTAGCTCTGCACTGACAACAGGCATGCCGGTTTCTGCGTTAAATGTCATAATGAGGTCAGGGAACGTACCTTTTCTTTCCCCATTCATTTCCACTGTCATGTATTCATTCCAAAACGTCACTTCAAGATCATCTACTTGTACGAAACCAACGTCAAATCCATTTACTGCTTTTAAATCAAATTTGCTGATGGTACCTGAATGAATGACCCGTCCTTTTAAATGGGTAGCTACCGCCTCAATACGGTCAGGACCTTCTACCGAAAAGAAGACTTCACCAAGTTCTATAGCTTGTGAAATGCCACCGACCGCGGCATGTTCTTTAATATGACGAATAGATACAGGGTTTCTGCAAACCCCTACCATGCCACCTGCTTCTACCGAGACTGACCGCACAACGTTGGATGAAATGTCTAGCGTACTAGAGATGACACCTTCTACTCGTCGATCGCCTTCTCCGCCCGCAAATGATTGAATGGATACGTAGCCTTCCTCTTCCGATAAATTTAAAGATCCCATGGAACCCGTTGGATGGGCTCTACCGTTACATGGTGCATCCAAAAATGGAAGTCCCGTTGCAGCTGCTTGGAGCCAGCCGTTGATAGTGGTAGCCGCTCCGTTTTCATTTGTCATGAGTGCTTTAATTGGTTCTGAAAACTCTTGCTGGACTCGTTCTACTGTTGAGACAAGCTGTTCACTATTGATATACACATCTCTTGCGGATGGTGCGCCAACTAGTGATACACATGCTACATAATCTCCATCCTCTAATTCATCTATGGTAATAAGTTGTGGTGAACCAAGAGTAAAGGCTTGCTCTGTTTTTTCTAAGCCATCTGATATCCAGCCACCGCCACCCCCGCCTAAAATACAGCCTCCATAAACTCCATTAATTGCATCATCTTTTGTAAGTGTTCGTATAGTCATAATTGTTCCTCCATTACTTTACTTTCCATAGTGACGTAAAGAAGCTGTAGATCGCATCCCCAGCGATAAATCCTGCTGCCATGGTGTACATTGTAGATTCTGCTTCTGGACCTTTTACCTTCAATACAATAAATCGAATGGTAATACCAGCAAGTACCGCCCAGCCGGCGATTGGATTAATAATCAATAGACCTGTCGCGAACAAGATACCCATTTGTCGTTTAGGACCGCCGATTAATTGGATGAGCGCGCCTGGAATTGCCCATAGAAGAAGTAACATGCCAACATTTCCGCCCAAGCCACTTTCAATCGTAGTGGCATAGACAAGATCTACTGGCGGTACAAGATCCTGTGCAAAGAAGGAATCATGGAAAAGTGCTACCATGACAATCGCTACACCAAAACCGATTAATGAACTTTTTAATTGTTGTCTACGACCAAATAACTCAATTGCTTTCTTTTCGTGACTACGCAAGATCGCACCTGACTTAAAGTCATAACCTAAATCAGCAAATGCTGGACCAGTTGCAGCTGTAAAACCAGTAAGTAGTGCAAGTGCAATCGGTGGGAAGCCTAACATCATACCGATAAGCAAGGCAATCAATGTCACCGCGAATGCCGGGAACCAACCGGAATGCATGGCTGCAATTCCGACGATAATTTCACTAGCTAATGCAGCAAATGCCGCGAACAGTACAAACATAATTGTTTGTGTTACTGACATGTCCCCGATGATACCGCCAATAACCGCTAAAATAAGAGCCGCCACTAAATACAGTAGAAAACCGATACCAAATCCTTTTTTCACATCATTGTCTGAACGTGTGTAGCTATAGTCGCCTTTCTCTTCACGCTGTGTATTCTTTTGTTTCTTCGCCTGCCAAAGCGTGATGACAAATTGTAGTAAAGCAACTGAGCCCGCACCAATCATCATGCCGTGTGGAATATAGAATTCATTTAAATCTACACCAAACATCGGTATGGAATAGCCACGAAGCAATAAGCCAATACCGAACATAAGTAACGCCCAAATATTTCCGATGAATGCCACGCCAAAAGCCGACATCGCGATACCAAAGTACGATCCGATTAAGCCAACTCCAATACCGATACCAAGGAACTTTGCTTTTGAACCACCTTGGTCTCCAGCTTTTAATGCCTCAGCTGTCGCAATACCAGGTGGCCATGCTTCGTTGGCTCCAAATAATTTCGAATCAAATACTTTGTAGAGAATGAATACATCGATGAACAAAGCAAGACCCGCACCGATCAGCATCGGTGTAATTAGTTCTGGCATTCCCATTACAAATGGAAGGCCAATCGGAATGAGCAAACTATTCGCCGCTCCGAATGTTGCCGCTGATATGGAAGTCTGGATAAGATTTTGATTCTCTATGGAACGATACTTATAAAACATCTGCATTGGTATTCTAGCGATTAGCATCGCAACCAATGCACCGATAATCGATGTATTCGGCGTGATTCCTAAAGTTGTAATCAACTGCATCCCGATTATTGCACCAAATATTGAAATGATAATCGAAAAAATAACAAATGGTAAATCAAATGTTTTTGTCTTTGTATTCATCCCTTACCCTCCTTTGTAAATTGCTTATATACGAATGCCTGCGCTTCTACCAAATCAATGATTGGTATATGGATTTCTTTTGATAAATACTCTTTAAGTCGGATCGTAGAGAACCCTGTACAAGCAAACAATATGACATTTGCCCCCCACTTCACTGTTTCATTCGCAAGTGCTAGTAATTCTACTTTTGCTTGTTCTGTAAATAGATCTGTAGTTTTTTGTAAGTTTGGCGAATATGAATAGGTATAAAAGCGGTCACCTAATTCATCGATGATATTTTTCGGAATCGTATTCGTAATTCCTATCACTGCGACTTTTCGCCCTGCTTGCATAGCCGCCTTTGCTCCACATTCACCTGCACCCATTACATAAAAATCTACTAACTCCTTTAACTCTTGTAACGCTGGATCGGCTGCACAACTAATCGTTATTGCGTCCACGCCAGGTTCTCTGATGAGTTCTTGAGCGAGAGAAATGATCTTTGGCACAGCTTCTGCTAGCGTCGTAGGATCGTAAATGCCATTTGGCTGATCTTGAATACAGCGTGTAATCGTTTGAATTTGATCTGTTTCCCACATGTGTCTTCCATGCTCGAGCAAGATCTTTTCATCATCTGTCGTGAGCACTCGAATGATTCCCAACATTCCCACCACTCCTTTGACCAACTATAAATAATTAAACTATTCAATGTAATGCCAGTAGTGCGCAATATTCAGTCAACTATATTGCACATAATTTACACAATAAAAAATAGACGTTCTAAGACGCCTATCTATTTAAAGATTTTATTCGCAAACAAAAGTTCAAAATAAAACGATTTTCTGCTTCATCAATATTCATTTGCAATAGTTCTTGTATTTTCTGCAGTCGGAATGTCAGTGTTCTTCGGTGTATGAACAATTTTTCCGATGCCTTTGTAACATTACCATTTTCATTCAAATATACTTCTAACGTATGTAGTAACTCTTTATTTTGATCGACAAATAATGGTTCTAAAATACTTTTAGTATAGTTTTTCACTACATTTTGAGATGTTAAATTAATAAGAATTTCATATATACCTAATTGATCATAGGTGTAGAAGGTCTCTTTTTTTCTAATAAGTCGTCCGATTTCCATGGTTTTATCCACCAACCGAATACTATCCGCCAACACGCGATTGTCTTTTTCTATCGGAGCTACTGCAATTGTCAATGAGTGGATACTATCTGCAATCACTTTTTCAAGTGTTTTCATAACAGATACATCCTCATTTTTTGCGCGATCTACTAGTGCATAGTAGTGCCCATGCTTTTCGAACAATGTAAAAGAGCACTCTGGAATGTCTTCCATAATAAATAGCAACTCTTTCAATACTATATTTGAATAATCAATGACATAATGCGTTAGTGTATCATGTTTTTCAAACCAGCTTGCATGGAAGCGAATAATGAAGTGCTCTTTCATTTGAAATTCTTGCTCATCCGCTTGGTTGAATTGCTCCAGACGTTTAAGATGTTCAATTCGCTTTTTTTGTAGGTAGAGCTGTTCATTCATAAATAACTCTTCTATCTTTTCCACGATCTCTTTCAGATTTTCGATTGGACTATTGCTGGCTTCTAGTTTTTCAGTATACGGTATATGAAGCATTCCAAAGATATATTTGTTAGATAGTAACGGCATGATCAAGATATTGCGAAAACCATCTATTTTTAGCAATGTTCCACCAGTTTGTATAAGTGATGTCTTTAATTCTTCGGAAAGCTCTTCATAATTCGTATGGATTGGTTTAGAAAATAGGGTGTTGGAATTGCGCCAACCATTCGGAAGAAATTTTCTTGTGCAATAGAGCAGAGAACACTGTACATCTTCTATATATAATGGCCCTCCAATAATTTCACTCAATTCTTCCATTGCTTTTGAAAGTGAGGCAAAGGATTTGGATTCAAAATCTATGAATGGTTGATAGGAGTTTTCCTTTAGCTGCTTCTCTTTGTATAGTCGCTCATATAGGGGGGCCAGTACATTGATATACGAAACGTTTTTAGGTATAACAATAATAGGAAAGTTTTCTTTGTTTGCAATAGCCAACATTTTTTCAGGCAATGCATCTACGAATCTACCCAGTTTGATAACAATTCCTGCTGCATTTTTATCAATCAATGTCTGAACGATTTCAATTTGCTTTTCTATATCATTTTTAATCGAATAAAATGTTGTCATCACTAATATCCCCGATGTAACCCAGCTGACTACTTCAGGAACTTCCATTACTTCGATGGAGGTGATTTCACGTGTTATACCTTCGGATCCAGCAATAGTTATACTTTTCGTCAAGTCACCAATCGTTAGCGCTTCTTGAATATTCATCTGCATCCCTCCTAAGTTAATAGTATACAATATACTGTAGATTATAAGCATAGGTAGAGAATTAGTATTTTTTATATTTTTATTCTTTATCTAACAGGAATTTTCATAACATATCTATATCATTTTTCTGCTACTTCCGTTCTTTCATATACGTTTCAATTTTATTGCACGATGTATCATAGCAATTAACGAATTGAAATTTCAATTAATCACAAGTAAACGCCTACCCATCTTTACGATAGGAAGGCGTTTTTCCTTCATGTATACTGTAGGATATAGCCTCACTTCTCACCCGCAATAATATCAAATATAATATCCGCATGATCCGTATTATCTAACAGTCCTGTAAAACGCTCTTTGGATGGTCCATAGGCATAAACCGGTACGTCTTCACCTGTATGTCCACTAGTTGTCCAACCCGTATACGAACGTTTATCGATGATTTGCTTGATCGCTGTTTCGATAGCACTTGCCTCTGTACCTGCTGCTTGAATTGCTTCTATTTCCTTCTTTTCTAATGGCAAACTTTCTTGATCGATGTAGCGTTCCAATGTCTGTCCTACCTCGTTACCATTCGCGATTTCTTGTGCAATGAAAGCAGGTGTACGTTTCACGGCTTTGATGACATCGGCAGACCAGTTATAGACGCCATCCGCTCCTATGGAAAATCCGCCAGTTGAGTGATCCGCCGTTGCAACGACCAATGTGTGGGGATCGTTTTTCGCAAACTCGATAGCTGCCTTGAATGCTTTCTCGAAGTCTTCCATTTCACTCATCGCACCGACCACATCATTGTCATGTCCTGCCCAATCGACTTGGCTTCCTTCTACCATGAGGAAAAATCCGTCTTCATTTTTCTTCAATCGGTCAATCGCTGCTTCTGTCATTTCTTCCAGTGAAGGAGTTTCTGCCGAACGGTCAATCATTTTTGACATGCCGCCATCTGCGAACAATCCTAGTATTTTATCATGCTTATTGTTCAATAATTCTTCTTTTGTTGTGACATATCCATATCCATCCAATTCGAATGAATGCGCATGGCTCAAATCTTCTCTGACGAAGTGTTTTTTCCCACCGCCTAGAAGGACATCGATGGTATGCTCGCCATTGATGCGTTCATTGTAATAATCATCGGCGATTTCGTCCATATTCTTTCGACTTTCATTATGGGCACCGTAAGCGGCGGGAGTGGCATGTGTAATTTCAGAAGTGGCGACAAGGCCTGTCGACTTCCCTGCTTCTTTTGCCGCTTCAAGGACCGTTTGCACGCGCTCTTTCTTTTTATCGACCGCAATGGCGTTATTGTATGTTTTGACACCGGACGACATAGCCGTTGCTGAAGATGCTGAATCGGTGATCGACTCCTCATCATCATCAGGATAGGTCATTTGTTGACCGACCAAATATTTATCGAACGCTGTTAACTCGATCTCAGGAGTTTTCGGATCATCTTTAAAGTAACGATAAGCGGATGTGTAGGAACTTCCCATGCCATCCCCAATCAAGAATATGACGTTCTTGATTTCTGTAGCGTCTTCCTTTTTCACTTCGTTAGCTGAACTCGTTGAATTATTCCCTGTCCAGATGGCACCGCCAATTAAAGCAGCGGATAGCATGACTACGGGCACGACTGTCTTCTTCAACAATAAACAACCTCCTGTATTTGTAATCAACTATTACTCTACCGGAAGATTATTAATATACGGAGAAGGCTGTGTAAAGGTTTGGTATGGAAACATTTAACTTCCTCCTATAACAGCCTTTTTATATAAACTTGTCTATATACCATTATAAATGTATACTAATTTAAAAAAGTGCATATATTTGAATTAGGGAGGTGTTTGTATCATGACTTACGAAAAATTGAGTACGCTTTTTTATAAATTGAATCCGGATTCTTTTGAAGAAGAATATTTGAAGCGAATCACGGGCTATGGAAGTATGAACACACTATTACCTATTCGTGCATTCAGGAAAGGCAGGCTAGATCGAGAGCATTTTGAACTGTTCTATGTCATGACGCCTGAACTTATTAAACTGAACAATGAAGCCCTTTTGAATAGTGGTAAAATCCTATCATTAGTTAGTAAATTGCCTGCATTTGCAGCAGAACCTTACTTCCAGCGCTTGATTATTAATGACGCCCAAAGTAATAATGAAATCGAAGGTATTCGCAGCACAAAGAAAGAACTGAGTCATGTGCTACAACGCCTACAAGAACCGAATCCAAAAATGAAGCGTTTTATGGGTATGATGAAAACCTATATGCATATTGAAGATATTGGGCCTTTTCGAGCTCTAGAGGATTTCCGGACGCTTTACGATCATTTGGTTTCTGATGAAATTTCTACGAAGGATGCGCCAGATGGTCGTCTGTTTAGAAAAGACGAAGTGGAAGTGACTGATGGCTCAAGAATTACACATGTCGGCTTGCAAACAGAGGCAAAAATTGAAGAAGCTCTCTTTCATCTCATTCAGTTCTTACAAGATGATACGCATCCAGAGTTGTTCCGATATTTGATAGCACATTATTACTATGAATATATCCATCCTTTTTATGATGGTAACGGTCGAACAGGTAGACTATTGGTCGGTAGTTACCTTGCCAACTATCTGGAACGCTACTCAGCAGTAACTTTCTCTTACGCTATTAATAAAGACAAAGCGAAGTATTATCAGGCTTTAGAAGAAGTTCCTTCTCCTATGAATAAAGGAGAATTGACATTTTATTTAAAAAGTATGCTGGAGTTATTGATTGCTGGACAACATAATATATTAGAAGATTTATCCATTAACGAAGCAAAACTAGTTCGTATACAACAATTCTTGACTCATGATTCTAGGGAATTAAGAAAAGAAGAGCAAGAGATTCTTTTTTACTTACTAGTATTGACCGTTTTTGGTTCCAACGAAGATATATTGGTCAGCCGCCTCATTACCCTCTCTGGCTATTCACGGTACAAGGTCAAGCAGGCTCTCGATAAAATGGAAGAGGAAGGCATCGTCTCACTACAACAACTTCGTCCAATTTCATATAGTCTGACTTCTGATTTTCTATATGACACATTAAAAATTTAAAAGAAATTTAATATCTATCCGTACAAATGACCGCTAGTTTCCCGTCGTTAAACTAGCGGATTATATTTATCATTTCACCATCTACTACCTACCCAACAGGCGGTACCGGTTTATTCCGATTCCTTATAAACATCTCCAAAGAACCTGAGCCGAAGAGGACGCCTGCGACAATAAATACCAACCCAATAAAGTGAGCGGGATAAATGGATTCTCCTAAAAATATACTCGCGCCTATCAGTGCGAAAAATGTATTGAAGTTCAAAAAGATTGAAGCGCGTGCTGCACCGATTGTTTGAATGGCAGAATTATATGCCATGTGACCAACAGCGGTCGCGATCAGAGCCGAGAATAGGAATACGCTCCAGACAGTTGGGGTTCCTTTACTTAATTCGGCAAAACCACCTGGTTCTTTTATCAGTGCAATGATGACTAAAATGACGGAACCGATTAACAGCATGTATCCTGTCAATAGCCGCGCATCCATTGTGCTGGACGCTTTTTTAATTAGCATAAAACTAATGGCTTGAGATAAGATCGATAAGAAGATTTCGACATCTCCAAATGACAGTTCTCCTACTTTTCCACTGCCTCCAAGTACGACGATACTGACCCCTATTCCACCGAACAGAAAGCCCAAAGCCCGTACGCCGGTGACTTTTTCTTTCAAAATAAAAACAGCTAACGTCGCGGTCAATAGCGGACCAAGCCCTAGTATTAATCCCCCGTTAGCGGCACTCGTTCTTGATAGTCCTTCCGCTAGAAAATAATGATGCATCACGACGTTGGTTGCGGCGCCGCCGACGATATATAGCCATTCCCTATTTCTAGGCAAGCGAATTTTCTTCAGAAAAAACAAAATGACAAACACTAGAACGGCAGCGGACATAATACGCATCGACGTCATAGTAATCGGATCGAAATAGGTCACAAGATATTTGAGAGCGGATACGTTAATTCCCCATGTCAACATAACGAGCACCAATGTAATAAGTACTTTTATATCTTTCATCGTCCACTAGCCCTCTTTACAAATTATTTTCGTATGGGGCTAATTATAAAAGGTACATCCACAAAGTCAATGTTCCCAAACTCGCACTTCCCTCCTGCATACGATTATGTGTATACTGAATAATAAAATTGGTTAACTATTATACAGTTCAGAAAAGGTGGGTTTCTATGATCAAACTACGTGGGCACCATATCTTTTGTTTGCTCGGGTACCGTGGAATGGGCTATTCAGCAGAGTACACGGAAAATATGACGAAAATTCATGATGTGTTACGGGAACGGCCTGACACGTTGATTCAAATCATAAAAGGCCCGGATTATTTATGTGCAAAGTTTCCTCAAGGGCAACCGTATCATTGTCAAGATGACGGAATTTATGAACGCGACGCGGTGATTTTACATAAGCTCGGATTGAAAGTCAGTGATGTGCTACCTTGGCGCGAAGTCGAGCGAAGGATTCGGCTACATGTCGTGCCCGAAGATATTGTCGTAGTGTGCGAGACGTGCTCTTGGCGTTCGTATGGGTTTTGCCAGGAAGGTGTCGACGATGTGGTGGAGTCGAGAGGATTACGGCAAGTTCTTCAGGAAAAATAAACTTCTCAGAACAATAGCCCAAGTCGAAAGTGCATGATATGATAAACACATAGAAATGAAAGCGTATTCATATACTTTCATCATGTACTTTATTATAAGGAGGAGATTTCGTTGAATATGTCTCTCCAACAAAAACAAGAACTCAGTTTACGGATGACGACTGAACTCCGTCAAGCAATCGAGCTATTACAACTATCGACCTATGATCTGGAGCTATATATACGAGAAAAAGAGTTAGAAAATCCCGTGATTGAGATACAAGAAGCTGAACCAATGGATTCATTCCAAGAACGACAGCCCCTAAACTACACAAGTCAGGAAACAGATTCTACAGAATGGGTGAAGCAGCAAGACGTCAGTAAACGTGACCAAATGCTTCGACAAGTCGAGTTCGATTTCCACGATGTCAAGACGAAGCAATTACTTAAGACGTTGATTCATAGTTTGGATGATCACGGCTATTTATGCGCAGATGCGCACGCTATAGAAAATGTAGAGGCCGGTATTGAATTACTACAGCAAATCGGTCCGCCCGGCATAGGTGCTCGGACGCTGCAGGAGTGTTTGTTGCTTCAAGTTAGAAGCTGCGAAGAGTGTCCCGAGTTAATCGAAACGTTCATATCGGAGTATTTGCCTTATGTGGCCGAACGTAAATGGCAACAGATCGCCAATGGTATGAATATTACGATGGCACACGTAAACGAACTGCATGAATTTCTGCTGACGCTACATCCGAGACCTTGTCCAGAACTCGGTCACAATGAAACAGAATTCATGATGCCTGACGTGATCGTTGAGGAAAAACACGGGAAGTTGTCATTTCATTTGAACGACCGGGACCTTCCGAAAATCGGACTGCGCAAAGAGTATGTATCTTCTCTTACAGGTACATCCGATCTGTCTTCCTATTTGCGCGACTATCATAAACAAGCGCAATGGTTACTAACAAGTATCGAACAGCGGCGCAATACGATCATTCGCATCGTGACGGATCTTCTCGAAAAACAAGACGCATTTTTCCGCTATGGAAAGAAAGCTTTGCAGCCCATGACAATGAAAGAAGTGGCAGATAGTATTGAGATGCATGAGTCGACTATTAGCCGTACCGTTTCCAATAAAGTAATCCAAACGCCTGCCGGAACGTTCGAAATGCGCTCTTTATTCACATCCAAACTAGCTGCACAGGATGGCGACAATGTATCTCAATCCGCTGTGAAAGCATCGATCCAGTCACTGATTGCGAAAGAAGATAAACGGAAGCCGTTATCCGATCAAAAGATTGTGGATTTGCTATTGAAAGAACAAGGAATCACGATTTCGCGCAGGACGGTCAGCAAGTATCGGGATGAACTCCACATTCTGTCGTCTAGTAAACGGAAATCGATTTTATAAGCCGTACTTCTTCATCTTCTTCACTACTGCGGATTGGCTGATGCCAAGCACTTGAGCCACTTTCCGCGTAGTACGGAAGGTCTGCAGTTTCTCCAGTATGATTTTCTTTTCAATTTCTTCAAGTGTCGCTTTCAAAGAATAATTCTCGCTCAAATCAGGCTGGTCGATGATGAAGGGTAAACTACTCCAGCTGATTTCGTCTTGTTCAGCTGTGACGACGAGGCGTTCAATCATGTTCTCCATTTCACGGATATTGCCTGGCCATTCGTATTGATGTAGCAATTCAACGAGTCCAGGTTGGAAGTAATGCTCGAGTCCATATTTACGATTTGTCCGGTTCAATACTAGATGAGCCAGTTGCTGAATGTCTTCGGGACGTTCTCGCAGTGGTGGGATATGAATTGGGATGATATTGAGTCGATAATAAAGATCTTCGCGGAAGTCTCCTTTTTCAATAAGTTCTTGTAAGTTTTTATTTGTAGCAGAAACAATGCGCACATCGATTTTAATGTCTTTTGTGCCACCGATTCTCCGGATTTCGAATTCTTGCAGGACCCGCAGGAGTTTCACTTGCAAATCCATCGGCATGTCCCCGATTTCATCTAGGAATACGGTACCACCATTCGCGGCTTCGAATAACCCTGCTTTCCCTTGTTGGTTAGCACCGGTGAACGCACCTTTCTCATAGCCAAACAGTTCTGATTCCAGTAAATCACGCGGTATAGCGGCACAGTTGATTTTGATGAAAGGAAGATCGGCCCTTGCGCTGTTTTCATGAATCAGCTTCACTACGACTTCTTTTCCGACACCCGACTCCCCTAAGATCAGTATAGAAGAGTCCACCTTAGCAACTCGTGCAGCTAATTGCACGACTTGTTTCATTTTAGGACTAGCCGAGATCACATCGTCCGAATGAACACCTGCAACATCTATAGATGAGACTTTAGGCGTAACGCTTTGATGTTTTCTTCGCAACGCTATAGATAGTAGAACGTCCAATTTCAAATTGTTTAACTCGGATATATCTCGCACATTTAAGACGACATACTGAAGTTCACCTTCGGAAGTAAGTACAGGATTGCCTGTCACAAGCACTTCCAGACCTTGTATACTGATGACATCAGTGACAGGCTTCTTCGTTTGGATAATACGATTCGTAATTGATTTGGAGATATAGCCCTTTTCAATGGCATTCTTTGTCGTTTCCCCTACGAATTTCTCTTTAGTGAATCCCGTAATACGCTGCCCCGCTTGATTGATCGCCAGTCCTTTCCCTTCATGATCGAACACACAAATCCCATCGAAATTATGCTGAAATGCCTTTTCGTATATACTTTCCATGCCATTCACCCCATACTCGCCGTTTGAGTTGTTTTCGAATCAACAGCTTTCTTACTATTCTAACATAAAAAAAGAAAGGATTCTTCAGCAGAAGAACCCTCTCTCATTTCTATTCTATATTCTTTCCACGACGATGGCAGTTCCCACTCCGCCACCGCCACTAATCGCAACGAGTCCATACTTCCCGTCTATCCTATCGAGTTCATCCAAAATCGTTGCAAGCAACATACCGCCTGTTCCGCCGAGCGCATGCCCCATCGAAATTGCGCCGCCATTGACGTTTATTTTCGTTGAATCAATCTTTTCATCCCGAATAAGTTTCAGAACCGTTGCCGCAAATGCTTCATTGTATTCAATCAAGTCCATCTCATTGAAACTTAAACCAGTTTGCGCCAGCACTTTATGACTCGCTGCCTGTCCACCTGTTAATAAGTATGGACTGGCCGATGTATTCGCTACTCCCACAATGCGAGCACGTGGTTTCATACCGAGTGCTTCACCCGACTTTTCATTCGCAACGACAAGCAACGCCGCTCCGTCTGCGAGTGAAGGTGAGTTTCCCGGATGGTGCATATGCTCAATCGCTTCAAGCTTCGGAAACGCTTCATAGATCTGCTCTTCCGCTGGTCCAACTCCCCATTTGATGAATGATGGCGTCAGTCCAGCAAGACTATCGACCGTACTTTCACGGATTAGCTCATCGTTAGCAAGTAATAACGTACCTTCTTCGTCATAAACCGGTACGATGGACGAATCAAAATAACCATAATCCCTTGCATAGGCTGCGCGTTCTTGCGACTGTACCGCATATTCATCAAGCTCTTCCCTTGTGAATCCTTCAAGGGAAGCGATAATATCAGCAGATACCCCCATCTGGACAAACCCCGTTTTCTTACTGACGTCAGGATCCGAAAACCATGCACCTTTATCCGACAACATTGGAACACGGGAGACGGATTCTACGCCGCCTGCTAGTACAACTTGCTCGAATCCCGCCTGTACTTTTGCCGCTGCCATACCAACAGCGTCCAGGCCAGAAGCACAAAACCGATTGATCGTTACGCCACCTACCGTTTCAGGTAATCTGGCATAGAGTGCGGAAATCTTCGCAAGATCCGCACCTTGATCTTTCACCTGCGTCACACAGCCGAGCACAAAATCTTCAATCAGAGCCTTATCGAATGAATGACGCTCCTCCAGTGCGTGAATCAGCGTGGAAATTAGTTGGATAGGTGGTACTGATGCCAATGCACCCGATTCTTTGCCTGCTCCTCTTGGCGTACGAATTGCATCGTAAATATATGCTTGCGTCATTTCTTCCACTCCTTCGGTCAAGCTTCTTGGCGTTCTTCCGCCGAATCCATTACAAGTTGCTTCAAGTGAAACTTCATAATCTTTCCAACCGGATTACGTGGCAACTCTTCGAGGAAGTGGATATACTCAGGAATTTTATAAATTGCATAATCATGGGCTTTAAAGTACTGGATAATTTCTTCAATTGTTAGTGTTTCATCTGCATTTTTTAGTACTACACAAGCACAAGCTTTTTCTCCCATAAGCTTGTCAGGCAAACCTACGATTGAAACGTCTGCCACTTTGGGGTGTGATTGTAACAGGTACTCTACTTCTCCAGGGCTGATATTGACACCACCACGAATGATAATTTCCTTCGTGCGGCCGACAAAACGATAAAATTTCGCTTCCCCATCTTTTTCGATGATTTCAAATAAATCACCTGTACAGAAGAATCCGTCTTCATCGAAGATTTCATGGTTTAGGTCTTCCTGTCTCCAATAACCTGGGAACACACTTGCTCCTTTAATACGCATCTCGCCAGGCATACCTGTTTTTGTGATTGTTTTACCGGTTTCAGTGTCTACGATCTTGCTTTCGAAGTAGTGAGCAATTCTAGTCGTCCATTCAAGCCCCCGCACTCCTAATCGGGGGAAATAGTTGGCGCGTTGTTCTGCATCTGGAATATCCCGTGGATCACTAATGAATGTTGCACCTTCATTTGAGCCGAAGTAGTTGATAATCGATATGCCGAACTTTTCATTCCAACCTTTGACCATCCAAGGTGACAATGGTGTAGAACCCGAGCCGATTGCACGCATCGATGAAAAGTCCGTTGACTTGAGGATGTCTTCATTATTAAGCATTGTATTTAACAATGCAGGTGGAGCTAAAGTATAAGTCGCTCGCTCTGTTGCAATCTGCTTAAGGAAAGTTGGCAGATCGAACGGGTGATGCATGATCAGTGTGCAATTTTTTAATAACCACGGTACGAACATGCCTGCAATTCCTGCCATGTTCACCATCGGGAATGTATTCAGTAGTACTTCATCTTCTGTGAATGCACCTGCATCAACAGAGGCATAAGCCGAAATAATCCATTCGTTTTGTGTACGCGGAACTCCTTTTGGTGTACCTTCCGTTCCTGATGTCCAACAGATTGTGAAGATGTCATTCGCTGTATTCTTTATACTGGCGCAAATTTCATTCGCCAGTTGGACGTCTTCATGTGACATGTCCAAGTCATCAAGTGAAACTGCATCTTCCGGTAGATTATCTCCCCATGCAAAAATCGTATGGAGTGAAGATACCTCTTGCTTTACATCAACAAAATCCTTCGCTGTGTCATGTTTCAGAATATGGGTCATCGTGATGACCGCCTTTGCCTCCGTGAAGTTCAAGAGGGTACGATATTCATGCTTTCTATATTGCACAGGAAACGGTGTAGCAATGGCACCGATACGTAAAATCGCTAAGTATGTCAATAGCATTTCAACAGTGTTCGGCAACTGAATTCCAATAATATCGTCTTTGCGAATACCATTTTTCAATAAGAAGGCTGATAACTTTTCAACTTTTCCTTGTAGTTGTCCATATGTGAAACGCTGAGGCGCGCCCGAACAGATTGCTTCTCTATTGAGTGGATCCACCGCAGCAAGTGCAGTCGGTTTATTACGAACGTTCTCCAAGAATAAGTCGTACAGTGTTTTCGTTCCCCAATATCCCTTAGCTGTATATTCATCAATCTTTTTCTGATCTGCTAGTATCATCTTTCCGCCTCCTTGTTTTCAATACGCTTTTATGCTTCTGAACCATAGAAGTTTTCACCTGAAATCCAAGTTGCATGGAAGCCCATAGGCACGCGGTGTGGTAATGCGATGCGTGCGACTGGCCCATTGCCAAACTGTTGGCCGTCCAAGATAACGAGTTCTGATTTATCAGTCAACACATTATGTGTATAGCACACGACATACCCTTCGTCTTCAGATCCCGCATTCTTCTTAGGCGCGAACGCTGCTTCAGATCCGTAGAAGTGATCGTCGAACATATATTTTTCATTTTGCCCTGTCCAAGTATCGTATTTTACTAAGCCGGTAAACTGTAACGTCTTCGCTTTATCGATATTAACGTTATAAGAATAACGACCTTTACGTCCCATATAATTAAGATTAATTACAGGAAACTCGGTATTCATATCGTCAAGCAAACCTTCCTTTACTTGACCTGTCTTTAAGTTCAAACGCCAGTAATGAAGTTTGGCATCGAGTTGAAGAAACTGCATCATGCGCTCGATATCACTTTCTGTAGAACGTTTCGGCGGCTCTGGCTGATCAACACGGCAGCCAACAAGTACAATTTCGTCGCCTTCTTCCCATGCGTTGATGGAATGATAGATATAGCATGGATCTGCTTCAAACCAGCGAATATCATTGGAATTCCCGTGACGTGGAATAACGCCAAAACGGCTCGGAATATTTGAATGGAATTCCACTTTATATCGCCCCTTCGCCAGTGCTTCCGTATTCGCGAATAATGGCAAATCCATTAAAACGGAATAATTTTCAGTGATCCACATATCATGCGGATTACGTGGTCCTGGTAGGTCGATTGGTACGCTGTGTACGTCTTTCCCATCAGCCGATACAACACCATACATCATATATGGATACGAGATTCCATAATCGAAAAATATAAATTCTCCTGTATTCTCATCTACTTTAGAGTGCGCAGAGACGTTTACCTTTAATTGATCATTGAAGTTTTCTACTCCAACTGTTTCAAGTGTTTTTGCATCGATCCGATAAGGCTCCCCTGATTTATACCAAAGGCTCAAGAGATTATCATTGTGGAAAACAATGTCCGTGTTAGATGTGTTTTTCAGACGTTCAAAAGAAGGATTATTTTTAGGATTGTCCCGAAGTCCCACCCATTCCGACTTTTTTGTCCCATCCTCGTATTCATACCCCTTTGTATGAACGTAGCGATTACGGTAGCTCACTTTACCATCCTTAAAGTAGACAGCGTGCAACATGCCATCTCCATCAAACCAATGATGACGGCCAGTTGGCTCATATTTGGGGTTCGGGCCGTTTCTGACGTATACCCCACTAAAGTCTGCTGGTATTTCACCTTCGATTACCGGTAGTTCTTCCACGAATAGTTCTTCTTCAGTTGGCGCATATAACGCGTCTTGCAAGTATGGGTTCACTTCCGTTTGCATATTTGTCATTTAACTTCCTCCTTTACTATGCTCCATGGATTGTTGTCGATGAGTTGTTGTTGCGCTTGTTCGTACTCTCTATGCAACTGCTTAATAATGTCCGCTGCCGACTGTATATGTGTAATGGATTCAATTCCATGGCCAGCTGACCAAATATTTTTCCAAGCTTTCGTTCCCGCTTGCGGGTCGCTGAAGTCAATTTGCGCTTTTGGCACCAAATTGTCTGGATCAAGTCCTGCGCGTTCGATACTCGGGCGCAACATATTGGCATGAACCCCAGTGAAAGCATCTGTCATTAGAATATCGTCATAGTCAGAGTCCACCACCATATCCTTATATTCCGATTGCGCCATACTTTCTTTTGCTGAAATGAAAGATGTCCCCATGTACGCAAGATCTGCCCCAAGCGACTGCGTAGCAAGAATGCCATTGCCTGTAGAGATACCTCCAGCCAAAATGATGATGCCATCAAAGAATTGTCGAACCGCTTCTACAAATGCAAAGCTATTCATCCTCCCTGTATGTCCTCCTGCACCTGAACTGACAAGAATTAATCCATCGACGCCTGTACCGGCAGCTTTCTTTGCAAATTTTACGGAATTAACATCCGCAAACACGAGGCCATCATAGGAATGGACTGCTTCTATAACAGTCAATGGACTACCAAGTGCAGTAATAACGATTGGCGGCTGATAGCGTTTGATCAATTCCACTTCTTCATCTAATCGGATATACGTGCGATGCGTCACCATATTAAGTGCCCACGGTGCTGTTTTACCGATTGCGCTATGTTCTTTTAATGAAGTGGTTATATGGATCATCCATTCTTCTAGTTGCTCGATTGTTCTCGCATTTGGCGCTGGAAACGAACCGATGACACCATTTGTACAGCATGCAGTAACAAGTTCTGGACTCGACACAAGAAACATTGGAGCGGCTATGATAGGTAATACCGCATTATCTGAAAGCGTTTTCAAAACTCGTTGTTTATTATTCATTTAAATCCCCCTATGAAATAGTTTTACTACGTGCTGTGCTTATGTATATTGCAAGTACCGTGCCAACTTGGAAAATACGTAGGTATCGATTTATCTTCATTTTTTCGATTCGAAAAGTAATCAAACCAAGAGAATGATGAGTGTAATAGTAATCAGAATATTGGATCTAGGACAAATTGAACCTATCAGTACGCGGAAGCAGATGTTGGTATGAAACTTGCAAAGTATGTAGAAGAGATAGTGGACAAATAGAAAGGTGGAAATATCTTATGTTATTTTATATTCGAGCATCCGTGCAGCAAAAAGAGTTATCTACTGATGAGTTATGGGCTCTATGGGAGAAAGAAATCTCTGTTGGCCGCAAAGCACTTGAAACCGGGAAAATTGTTAGCGCATACAAAGTGGCTGGACGTAAAGAAGTGATTTTAATTTATGATGCAGACTCGCATGATGAGCTCGATCGCGTATTCACAGCGCAACTTCCATTGGCTGATTATCTGACAGTAGTAGAAATGACACCGATTCGTCCATATGTAGATTTCGGTGACGATGTAGCAAAACGTTGGAAACATTGATAATAGAAGGAGTTGACCGGAATGAAAGCAGAGCATATTACATTTACGAGTGAAGGCACGAATTGTAGTGGCTTATTATATAAACCTCAAGGCACAGGTCCATATCCTGCAGTGGTCATGGCACATGGCTTCAGTTTAGTAAAAGAAGTGTTTTTGCCTCAGTATGCCAAGAGATTTGCTGAAGCCGGGCTTGCGGTATTAGCATTTGATTACCGAAATTTTGGAGAAAGCGAAGGTGACAATCGCCAGCACATGGATCCCGCAATGCAGATTGAGGATTACCGCAACGCGATTTCGTATATGGCATCTCAGGACTTCATTGACGGAAACAGAATCGGGATTTGGGGTAGTTCATACAGTGGCGGACATGTACTGCAAGTAGGTGCGATGGATTGCCGCGTTAAAGCAATCGTTTCGCAAGTACCTACTATCCGTGGAATACTTGGCATGGAAAATAAAATGGGCAAGGAAAACATCGAAATTTACACTCAACATCTAGCTGATTACCGTCAGGCACGTTACGAAGGTGCACCGGTCGAATACATCAAAGTTGTCAGTGAAGACGGCAAAAACTGCGCACAAACCCATCATGAGGCCTTTGAATGGTTTACGAAAAAAGCGCAAAAAATGGCACACACATGGGAAAATCGTTTGACGCTTGAATCAATGGAGAAATATATGGAGTATCATCCTGCATCGAATGCCGACTTGATCTCCCCTACTCCATTATTGATGGTCGTAGCGATAGAAGACGGCATTACACCTGCTACCCCTGCCATTGAAATCTTCAATGAGAAAATCAGCGAACCGAAGAAACTGGTCGAGTTGCCAAAAGGTCATTTCGATTTATACGACGGCGACACATTCGAACGTGCACAACAAGAAGCAGCGGATTGGTTCGTGGAACATTTAGGAAAGGAGCTAAGCCAATGAGCGCAGATTACATTACACCTAACATGGAAGAATGGGTTGAGAAGTTCACGTTCGAAAGCTATTGCAAAGTGCGTGTATGTGAAACTGATCTCTATGCGCATGTTAACAATACGAGCTACGGTCCTTATTTCGAACAAGGGCGTGCCGATTACCTGGAAGAACTCGGGTTCTACAAAGAAAAACTCATGTTTGTCGTCGGGGACTTGTACTTCCGTTTCCACAGCGAAGCTTACGCGCGCGAAGAACTCGTCATCAAAGTACGTACGTCCCGCTTTGGTACAAAATCATTCACAATGGAAAGCGTCATTCAACGCAAAGCCACAGGTGATGTGATTGCAACAAATTGGACGACACTCATTATCATGGATAACGAAACGAAAAAATCAATTGTGATTCCCGAGTGGGTCAAGCAACGGATCCAAGACTATGAAAATACGTTGCAACTTTCCTGATTATCATTCTATGGATAAAAACAGCTCATCACCAGTCGAAACTAGACAGGAATAAGCTGTTTTTTCTTTCTCTATACTTATTTCTCTGGTGCCCGCTCCAAAATCTTGATCACACGTTTGTATCTTTTTTGTGTTTCTTCAAATTCTTCGCGATATACATCCATTACTAGAACAGGCTTGGGACCCAATTTCGTACGCACGGGGACGATATCTCCTTTTTGAATCGGTTCTTCCCTTATCTTTTTCGATATATGCCAAGTAAAGAATTTCTCTGTGTTGAGTTTTAAAACCCCGTCTTCATTTCCAAGTACATGAAGCGCTTTAATCGTATTATTCGTATCCATGCAGTCATTCTACTCCTTTGTCAAACGTCATATACTGTGGGTCTAGCATAAATTCATGCTATTGGATGAATGAAATTCATAAGACTTTCCACGATCGCTCTTTGAAAGTGGGTCGATTTATTAGGTACGATAGGAATTCACACAAAAAACGTGCAATCCATCCTAATCGGTGGTTTGCACGTTTCTTTATTCAATTCACAAACGATGTGAAGCCATCCGAAGAGTTGAATTTCACTTTGAAGCGTCCATAATCAGAATCCAAGTTGAATGTATATTGGTCAAATGTGTACTTGGCGTCTGTTACCGGATCTAATTCGACTTGCTGGGTAGTTGTGATATATTTAGCTACAATATTTTTATGGCCATATGTTGCATACTCGGCTTCCAATATTTTTTTGGCTTCATTGATCGTCAGCTGGAAGTTCTTCGTACCAACCTTCGTATACTTTAATGAATTCATCTTCCATTTGCTGTCTTGTTTTTTAAATTGATACGCTACATAACCGCCAACAGAATAACCATTTTGGAATTCCACTGTGTTTACATTCAGTGTATTGGAATCGGGTTGTGTAAACTCGAACCGTACTATTGGCTCATTATTAATATATGGCAAGACGTTAGAGTAGCAGTCCTCGCATTTAGGATTGAAGTAACCTTTCAGATCGCCATCCACAAACGCTTTTGTCGCACTCATACGTAGAGTAGACTCAATGTCCGAATACTTCCACTGATTCATCCGCGCATCGCGCATAGTCTTCTCCAGTTCAAACGTTCTGCGATTGACGAGATCCCATGCTTTGCCTTTTGTTACTTTATCAGTCGCCGGACGAGCTTCCTTCACCTTGATGGCTGCGTATAAGAACTGTGCATAGTGCGCACGCGTTACAGATTCATTCGGCATAAATTCACCACTAGAATAACCGCTCGCAACACCACTAGCTTTTAGCGCGTTGGCATGGGTATAGCCCCAATGTTCAATATACACATCATAAAATGAATTTTGTTTCGTCATATACAAATCAAATGCGATATCCAATACTTTCGCCATTTGAATCCGTGTAATCGGTGCTTCCGGATTGAAGTAGCCATCTGTTCCGCCACTGAAAATGCCAGCTGCGGTCAATTTCATGATGGAGGCATAGTATGGATGATTTTTCGGTACATCATAATACGTCACTGCAGTTGTCGCTTGTGGTAATTTCAGTGCTTGGTCCAGTAACTTCGCCACGTGTTTACGCGAGATGTGTTCCTGCGGTCGGAACGTGCCGTCTGGATAGCCCCCTATAAAGCCTTTATCCTGTAAATACTGGATCGCTTCATAGTTCGGGTGATTTTTCGACACGTCCTTGAATTCTGTTGTTGCGGCTTGCGTAGAACTGAATGATACAAATGAAAGCATAACGAGCAATACGGTCCAAACGAAAATCCGACTAGGCTTGTTCATAATCTTTCCTCCTCAGTAAATTATTTTGTCGGCTGTAGGTTACTTGTTATTATTATTCTACCAACTTTCAAATGATTCGTATATATTTATTTTCTAAATATTGCAAATATTTTAGAGCTTGGTTTATTTTAATTTTTCATCATGGTGAAAACGACATTTGACCTATCGTCAGAAGTCTGTTAGCATGAAAAGATTGTTATCCTTTCGACAAACTTCGATTATGTTTAATGAAACGTCATGGGATTTATCATGCTACAATGAATACGTTCTTAGTTCCGAATCTCCCGGTAAAACAATTTAACATGTTACTGAGGATTATTTCGACTATAACGGTCTAGACTTCATTAACGTACAAAACTTATTTGTTGTGAGAGTGAGGAATTTCGCTCATAATAGTGGATACAACCCTACTGCAATAGTCGGTGCACTTGCCTATCGTACTGCGGAAGGCATTCAGAAATACCAGTAACAAGTTGGATCTTTCGTATAAATGAAGCAGAAAGGATGGATGGATCATGAATATAGCAGCAATCGGTGTACCTGGGCTCATTATTATCCTTGTGATTATTTTGATTCTTTTCGGACCTCGTAAATTGCCTGAAGTCGGCTCAGCAGTCGGTAAAACTTTAGCAGAATTCAAAAAAGCTACTAAAGATATTATGGGCGATGATGAAGAGAAAGAAAAAACAACTGTTACTCCTGCCAAAACGATTGAAACTGATAAAAATGATATTAAATAAGTAGGTGAAAAGATGGATCCGTATAGTGATCAAAACCGGAAAAACCAAAGCCCATTAGACAAAAAAGCAAATGATGAAGAAACCGCCCTGCCCGATCACTCTGCGGAGACTTCTTCCACTGAACGGGCTGTACCAGAAGAACTAAAACCAGAACCACAACCAGAAGAACCAAGAATGCCTCCTAAACAACCTGACGATGAAAAGACTGATGCAGATCCTGCGTTAATCGAGCATCTCACGGATCTTCGGAAGCAGCTCATCAAAAGTGTCGTCGTGTTTTTGATTTTCTTCATTGCCGTATTCAGCACGATTAATCTATGGTTCCCATACGTTACGCGGGGCTATAAGCTGATCGTTTTGAGTCCGCTTGAGGTCATTTCATTTTATACGACGATTTCCGCTGCGATGGCATTTGGTTTGTCCGTCCCGTTCGTCTGTCATTTCCTCTGGCAGTTCGTCAAACCGGGTCTGACGCAGAAAGAAGGACGTTTCCTAAGTCTCTACTCCCCTGCCATTCTGCTCTTGTTCGTCGGTGGTCTGGCATTCGGGTACTATGTAGTCAATCCACTGAGCTATAACTTTTTAGTGAAGCTCGGTAAAATGAATTTTGATGTCATGATCACGGCAAAAGAATACGCACGTTTCTTATTAATGACCACGATGCCGATCGGTTTGCTCTTTGAGCTTCCAATCGTCGCACTATTCCTTTCCACTATCGGTATTCTGACATCTGAAACTATGAAAAAAGTGAGAAAGTGGTCGTACGTGATTCTCGCTGTAGTGTCCGCATTGATCACACCTCCTGATTTCTTGAGTCAGTTGATCATTCTCATTCCAATGATTGCTTTGTATGAAGCCAGTATTTTCATTGTCATGAAAACTGAGAAACGACTAGTACCAGATGCAGAAGCATCATAATGAATAAGAAAAAGCGTTCCACTTTTAAAGTGGGACGCTTTTTTCTTGCGGAAATATACATGAAGAAAGCAACCGCGCTCATACATCCAGGCAAGCGCTCTATGTTGCCCGATATTCGCTCTATACGCCACGTCAAACGCTCTATCGAAGCCCGGATTCGCTCTATACACCACGCTAGCCGCTCTAGCCAAACCCAGATTCGCTCTATACGCCTCGCCAGCCGCTCTAGCCAAACCCAGATTCGCTCTATACACCCCGCCAGCCGCTCTAGCCAAACCTAGATTCGCTCTATACACCACGCTAGCCGCTCTATCGAAGCCCAGATTCGCTCTATACGCCACGCCAGCCGCCCTATCGAAACTCAGATTCGCTCTATACACCTCGCCAGCCGCTCTATCGAAACTCGGATTCGCTCTATACGCCACGCTAGCCGCTCTAGCCAAACCCAGATTCGCTCTATACGCCTCGCCAGCCGCTCTAGCCAAACCCAGATTCGCTCTATACACCCCGCCAGCCGCTCTAGCCAAACCCAGATTCGCTCTATACACCTCGCCAGCCGCTCTATCAAAACCCAGATTCGCTCTACACACCACGCCAACCGCTCTATCAAAACCCAGATTCGCTCTATATACCACGTCAAGCGCTCTATACACCACGCCAACCGCTCATACTTCACTCTTCCAAGCTCTTTAAAACCACGGATCCTCACACAGCAATTTTAATTTATTTAAAACTATTTGACAATTAGTCCACTTAGATTTATTATTAGTAAAAGTTCTTTAAAAAAATTAAAGGTGGTTATTAATATGACAGAGATGATTTATGGCAATACTCCATGTATGTTGGGGGCTAAAAATATATCAGCAACAAAAGACTTTTCGGATGTAGACGTTATTGTATACGGAGTTCCTTGGGAAGGCGCGGTTACATGGGGAGATTACACAGGCTGCGAACTCGGGCCAAAAGTCATGCGCTTATGTTCTGCACGCTACTCGGGTTACCTTCCTGAAATCAATGACATGGATGTTTTCGAAAATGTCACACTAGGTGATGTGGGAGATATCGACATCGTGGCTGCTGATGTCGACGAAACGATGAAGCGAATTACCGATTTCACTTCGGAATTATGGAAAACAGGCAAGTTCGTCATCGGTCTTGGCGGCGATCATGGTATTACGTACCCGATCGTGAAAGCGATTGCAGAGCAGGATAAAAAAGTGGGAATCATTCATATGGATGCTCACTATGACAACCTTCCATCTCACAACGGTGACCAGTTCGCTCGTTGTAGCCCATTTGCTCGTTTATATGAACAAGAAGGTGTGCGCAACGAAAGTATTATCCATACAGGTATCCACGGCCCACGCAATAAACCTGAAAGCGGACGCAATGCGAAAGCAGCTGGCGCAGTGACCATTACGATCAATGAAATCCGTGACCGTAAAGATTTAAAAGAGATGGCTAGAGAAATTTATGCACAAGCTTCAAAAGACGTAGATTGCGTGTACTTGACGATTTGTAGTGATGTATTGGACTTCGCATTCAATCCAGGTGGTCCAGTAGATGGAAATGGCTTAACTTCTTATGAATTACTGACATTGGTACATGAAATTTGTAAATTAGGCGTAATCGGTATGGATTTCGTGGAAATTTATCCGCAACAAGATCCTAATCAATTTTCTGCTCACTTTGCGTCTACTCTGATCCTGTATGCACTAGCAGGAAATATCCTTCATCATCAGCAAAAAGAAGGAAAATGAGCTACTACTTCTCAGACTACTAAACCTTTCGATTGATAATAGTCGATTTTTCCTTCTTGGTATAGGAAAATAAGGAAGAGTATTTAATCTGAGGAGTGTTAGAAGCTATGAAACAAAACCAATTGATTTTCGATTCTTATATACGAATGGCTGATGCCATATATAGTGTGTTCAATGTGAACTGTGAAGTTGTAATTCATGATGTGACGAAAGTAGAATCCTCTTTAATTTATTTAAAAGGAGATGTCACGGGCAGAGCGGTTGGAGCCCCTACTACGGAAGTCATTTTGAAGGAATTGAAGAAGAAGCACGAGGATATTAAAGATTTGAATGGCATCATCACGAATACGACGCGTGGGAAGATTATTAAGACTTCCATTGTATTCATTAGAGATTTGGATGGCAAAGTGATTGGTTTCCTTGGGATCAATTTGGATATCACGGAAATCAATCGTCTACAGCAAGTGATCGAAGAAATGATTCGACCTGACACAAGCTATGATGGACAGCATTTCGATGAAACGTATGCGACGCATATTGATGAAGTGTTCGACAATATTACGAAAAGCACTATCGTGGAGCTTGGAATAGATGTTGAAAACTTGCAACGAAAAGATCGTATTACGTTTGTTCGACAGCTGGAAAGTAAAGGAATTTTTCTAATTCAAGGATCTGCTGATCGAATTGCGGATTTATTAGGAGTATCCAAACAAACCATTTATAACTCACTCGAGGAAAAGTGACTTTTCTTTTCCTCGCCTATTCAGTGAGGACAATTAGGGGAGGAAAAGAAGATGGTCGCTAACGTACCCGTTACACAGCAAGCTAAGAAAAAAGGGTTACTTTCAAAGATAAAATCGATGGGGCCGGGAGCCATTATTACTGCTTCCTTCATAGGTCCGGGTACTGTCACTACCGCCACTCGCGCAGGTGCTGGATTTGGTTACGCCATTCTATGGGCAGTAGTCTTCTCTATTATCGCAACTATTGTTCTTCAGGAAATGTCTGCACGACTTGGTGTTGTTTCAAAAAAGGGATTGGGTGAAGCGATACATGACCAATTCAAACAACCTTTACTGAAATTTGCTTCTATATGGCTCGTCATTATATCGATCGGCGTTGGCTGTGCTGCATATATTTCAGGTGATTTGATGGGAACGTCCCTTGGCGTCTCTACATTGACGAATATTCCAGCACACATTGTAAGCCCTTTCATTGGCGTGGCGATCCTAATCTTGGGGTTGTCGGGCAGTTATAAATTAATCGAAAAATTAATGATTTTCCTCGTCATCGTCATGAGTGTGACGTTCATTACGACAATGATTGTTGTAAAACCTGATATTGGCGCGGTATTTGCCGGGGCATTCATCCCAAGCATACCGACCGGCTCGATCATTATTATTATCGCATTGGTCGGAACAACAGTCGTCCCGTATAACTTCTTCATCCACTCTTCTATGGTGCAGGAACGCTGGACTCAGGTAAGTGATTTGAAAGAAGCAAGATGGGATACGATCATTTCAATTTGTGTGGGTGGATTAATTACCGCGGCCGTTTTGATCACAGCAGCGTCCACGATGATGGGCATGGAAGTGACGAGTGTAGCTGACCTTTCTGTCCAATTAGAGCCTTTATTCGGTTCATGGGCGAAAGTATTTATCGCGATAGGCATTTTTGCAGCTGGTTTCTCATCCGCTATCGCAAGTCCACTTGGTGCAGCAGTCGCAATCAGCAGTGTCTTAAAGTGGGAAGGCGGAATGAAAAATAAAAAGTTCAAAATGGTATTCTCCGGTGTGATCGTCATCGGGATTATCACATCCGCCATTGGCTTCAGTCCACTCGATGTATTGCTGGCGGCACAAGCATTGAATGGTATTTTACTTCCGATTGTGGCGGTATACTTGTTTGTAATCATGAATAATAAACAATTACTCGGAGATCAACGCAACTCTACTTTCCTCAATATCATTGGAGCGATCGTCATCTTAATCGCGATTTTCCTTGGTGGATATAGTTTGGTTGATGCAATTCAAGTATACTTGTAACACTAGTTGCATAAGGAAAAGCGTTCCACTTTTATGGTGGAACGCTTTTTCATGTATCTGAGGGGTTTCTATTTCATTATCCGCTCATTACATACTGAAAAGCGCTCTATACTGTTGCTTATCCGCTCTATCGAGTCGCGTTAACGCTCTATCACGCCCCACGACCGCTCTATGCATCCGTACATCCGCTCTATCCACTTCATTATCCGCTCTAAAAAGCGCTCTGCCAAAACGGCTGAGCGCTAGTATGGTTAGGTTATGACTACTTACTAGTAAGCCAAGCCATCGTCTGAATTCACAAGCACTGTATCTCGGCCATCTTTCGTGTCTACAGTAAATTTATACTCTGTAAATGGATATTTTTCTTTCGTGACAGGATCTTCACCCGTCTTTTTCGCTTGTGAAACGTACGTTATTTTAACATTTGAAGAATACGCATAATTCAATTTCACAACACGCTCTGCTTCAGCTTTAGTCAGTTCAAAATTCTTTTTCCCTACTTCTGTCCAATCAAAGTGATCCATCTTCCAACTACCCGATTCTTTCTTAAACGCGTAGTCAACAAAACCGCCACCCGTTAGTTGGTTGCTAAATGAAACGGTTTGGATACGAAGTGTATTGGCGTCTGGCTGTTTATAGTCGAAACGCATGGAAGGTTCAATTGTTAAATACGGGAATAAAAACGAATCACACTGTGTACAGACGCTCGGATAATCTTCTTTCAGCAAGCCATCCACAAAAGCTTTTGTAGCGTAAGGTAGCTGCTTTGATCGAAGCTGATTATACGTTTGATTATCCATTTTCCCTTGGATGCGAATCCCTTCAATGACAATAGGTAAGCGCATAGTTAGATCTACCGCTTTTTCTTTCGTTACACTAGTACCTGAAGGTGATTTCCCCACTTTCATCGCACGATACAAAAACTCTGCATAGTGCGCACGTGTAACAGGCTGATTCGGAAGAAACTTCCCTTTATCTCCTTTAGTAACGCCATTGGAATACAATGCACTCGCATGTACATATCCCCAGTGCAAGAAGTGAAGATCTTCAAACTGTGTCGGTTCCTTTATATTGAACTCAAATGCCAAATCTAGCATCTTTGCCATCTGAATTCTTGTGATAGACGCATTCGGATTGAACTTCCCGTCCATTCCACCACTGATAATCCCCTTGTTGTATAACTTCATAATTGGCTTATAATACATATGGTTTTTCGGCACGTCCGTAAAGACCAGTTTATCGGTAGGCGGTTGCGGGAACTTCAACACTTGATCAAGTAAAGATGCCACGTGCTTACGACTGACCGGTTCACTTGGACGGAATGTTCCGTCTGGATAGCCATTAATATAACCCGCTTTCTGCATTTCTTGAATCGCGGTGTAGTTTGGATGCTTCTTCGATACATCCTTAAATTCTTTCGCAGACGCTTCATTGAAATCTGCAAAAACAAGCGATAGAGTCAGTACCAATGCTGTCCATACTAGAACTCGTAAAGTAGTCTTCATACACTTTCACTCCTTTGTTAGGTAGTAATGTTCTACTCTCATAGTATCAATAACTCTTCTGAAAGTATAGGAACATTTGTATAATAAAGGAAGCAATTTATACTCCAATAATTCGTAATGCCAATATTTACTGACATCAACTGGTCACCGATTATGGATGACCATTTACACTTTTCACTCTTTACAGCTATTAAACTCCCAGATGCATTGACATATAACACTTTATTAGATAGAATTGCCAGATTATCTATTTAATATTAAAATTGTTTTCAACAAACTAGGAGGATGGAAAATGGCCGATAAAAAAGATATGAAACCTGGTAAGTCTAGTGCCAAACAAGCACCAGATGCAAGTCGCCGTCAATTTATGAAAAATTCCGGTTTGGTTGTTGGAGGAGTCGCAGGTGGTTCATTACTTGGCGGATTACTGACTAACCAATTTAAATCCGATAAAAGCGCGCCCGTAAAAACGGAAGATCAAAAGGTCGAGTTGACAGAAGCGCGTATGTTCTTTGAGAGATACGAAGATTTTGTCGTTCTAGAACAAGCAACTGAACGTATTTTACCGAAAGACGATAATGGTCCCGGTGCGATTGAATTGGGCGTTCCTTACTTTATCGATAAACAAATGGCTGGATCATGGGGCATCAATGGGACGGATTACAGACAAGGTCCATTTTTAAAAAATGATCCACCAGTCGATCAAACGAGTCTGAACAGAGGCCAAGTGATCATTACGGGCATTAGAAAAATGAATGAAGAAAGTAAAAATCGTTTTGATGTAACATTTGATAAAGCAGAAGAAGAGCAGCAAATTGAAATTTTACAAGACTTTGAAAGCTCTAAAGTAAAACTTCGTGGTGTAAATGCAGGTAGTATGTTCCAGTTACTTCGTGAATTAACAATGGAAGGTGCCTATTCCGATCCATTATATGGCGGTAACCGCAATATGGCTGGTTGGAAAATGCAGGAGTTCCCAGGCGCTGTGCCTTCCTACGCTGATATTATCGAAAAAGAGGAATTCGTTAAAAGAGATCCAATGAGTCTAACAAGTTATCAACAAAAATCATAATTTAAGGGGTTACTTACATGGCTGAAAAATTAGATAAAGTCGACGTAGTCGTCGTTGGAAGTGGTTGGGCTGGAGGTATAGCCGCTGCTGAACTAAGTAAAGCGGGTTATAAAGTAGTCTGTTTGGAGCGAGGTAAAGAAAGATCGACAAAAGATTTCGTCGGATCAAAAGATGAACTTCGTTATACAAAGCGTCATGAATTGGCTCAGGACTTAACGAAACAAACTATGACTTTCAGAAATAATGTGGGTGAAGACGCTATTCCCATGCGCAAACATAATGGCTATCCAATCTACGATGAAGGTACAGGCGGCACGTCCGTACACTGGTCAGGTTGGTCTTACCGTTGGCTTCCATTTGACTTTGAAATTCGTAGTAAAATTATTGAAAAGTACGGTGAAGAGCGCATCCCTAAAGATATGATCGTTCAAGACTGGGGCGTTACATATGATGATATGGAACCTTACTATGATAAGTGGGAGAAAACAGCTGGAATTTCTGGTGAAGTGAATCCTCTAGGACCTCCACGTTCTGACGAGTATCCGAATCCACCAATGAAAGAATCTCCTGCTATTCGGTTATTCGCGGATGCTACAAAGAAACTAGGCTATCATCCATTCCGCATGCCGGCTGCAACCGTCTCGCAACAATATGTAAATCCAGATGGCGAAACTATCAATGCGTGTGTATTTTGTGCATTTTGTTCCATGTACGGTTGTGACTTTGCCGCTAAAGCAGACCCGATCGTAACGGTTCTTAAAACGGCACAAAAGACAGGAAACTTTGAAATTCGTAACAATGCACATGTAAAACGAATTCTACATGACGGCAAAAAAGCAACGGGCGTATTGTATGTCGATCCTCTTACACTGGAAGAATTCGAACAACCTGCAGATTTGGTTGTGTCGGCTGCATTTTTCTCAGGAAACAATCGCTTAATGATGTTATCCGGAATCGGAGAGCAATACAATCCTGAAACTGGTAAAGGAGTCATCGGTAAAAACTTCACTTCCCATTACACAGGAATCGGTGGAAATGCAGCGACTGCCTATTTTGAAGATAAGAAATTCAACACATTTGCGGGAGCCGGCGCACTAGGTTGTGTAATTGATGATTTCAATGGAGACCATATCGATAATACCGATACAGACTTCCTTCATGGATTCAACATCAGTATTTTCCAAGATGGAGCTGCGGCCATTGCGAATAACCGTGTTCCACAAGGCACGCCTTATTGGGGTAAAGAGTTTAAAGAAAAATCCGTTCATTATGCGCACCGTTATTTAAATATTGGTGGTATGCAAGGCACTATGCCGTATACGCACAATTATTTGGACTTGGATCCAACGTATAAAGACGTCTACGGCGATCCTCTTCTTAGAATAACAGCTAAATTTACGGATCAAGAACGCAATATGGCAAAAATGATTGCTGAAAAATGTGCAGAAATCGCTGAAGAAATGGGTGCGGATATTATCGATACTCCACCTGTAGCAGACGATGTGGAAATGACTTCATCGAGCGTCAATACACATGCGGCAGGCGGTGTGATTATGGGTGTAGATCCAGAAACGTCGGCTGTTAACACGTATTCACAAGTTTGGGGAATGGAAAACGTATTTGTGGTCGGTGGATCTTCATTCCCGCACTTTGGTAACTCCAATCCAACTGAAACCATTGGTGCATTTGCTTACCGTGCTGCAGAAGGTATGATTAAATATCTTAAGGGCGATGGCGGTTTACTAGTTGAAAGTAAGACAAGTAAAGAAACGGTTTAATAATAGGAAAAAGGCTGGGACATAACTATAAAATAGTCCGCTCCCCTGCGCTCCAAAAGGCACGCTTTCCGCGGGGCGCGCTTGAGCCTCCTCGTCGCTGACGCTCCTGTGGGGTCTCAACATTCGCGCTAGATCCCGCAGAAGTCGGCCTTTTTCCGCTCCGGTACACTACTGTATCTCAAAAGTTACTCTTATAAATACGTAGTCAAAAAATGCATGAAGGAGAAGATCCTTCATGCATTTTTTTGGTTTTGTCTCAGCCTCTTTCAGTTAGCTATAGATCATGATAAGATGCAAAAGTAATATACAAACCCTTACCCTTCTATATCCCGATCAGTATACCGATTGATCCCGAAAACAAGCAATACAATTGCCACGGTCATCAATCCACCAGCATGCAGCCAATTCATGTCCTCAATCGGCAACTTGGAAACAAAGCCAAACGGTGAAAGCTTTTCCATCCATTCAGGAAACTGAAACAAACCACCTAAATATAACGTAATGAATCCGTAGAATAAATAGAGCCAAACGAAGCCCGTTGCTTTTTCCGCGATGCCAATCAAACATGTGCTGATCGCAATCATCACAATGACTGCCGGAAAATGAACGATACTAGCTTGCCATACGGTGAAGAATGGGAATGGATCTTCCATCGACGTGGTACCGGCTACCCATAAACCGAGTGCTGAGAAGCTCAGCATCACAAATCCGGTGAACAACGCCAACGCCAAATAGGATACGAGTAGTTTCTTTCTTGAAACAGCCCGCCCAAGCAAATGATCTAGGCGTGATTTCCGCTCTTCGCCCACTACTTTATGGATGGCGAGCAACGCGGGAATCGTACTAATAAATGCCAGTACCGCCATCAGCATCGGCAGGAACTGCGCAGTCAATGAACGGTTTTCATCCGCTACAATCATCGAAGCGAGCAGGTCATTATCTTGAAAAAATGAATCTAAATCTCCGAGGACCGAACCGTAAGATAACCCAAGCACTAGCATACCCATCGCCCAAGAAATGAACGCGGTTCTTTGCAGTCGCCAAGCGAGCCCCATCGGATGACGCAACCAAATGGAAGCATGTGCTCGACCGCTTCGTGACGAAAGAAAACCTGAGCCCATATCGCGTTTGCCTTGCAGAACCACAGCCAACACACACAATAGTAGACTTGTGACTAGTAATCCCCCTATCGGCACCCAGTTATCATCGCTGTACGGCTGAACTTGTGTAAGCCAACCGAACGGTGGAATCCACTCCGTAACCGATCGCAATACATAGCAGCCAATCATCACCGTAAACGACAGACCGACTGCCCCCCGTGAACTTTCCGAGAGTTGCGAGCAAACCGCCGTAACACTTGAAAAAAACAAGCCGACCGCACCAAGCGATGCACCGTAAATAAGCGATCCATACAGTCCCATACTATCCAGTGAAAGACTATACAGGCCTATACCGATCAGCAATGCGAGTAATAAATTGACAACGAACAGCGTAAGCATCGAAGCCGTCAGTTGCGAATGCCGCGCAATCGGCAACGAACGTAGTAATTCGGCCTGCCCATCTTCTTCCTCTGCTCGCGTATGGCGCACCATCAATAAAATATTCATGATGGCGACTGCGATGGCGGTCATCAATAGCATCTGATGCGAGACCATGGCGCCCAGCGTGTAATTCGCCAAATCTCCAGGACCTACCATTGCCTCCATCGCCGGATTTTTCATCGTTTCTGCCATGATGTTACGATCTTGTTCGGTCGGATATAATTCATTGAAAGCCGGTGGTACGATCAGCGTGATGGCGGTGATGCCAACGAGCCACCACAAATAACGCATACGATCTTGCCTGATAATGAATCGGGTGAGACGGAGAACACCTACAAATGGAGCCCCCTTCATCACAGTTCCCTACTTTCCGCAGTTTCTTCATAATGCCGCATGAATAAATCTTCTAGCGTAGGCGGTGCACTTTCGATTTTCCGTAGACCATGCGCGCTTAGCTTCTGCATAACTGCTTCCATTTCACCTGCATCCGCATGAAATGTCCAGCCAGTTTCTGTCTGCGCTACATCATGGACACCTTGCCACGAAACGAGCGACTCAATCGGCTTTCTAGTCTCCACCGTCAACTGCATCCGCGTCAAATGCCGTAGTTCATTCAATGTCCCGCACTCGATCAGACACCCTTGCCGGATGATGCCAATGCGATCGCACAGCTTCTCGACTTCAGACAAAATATGGCTCGACAGCAACACCGTCTTCCCTTCTGCCTTCACTTCCGCCACACATTGCTGAAACACCTTTTCCATTAACGGATCGAGTCCAGATGTCGGTTCATCTAGCAAAAATAATTCTGCATCGGAGGCAAACGCCGCCACCAAAGCGACTTTCTGACGATTTCCTTTCGAATACGTTCGGCACTTCTTCGTCGGATCTAGCTGAAAACGCACAAGTAATTGTTCACGCTTTTGTTCATTGATTTTCCCTTGTAAGCTCGCGAATAAATCAATGACTTCTCCGCCTGTCAATTGTGGCCACAAATTTACGTCCCCTGGTACATACGCAACACGTCGATGAATTTCCACCGCATCTCGCCACACGTCCTTGCCGAAAATCGTCGCGGTTCCGTTCGTAGCATGAAGCATACCAAGCAGAACCCGAATAGCCGTCGACTTCCCTGCCCCATTCGGTCCGATAAAACCGAACACCTCGCCGTTCTTCACTGTTAAATCCAGTCCATCCAACGCCTGATGCGTACCGAAAACTTTCGTCACTTGGTTCATCTCAATCACATTCATCTACATGCCCTCCTTAGTTCGTGTCAGATTATTTCATTAATTCCAGTGTAGCATAGGACTAGACTACTCGAGATACTTTTTTACAAACACCAAAAAAGCAGACATACGATCCATGCCTGCTTTGCTCATTTATATTCTATTAATGAAAAATCATATCATCTTCGTCACTAACCGTTGCGTCTACATGCAGGTAAGGGCCCAATTGACTGACTCTCACTCGGATGCCATCGTAGATCCTGTGATTTCCCTGCGACACTCCTTTAGCTTCTGGGAAGTCGACAAAGAAATCTCCTGGCTTCTTCGGTGTGATACGGAACACATTCGTCCCCGGATCTCTTGTCACCGTCGCAATCTGTTCACTTCCTTTAGGCAGCACATGCTTGCCCAGTTTAGCGCCTTCCCATATGCTTAGCACTTCATTCGGTTTGATTGGCGTGACATGGACGGAATAATAAAATTGTTCTTTTACTTCAGTCGATGCGATATAATAACGTATTTTCTCACCGTCAGCATACGTAACCGTCGCAATAAATTCGCCTGGCTGATCCATTTGAATGGTATTACAATATTGCAACAACTGATTTTTGCATCGCTTAAACCCTACGCGATCATTCACCAGTTCTCCTTCCGCTGTCGAGAGAGTAATCGTCGTAGCATCTATGAACGGTTCGTTATTTTCTCTTCTTTCATAGTGCTTCCAAAGCTCTACAGGTGTGGAATAGATATCTGCCGTCTCTTCCAATGAAATATCCCATGCACCATTCACTTTTTTGACATGTACATAGTATTTTCTATAATTTTTATCGGATGTCTCGGATGAAGCTGTACCTGAAAAAGTCAGTGTAGACGTTCCTTCTTTCTTTGGAACAATATGAACCTTTGTTTTCAAATTGGGCTGGCTTGGGATTTCACTGTCTGCCACTACATCAAATACATTCGAATTCGTTTTGCTGACATTATCGAATCTCTTCCATTTAAAATCTTTCGCATGCATCGTTAGAATCCCAGGCTTCACATCTTCCGCCGCTTTTAGTAATTTCGCTGCTTGACCTCTTGTAATGGAAGCGTTTGGACTAAATGTCGTAGGAGACGTCCCTGTCGTAAGCCCGAGTTGATACAGACTATATATTCCCTCACGGTGGCCATTTTTATGCGCAACATCTAAAAATCCATAATCCGGATCATGATACAGTGGCAATTCAAACGCTTTGATGATGATCGAAGCCATTTGCGCACGCGTAATTGAATCATTTGGTCCGAATCGTCCGTCGCCATAGCCGTTGATGACTCCTTTTTCTGCTAGTACCGCAATCGCTTTATAATAGCCATTTGCAGTCGAAACGTCTTTGAATTTTGGATCTTTAATAGTCGTAGTAGGAAGTTTCGTCATCTTCACGATAATGGCAGCCGCCTGCCCTCTCGTAATAGAGTCATTTGGCCGGAACGTACCGTCTGGATAGCCTCCAATTATATTACGTGACGCCAAGTCATTCACCGCTGCCGCGAAATGCTTCGAATCTGGAACATCGGGAAATTTCGAATTACCTGCAGCAGCGCTTGATACAGGTACACTACATACTAGCAAAATCGCACCGAGTACCGCCATGATTTTATTCTTCATTGCACTACATCCTCTCCATAGTCTAGTAGTTTGCCGTACAGACGTAGAATTACAGAAATAGTTTCAAAGTTTTTTGAATTAATTTCTCTCTAGATTAATGCACTACTTAATAGAAACTGACGGATTTTTGGATTATCAAATAACACGCTGAGAAAGATCTGATAGCGGTATAAATCAAATTAAAGACCCCTCTCGCAGAATGCTTTTTATCTGTAAGGGGGTCTTTTAAAATAGGAATCTGTGTATTTGGTCGTTTCTTACGCCGGTATCATAAAGTCATGATTCGTGAAACCAATTATTTTCTTTAGATTTTCCTTGCTAAATACTTCCACTGTTCTGGCATTCTCTCTGAAGTCTACGTTTAACGCTGCCGAAGCTATACCGATCAAGCTACTACAAGTAGGTGTTTTAATACCCAACATGTGTCCAAGTGATTCGTAAATATCGCTACAGGGTTTCGCACATTCTTGAATAAAACTTTCACTTTTCCAGGTTCTACAATTCGGCAATCGATTGGAGAACTTTGCGCTTCCACTATAGTGAAGCTTTTCTCTTTTTCGTGTTTTAAGAAATAGGCAGTAGATAAGTACCCTGGTTCCAGCAACACAATTTGATCTTCATTCATGAATGGAATCATACGTTTAATTACGTCCTCATGATAATTTGTTTGCACATATATAATAATGATTTCCGCATCTTTAATAGCCAATTGGACATCAGTCGTAACTAAGTCGTGATGCACAGTAGTTTCTACAGTATGATCTAGCAACGTAATTTCACCTTTATTTCTCACCAGATGATCGAAATGTTCAGTGTGCAGCCCCTTGGATGTTTTCAATAAGGTGACCAAGTGACCTTTCATTTTTAAATCCGCTGCAATTGTCGTACCTCCGTGCCCTGCTCCTACTACTGTAATCCTCATAAAGTTCCCTCCAATGATTTGATATAAAGATTTATCAATTTCATAGTTACGGGCCCATTTTATATAAACCTTTAAAAGTGTTTGCAAAGAGTCTACTATAAGGTTTTTCAGAATACATTTCCCCTCATTAAAATGAAGACAAGTTTCTACGAAAAAAGACTGCTTTCTTTTTTCTATTGATTAACTTTTCTGTATTACTTCCCTAGCATACAACATATTAGGAAATTTGGGTAATTATAGGAGTAGTTCATAAATTATTAACTAGACAATTTAGGTAGCTGAATTAAAGAGTGTGGTGACATTATGTGAACAAGACTTCTTCAACTTGTCCAAAGGGGATTTTCAGAACGATGCTGAACTATTATGTAGTAAAGGACTTTGAAAAGTTATTGAAGTAGTAGGAAATGTTGAGTAGTATTGTAAAATATAGACAGAAACGTAAAGCGCGGATTTAAGTTTCAGATTCATAGCGACGGCAATAACTTTAGTAAGATGTTGTTTATTTTTTTCTATGAGTTTGAGGTTGAAGTCATGATGATCTTCGGTAAACGGGTTAGATTCTTGAATAGTTATCAGAAAGGTGATTGACTATGAAAATTTATTTGAAAGAAAGATATAAATCCTATATAAGTATCACTTTTGGTCTATTAATTGGATTTATAGTTGTTACATTTTTATTTGATAAACCTGATTATACATCTGCTGTTGTCGCTATTTTATTTGGATTAATAATCGGTGAGTTACTTTTTTACTCAAGATGGTCAAGACGTAAAAAAAGAGAATGAAATATTTGAGCATTCGGGGCAAAAAATGAATAAGATTCTTGCTGCAATCGAGACTTATATCGTTAAAATGCTGTTTTAGTGGATTACTTATGGCGAATTTAGGAGGTCACACTCTTGCAAAGTAAACGTAGTTTGGGAATACTTTCTTTTATTAGTCTGATTGTAGGAATTATTTTGATTTGCATTTTTATTTTTGCAGATGATTTTTTTATTATAATACCATTTGGAATTATCCTTGTAGCACTCTCATTCGGTTTATCCTTTTTCAGTAGAAAAGACAAATTCGGAAGAGTATCATATTACGCAATCCCAATATTTGCAACCATTTATTTATTGTACATCGTAGTCCTGTATATATTTCAAAATACACTCTAATACCATGTCGTAATCGGGTGCGTTAACTGAACAACCGTTATGCACCAAACGAGGAAAATCATTAAAAAGGATGGGGATAGAATGTCATTAAGCTTTATATATATATTGGTGTTATCGATTTTTGTAAGTTCAGTTGGTGGCTTCATTTTTTATAAACTAAGTTATAAATTTTTATTACCGAAAACGATAAGTTCTATATTGGGTGGGATATTAACTTTTCTTCTAAGCTATCTATTTGTAATGATTTTTATCGAAGTCAAATTATTATATGGAGCTATAATTGCATTGGCTATATATATTTGGTTCCTCAAAATTCCAGAGAGACATTTGGAATAAAAACTACTATTAACGGGTGTATTAACGGAACAAGGTTATGCAAGAATAGGGCCACTTGCTTGAGGAACAGTGTGTGTTAATTTGAAACCTTCACCAATAATCATCGGCAAACTTTTGTGTGGAAAATTATTGAAGAATCTATAATTTGTTTTTTAAAAGGAGAAGTAGAAATGATAAAAAAAGCTGTAATTTCAGGAGTTTTATTTAGTTCCATTTTTTTTAGTTGGGTGTAATAGAGAGCCCGAAGTGGTAGTACTAGAGGATTCGGAAAACCAGGAAAATGATGCAAATTTATCATCAGAATTGAAATTGGTTTCAGAGTTGGAAAGTGAAGTAATAGAATCTATTACAGAGCAAACGGAACTTGATAAAGAATCAATAGCAATAATGGTAGATGGCAATGTTAAAGAAATGACTGTATCAGTAAGTTACCCGAAAGATGTAAAAGTTGATGAAACAATGATTCAACAAGTAGTTGAAGATTCAATAAAGAATGTTTCCGAAGCAGAAAACGTAACAATTAGCGAAGAAGATATAACAATAAAAATCGAGAAATACTAATAGGAAACTAAAGCAAACGGGTGCGATTCCCTGTGCGAAACGTTCCTGGTTCAAATGAAATGTGGTCACACAAGTTCGGTAAAGATCAGGTAGTTTTAGATTTCTAAAATTAAAGGGTTATATCGAGAAGTCGAATGACGAGGTAACGCTCTGAAAGGCTTCCCCTGCGTCGAGTAGCACGTTGATTAGTAAGGAAAAGCGTGTTATAAGCTCGGCTAATAGGCGTAAGAATTTACCGTAACAGTTTGGCTGACGAAAGCCTACCCGATGGGGTGGTGTAAATCATGATACTTGGGTTGAACAGATATGGTGAGAATGCAATGTAAATACAATAAGATACTTTATTGCTGACGAACTTCTGAATGTACGGGTCTAGACGCGCGTTATATAGAAATGTATTTACTACCAAATGTAGGGTTAGCTGTGGATGAGTAAGAATCGAGAATATGAAAGTCCATCTTGTGTAACAGGCATATGCAATGCTAACAGGCTCATAGGAAGCACCTAAGTTTGTGCTATAATAGATATAATTCAACGTTGTAAGCTGATAACGTGGAGGGATAGCCACTAGATTAGTAAAAGACTTATTGAAACGGAAGAGTTGAGACACATCACGTGTTGATGATTGAATGGAATTGGATTAGTCGGAACGCTGTATGAAGCGAAAGTTTCACGTACGGTGTGAAGTGGGGGGAAAAGCTGGAGATAACTTCAAAGGTTTACCTATCACTATAATAAGGATTTTCCACAGTAGGGCCATTTTGCCACGTAAGTAATTTTAGGAGGGAATACGGATGAAAAAAATTATTTTCATGCTATCACTGGTAGGAGTATTAATTCTAACGGCGTGTAATTCAACAAATCAAGAAGGGCTTGCAGATGGTGATTATACAGACAGTGAAACAAAGAACATTGAAGCTGCAAAAACAGATTTAAGTGCCTCAGAGTTTGATCAAGCAATTGAGAATTTTAACAAAACAACTGCGGAATTAAATAATACCGAAAATGTAGATATGCTCAACGGTGCTACTTACGAAGCTTATTTGCTAGTAAGAGCAAATCTATCAGAAGAACATTATGAAGCCGCACAAGAAGAAAAGGTTTTTGCTACCGAAATCACATATGAGGATTATAAAGGGGTTTCTGATGAATTCAATAACCGTGAAGAATTTGAAAAGACAATGGTCAATGATGACGAAAAAGAATCTGCAACATCCGCTTACGGTGCGTATGCTGCCAAGACTACACAATACTTAACTCCCGAAGGATCTAATAATTAATTTTAACCTTAAGTAATCGGGTGCGTTTGTGTTAGATAGACTGTGTCTGTAACGTGTCAAATCAAAAAAATAATAAGCTAAATTCCTTACTGAAGTTGTAAGGAATTTAGCTTTTTTCATTTATAAATAAGTTTATCATTTCTTGTAACGAATGTGGTTTTCATTCTATATATATGTATGCCAGTTAGCATCAGAGGGAAGGAGGAATTGGGTGGAGGATTAAGTGAAGTTTATAAATCCTATGCAAATGAAGTAAAAGCATTTCTTCTTTGTTTGACATCAAATGTGGATTTAGCAGAAGAATTGACACAAGAAACATTTTATCAAGCTGTAAAATCTATCGAACGTTATAATGGTGAGTGTAAAATGTCCGTTTGGTTATGTCAAATTGCCAAACACTCCTACTATGATCATTTAAAACGGGAGAAGTATAGGAACTATTCAAGTCTTGAACAACTAGCACAAGCTGGTGTAGCCTTTCAATCTAACGAATATCTACCAGATGTCGTTAGATTGAAAGGCTACACAACAGACCATTCATATGGAAATCCAAAAGTTAAGAGAACCTTATCGTGAAATATTTCTACTTCGAACAAAGCTAGATTTAAGTTTCAAGGAAATTGGTGTTATCTTCAATAAAAATGAAAATTGGGCAAGAGTTACATATTATCGTGCAAAATGCACCTTAGCAGAAAGGATGGATTTGAATGAGATGTAATATTATACAGGATTTATTACCATCTTATATTGATGGTATTTGTAGTGAAGAAACGGCTGCCGAAGTGCAAACTCATATCGAGGAGTGTGTCCAATGCAACAAAATGATGCAAATGATGCAACAACCGACACAACACATTGTCGAGTCAAAATTTGAAGAAGCGAAAGAACCTTTTAAACGAATTAATAAAAAGCGACGTTTTCAAGTCATTACTGCTTCGCTGTTGACATTTCTGATTATGATAATTGGCTATCAAGTCGTTCAAAACGTGGGTGTTGTTAATCAATTCTTTTTTCCAATGGTTCATGGAATAGTAGAGGTAACAGGTAATAATGACGAATGGCAAGACATTAGTTTTTCTCAGGATTCGATTAATACACAAACTTATGTAATATACGATAGCTTTTTTTGGACAAAAGAGGTTATAAATGATGCGAATAGTGAGGGTGATGTGTTGCTCAGAGTAAAAGATGAATAAGGGAATATAATTATTGATGAAATTCACATATCACCAGGAAAAGGTATCAAATTAGAAGATTTAAAAACAGACACAAAATATTTCTTTGAAATAAAAGCACTTGAAGGACGTTATTTTATTAATGCAGTCTAAGATTATAAGATATTATAATTACAATTGAAGTATTGTTACTGTTTAAGTTAGAATGTTTGCTCCGTAAATGAGCTCGATTGTTGCACATATTTTCTTCGCACTTGCTTAGTTGATCTTCGCTACAGCCGGCGACTCGGGGAGCATCAGCGAGAGCCGTAACGAAGAACGGCTTTTGCGAGTGAAGCGTAGCGAGAAGGAGCACATCTTTGCTTTGACAGGTGAAACACCTAGCGAGCGAAGCGAGGAGTGTGGTTCACCGCCCGCCCATAGGACACGCGTCCGGCTGCAGCGCAGATCAACGGGTTCCAACCACTCCCCCATCATCGGTTGATTCAGTTTACACATACATCCCCAGTATCAGAATTTCAAATCACTTTTATAAGCCAAAAAAGTCCTCCCAACACATTAAAATGTACCCTATAAGATAGACACTTTGAAAAAAGTCTATCCTATAGGGTACTTTTGTTTATAATGAATAAAAAGATGTGGGAGCGGATGAATGTGACTGAACGATTGTTTACCTTAAAAGAACAAGCACGCTTGCAATGCAATCCTAACGTACAAGCTGTTAGTGATAAATCCATCACCTATACAGATGAGTTTAAACGTCATTTTATTTCGGAAAATGAAAAAGGAAAACTGCCGCGAGACATTTTTGAAGAGGCTGGATTAGATGCCGATTTAATAGGAGCAGTTCGGATTAAATCTGCAGGAAAGCGTTGGCGTGCCGCCTATAGAAAAAGCGGGGTGGAAGGCTTACAAGACACACGAAAAACCAATTCAGGCCGTCCATCAGAACGCGACTTGACATCCGAAGAAAAGATTGAACGTCTAGAAGCGAAAAACCGCTTATTACAGGCGGAAAATGAACTGTTAAAAAAGCTCGATCTACTCGAAAGGCAGATGATGAAAAAGAAATCACAATCCAAACGACGCTAAAATATGAACTAATTAATTTCACCATCCAAAAGTATAAATTAGCACGTTTGGTGAGCTACTTATGCGAACTTATGGAGGTATCGCGTTCGGGCTACTATAGGCACTTTGGAGAGAAATCTAAACAGAAACGTGCCGCTCGCGAACAGGCAGACGAAGTTGTAAAGGAAATCATTTTAAGGGCCTATCATTTTCGAGGACGAAAAAAAGGAGCACGCCAAATTAAAATGACACTCGAAAATCAGTACGGCATTACATATAACCTAAAACGCATTCGCCGGATTATGAAAAAATTCGATATCATCTGTCCCATCCGCAAAGCCAACCCAGCACGTCGTATGGCAAAGGCGACGAAAGAGCACCGCACATGTGAAAACACGTTACAACGTGAGTTTAAGCAAGGGGTGGCTGGAAAGGTATTATTGACCGACATCACCTATTTGACATATGGAAATGGCAAACGTGCTTACTTGTCAACGATTAAAGACGCCCAAACGAATGAAATTTTAGCCTATGAAGTTTCTTCTTCGTTAGGTTTGGAGATCGCAATGAATACGCTTCGCAAACTAAAGAAACATCGTCATTTAATGACAGATGCCTTTATACATTCAGATCAAGGATTTCATTATACAAACCCAAAGTATCAGGCAGCAGTGAAGAAAATGGGGTTAGGACAATCGATGTCACGCAGAGGGAACTGTTGGGATAATGCTCCACAGGAATCATTTTTCGGTCACTTCAAGGATGAAACCAATATAAAAGATTGTGAGACAATGGAAGAAGTTAGGCGGGAAATCAAGAGTTATATGACGTACTATAACCATTATCGCGGGCAGTGGAACTTGAAAAAGCTGCCGCCTGCAGAATACAGACGACAGCTTCAACAAGCAGCTTAGGCTTTTTTATAATTGTCCTTTACAAAGGGTACATTTTACATGTTGAGGAGGATTTTTAAGAATGACCAAGAACTCTCGCGATTGCTTTAAAAAATCCACTTCCACTTCAATACCATACACCTCATTTACTCTCATAATGTGTACACCGTAATATGTAATCATGTTTCCTATTTTTATATAAAGTCCAAACTTTTTGCAGAAGCTACCCGTCAAATGAGTAAGACGTGATCGCGACATGTTTAAAATTGAAGAAGGTGAACCGTTTGTCATGACAAAAAATAAAAAAATGGAGAAGGTAGAGCAATTCTTGATCGAAAATCAACATGCTCATTATCGGCTCGCCTATAGCTATGTAAAAAACAAAGAAAATGCGTTGGATATTGTGCAAGACTCGATTTTCAAAGCGTTGAAATCCATTCATCGCCTGGATGAAATCAAGTATTTAAAAACTTGGTTTTATCGAATACTCGTGAATACGTCCATCGATTTCATCCGAAAACATCAACGAATGATCGTGATGGATGATGGAGTACTGGATGGATATTTACCACAAACAGAAGATGAACAGACCGATATAGATTTGTTTGATGCACTTGATACGCTCACAGCTGATGAAAAATCGTTGATTATCTTACGTTTTTTTGAAGACTTGAAAATCGAAGAAGTAGCAGCAATCTTGGACGAAAACATCAACACAGTCAAAACGAAGCTATACCGAACATTAAAAAAACTACGTATAGAAATTGAAAAGGGGGATTTGGAATGAAACGGTTGAACAAACTAAAAAAAGATTATGACGCTATTGAAATTCCTCCTGAACTGGATGATTTAGTAAAACAATCTATTCAAGCAGCAAAAAAACCGAAAAAGAAGAGCTCTCCCTTGAGGAATTGGTCGATTGGAGTCGTTGCAGCAGCTGCTTTATTCGTTGGCAGCATTAATGTCAGCCCAACTTTCGCCAATTCCCTCGGGAACATCCCCGTTCTTGGTTCCATCGTGAAAGTTTTCACTATACAGACCTTAACGATGGAAGAAGAAACGTATCAAGCAAACTTGAATACACCGGCAATCGATGGTTTGAGAAATGAAGGATTGCAAACTGCTCTAAATGAAAAATACATTGAAGAAAATAAAGAGCTCTTTACGAAATTTAAGGAAGAGTTCGCAAAAATGGAAGAGGCTGGCGGCGGCCATTTTGGCATGGATTCGGGATATGAAGTAAAAACCGACACCGAACAGATTCTATCCATTGCACGGTATAAAGTAACTACGGCTGGATCTTCTTCCACTGAGATGCAATACGATACGATTGATAAACAACATACTATTCTTCTCACCTTACCGAGTCTGTTTAAGGATGATTCCTATGTGGAGATCATTACTACTTACATTCAAAAAGAGATGAAGAAACAAATGGAAGAAGACGAAAACACTACGTATGTAGCTGTTGAAGGAGCAGACCTCGAGTTCAGTTCGATCCAAAAAGACCAAGATTTCTATATTACTGCAGATCATAAACTCGTCATTTCTTTTGATCAGTACGAAGTGGCCCCAGGTTATATGGGTGTCGTCACATTTGAAATTCCTTCAGATATTTTACAGGACGCTTTAGTGGGAGACACGTATATTCAGTAAGTTATTTGACAGCAGCAGATGATTGATTTCGTCTGCTGTATTTCCTATAAATGAAGACCATTTTATACATACGATGAGAATAGTTTATTCAACACACCATAATAGGAGGATATATATTTCATGAGTACGCTACATCAACCAGTCCGAAGAAAAAGACGAAAGCTTAAAAAAAAATATTTTTATCTGTTAATTTTTCTTCTCGTTCTATTAGGCACTGTACTATTTGTTGGGACATCCTATTCTTTCCGTGAGCCACCTCATACAACGGATGAACCAGAAATCGTACCCGATAAGATCGAAACACCGACATCAAACGATAAGTCAGAACCTATTGATGAACTAGAACCAATAAAACCACCAGAACAATCGAATCCTGAACCTGAAGTATTTCCTCAAATTGAAAGCGATGAAACCGAAATACTTACTGAAGAGAATGAATCGGAAAAAGTAGTCTATTTAACTTTCGATGATGGCCCAAGCAAATGGACTGAACAGTTTTTAGATATCCTAGATGCACATGATGTAAAAGCAACATTCTTCATGCAAGGCAGTAATTTAAAGAAAGAACATCTACAGGAAAGTGTAAAACGTGTAGCACAAGAAGGTCATTACATAGGCGGCCATAGCATGACTCACAATTATCAAGCACTTTACTCTAATCAACAGTTTGTGCCCGAGATGGTTGAAACACTTGATCTGATCCATGAAATAACAGGAACAACGCCTCGTTTAGTTCGTGCCCCTTATGGATCAGCACCTGGATTAAACAGCCGGCAAATACGAAAACAACTAGCTGATGCTCAGATTAAAATGTGGGATTGGACGATCGATTCGCATGATTGGGAACTTCCCGGCAACCCCACTCAAATCATACAAAACATTAAACAGGAAACTACTTCTGATAAAGAAGTCGTATTGATGCACGAAAAATCACAAACGTTGGAAGCATTACCTAAAATCCTGAACTTTTTCAAAGATCAAGGATATGTTTTCGCTGTCTACGAGGATGCGAGTCACTTTATGCTTAATTTCCAGAATGATTCAGCACTGTGAAATGGCTCTGTATTGGAGTCTACTAGTAGAATATAGTGTTTGGATGGCTAATGATAAAGTACCGTTAGCCTCCCCCTTTACAAACGCATAAGTTGACATCATTAAATCCCTATTATATGATTACCTTGAATTCGAGATAAAAGGAGAACGTCATGGACAATCAAAATATAGATCGTTATGAAGAAGATTTGTCTCTAAAGGCATTTATAGTTTTAACTCGAGCAATGCAATCCATTAAAGTACGCGTGGAAGACGATATCAAACGCTCAGGTTTAAATACAACAGAATTTGCTGTTTTAGAATTAATTTATAGTAAAGGTGATCAACCGATACAAAAAATCGGTGAGCAAGTACTAATTGCAAGTAGTAGCATCACGTACGTTGTCGATAAATTAGAAAAGAAAAACTTAATCAAAAGAAAACCGTGTCCTAAAGATCGACGTGTAACACATGCGTCCATAACAACCGATGGGACGGAACTGATGAATGAAATCTTTCCCCCTCACAAACAAGCGATAAAAGAAATTTTTAGCGGATTAGATATACAAGAAAAAGAACAACTCATTACACATGTAAAAAAATTAGGTTTACATGCACAAAATATGTAATGTGAGATCTAGTTTTTTTAATATAATATCTCGAATTCGTAACATATCAATTCATTATAAATAAAAAGGGGTTTGAGCACATGACAACCGAATTACTAGGAATTCACCACGTTACCGCCATGACAGACGATGCCATGAGAAACTATGAGTTTTTCACAAACGTACTTGGCATGAGATTAGTTAAGAAAACAGTCAACCAAGATGACATCCAAACGTATCACACATTTTTCGCAGATGATATCGGTTCACCAGGAACAGACATGACGTTCTTCGACTTCCCGAATAACCCGAAAGGTACACCGGGGACAAACTCGATTTCCCGAACAGGACTTCGAGTGCCTAGCGACGCCGCACTTGAATATTACGTAGAGCGTTTCAAAGAGTTCGGCGTAGAAAATGATGGCATTCAAGAGCTCTTCGGAAAAAAGGTACTGCCTTTCCAAGAAGCGGACGGACAAAAATATCAACTGTTCTCGGATGAGAATAATGAAGGTGTCGCACCAGGTACACCTTGGAAAAATGGACCCGTACCTGAAGATTATGCGATTTACGGTTTAGGCCCGATTGAAATTACAGTTAGTTATTTTGAAGACTTTAAAAAAATGCTCACCGAAGTGTATGGTATGAAGCCAATTCTTACGGAAGAGAACGTCACATGGTTTGACGTAGGCGAAGGTGGCAATGGAGGACAGGTCATTTTACGATTTGATGATACAACACCAGGCCGCCAAGGGTATGGACAAGTCCACCATGTATCGTTCAGAGTGAAAGACCATGAAGCGATCAAAAGTTGGGAAGCAAAATATGATGAAATGGGAATACAACATTCCGGTCATGTAGACCGCTTCTACTTTGAAGCACTCTATACACGCGTCGGTCATATTCTAATTGAGCTATCAACAGATGGCCCAGGTTTCATGACAGATGAACCATACGAAACATTAGGTGAAAACCTATCACTTCCCCCATTCCTTGAACCAAAACGTGAATATATTGAATCTCAGATTCGTCCGTTCGATACAACACGTTCATAACCGGTGTAAAAGGAGTTTTGTAAATGGAAGCCATGAAAAGAATCCACCCTATTACAGCCATTGGTAAAACGATCGGATATTTATTTAAAGGAGTGGTAGAACAGTGAACTATCTGTACAATGAAAAGAAAAAAGGTGCACCCGTATTTGTATTGCTCCACGGCACAGGTGGTACAGAAACAGACTTGGTATCTCTTGCCGAACTACTACATCCTGATTACAACGTTTTAGGCATCAGAGGAAATGTGCAGGAAAATGGAATGAATAGATTTTTCAAACGGCACGGTGAAGGTCAGTACGACTGGGAAGATCTTGAATTTCGCGGCAATGAACTGTATGAGTTCATCGTCGAGAAATCAAAAGAATACGACTTTAAACTCGAAGATACAGTTCTTGTTGGATTCTCAAACGGTTCAAACATCGCTATACACATGATGCTTAAGCAGCCAGGCGCTTTCAAAAAAGCCGCTTTATTCGCACCACTGTACCCAGCAGATATAGCAGAAACACAAGATTTTAGCGATGTCGAAGTATTTCTTTCTCTAGGTGAACGTGATCCGATCGTGCCAGAATCTGAAAGTAAACGAGTCATCCGTCTCTTTGAAGAAAGAGGCGCACATGTTACGACAGCTTGGGTTACGGGACATAGCCTGACACAGGAAGTCGCGCTTCAAGCAAAAAATTGGTTGAATTCAACACATAACTAGGAGTGATCATGACGGAGATCATCCGGAAAAACCTTTAGCAGAAATGACGATTGTCTTGAAAGGTCCAAAGCAATTCATTATTACGCATATATCTCACAAAAAAGGGTAATGAATTCGTAAGAGGTGCTAGTAATATGCTTTTAAAAAACGTATAAAACGAAGCCATCACCTGATTACTCGTTTCTCAGATTCAAAGGAAAGTTCATCTAGAATAGACTGCATCGTACTACATTTTAAATAAAAACTATTAATTATTGGAGGAGATTTACATGACAAAAGCAATATGGAATGTTGACACAGCACACAGTACAGTAGAATTTTCCGTACGTCATATGATGATTTCAAATGTAAAAGGTACATTTAACGAATTCCAAGCGACCATCGAAGCGGACCCGCAAGATTTAACAGATGCATCGATCGATTTTACAATTGATGCAAACAGTATTGATACCCGCAAACCTGATCGAGACAATCATTTACGTTCAGCTGACTTTTTCGATGTAGAAAATTTTCCAAACTTATCGTTTAAAGCTACCGCTATCGAGAAGACGTCAGATAATACGTACGACATAACAGGCGACTTCACTATTAAAGATACAACGAAGCCTGTCACATTCCAAGTAACGTTTGAAGGCATAGCCAAAGACCCAATGAGCGGAGACGAAGCTGCTGGATTCACAGGTCATACGAAGATTAACCGTAAAGATTTCGGTTTAACATGGAATGCTGCTCTTGAAACGGGCGGTGTCGTCGTAAGCGATGAAGTGAAAATCAATATCGAAATCCAATTACGTAAGTAAGCTGTATAAAAGTGAGTGAATTAAATAGTTAATTACGTGCAGTATATACCAAGCCCCTAAAGTTAGATTTTCTCTTCTAACTTTAGGGGCTTTTCAATATAGAATACGTCCTATCGCCAACTACAGTGCTAACTCTTTCTTCATCTCAATATGCGGTATGCCGTCTTCCATGAAGATATCAGAAGTAGTTTCGTATCCAAGTTTACGATAAAACTCTTCTGCATGTGTTTGTCCATGCAATTTCACCCAAACCAATCCCTTGTCCTTTGCGATATCCTCCAACCCTTGAACAATTACCTTCCCAATGCCTAGACTCCGATGAGAGACTAACACACAAATGCGTTCTAACTTCCCCATCCCATCTACTACTCTCAATCTACCAGATGCGATCGCTTGTCCTTCATGTTCCACTAAAATATGCTCGCATACTTCATTCAGCACATCGAATTCATCAAACTCGTCCTCTTCCGGAACAAGTTGTTCTTGAACAAATACAGCTTTTCGTATGTCGAAAGACTTTTGAAGATCTTCTTCTGTAACTATTCGCTTACTATTCATTATACATCTACTCCTTTTTCTACTTTTTATTCAGTCGGCCAAGCAAAAAGTAAGAAACTTCCTCAGACGATTTCTCCGTCTGTGGAAGTTCCTTTTTCTATTTCACATTTCAAAAATACATAGCCGTCTTTTTCGAGAGTTTCATTCATTTTCACGGGAATACGTTCCTTGAAAATAGGTCCATCGACAACAACCGTATGGAATTCTCCGGACTCACCGCAGCTATCGATGCCGAGTGCTTCGAGTTCATCTAATAATTCAAGTGTGAAACGTCTACCGAGAAATTCGGCTGGCATCATCTTTGTATTGACGACGACCACATAGGCTTCAAAGCCTTCTGCGATGAATTCTTCAAGTAGCTTACGTCTCGGTTCTTCCCAAAGTGGATGATATGTGTCCATACCCACTTTGGCACACATCGACTGTACCCACAGCAAGTGATCTTCTAAATCGATATCTCCAAATACTGCTTTGTGAATACCATGTGCTTTCGCAACGCGCATCGCATCTATAAATTGTATTTCATAGCCAGCCCAGTCTGCTTTTCGGATCATCAGTGGTATATCCATTTGCTTTGCCTGTGCTTGAACAATTTCCAGTGGTAATGCGTGTGATTTGGAATGCGGCTGATCTAACTCGAACATTGTCCACAGCATCGCTGGCGTATTTCCCTCTTGGATCGCGCGATATGCGGCGAGCGCAGAGTCTTTACCGCCACTCCATGATGTGACGAACTTCACGCCCGTCATTGTCCGTCCGCCCATGAGATGCGTGCATCCACTGTACGCGCCATGCGAATCATGTACGAACGGAATCCGAGCTTCGGCCAGAAATAGGATGCCAAATGATTCGCCGTCAACCAATCCGTCATAACATATTTATAACCTGCATTTTTCATTTGAGTGAAACTGTGGTTCGCAATCGATTTACCAATACCTTGTCCACGCAACTCAATATTTGTCGTCGCCTGTACAAGCACGGCCGATTCATCCGGCGTTGTCATAGCATGGCGCGCATCTGTCGGTGTAAATAGATGAAAAGCTACAGGTACATGATCCTGCTCAGCGACCCAGCTGCGCGTACCTTCTTTTCCTTCATACGCCGCAAACACATCGCGCTCCGCATCCAACGCTTCTTGAGTAATCGGTTTCCACGCGGGAGCTTTCGCTTGATGCAAACTGTTCCACGGCGCCATCTTGTGCAATGTTTTTTGCTCTTCCCCTACCAGTTCCTTCATCTTGACGAGACTATTCTCTCCTGGCTGTGCACGATAGTGTTCAAGTGACAACGCCGCAAAGCGCTGTTCGAAATGAAACGACTGCTCCAGCATTTCAAGAATTAATTCATCATTACCGACCGGTATATCCATCACATGCTCAAAGTACCCATTGCGGACCCATTCCGCTCCCACTTCGGTATACATCAATCGCGCTAATCTTGGGTGCTCGTCTTCATGAATGACGAATGACGGATACCCCACATAGACAGTACGACCTCGGGTAGCATCTTGACGATATTCGTATAATAAATAGCCGATGACATCTTCGTCACGCAACGTCACGAGTCCTCCTGTATACGGTTTCTCCAATTCTTCACGCAAACGTTCTTCTGCGTGTTCCACGTCCTCAAAGCGCTCCTGCAAAAATGGAAAACGTTGTCGTTCATCTGCATGTCTCGCCGCTAATAACGAGGCCATCTTCGGTATATACTGCTCTTCGAATTGTACAAAATGAATCATCAGAATCCCCTCCTGCCTAATTTAACTAAATTATACCACATGCTTTTAGCTTGCCAATGAAATGAATGGATATGATGCTTTTTTGGGGGATGGACTGTTGGTGTAGGGCGGATAGGCTTCGACATTGAGCGCGTACACTCCCACATAGAGCGCTCAACCACAGACTATGAGCGAGTACGCGCGGACATAGAGCGGATGCGTGGGTTCATTGAGCGGGTAACGTGAAACTATGAGCGGTTGCGGATCAAGATTGATCGGATAACGCTACGCATAGAGCGCTTGCGGGGCTACATTGAGCAGATAGCGTGATTCATTGAGCGGAAGTCGCGAATGCCAAAGATTTGGATGGCGCGGCGATAAAATCTGGGAATGTAAGGTGTAAGGCCGCGGACATAGAGCGGATGCGTGGGTTCATTGAGCGGGTAACGTGAAACTATGAGCGGTTGCGGATCAAGATTGAGCGGATAACGCTACGCATAGAGCGCTTGCGGGGCTACATTGAGCGGATAGCGTGATTCATTGAGCGGAAGTCGCGAATGCCAAAGATTAGATGGCGCGGCGATAAAATGTGGGGAGGTAAAGTGTAGGGCCGCGGACATAGAGCGGATGCGTGGGTTCATTGAGCGGGTAACGTGAAACTATGAGCGGTTGCGGATCAAGATTGATCGGATAACGCTACGCATAGAGCGCTTGCCGGGCTACATTGAGCGGAAAGCGTGATTCATTGAGCGGAAGTCGCGAATGCTAAAGATTTGGATGGCGCGGCGATAAAATCTGGGAATGTAAGGTGTAGGGCCGCGGACATTGAGCGCAACAAAAAAACTGCAGATCTCACTCCCAATAAAAAGAGTGAATCTGCAGCTTATGCAATCAATCAAGCAGGCATTGGAGTATCTGTAGGTTTCGCATACTCTCCGTTGCCATATTCCGTATCAATCGCATCACGGATTTCTTTCATCGACTTGCCGTCTTGCTTCATTTGCACGGATTTTACTGCAATCTCTAGGCAAACTAGGCAACGTGTGCCGTGATCATCCCAGACAACGGAGCCGTCTTCGCGTACTTCATCCAAGAAACAATTCATATTACTCTTATGTCCAGCACTGTCTCCGCAACCGCAATAGCAAGGCATGTATTCCAAAATGTCCGTTGCGTTGCCTGCCACTTGATAGACCATGCGCATGTCTTCCGGCTTATCATCAAGGAATGAAGGCAGGATATCCGCCGAAGCGGTCACTTCCTGCAAATCACCGTTCGGCAAATGTTCTCCGTGATCATGTCCTGCTTCTGCCTGTGCATCTTGTGGATTTACTTCAGCAGGATTTTCTGTAGCGTCGTTTCCACATGCAGCAAGCATCAATGTCAGCGCCGCCAGCCCTGCAAGTAACTTCTTTTTCATGTATATTCCTGACTCCTTCGTATAGAGGTTATGTCATTAGTATACAAGATTTGCAGGATAAACAAGCGCACAAATTCGTGACAATTATGAGTTGCCAGTCATCTTGCTTGGGTCTACATATTCGTCAAATTGTGCTTCTGTCAATAAACCATTAGAAAGTGCCGCTTCTTTCAGCGTTGTACCTTCTGTATGAGCCTTCTTCGCAATTTTCGCCGCATTTTCATAGCCGATATACGGATTCAATGCTGTGACTAGCATTAAAGAGTTTTTCACTTTATTGTCGATTTCTTCACGGTTCGGTTCAATCCCTACCGCACAGTTATCGTTGAAGCTGATCATACCGTCAGCAAGTAATTTCGCTGATTGGAGGAAGTTGTAAATAATTACGGGTTTGAAGACGTTCAATTCAAAGTTCCCCTGGCTCGCTGAAAAACCGATTGTTGCGTCGTTCCCCATTACTTGTGCCACAACCATCGTCAACGCTTCACTTTGTGTCGGGTTCACTTTACCTGGCATAATTGAGCTGCCGGGCTCGTTTTCTGGAATCGTAATTTCACCGATACCTGAACGAGGACCGCTTGCCAACCAACGTACGTCATTCGCCACTTTCATCAAGTCCGCAGCCAATGCTTTCAGTGCGCCATGTGTATAGACGACTTCATCGTAGCTCGTCAATGCGTGGAATTTATTCTGAGCAGACGTAAACTCGATGCCCACGGACTTCGAAATTTCTTCCGCTACTTTTTCGCCAAAGCCAGCTGGTGCGTTAAGTCCCGTTCCAACTGCTGTACCGCCGATTGCGAGTTCTTTCATCGTCTCTACACTAGTTTTCAACATGCTGTGCGTTTTCTCTAACATTCTGTGCCAACCGCTGATTTCTTGTCCTAAAGTCAATGGCGTCGCGTCTTGTAAGTGCGTACGTCCAATTTTAATAATATCTGCAAAGTCTTCGGATTTTTTCTGAAGTGTGGCAGCTAATTTATCGATTGCTGGCAATACTTCGCGCTCAACCGCGATAACTCCCGCCACATGTAGTGCTGTCGGGAATGTATCGTTGGAACTTTGGGATTTATTGACATCATCATTCGGATGCAGGCGTTCTTCCTCGCCCCACTCCTCAAGCAACTGGTTCCCACGGTTAGCGAGTACTTCGTTCATGTTCATGTTCGACTGCGTACCGCTTCCTGTTTGCCAAACGACCAACGGGAAGTGCTCGTCCCATTTGCCTGCAATGACCTCTTCTGCTGCTGTTTTTATAGCTTTCATTTTAACTTCGGACAGATTGCCGAATGAATGACTTGCGATCGCTGCTGATTTTTTCAAATGGGCAAAGGCTTGGATTACACCAAGCGGAATGCGTTCCCCGCCGATTTTAAAGTTGTGCTTACTGCGCTGCGTCTGCGCGCCCCATAACTTATCCGCTGGTACTTGTATTTCTCCGAACGTGTCGTGCTCAATACGATATTCCATCTTTACATCCACCTCTCAAAATAATAATCAGACTCTCTATCTCTATCATGCCCTATTTTCGAGCAGATTTGAATTAAAAAGGGTTAGGGAGAGTTGCTTAGTGAGTAGGAGGTACTTAGATCACTCATTGTAGGTAGTGTATACATTATTGTTTTGTCTTAACTTATTTTAATTCAAGTACTGAAGTTCGAAAATGTATTACAACATTTACTTTAATGTGCAACAAACATCCAGATATCCCGACTAAACGCGCATAATACAGAAGCGATTGCATACACTATGAGCGTTATGACGAGCGGTTTCCGTCAGGCTTAATTGGACAAGCGATGTCGAAGCGTTTAAGTCATCCGCCACAATCGGCAAGCTCGGTATAATGAAGCATTCATATGTACAAAACTCTTTTTTCTATAGAATTCATTCAATATAACAAAAAAGCAACCGCATTTGATTGCCTTTCTACCATATGGAAAGTAGTGTTCCGCCTAGCGCCCCAACTAACACGACGATCCACGGAGGCATCTTCCAAAAGGTCAGCATACTGAATAAAATCGCTGCCAATGCAAAGTCCTCTGCCCGTAAAATGGAGCTTGTCCAGATCGGATTGTATAACGCCGAGAGTAAAATTCCGATAACCGCGGCATTGACACCCATCACTGCTCCTTTGATTTTCGGATGATTGCGTAAGACGTCCCAAAAAGGCAAGGCTCCGACGATCAAAAGAAAGGCGGGCAAGAAAATCGCAACGGTCGCAAATAATCCACCTTGCCAACCGTTCATCACTGCACCGAGATAGGCAGCGAACGTAAACAATGGTCCCGGGACCGCTTGTGTCGCACCGTAACCTGCTAGAAACGACTCGTTTCCAATCCAACCCATTGGCACCAATTCTTGCTCCAATAAAGGCAAGACGACGTGACCGCCTCCGAATACGAGCGCACCAGCTCGATAAAAGCTATCGAATAATGCTACCCAGTATGACCCTGTTAGTTCCCGAAGCAATGGCAAAATACCGAGTAAAGTGAAAAACAGTGTAAGACAAATGATTCCCATTTTCTTTGATACGAGGAATTTGGTTGAAACAGAATCTGACACATCATGGGCTTTGAACAGCCATAACCCCACTAATCCCGCTAGAATAATCACGCCGACTTGCGTAAAGGCCGCTTGCCATAAAAGTGTGACGACGAGCGCAAATAACGCAATGGCCTTTCGCTTGACGTCCGGTGTTAAATTCTTCGCCATTCCTAGTACCGCATGCGCAACTATCGCCACAGCCACGATCTTCAAACCATGCAACCAACCAGCCCCACTAATATCCGAGCCTGCCAGAAGCGTAGCAAACAAGATCAACGCTACAACGGATGGCATCGTGAAACCTAGAAAGGAAATCAGTCCGCCTAGCACTCCTGCCCGTGCCACGCCGATACCAATCCCTACCTGACTACTTGCTGGGCCCGGTAGAAATTGTGCCAACGCGACTAAATCTGCATAGCCTTTTTCATCCATCCATTTACGTTTTCGTACGTACTCTTCATGGAAATAACCTAAATGCGCGGTAGGACCACCAAAGGAAGTCAGCCCCAGTTTAAGAGATACGACAAATAGTTCTACTAATCTTTTTACAGAAGAAGCCATATGATTCAACGTTTCTATCTCCTTTCCATTTATATAATCCTTTACTGCGATCATCTCATGTCCACATTTTTTTTCAACAATTCTTATACATCTTTACAATAACTTAACAATATTCCACCAAATAAAGCCCTGATTAGATTTACTAAGTTTTCTTAAGGGACCCCACCTAACTTTCGCACAATTTCTACACTATTCGCTATCTTTTTACACACGTTTTTTGTATGATGTAATAACTATCGATGTCAACAATAAATGGAGGAATTCAAATGCTAGGTCCACGTAAACCCGATCCATTTTTTACAGCATTATTAGACATCGCGAAACATGTGCAGGCATCTATGCACTATGCGAACGATTCTAAAGTCCATTCTGTGTCAGACCTGAAAGAAATTAGTATTCGAATGAAAGAGTATGAAACGGCAGGCGACACGCTGATTCATGAATTGATAACCAAACTAAATACGTCGTTCATGACACCTATTGAACGGGAAGATATTTTGAATATTGCGATTGCCATGGATGATATTTTGGATGGCATGGAGCATTTCCTTGCGAACCTTGAGATGTTCTCTCTCATCGAAATTGATGAATACATGCAGAAATTCATCAATAACATCATGAAAAGTACCGATGAAATCGTTCTTGCGATGGAATTGCTGACGAAGAAAAAGTTGGTTGAGATGCGCTCGCATGCTGTGCAAATCAAAGAGTACGAACGTATTTGCGATGAAGTTTTGCGAACTTCCATCAAGCAAATGTTCCTTCGCGAAAAAGATCCGATCCGCATCATTCAACTGAAAGATTTGTATGAACTACTTGAAGATACCGCAGACTTTTGTCAAGACGTGGCAAATAATATTGAAACAATCATCATGCGCAACGCATAAGGAGTCCTGACCGATGGATACGATTCTCATACTAACCATTCTCGTCGTGATATTTGCCTTGGCGTTCGACTTCATCAATGGTTTCCACGATACAGCTAACGCGATCGCTACATCTGTATCGACACGGGCATTGAAACCTCGGACTGCGATCATGCTGGCCGCCTCGATGAACTTCATCGGAGCGCTGACATTCACAGGCGTAGCGAAAACCATTACGAAAGATATCGTCGATCCGTTCGTATTGGAAAACGGATCGCTCGTCATTTTGGCAGCACTCGTTTCCGCGATCATCTGGAACTTGGTCACGTGGTATTTCGGAATCCCTTCCAGCTCTTCGCATGCACTGATCGGCTCCATTGCCGGCTCGGCGATTGCGGCAGCGGGTTTTGGCATTCTGAATTACAGTGGCTTCATCAAAATCATCCAAGCACTGTTGCTATCTCCTATCATTGCACTAGTTGGTGGATTTCTTGTCATGACCCTATTACGGATGGTATTAAAGAACCGTAATTTATTCAAAGCGAACCGCCGTATCCGTTACATGCAAATCGGTACGGCTGCGATTCAATCGTTCACGCATGGTACGAATGACGCGCAAAAAGCGATGGGTATTATTACGATGGCTTTGATAGCGGCAGAATTACAGACAACCGATGATATCCAGCTATGGGTACGAATTGCGGCGGCTACTGCGATGGGTATCGGTACGTCAATCGGTGGTTATAAGATTATCAAGACCGTTGGCGGCAAGATTATGAAAATCCGGCCGATTCACGGGATTGCGTCAGACTTGAACTCCGCAGTCATTATTTTCGGTGCCACACTTCTTCATTTACCTGTCAGCACGACGCACGTAATCTCTTCTTCTATTATGGGAGTCGGTTCAGCGCAACGCTTAAAAGGCGTGAAATGGGGAGTCGCACAGAAGATTGTTTTGACGTGGATTATCACGATGCCAATCTCTGCATTAATGGCTGCAGTCGTCTATAAAATATTCACACTTTTCCTATAATGACATGAAAATCCAAACAGTCCTTCCTTTGTACTAATCTTTCCACTTGCTATTTCTGACTTTTCTTGTTATGATAAAGAAGAATTATTTTTGTTCGACGTTGGTCTACGATTTATCTCGACCGTTTTTTAGAAATTGAGCAAGGATAGTAATACAATGTGTACACGAGTGTGCACGAGGAGGAAACAAACATGGAACAAGGTAAAGTAAAATGGTTTAACGCAGAAAAAGGTTATGGCTTCATCGAACGTGAAGATGGCGACGATGTATTCGTACACTTCTCAGCTATCCAAGGTGATGGCTTCAAAACTCTAGAAGAAGGTCAAGACGTGTCTTTCGAGATCGAACAAGGACAACGCGGACTTCAAGCAACTAACGTTACTAAAAACTAATTTACCTATACAAACCACTTCCTTTTAGGAAGTGGTTTTTTTGTGCACTTTTTCCATATTTTCATAACACTTCTCTATATTTCATTGTTATGATAAGCATAGACAAGTGAATAATGGACTTGATTCACAGAGTGAGGAGGAATGACATTGCAACGTTTTGGGAAGTTTGTAACTCAATCATATAAATGGATTTTCACATTTTGGCTTTTGCTATTTGGTGTGATGGCGTATTTCGCTATTCAGTTACCCGGCTTGCTTGCAGGAGATGGCTTCCGCGTAGACGGTGAGCATGAACACGTGATGAAGATCGTTTCGGAAGACTTCGGTTTACCTGCTGAGTCTTTATTTTTAGTATTTGACGGAAAATCCGATGCAGAAATCGATGCGTCACTTGATCAGCTGGAAAAACTCGGGGTCGTGTCGGATACCGTATCCCCTCTTACTGAAAAAGAACAGTATTCAAAAGACTTATCCTATGCCCTGCTCCAATTCGATAAAGCGCCTGATGATATGCCGCGTGTCGTGGAAGATATCCGCGACGAGATGGATGGTCAAAAAGGCGTAACACTCACAGGCGGAGGAGCATTTGAACACGACGTCAACCAAGCTAGCCAACGTGACTTGATGACAGCTGAAGCGATCGGTTTGCCGATTGCGATCATCGTGCTACTGTTTGCGTTTGGTACGATCGTTGCTTCATTCGTTCCATTGATCGTCGGAATCGGCACAGTCGTTTCTACTCTCGGCATTTTAGCACTGCTCGGCAATACGGTGGACCTATCCATCTTCGTACTGAATATCGTACCGATGCTCGGTCTCGCCCTCTCTATCGACTTTGCGTTATTATTCATTAGTCGTTATCGGGAAGAACTTACTAAACGCAGCGTGTCAGATTCTATCATTATGACGATTCGCACTGCAGGCCGTTCGATAATATTCTCAGCTATTTGTGTGTTCATCGGACTCGGTGCGATGCTTCTTATCAAAGTGGATATTTTCATGAATATCGCACTTGGGGGAATGATTGTCGTAGGTATGGCAGTCGTTTCTTCACTTACTCTGTTGCCTTCCGTTCTGCTGATGCTTGGCGAACGCATCCATAAAGGACGTCTGCTGAAAGAGCGTAGCGAAGAGGCGAACGGTTGGAGAAAGTTTGCGCATTATGTGATCAAGCGTCCCGTGACGATTGCAATCGTTGCGTTTGTGTTACTCGCCATCGCTGTAATTCCAGTGAAAAATATGGAATTGACGATTCCACAGATTGATTCATTGCCGGAATCATTTGATACACGTGTAGCCTTTGAACAACTTGAAGATGAATTTGGTTTAGGCGACGAGAGTACCGTGTTCCTGATCGCAGAGCGTGACGGCAGCTGGAAGACGACAGAAGGTCTCGGCGATATGATCGCATTACAGGACCAGTTAACGAATGACCCATTAGTCAAAGATATTTCGACTGTCTTTACGATCAGTGGAATCGATAACGTCTCTGAATGGGAGCAAACTCTGCGTATTCCACAAATGTACGACCAACTCAATCCCGTGCTGAAGAATTTCACCGATAGTGGTAACCGTTTATTCATTCCAGTGACATTAAACGCTGCCGGCAGTTCGAACGAAGCACAAGACTGGGTTCGTGACTGGTCAGAGAAAGATACAGGCTTTAATATTTTGCTTGGTGGTGAACCGCGGTTCAACCAGGAAATTTTCGATGAAATAGCGGATCAAATCATATACGTGTTGCTGATTATTATCGTCTCTACTTTCTTCATCTTGATGTTCGCGTTCCGTTCATTGATTATTCCGGTGAAAGCGATTCTGATGAATATTCTCGGATTGTCGGCTACATTCGGCATTCTCGTCTATATATTCCAGTACGGCCACTTCGGATTAAATCCAGGTACCGTAGCGCTCATCATCCCAGTCATCGTCTTCAGTCTAGTATTCGGCTTAAGTATGGACTACGAAGTATTCCTCATTTCGCGGATGCAAGAAGAGTTCGCGCAGTCGTTCGATAATGATAAGTCGACGGTTGAGGGATTGGCCACGACAAGTAAAGTCATTACGTCCGCCGCGCTCATCATGATCGTTCTGACAGGCGCTTTCGCGTTTACAGACGTCATGCCAGTGAAGCAAATCGGCGTAGGTATCGCAGTCGCAGTGGCGATCGATGCGACGATTATTAGACTATTGCTCGTGCCAAGCTTAATGAAACTGTTCGGCAAGTGGAACTGGTGGCTACCGTTTGGCAAAGGCCTATACCGATCAACTAGTCAGCAAAATAGCATCAAGAAATAAAATGAAGCCGCGCAAGATTCCGTCCAGGTTGACCGGAATACTTGAGCGGCTTTTTTCATTTGCTGAGACGCGTTGGCGATGGTACTCGCATAACCACTAACTCCACACGACAAAAAACTGCCAGGAATAGTACATCCCTGGCAGTCATTCTACTTTTTATTGCCAGCCAAACGTACCGATTTCGGTATACGACTGGTTGTCCATTGATTGATGATTTTTTTGTGTTGGATTACTTTTGAAGGTAGCTTGCACCATTAACACGACGCCCACTACCGCCACAATCAACACCACGATCATCCAAATCGCAACTGTTTTACCCTTCATTCGATATCACCCCTGTAGCTGTTATTTCGTTTTGACGGAAAAGCCTTCTTCTTTCAAATAACTTGCCGCCTCACCGTAATCTCCGAAGCCCTCTTCTAAGTTGACTTCATGATAAATATTAAAGAAGCCATCTTCTTCAAGAAGCGTCAGCATTTGACCATTGGAATTTTGCCAAGTCTCTGCGATTGTTTCAGGTTCTTGCACCTCTGTCGCCAATCCTTCAATTGCCGCGCGGATCACTGCACGGAATTCATCCGCAGAGTAATCGCGTACATTGACTAGACCGCGGTCATCTGCTTCATAACCTTGAACATCTGCCACGTAGACAAATGCATTACCGTTCGGGTGCAAATGCTGCACGACTACCGTTTTATCATACAACGACTCTTCATAATGATAGTTCAAGCGTTTCATAGACACTTCTTTCTTCACTAACTCCGGGAACTCTTCTATAATCTGTTGTTTTTCTTCAAATGTTAACATATTTTTTCCTTCTTTCTAATGAAATTCATTCTTCATCTTGTTCGCCATTCCGTAATCAGGACAATCAATATGACGACTGCAAATGCGACTATATAAAACCAGGAAGGTACACTGCTCACGCCACCGAACATGCCATCCACTCCTTCCAAACTTCCATTCTTTTTTTAGTATACCCTTTTTCCTGCTACTCTGTAGGAAAATTTTCAACATTTCATAGTTACCACTGTATTGCTGAGGGTGAAACAGAGTATAATATGATGGAGGAGTGGGTTTCTTATGATAAAACGCCTGTTTCAGTTACTCTTTCTCGCAGTACTACTCTACGCCTTCAAGCCTCTATGGGAAGGCCCGGTATCGGAATACGTGGACTTATCGTTTCTCGAACCGCTTGATGCCAAAGTAGAATCCGTGCTGAACGAGGAAGTAGTTGGATCTGCGCTTGACTATACAAAAGAATCGATTGTCGATTTTATTACATTCGTTTCCGATAAAGCTGTCGGAAGCAGTCCCCCAGATGAAGTGGCCCAACCTGTGCTCGATGCACCGGCAACAGGCATTATTTCCATCCACAATATCGAAATTGGCACAACCGAAGCGCAAGTGAAGGAAAAGCTCGGTGAACCTATGCGAAAATCCGTCAATGAATACGGAACGGAATGGCTGACGTTCCATGACAATTATCAGAACTTCGTCATGTTGTCATACGATATCAAACGTCGCGTCAATGCGCTCTATACAAATGATCGCCTCATCGCTTCATCCATCGGCATCGAGTATGGTGTGCCGAAAGCGGAAATACGTGAAGGTCTCGGCGAACCGATCTCTGAAATACGTAAAGGGACAAACATCTATAAGTTGCAAAATGATGAAGGCATGGATATCTTTCATTCCGACGGTCTCTATATCTACGTCTTTTATGATCTGCATAATGCGAATACCGTAACTGCAGTACAATTAATAGCCGATTCGCTAGAGCAAAAAAAGTCCGCGCTCTATGCCCCTCAAAACGATGCGATGCGTCAAGGCTTTGAGATGCAACTATTTGATTTGACGAATGCGGCAAGAGTTCGACATGGCCGCTCCATTTTAACATGGGACGAACTTGCATCCGAAACAGCCCGTCTGCATAGTACAGATATGGCAGTACAAGATTACTTCAGTCATGAAAACTTACAAGGCGAGTCCCCTTTCGACCGGATGAAAAAGCAAGGAGTAACGTTCGTCAGTGCGGGTGAAAATCTAGCTTACGGTCAATCAAGTAGTATTTTCGCACATGAAGGGCTCATGAATTCAAAAGGCCATAGAGAAAACATATTAATCCGTGACTACCAGTTCATTGGGATCGGTGTAGACTTTAATGACAAAGAACAGCCATTTTATACAGAAAACTTCTTCGCCAAGTAAGGGAATTTCCTTTCATTACGATCAGTTATCCAGTAAAATAAAGAGAAGGGCTTTGGTAAATCCAAGACCTTCATTACAGCACTAAAGGAGATTTTCAATTGAAAAAATTTGCTGCATTTTTCCTCGCTGCGACATTGATTTTGTCGCCAATCGGGAACATCATCTTCCAAGATGAAATTACTGCCGAAGCACGTGGCTATAAGTCCGGTAAGAAGAGTTTCAGTACACCAAATCGTGTGCAACCGAATAAAGCAGAAAAGAAACAAGACACCAATCAAAGTAATGATAAAGCAACAGCAGGTAACACAGCGAAGAAGCCAGGCGGAATGGGTGGCGGCTTGATGAAAGGTCTATTCGTCGGTGGACTTGCAGGTCTATTATTCGGTAGCTTGTTTGCGAATATGGGTATGCTTGGCTCCATTATGGGCTTGCTGATTAACGTGTTAGCGATTGTCTTCATCATTTACATGGTTCGCAAGATTTTCGCGATCTTCAAAGAGAAAGAGCGTAAACGCAATGAGGATATGAATCAATGGAACAACAGATAATCTACGAACAAGACGTAGTGAATGCGGTTTGTGTCTTAATTGCAAAAGAGTCACGTGCAATGCCAGACGACGTGGAAGTCGAACTTGCTTACGATGACGACACTGGGTTTTCAGCAGATGCAGAGCTTAATGGCAAAATGCATCACTTGGACACCTCCCGTCTCGTCGAAGCGCTTCGCCTTTGGATTGAGCAGTATCTCGATCAAGATCCGATGGCAGCAGGCATTCAGCTAAAGCTGGATGATGCAGAAGGGATTATCGCGATCGTTCGATAATCAACAGGACGCCCCTTTCCGGGAGGGCGTTCTTTTTTTCGTCTGTGGGAATGAAGAGACCGTTAGAAAGAAGGATGGTGATATGCATTCTTCCATTTTATCATTAGGATTGAAACCCCTTGTAAATACAGATTATCCAGTTCTTATATATTTCGATTAAGACTTCGTCCACGCGAAAAAAGGATGCCCCACACCTCGGGACATCCTGCCTTACCTCTTACTTCATATTCTCAGATGTAATCTCTGCACAAGCAAATGGTGTTCCTGAATTGCCTGCTGGATCGGTAATGTTATCATCTGCGCCTTCATGGATAATCAATGCACTTCCATCTTCATCCATTAACGAATTTTCTTTTCCAGACTCAAGCGTAACTGCATCTGTCGTCACAGTAACTTTTGCGTTACCTTCTTCATCCGCCACAAGATTCTCCAAATCTCCTGCGTGGTGTCCTTCTGGATTCTCTAATCCATGCTTTTTATCTGTTGGGTTGAAATGACCGCCAGCAGACTCTTTAAAGTCCGGTGCAGTACAGACGCCGGTTTCATGGAAGTGCATACCGTGTTCTCCTGGCTCAAGGCCGGATACATCGATATCCATTGCTACTCCAGATGGCCCTTGCGTTAGCGTTACAGAACCAATTTCTTCTCCATCCACATTTATAACCGGCGCCATCACTTCAGGCTCCACTGTCTCCTCTTCTACAACTGGATCACCTGTGCCGTTCACCGGTTCTTTTTCCTTTTCATTTCCTTCATCCGTAGCGCCCCCGCAAGCTGCCATCAATAACGCTGAGCTCAATGCAATACTTGATAATTTCCACATCATTAAATTCCTCCTTGTATAAGTTATGTAATTCATTGTTCATTACTGATTGGATAATGAACTCATAGTGTGTAGTGTACCCCATTTCTCAAAATTCTAACATGTATCTATCATTTTAAGAGCGGATCGCGGACTGGATAGAGCGGTTACCTCGTGACATTGAGCGCTTTACGCCCGACATAGAGCGTTTACACAGACACATTGAGCGCTTAACGACAAACATAGAGCGCAACCGCTTCCCCCTTCCAACAAATAAATGAAAGCCGCAGACAGATTAAAGTTTCGCTGATAGAAAAGGCCCTTTCATTAGCTAGAATTCACTACTGCACACTGGTGAAAAAGCAAACTATGTATCGCCACACACACTGGTTGCCAGTATAAGAAATATAAAAAACCGGAAACATTTTTCGTTTCCGGTCAAATTTTATGAGAATAATATCTTTTCTAATTCCATTGGTTCAATATATGTATCGCCTCGATAAACGCGCATATTGCCTCCTGAAATTTCATCGATCAACATGATGTTGCGCTCAGGATCGCGACCGAATTCCAATTTGATATCATATAGTTCTAAACCTTTTTCCGCCATCTCTTTTCGCACTACTTCAGAAATTTGCTTTGTTAATTCTTTAAGTGTCGCATATTCTTCATGCGTTAAAATGTGAAGTTGTGCCAAAGCATCTTCCGAAACAGGTGGATCTTGACGTTCATCGTCTTTCAGCGTCACTTCCACGTAAGCATCCAGTACTTGTCCTTCTTCAGCGTATGCACCGAATCTGCGCAAGAAACTTCCGACCGCACGGTATCGACAAATCACTTCTAATCCTTTACCAAAGACCGTAGCAGGCTTCACCGTCATCGTCACTTCATCCAGATCGGCATCGATGTAATGTGTCGGTACGTTTTGCTCCTCCAATTTCTCGAAAAAGTATTTCGTCATGCGAAGTCCAGACTTCCCGGCACCTTCAATCGTCAGGCCTACTGTGTTGGCACCTGGATCAAATACACCATCTTCCCCTGTTACATCATCCTTGAATTTCAATAGCACGTGGCCATCTTCCAAGCGGTAGACGTCTTTCGTTTTACCAGAATAGGTTAATTTCATCCGTACGATTCTCCTCTATTCATAAATGTGTACTACCTATTCAGTATAAAGCACTTTGACGAGAAGAAAAAGTATTGTTTGACAAAAGTTGATGGACGTCCAGGTCGTTTTCACAAAATAATCTTATACGTAGGATAATTAATACAAGTGAATTGAGGCAAATGAATAAAATAGTTTGACGCAATCATCTTCTAATTTTTATGAAGAAACTCTTTTCATTCTCTCACACACATGATACGCTAGTTCTGAAAATGAAATATTTTGACCATTAGGGGAATCCTTTACAAGGACTGAGAAAAGAGTGTGGCTCTGAAACCCTTATTACCTGAACAGGTTAGCACCTGCGGAGGGAAGTGGCGAGTCGTTCCGTATGTATTTCTGTCGACACATCCACCACTTTCCGATTCGGGAAGTGGTTTTTTCTATTGGAGGGGCATGAATGAAATTACTTGGCGTGACCGATGACCGTCTTTCGCTTGATGAACTAACACTTCACTTGCAACAGACAATACCGTTTCTGGATGCTATGATCTTGCGTGAAAAGTCCAAGACAGATGAACAACTGATAGATGTGATTTCACGTCTTGCGAATAGTGGATTCCCACTTGAAAAGCTCATTATACATGCCAGACCTTACGTAGCCAGCAAGCTAAACCTTTCGAACGTGCAGTTGCCGGGCTATGGCATGAGTGTACGGGATGCACGTCGGAAGTTTCCCGAGCTAACATTCGGCTGCTCGATTCATTCAATAGAAGAGGCAAAAAAAGCTACGACAGAAGGAGCAGATTGGCTCTTATACGGGCATGTTTTCGAAACAAAATCAAAACCTGGCCTACCAGCACGCGGTACCGACGAATTGTTTTCTATTGCGAAGTGTAGTTCGATTCCCGTATATGCAATCGGCGGAATTCAGCCACATCATTTGCCTGATTTGCAGCGAAACAACGTAGCAGGCGCGGCTGTATTATCCCCTATGCGGTCACTAAACGTTTTACAGAGTTATAGAAAAGGAGAGGCGTTTAATGGAGAAAATGATTGACCTGAACGGAAAGTCGTATTCAGTCGTTCCGGAAGTAAGGACGATTCAGCAGTTACTTGAGCATTTAGGACTTGGTGATCGTATTTTGATTGTGGAGAAAAACAAAGAAATTTTGCAAAAAGAGTACTACGATGCACCGATTATGGATCGAGACCAAATTGAAATCATTCATTTTGTAGGAGGCGGATGAAGATGTTAAAAATTGCAGATAAAGAATTCTCTTCACGTTTATTATTAGGTACAGGGAAATACCCTTCATTTGATATACAAAAGCAGGCAGTCGCAGAATCAGAAGCAGACATCCTCACATTCGCGGTACGGCGCATGGATATTTTTGAAGCATCGCAGCCTAATTTTCTAGAGCAATTGGATTTAACTCGCTATACATTGCTTCCAAATACTGCAGGTGCAAGCACAGCAGAAGAAGCCGTACATATCGCGCGTCTCGCAAAAGCATCCGGACTTTGTGACATGGTAAAGGTTGAAATCATTGGGTGCAGCCGTTCATTGCTGCCAGACCCTGTAGAAACATTACGTGCTTCTGAAATGCTATTAGAGGAAGGCTTTATTGTATTGCCTTATACGTCAGACGATGTAGTACTCGCAAAAAGACTATGCGAATTAGGCGTTCATGCCATCATGCCGGGCGCTGCGCCAATCGGTTCAGGCAGAGGCATTCTGAATCCGCTGAATCTGTCATTCATCATTGAGCAGTCCAATGTCCCCGTTATCATCGATGCAGGCGTTGGCTCACCAAAAGACGCAGCATTCGCGATGGAGCTCGGAGCAGACGGTGTCTTGTTAAATACAGCAGTGTCAGAAGCGGCAAATCCTGTCATGATGGCAGCCGCAATGAAGATGGCGATTGAAGCGGGACGTCTCGGTTATAAGGCAGGACGTATGCCAGTACGTGACTATGGTGTGGCTAGCAGTCCCACTGAAGGACTTGTGACAAATTGATTGGCAAATATTCCCGGCAAGAACTATTTGCACCGATCGGACTGGTTGGGCAACAGCGTATTCGTGAAGCAAAAGTTTTCGTCTTAGGAGCGGGTGCACTCGGTTCTTCTGGAGCGGAGATGCTAGTCCGGGCAGGTGTCGGTGAACTGACGATTGTCGATCGCGATATTTTGGAATGGACCAATCTCCATAGACAGCAATTATACACGGAACAAGATGTCATCGATCAATTGCCAAAAGCAATTGCTGCGGAAAGTCGATTGCGCGCTATCAACAGCGATGTGAAAGTGCGTGGGATTGTGGCGGATGTGACGCCAGAAAACATCCTCGAATTATTCGAAGGCCATCAATTCATTCTCGACGGCACAGATAATATCGAAACTCGATTACTGGCAAATGACGCCGCATTACAACTAGGCATCCCTTTCTTCATGGGTGCTTGCGTCGGGAGCTACGGGCTGACGTTTCCTATTGGTGTAAAAGAAGGCTCACCCTGCTTACATTGTCTGCTCGAAGCGTTACCGCCACAGTCATTGACATGCGATACAGTCGGCGTCATCTCGCCAATCGTCGTCACGACAGCCGCCCGTCAAACCGCCGAATTGCTGAAGTGTATAACGGGCGCGTCGATGGAACCGCGTCTAGAATCCGTCGATCTTTGGACAGGCGAACGTGCTGCAATGGACGTGCAAAGTATGAAGAAACCCAGTTGTCCAAGTTGCTCAGCCACTCCTGTCTACCCTTATCTGTCTGCCAATGAAGTCATTCGGACTGCCGTGCTGTGTGGACGCGACACTGTACAACTAACCTGGCCGAAGCACCGACAAGTGGAACTATTACCATTCGCCGAATCGATTCGCGGTATTGTTTCTAATTTAAAGCAAAATCCATATTTGGTTTCCTGTGAATACAACGATCATCGACTCGTATTATTCCGTGATGGCCGGATGTTGGTGCATGGAACGAAGGATATCATGGTAGCCCGGAAGATTATCTCCGGTTTATTGGGGTAATGCTTGGGGTTTAGAGCGTTCGTGAATGGGCTATGAGCGGTTTGCACGTTTGATAGAGCGGCTACCTCGTGGGATAGAGCGGTTACCCATGGACTATGAGCGGATAACACGTGTGATAGAGCGGTTAACACGTGGGATAGAGCACTCACCCACGGGCTATGAGCGGATAACACGTCTGATAGAGCGCTTAACAAGTGGCATAGAGCACTCACCCACGGACTATGAGCGGATAACACGTGTGATAGAGCGCTTAACAAGTGGCATAGAGCACCCACCCACGGACTATGAGCGGATAACACGTGTGATAGAGCGCTTAACACATGGCATAGAGCGCTTCCCCCCGTGTATAGATCACTCACCCCAATTTCATGAGCATACCCAATAAAGAACGCTTCGGAAAGCCATAAATAGCCGTCCGAAGCGTTTATTTTTATTATTTACCGAGCATTCCACTCACTCATTTAAATCCGCCTCAGCCACACTCTCCAGCCTTAACACACCATCCGTCATCTTGTACACCTTATCCACGTACTTAATCAACCGCACGTCATGTGTCACGACAATGGTCGCCGTCTGATTGGTCTTCGTTTCATTACGCAATAACTCCATTACCTCGAACGCCCGATCCGAATCAAGTGAAGCGGTAGGCTCATCTGCCAAAAGAATTGCTGGCTTACTGAACAACGCTTTAGCAATCGCCACACGCTGCCGTTCACCACCCGATAAATCAGAAGGATAATTTTTGTGCAACTTGGTAATACCCAAATCCTCGTATAACTTACGTTGCTCGTCTTTCGACATATTGCCTCTCTTTACTTTATTCAGCAATTCAAGTTGCTCGTCGACAGTTAGAAACGGCACGAGGTTGGAAGCCTGCAATATAAATCCGATTTCCTGTAAACGGATTTTTGAACGTTGCTTTTCATTCAGTTGCGATAATTCTTTCCCGTTAATGATGACTTGGCCTTCGCTTGGAGATTGTAGACCGCCAGCCACTGTCAGGAACGTACTTTTTCCTGACCCTGATGGACCGATGACTGCCACCAATTCACCACGCTCAACTACGAAATTTGTCTCTTTCATCGCTTCGACTAACGTATTGCCTTCACCGAACGTCTTTTTTGTATTTCGTAATTCCAGTACCATCGTTTACCCTCCTATCGCTTCTAGCGGATCAATTCGGATAATCGTCCAAACCGAAATGACTGCTCCGAGAATTGCCACTACTATTAAGACCAAACCATAAATTATCATGGTAGGTATATCAAACATGATAGGTACTGCATTTGGCAGGAAGCTTCCCGCAAGCAACGTCAGACCGAACGCGAGGACTACCCCGATCAACGCAAGAATGAACGTCTGCGCGATTACTGATCTTGCCAAATAAGCACTGGAAATTCCTTGCGCCTTCATCAGACCGAACATACTGATTTTTTGTACTGTCAATACGTACAGGAAAATCGCAACGATAGCAGCTGAAATGACGAATAGGAAGTAAATCATATACGTTAACGTCAAATTTTGCTCTGTATAACCTGGCAGATTCTCAATAAACGTTTCCGTTTCAATGATTTCCGTATTGTCAGGCAAGGAAAGTGTATCCCAGTCTTTGTCTTTGATGACAATCGCATTGACCATGTCTTTATTCATTGTATAGGCGTCTCCATATTTAATTTTCTGCATATCATTTAACTTCATATAGAGAATAGGCGATGCATTGAAACGAGCCTTTTCTGTAAAGCCGACAATTGTCAGTTCCGTATCAGATGAAGACAACTCGAGTGTGTCCCCGATTCTAAAGCCTTCATCTTTTAACACATCAGATGCCACGACACCGTTTTGAACATAAAATGTCGGGTCTCCTTCACTGACTTCCGGCTTGATGAACTCTTCTCTATCAATACCGAAGAGCATCACATTTTGCTTGGTGGCACCATTGTTTGCGATGGCACCCATTTGACTGACAACAGCCGTTTCTTTCGCATTCAACTCTTCGGCTACTTCCTTGTTAAGTGCCGATTCATACAAACTCTTATCAGATTCCTCTGTCAGTAAAACGGCATCGACTTTCCATGTATCGATCGCTTCTCTGTTCATGCTGGCTAATCCATTTGCCAGTCCGGATAGGAAGAACACGAGGAAAGACACCAATAGCAAAATCGATGTAATGAGTAAAAACCGTAATTTATTCTTTTTTATTTCGCTCCAGGCTAAAAACATGCAGACTCACTTCCTTTTATAGGACATTTATCGCTTCTTCCAACTCATAAGAAGTTGAAACGACTTCTTTCGATACATCGCCAATTGATGTAATGACGCCTTGCAAATTTTTCATATGATCTGAAAAATGCTGGATATCGTCAATCGTCAAATGAACCGTCTCTGTTATGTTCCGAAATGTTTCTCTAGTTGTTTCCGTTTCTTTCATGCCCATATCCGCAAACTTCGTGACGGTATCTATCGCATCATGAACGGCTCGTGTCTTCGCCTTCGACTGCGCGACGTGTTGTGCAATATTATCTGTCGAACGTTTCGTCTGATCAGCTAGATTTCGGACTTCATCCGCCACAACCGCGAAACCTTTTCCATGGACACCCGCACGTGCCGCTTCAATTGCAGAATTCAGTGCTAAGAGATTGGTCTGATCAGCTATATTTTTCACTAACTGAACGACTTCTTCAATTTGAATGGATGAACGATTCAGTTCTTCAATTAATGCCGCCATGCCTTGTGTTTCCTTAACGATCGTCTCCGAAGTGACCACCATCTGTGCCATCTGTTCGATTCCAGACTGCGCTTGATCTACTGAAGTTTCGGAACGGACAATACTTTCTTGAATTTCCCCTTCGAGTACGGTAGATTGCTCAATCAAATCGTTGACGACTGCATATGTTGACTCGGACTTCCCTTCAATCTCCAGCGCAATACTACCAATTTGTTGCTTGACGCTATTTTTCACTTGTTGCTGATTTGCATGAATTGCGTCATTCGTACTCTCTTCGAATGCCTCAAGAACCAACTGCTTCTCGAAATTCAAAATCTTACTTAACGCCACAATCATTTCATGCTCTTCTGCACGATCTAATTCTAAATCAAATAATATATCGAGCATCGTTGAATGCAAGTTTTGAAAAGCCGCGATATACCATTTAGGTTCCAAACCAATGCGTAAATGAGCACCAGCTACTTTACTTCGATTGATCAAATAGGATTCATTAATCACACCGTCGAATAATCCCGCGAGATGTATAGCTAGCGTCTTACGTAAATAATCGGTTGTACTGTACTTTTTAATCATTTGAGACAATGTAGGAACGGCTATCACACTAGAATAGAATGCTTCTACAATTTCATCCATCCGGTCGTTCATCGGGCCTTTTAACGCACGTAAAAGTTGTAAATCTCGCTCACTTAATTGAATAGCATCTAACTGCAATTGAATCTCTTTAGTAGGTACTTGCAAGTTGATAGGAACAGCGGAAATAGGTCGGACTAGTGATGGGGTTTTGCGTTTTTTCGTACTCCACATATTGGAATTCTCCTTTTCTTCCACTGGCACGAACAAGCTGCTGGCTTCTAGGTTGTTAATACTTTGTACAATGTTTAGTTTACTTGATTATACATAGATCTACCCATAAACACTAGAATAATTGATGGGTATAGACTTATTTTATACTTTTTGATTTCTTGCTGATCAAAACTCCTACGAAGAAACCATAGACAGCGTGTCCGACCATCCACCAGAACAAGGAAACCATATTCGTGACAGGGGGCGTACGATCAGAAAAAGAAGTTGTCGGATACAATAATAATCCGATGGCTAAATTTACTAGAAAAGGGAACAATATCGCATGATTACGAATGAAACCACTACTCTTATCATACAGAATCACCAATATGATACAGAGAACAATTGAAACAATTAGATGGAAAAACACTTCAATCACTTCTGGAAATGCATACTCTTTTACGATAGGTATGTAATCAACATTCAATAACAAAGTATATACTTTGTGACCTGTAATTGACTGCATAAATTTTAAGAACATAGCGAGAAAAACACCAGTTAAGAGGCCAATCCATATACCTTGTACAATATATTTAGTTTTCATCTAGACACCTTCCTACACTGTAAAAATAACAGATTTGACTTAACTCGTCAAATCTATGTATAATGTTAGACATGTAGAATCGGGCGATATTGGATCGCTACTTATAGTATAAAGAAAGGTTGATCACTTTGAAGCCATCATCTGAAGCCCCTACGTATACAATTAAACAGGTTGCAGATCAAACAGGCTTGTCGCGGCAAGTTTTGAGGAAGTGGGAAGAACGTTATGACATCGTTATTCCACAGCGACTAGATAATGGCTATCGAATTTATCACGACGAGGATATCCGGTTATTTTTGCTGATGAAACGTTACGCAGAAGATGGTTTTGCGCTATCGCAAGCAGCCGAAATGGCGAAATCCCAGAAAAACTCCACACTTCCATTGAATCCAGAAAATACGTATGTAGAGGATACATTGAGCGACTTATTACGCCACGGTAAAAATTGTGATGAGCTAGAATTAAACTTCTCCTTGCAAGCCGCCTATCATCGATTAGGACTTGAACATTATCTTCAGCAAATCGTCATTCCATTTTTGCAGGAAGTAGGCGATCTCTGGGCAAGTGGTGAATGGGACGAATATCAAGAAGCCTTGTCGAGTCTGGTTGTACGCGATCAACTCGTCCAGCTACGGCGCAACTTCCAATACCGAGAAGACTCGCCCATACTGCTTGGCGCTTGCCTCCCTAACGAATCACATGAAATTCCGGTGCATATTTTTTTACTGCAACTGATGCTAAAAGGTTGGCGTACAGCGATGATTGGATCATCGCCGGCTCCGGGCGCGATCCAGTCTCTTATAGAAAAGATCAAGCCTGTCAAAGTGTTGCTGTCGGCATCCACTACGTTTCCATTTGAAGAGAATCCACAGATGATACAAGAGTTAGACGAGTTTGCAGGCCAACATCCTCATACCGAATTTTATCTAGGTGGATACGGAGCGTTCATTTGGGCTGACCGGCTGAATTTACAACATATTCATCTGCTTGAATCTATCGATGAAATTTAAGAATTTTTACATGTATCATACGCTGCCAATGCACGGGCACGGGCAGCTTGGTGGTCCACAATCGGAGCCGGATAGGATGTACCAATCGTTACTCCTGCTGATTCCAAGACATCATTCGGTGCTTCTGCCGGTTGAAATACATACTTTACTGGCATGTCCGTCAACTCGGGCAGCCATTTTTTTATATACCGCGCCTCTTCATCAAATTTCTTGGCCTGAAGGATTGGGTTAAACACCCTAAAGTACGGCGAAGCATCAAAACCGCTGCCCGCCACCCATTGCCATCCCATCGCGTTGTTCGCTAGATCCAAATCCACCAGCGTCTCTTCAAACCACTCCATACCTTCACGCCAGTCGATCAATAAATGTTTAATCAAAAAGGAAGCTACGACCATTCGCACACGGTTATGCATATAGCCTGTTTCCCATAATTCACGCATTCCGGCATCGACTAACGGATAACCGGTACGTCCTGTTTTCCAAGCCTCCAGCTGATCATCAGCTAGTTGCCACGGAAATTTTTCAAACTCTGGTCGCACAGGTTTCGTCAACATCTCTGGAAAGTACAGTAGCTGGTAATTATCGAAATCCCGCCACGCCAATTGGCGAATAAACGCTTCCACTTGTTGATCACCGACGTCTTCCGCTGCAACTAACGCGCCGTGCCATAGCGAACGTACACTTACATTCCCCCAAGCCAAGTAAGGCGACATTCGTGAAACACTAGATTGGGCGGGGAGATCCCGTCCTACTAAATAATCGTACAAGCCACAGTCTCGGAACGTTTCCCAACACTTCATCGCGGCTCTTTCTCCAGGTTGCCAATGATTTGCGAGCTTGTCATACCAACGAACATCCGATAACAAACCCCATTCATCGGAAGGCAATGACTGAAGTTCAGCAGTAGACGGCATGAGTTCAGGAGTCGCGAGCGGTGTCGCTATCAGTTCTTGTCGCAGTCTCTTCCAAAACGGTGTAAATACTTTATACGGCTGATTGGTTTTATTGAAAATCGCATCAGGCGCAACGAGTAATGACCCTTGGAATGAACGCACTTGAACACGTCTTTCCTCACAAGCCTCCGCTACTATACGTTCTGCTTCCCGGCTTTCGGGATCATATAATTCATTGAACACAAGCTGATCGGCTTCGCTTTCATCTAGCAACTTCATCAGCTGTTCGACAGGTTGCCCTTGACGCACCACGAACTGAATTTGTTGCTTCGCAAAGCGTTCGATTATTTCCAGCAAGCTGTGATGCAGCCACCAATCGGATGCTGCATAGCGCGTTTCTGGCAAAATGAAAACGGGCAACACTTCACCATGCGCTGCCGCCTCCACCAATGCAGGATGATCATGCAAACGTAAATCTTTTCGGAACCAAACTATTGTTTTACCCACTCTATTCACTCCTTTTACTTATCTTAAAACGCACCCGATCCACCACCTCCACCACCTGTTCCGCCTCCACTGCTACTGCTACTGTCACTACTTGGAGCGTTGTTCGAAACATTGGTCGACGCTTGATTGAAAGAACCTGTTAGGAATATAGGATTGTAGACAACACCGCCATAATAGGCGTTTCCGTACTGTGCGTCTGCCGTATCCTGTCGATGTCTTTCATCATAACGAGTGCGATGTTGATCAAGCTGCTTTTGGACACTGACGAAGTCCTTGTAATACGCGTCCAGTTCGGGATGCTTTACACCTACTCCATAAATTAATACACGGAATCGATCATCAAGCGATAAGATTTCCCATTTCTTCGTATCCAGTTCCTTCATCCATTGACCTACTCGCTCCCACTCAAGTTTGAGCAAAGTCCCTTCATAATTATACGGACTGTAAAACAATGCGAACCCAAATGCACCTAACGTCAAAATCCCTACTAGAACTAGTTGCAAATATAACTCATAATAAATAAAAGCGATGGCCAATCCAATTCCAAGTGTACCAATTAGACTTAGGATTACGCGTTCTTTTGTAGTCTTGGCCTTCACTTTGTATTCATTCAACTCTGCTTTTAAAAGATCTTTCCACATGATAAATTTCTTATCAAATGCTTCATAATTCTTCTCTTCTTTCGTGTAACTTTTCAACTTGCCCAATGTGAACTTTTGATCCTGGCCGATTTGGAAAAATAGCAGCTGAATTAATTGCTTCTCGTGTTCTAATTTTACGTTCGCATCGACCAATTCAAACTCCTCATCGGATAGTTGTTTCACATTCCCTTTACGAACGAGATCAAGCAATGCGGCGGACATTAGCTCGATGGAAGCTGCTCCATTCTTGAAAAGAAGTACAGCCGGTAAGCTCATATCATTCGTGGGAACGTAAAAGCCATTCGACTCCATTTGATAGTGCGCTTCCTTCCTAAATCTTTTCCTCCTCGCATTCGCGAAAAAGCCAATCAAACCGACTCCAAAAACTCCCGCTGCTGCACTAACACTACCCACAGTACCTACAATCTTTTGGCTCTCAATGTATTTCTCATGTAGCATAGCTACCATTTCCTGATCTTTTTTGACCGTTGGGCGAATGTCGGCATCTACCGCGGTCATGGCTGGAAATAAAGACGGTTCATAGATCACGCGAATATCACCATTGTTTCCCGCATGGACTTTTCCCAATGAAAATACGACCGTTCCTTTCGCTTGTACTTCCCCTGTCTCTTCCGCACTGTCATAGCCGATGAACATTACGTCAGACGCTTTACTAGGAGGGACGATGGTAATCGTCATATTGCCATAATGCGTTTCATTACGATGGTCAAAAAACGGCCAATAGAACTGCGCGCCATCTGTATATTTTTCCATTCCATTTCTAATCGTGTACTGCAAATCAAAGACTATGACTTCGCTGTCTCCTTTGCGGTGTACACGATATTCCGTGTCGCGCTTCTCAATCTCTAACTGTTTACCCTTTTCAGAGGCTTTAAAGTCTTCAATTGATGCCCCTTTTTTGGGTTGTATTTTTCGAATGATTCCGTTAAATCCACTGTCAAAATCATACGTATGCTGCTCGTTAACCTGAACGGAACCATCCCCTTCCAACTGCGCGTTGATTTTTACGTCCGAAATGCTGAAATCTACTGCCCCAGCCGTTGTCGGCAGAACAAAGAAGGCTAGTAAAGAGACAAATAACAGTTTCCATTTCATAAAAAATCACCTCTTATCAGGAGTATACGATAAGAGGTGATCAATAGATTCGTTTATTGGCAGAATGTTAGGAATACATTTCAGGCATTTTCTATAACTTTAGTACTTTATACAAATAGACACCCATCGAACCAAATAATAGTGCAAGTATCGTGATGAGCAAAGGCATGTTCAATGATCCGATTCGAGCCAAAGCGATATCGACCGACTGCCATATGAGAAAGACAAATAGTAGTGTCGAAATGTTTTTCATGACATTCATGAATAGCAAGCCATAGCGGTACTGGATTTCTACGTTATCAGGACGCAAATTCAAGTAGTTATACGTATGCGGATACTTCTCCAGCTTCCACATCCCTACCCACATAACGATACCAATGACTGGTAACAGCAGTAATTCCATTCTCGAACCGTAACGGTCCACTTCCCCATTCGCTCCAAAATGCGCAGGAATACGATCCGGCAATTGATTCCACTGCAACACTAAATAGACGAGAGCAGCAGCGAATAAAGCGATAACCAACACATCGAACGCTTTTGCAACAGCAGGTTTCTCTATGTCTAGCTTCGGTTTTTTCGTCTCCATACTCTCGCCACCTAACTTATGATTCCGTTGCGCTCGTCATTTCAAATACATCAAAGACGTTCTCTTTAATATTGAGCGACATGATCTTGCCTTGTTTCTCATAGAAATGAATGGATCCTCTGCGGTCTTCCAGCATCTCCGTCCAGCCCCATTCTTCGATCGTACGCAAATAATGATCTGGCGGATTGCCTTCCGAGTCACCGATGCCTTTCAACTTATACTTCGCCGATTTAGTAATTTCCCCTACGCAATCCTCTGCTTTCACTTCATAAGCTTCTTTTGGAACAGGGAACCCTTGATTGATGATCGCCATGCGGTAGCCGTCTTCCTCGCTATACACATTGGAACAGCCAGTTAGTACCAAGACAGACAGCACAGCCAACAGCGCAAGTACTCGCTTCATATGTTTACCTCCCGTTTCACGACTTCATTGAATCCATCGTACTAGGAAATATTGACATTGTCACTCTACTTTTTGTGACGAATTAACGCAACTTCTGCACAATAACGACTTTTAAATAATTAAATTCAGGATAATCACGCGGCGTACGGAAGTCTCTTGGTAATGACGATTCTTCGAGTACTTTATAGCGCATATCCGTCTCCTTGAAAGCTTGCTCAATGAAGCCTTTGAACTTCTTCATACTAAAGCTCGCGTTATTTGTGGAAGCTACGATAATACCGTTCTTCTCCGTAACCGCAATCGCTTCTTTCATCAGCATAGGATAATCCTTCGCTGTACTAAACGTATACTTCTTCGAACGCGCAAAGCTCGGCGGATCCAGTACAACTAGTCCGAATTTCATGTCATGACGCTTTGCATAACGGAAATAGTCAAAGACATCCATCACTTTAATATCTTGCTGCTCGTAATCGATACCGTTGACACTGAACTGCTCGATTGTCTTCGCGACACTACGCTTCGCCAAATCCACATTCGTCGTTTTCTTCGCGCCACCTAAAATAGCAGCAACCGAAAACGCTCCTGTATAAGAGAACGTATTCAACACTTCGCGACCTTCTGAATAGTTGTCCCGAATCGCCTCACGTACATCGCGCTGATCAAGGAAAACTCCCGTCATCGCACCATCATTCAAATCAATCGCAAAGTTCATGCCATTTTCCTTGACGATGATCGGAAAATCTCCAGGCGTCCCTTGAACGAAATCATCCTGTTCCACATACTGCCCTTGTGAATCAAAACGCTTTTTCTCGTAAACCGCTTTGTAACCCCCACGCTTATCCAACACGTTATACACGTGATGACGGAACGCATAAATCCCTTCACTATACCAGCTGACCATATAATAGCCATCGAAATAATCGATCGTCACGCCACCAATTCCGTCGCCTTCTCCATTAAACAAACGGAAAGCCGTCGTATTCGGATCTTTCATATACGCGTCACGACGCTCAAACGCAGTCGCCATTTTCTGATCGAAGAAATCAAAGTCAATCTCTTCTCTCTCATTCGAAGTCAGCACCCAGCCAATTCCTTTATTTTGAATTCCATAATAACCTGTAGCCAAATATTTATGATAACGATCCGTCAGACGAATCAAACTACCTTCCTTCGCCTGAATCTCACTACTCATCACAGCATCCTTCAAAATCAAAGGATACCCCTTCTTCAAAGCCACCGTGCCCTGTGCATTTAACTGTATTTCAACTAATTTACTCATATCGTCATCCTCAAAGTGTATTTTCTCTATTATCGCATGGATGAACCAAAAGTGAAAGGTGGCGTTTAGAGTCGGCAGGCATAAGGCGAAGGTGCGAAGCGGCGCTTTTTGCCGCACAGCAGCTTTGACTTATGACCCGAGACTCTGCCACCTGTAACTGGATGAACCAAAAGTGAAAGCGGCTCGATAGGATCGACAGGCATAAGACGGGCTGGACTTGAGGCGCCTTTTGCCTCACGACCGGCACGGCTTATGACCCGAGATCCTAGCCGCTTGAACTGGATGAACCAAAAGTGAAAGGTGGCGCTTAGAGTCGGCAGGCATAAGACGAAGATGCGAAGCGGCGCTTTTTGCCGCACAGCAGCTTTGACTTATGACCCGAGACTCTGCCACCTGTAACTGGATGAACCAAAAGTGAAAGCGGCTCGACAGGATCGGCAGGCATAAGACGGGCTGGACTTGAGGCGCCTTTTGCCTCACGACCGGCACGGCTTATGACCCGAGATCCTAGCCGCTTGAACTAGATGAACCAAAAGTGAAAGGTGGCGCTTAGAGTCGGCACCTCAAAAAAAAATACCTACTTTACGACTTTTCCTCACCCTTCACTTACAATAAAAGTATGTAAATAACCAAACAGGAGGAATTCACATGAACATCATCCCTTTAGGCATCTGGGGCGGCTACCCAAAAGCAAACAGCGCCACCTCTTCATTTCTCATCGAACACGAAGGATTCCATTGCCTGTTCGACTGCGGAAGTGGCGTACTATCTTCCCTGCAAAATCATATCGCACTGGAACAGCTCGACGCGGTCGTCATCAGCCACTATCACGCAGATCACATCGCAGACATAGGAAGCTTGCAATATAGCCGGTTGATTCAGTACTACCTTGGACACCCTTCCCCACCACTACCTATTTACGGGCACGCGCAGGACGAGGAACAGTTTGCGAAGTTGACGTATAAAGAGCAAACACAAGGTATCGAAATTCAAGAAAATCAATCCGTCCAAATCGGCCCATTTACCGTAACATTTTGTCCAACTATCCATCCCGTCTACTGCCTAGCCATGAAGTTCACAGTAGGAGGCAAGTCTGCGGTTTTCACTGCCGATACGGAATGGTCGGACAAGCTCGTGGCATTCTCGCAACATGCCGACATCGTATTCTGCGAGGCCAATCTATACGAAGAACACCTCGACAAATCACCGGGTCACCTAGCAGGTAGCCAAGCAGGTGCACTTGCACAGCAAGCCGAAGTCGGGCAACTCGTCCTCACCCATCTGCCACCTCACGGGAATATCCATGAGATTTTGAACGAAGCAGAGAAAACGTTCAGTGGTTTGGTGGAAATTGCAGAAGTAGGAAAAAGGTATACAGTAATTTAAAGCCGGAACAGTAAACTGGTGAGTATGAAGGGATTGCAACTTCAGATAGGGGATGCTTCCCCATGGGCTCAAGCCATGCCCGCAGGAAAGCGTCCCCTCCGAAGCGCAAATCCCCTCCCCTATCCCCGTCAACCTATCCTATTTCATTCCACAAAAAACGACCTCTGCAAATTCTGCAAAGGTCGTCTAACTTCTTATAAAAACACAATCATTGCCAAGATCGCTGCCAGCACAATACGATAAATTGCAAACGGCATCAACTTGACCTTCGAAATCAACTTCAAGAAGAAGCGAATCGAAATCAGCGCGAATACAAACGCACTCAAGAAACCAACCACATAGAATCCTATGTCATCCATCGACATATACTCCCAGTTCTTCAACACCGACACAAGACTCGCACCCATCATAATTGGAACCGCCATGATGAACGTAAAGTCAGCAGCCGTCCGGTGATTCATCCCAAATAACACACCGCCGGAAATCGTCGCACCCGAACGTGAAAACCCTGGCCACAATGACAAACACTGAACCAATCCCACTGTAAATGCCTGTTTATATGTAATCTGATCCAGCGTCTGTACACGTGGATTTTTCGGTCCAAATTTATCCGCTGCAATCATCAACACCGCACCTGCAACTAGCGCAAAAATAACCGTTTCTACACCGAATAAATAATCATCAATTAAATCTTTCAGTGCAAAACCTAAAATAACAGCCGGCAACATACCAACGATTACGTGTAGCAAATTGAAACGCTCGCTCATCTTGACATCGCTATCTACTTTATACAAACCGACTAAACTAAATAACCGTTTCCAAAACACAACGACTACAGCCAAGATCGAACCGAGCTGAATCACTATTTTAAATGTAATCGCGGGATATTTCCCAAGGAATTCTTCCGTCTTCAGCCACATATCATCGACAATAATCAAATGACCCGTCGAAGAAACAGGCGCGAATTCCGTCATACCTTCTACAAACCCTAAAATTAGCGCTTTTATTAAATCAAATAATTCCATATGACTCTCTTTCCGCGAAGGTTTCCCTTCTGCTATTCTATTTTCTTTTACCCAGTCTACCATGACGTAACAAATAGTGGATAAGTTTCCGGCGGAATATTTTTTATCCACATGTGCATACTTTTTCGTTTTTGCATAAAACTGAATACTTATACACATAGTACGTGGATAGATTGTGGAGAAGTCCGTGACTTCAGACTATTCTAATTAAAAATGCTGTTTATCCACAGTTTTATCGTCTATCTACTACTATGTTGAAATTTTTACTAATAGACTATCAAACCGTTAATTTGTTTTGAAACGCATAAATAACCGCTTGAGTGCGGTCTTGGACTTCCAATTTGGATAATACATTACTGACATGGGTCTTAACCGTTTTTAACGCAATGAATAGCTCATCCGCAATTTCCTGATTAGATTTACCTTTGGCCAATAATAATAATACTTCTAGCTCACGATCAGTTAAATCTTCATGCAAGGCATGTGTCTGGGCACCGCGCATTTTTGTCATCATTTTAGATGTCACTTCGGGCTCGAGTACCGTTTGCCCTTGCATAGTTTCCCTAATAGCATCCGCCACCCGCTTTGCGTTGGACGTTTTTAAAATATAACTGACAGCACCTGCTTCAAGTGCGGGGTATAATTTATCGTCATCGAGGAAACTCGTGACGATGATGACCTTCGCTTCCGGCCAGTTAGCGATAATCGCAGCCGTCGCCTCGGCGCCATTCATGACAGGCATGACCATGTCCATCAAAATAATATCCGGACGCAAATCCAGCGCTTTCTCAACGCCTATCTGACCATTTTCCGCCTCCGCAATCACTTCGATATCCGGTTGCATTTGCAAATACGTCGATACGCCAATGCGCACCATTTCATGATCATCTACCAACAGCACTCGAATCATCCGCCAGCTCCCCTTTCAAAATCGGTAATTTCACTTCTATGATCGTTCCTTGAGAAGGTACCGAGACAATCTTACAACTGCCACCGATCTCAATCGCACGTTCCTTCACATTCTGCAGACCATAAGATCCACCTTTGCCATCATCCTGCTTAAATCCAACGCCATTGTCTTGCACGCGCAAAATCGCCAATCCATCACGTTCGATTAATAAAATTTCTACTTCCGTCGCCTGTGCATGACGAAGTGTATTCGACAATGTTTCTTGTGCAATCCGGAATAAATGATCTTCCGCACCTTTAGATAGCTCGATATCTTCTAATCGATGTGTAATATCAAACGTCACTTTTTCCTGCAATTCACTCAGTAACTCTTCGAGACCTTTCGCAAGCGTTTGATTATGCAATGCTGCCGGACGTAAATGAAGAAGTAAAGCTCGCATTTCTAATTGCGCTTGTTGAACCATTCTTTCTACTTGCAATAACGGCTTGCTTATCGGACCTTCTTCCGCTTGTTCCGCAAGTGCCGACAATAACATAGACGCCGCGAACAATTGCTGGGACACAGAGTCATGCAGTTCTCTCGCCAATCTTTGGCGTTCTTGAATGATCCGTTCCTGAATGATTTTATCTTGTGTCTCGACACGCTCATCAGTAATCTTACGCAAACTGTTCCGCTGTGCTTCGAGTACTTCATAAAGCTGTTCAATGGAACGATTCGTCTGTTTTTTCATTTTATTTGAGCTCGTAAATTCCTGTTTAGCATATAAATGCTGCAGTTTTCCGGTAATGATATTTTCTTTCATCCTACTGTTCAAGCTGACCCAGCTAGCAATTCCTAAACCGATGATGAAAATTGTTGTGAACAACCAAACGAGCAACGGCATATCCGCCGCTTCTGTATCGAGTAGCAACCTTTGATATTCCGCAATCGATACATCAATGAACAAATAGAAAAAGACCGCGACGATCAAACTAAACATCAACGTCAAGAAAATGGTGCGACCAATGATTGCCTTCATTTTCTACGCACCTCCACATCGCCGATCCAAGTAAATACCGAAATAATCAACTCGGGATCATTCGGCCGCTTTGTTTCATAGCCATCATGTTCTTGTAAGGTTTCATTGAACAATTGCTTTTGGGCCTTGCCTAAAATATTCGCTTCACCGTACAGCGTGGCATAATGAATTCGCACTGGGATATCGTAAGGTAGTTCAATACGCACTTTACCAAAAATTTGCCGAACCGAAATAAACGAAGCCCCTTTAGGCAATACCGTATCGGTCACATCGACATGCACGTCACCGAAAAACCCTTGCATATGAATATCTTCCCACTCATACGTCGCGAACGGAGTCGATTGGATCGAAAATAAGCGGTTTCTCCACATACCTTGCGATCGTCTAACTCGAGGCTTTTGTAAATCACCAAACACTTCACTAGCCGGTATGCCTTTCCATAGCTTCATTATAATATACAAGACAATGGCTAAAATCAGCAGCCGCACACTCCATAATGTCAGAAGTGCAATTACGATAAAGACAATTCCTGTGATCGCTGTCCATTTCCCACGTTTTCGATAACCGTAATCGAGAAATCCCCAACCGAGAAGGAGGAAGATGAAATTACCGTTTGAAAACACCATGGATTCGACGAAAGCAATCGTCAAAAGAGCAAGCACATATACCGAAACTTTAGTAGAATCCTTCTTAGCCATTCCATACTCTCCCTTCTCGATAGAGGAAGCGCGATGCTTCCTCTTATAGTTTACACAATATCTTGAGATTTTGCGTTAGATTTCTCTAAAGAATCTAGACGTTGCTCCATTGACGAGTGCGTTTGCGGCGTTCTCGTTCTTCCACCCAGATTTTCGATGTACGAATGCAAGTCATCAAGCGTAGAAAATGACTGATCGGGCTTAACGAATCGATCCATTTTTTCTTGCGCGCGTGTCACATTCTCTTTGCCCATCAATTGTAACTGGCGAACACGCATATCCTTCACGCGATGCTTCATCTCTTCAAATTTCCGTTCCAATGACAGCAATTCTTTCGTAGCGTCTTGGATACTCGTAGACAAACGGGCAACTCGTCCTTCATATGCTTCTACTTCTTCTTGAGCGAACGCGATCAACTCTGCATCTCCTGTCACTTCAGCAAGTTCTAGCTGACGACGACGTTTCATCGCCATCAAATCCGCGTCCTGACATTCGGTTTCTAATTCTTCTTTCAGTCTTCCTTGACGTTCAAGCAACTTACCGATTTCCGCTGTTTGCTTTTGCGCATCTAGGAAATACTGATTCAGTAACTCCAGCGGATTTTCTTTCTTCTGCGGCTTTTCCATCAAACCATTCAACTCTTCTTGTACTGTATATTTCAATTTGTGCCAAAATGCGTTCATAGTGCATCTCTCCTTTTATTTTGTCAGTTCATTCCACTGGCGTTCAAAGTTTGTGAACGGGTCATTAGATATGACGTTCGGGTTTACATTGCGGTCTTTCCATTTGCGATATACATAATAGACTCCAATCAACGCGATGATCCCGATGAATGCGCCGATATTTGAAATCGAGCCGATAACACTAATGATCAAAACCGTCATCCAGACTACTTTCGCGAACATCGACTGGCTCTTTCTCCAGTAGTGGTAGCTAACCAGTGCGATCGCGCCTGTTACGGCTAAAACAATGATTGGACCTATGTTTAGCGCTAGAATTAAACCTGCTATAATGCCTAGTAAAACTAATCCAAGTTTCTTCATGTTGATGTCCTCCCTTCATTTGTATCCTTAGTTTATAATGAATTCCCACTTTCTCCGACGGTCCCATAGCGGATTTCTTACTCAGACTTAAGGCTGAGTGTGAGTAGGTACAGAAACCAGAATATTTTTCGGCAGTAAAACAAATTCGCGCAGGCACGTGGGGGATAGCCGTTATACCTGCGCTAACTATTTAGGTTGAGTTTTAAAAGGGCTAGCAAACCGGGAAATTGCGAATGTTACCCAACTTAGAAACGCATTTGGCAGAATAACTACGCGGTTGCAGGTCTTATTCACTTTTGGTTGGGACGTTGCTCGACTAGCTGTTGGGTACTAAAATTAGTGAGCGCATGCTTTCCGGACCCGCGCAGGCACGTGGGGGATTGCCTCCAGCCCTGAGCCAGCTGGCGATAGTGCCCGCCAGTTGTCTCAGGGCCACGGCCTACCCCGCAGTTGTGCCTGCGCTATTGTGGGAAAGTGAATTCGTTTGTGTTTCTAGCAAAAAAACCAGCAACATTGTGATACTAATCATTTATTTTTTGCGAATGAAGTGGCCTACACACTATCCAGCTAAGAGGCTGGCAAACCGGGAAATTGCGAATGTTACCCAACTTAGAAACGCATTTGGTAGAACAACTACTCGGCTGCTGGTCTTTGTCACTTCTGGTTGGGACGTCGCTCGACTGGTTGTTAGGTACTAAAATTAGCGAGGGTATGCTTTCTGGACCCGCGCAGGCACGTGGGGGATTGCCTCCAGCCCTGAGCCAGCTGGCGATAGTGCCCGCCAGTTGTCTCAGGGCCACGGCCTACCCCGCAGTTGTGCCTGCGCTACTGTGGGAAAGTGAATTAGTTTGTGTTTCTAGCAAAAAAACAGCAACATTGTGATACTAATCATTTATTTTTTGCGAATGAAGTGGCCTACACACTATCCAGCTAAGAGGCTGGCAAACCGGGAAATTGCGAATGTTACCCAACTTAGAAACGCATTTGGTAGAACAACTACTCGGCTGCTGGTCTTTGTCACTTCTGGTTGGGACGTCGCTCGACTGGTTGTTAGGTACTAAAATTAGCGAGGGTATGCTTTCTGGACCCGCGCAGGCACGTGGGGGATTGCCTCCAGCCCTGAGCCAGCTGGCGATAGTGCCCGCCAGTTGTCTCAGGGCCACGGCTTACCCCGCAGTTGTGCCTGCGCTATTGTGGGAAAGTGAATTCGTTTGTGTTTCTAGCAAAAAAACAGCAACATTGTGATACTAATCATTTATTTTTCGCGAATGAAGTGGCCTACACACTATCCAGCTAAGAGGCTAGCAAAACAAGGAACTTTTTACATTACCCAACTAAGAAACGCATTTGGCAGAATAACGACGCGGTTGCAGGTCTTATTCACTTTTGGTTGGGACGTCGCTCGACTAGCTGTTGGATACTAAAATTAGTGAGCGTATGCTTTCTCGACCCGCGCAGGCACGTGGGGGATTGCCTCCAGCCCTGAGCCAGCTGGCGATAGTGCCTGCCAGTTGTCTCAGGGCCACGGCCTACCCCGCAGTTGTGCCTGCGCTACTGTGGGAAAGTGAATTAGTTTGTGTTTCTAGCAAAAAAAACAGCAACATTGTGATACTAATCATTTATTTTTTGCGAATGAAGTGTATTAGCTTCCCTACACAATCTAACGAAAGCCATCCACCAGCGCCGAAGTGAGGACAATGGGCTTTCTACTTACACCGCAAGCAAAACAACAAACTTTTAACCAAACACAAAAAGCTGCTCACGAAATCGATTACGATCTCCTGAACAGCTACATCGGATTTTACTTATTCGCTTTAATTAGGCCATCAATCAAACCTGCATGCAAACCTTCATGCCAAGTAAGAAACTGCAGAACTTCATCGACAGTTTCCATCGTAATGAATTTACCGATAGAAAGTGGTGTACTCAATCGATGGGCTAGCTGTTGTTCGGTTAGTTTCGATATACGCTTGCTTTGGTCTTTCATCGCAGCGACTAACTCCTCTTCAACTGGAGGACTACTCGGCCAAGTAGATGGACTCGTTCCTGGCGCGAAGAATTCAGTCCACTCTAACTTATCGACTGGGTAGTCATTCAGTGCGCGGTGAAGAAGATCTTCAGTTAATGAATAGATATGTCCTACATTCCACCGTACAGTATTAGAAAAACCTTCAGGTTGAACGTCCCACGCGTAATCGTCTGCACGTTTAATGAGACTTAATGTATAACCTCTCGCCATGTAGAATTGTTGCAATGCACCCATTCATTCCACCCTTTCTTCTAACCTAAAAACAGCCTTGCACTTAGGCAGGCTGACTTTACGATGGATTCTCTTCTTGCTTTTTAATATTCTTATGCTCATTCCACTGGTCATGCGCTTCATGGTTGTATTCACGATTATATTCTTCCTGATCTCCATACGGGAACTTTTCACCGGGTGTCAGATCATGATAATTTTGGCTTGGTGATTTATTTTGACTGTATGCGGAGGGTTTATGTTCTCCCGTTTCATCCTGTGCATTTTCTCTAAATGCTACACTTGAATCAGAATCTGCTGGATCGGCAAGAGGTAGTTCGTCTGGTACTACTACGTCTTCTACTACACCCTTTTGTTCATTAATCTCTTCCAATTTCGGAGTTAGATCTTTTTTGTTTGGATACTTTCCGTCAACGATTGTCATATAACCATTCCTCCCTTTCATGCAGCCAAGAATCAATAGACCACACTCTCTATACATACCCGTATTCGCCATAAACTAAACTAATTCCTTTTTAATTTTAAAAAAAGAGTAAGACAGGAATTTCCTCCCATCTCACTCCACACCAATTTACCCACCTACGACATCAATCGTCACTTTGAATAAATCTCCATCCACTTCCACTTCCATTCGACCGCCATGCAACTCGACAATAGATTGAGCAATAGCCAGCCCGAGACCCGAACCTTCCGTTTGTCTCGACTCATCGCCTCTCTTAAAGCGTTCGAATAATTCATCCGTATTGTCTGTAAGTTCATATTTCGCGACATTCTTCAAGATGATACGTGCATTCGATCCGACTTGCTGAAGATTGACGTACACTCGGGTACCAGGCAGCGAATACTTCCACACATTGATGAGCAGATTATCAAGTACTCTCCACCACTTCTGACCGTCTACCATCGCAAACACTGGCTCTTCAGGTAAAGTAGTTCGAATATGCAAATCTTGATCAACGAATTCTTCCGCGTGTTCTGCCAATGCTTGTTGTATCAACTGATTCAAATCCACACGTTGCTTCACCATTTCTAAATTACCGCTTGCCATTTTGGATACTTCAAATAAATCTTCAATGAGCGTTTTCAGGCGCTGGGATTTCTGATCCAGAATGCCGACGTATTTCGCGCGTTCTTCCGCAGTTAACGTCTCATCTTTCAATAAATCCGTATACGTAATGATTGAAGTAAGCGGCGTCCGTAAGTCATGGCTGACATTCGTAATTAGCTCTGTTTTTAACCGCTCACTCTTCGCTTGCTCATTAATCGATACGCGAACACCTTCGCGAAGATTATTCAAGTTCGCTGCATGTTTCGCAAGCTGTGATGTACCTTTGACGGGGATCGCTTGCGTCAGATGACCCGCTGCCATATCATTCGTTGCAGCCAATATACGAGTTAAATAAGCTGTTTTTTTCACGAAAATGAATAATGCTGGTAGTGCGACAAACAGTACACAGAAAAAGTAGATGATTAGGAGCGTCGGTTGCATGAATCCACCAACCAAGCCTATGCCGGCAAGGAAAAAGATCATCAGTAACAACGATAACTGTACACCGATCGTACGATTGCTGAACGTGACTCTAATATCTTTCACAAATTGCATCGTGAAGCTTTCCTGCCAATCCTTCATCAGTCGTCCAGGTTCGCGGTATAGTATAAATAAATGAACAACTTGAAACGCCAATAATGAAGTAAACAGTACACCAACCAGCAAGAAACTGACGGTGATATTACCGATTGTCCCCAAACTTAGGTACCTAAACTGATTGAAGATATTGTAGATAGCCGATTGGAAATAAAGTGTCAGAATAAACGTAGTGAACAGTAAAAAGACTACTTTCACATCGATTTTCCAGCGTGAATACGTGGTAGCGAATCTTGACTGGAGCACCCACTCTTTCTGAAACTTCATAACTGTAAACAATGCCGCGAGAGCAAGCACACCGAGAATCCACAATACATATATCATATATTTTCCACGAATGAATTGATCATTTTCCTTGGCCATTTCCCCTGACACTGTAGCATCTGCAGGAATAATAACTGTTCCTTCGAAATATTGCGTAGGGTTGCTGATTCCTTCTACATCATCTGTGAAGGTTGAGTCGTGTTCCATTGAATAATCAAAGTAGTCATCGTCATACGCCGTGCTGGTTCCTTCTACGTCATCTGTGTACATTGAGTCTTGTTCCATTGAATAATCGGAATAGCCATTGTCATACACAGCCGAGTTCGCCCTGAAATATCCTGTTGCATCAGTAAATTTTTGATGAAAGAGTGCCGTTACCTCGACATCTCCCCGAGAAAATCGTTCGCCCGTTTCAATATTAACGAGATCGTAGGCAATCGGAATATTCGTTTCCTGGCTATTTTCTGTCTCATTAATTTGACGCGCTAAAGCATTTGCCTTTTCCAAACGAATTTTGTCTTCCACGTAATGATCGCTTTTAAAGTTCTTTTGAATGTCTTCCAATTTCATATTCCGCTCTTTAACTAGAGCCAATAGCAAGGTTTCATTTTTCTTGCTTTTCGCATCCGTAATTCGTTCATCATATTGTTGCTGAATATTATCAAGCTGTTCAGAAAGTGTACCGTATCGCTGTCGGTACTCTTCAATTTCATCCCGTGAAACCACTAATTCTTTCTCCGCTTTTTTCAGGTCAATTGGATTAAGTACGGTAGTCGACAGATTATCATATACTTGTTCCATTCTGTAAGTAAATTCTTCTTGATCAGTAAACGACTTGCCAACAAGCTGCGGCGCATAATGAATAATGGACGGCAATGCGATCACTACAAGCGTCACGAGTGCGGACCAGATGGCCAATTTTATATTTTTGTTCATTACACGGTTCCTCCTCTAATAATTCGTCCGAAGTAATGAGTCGCTAGGTTTACTCGTTCCCAGCCGTCCAGGAAAAGATCCACTGTATAGGAGGCGCAGTACAGTAGGCTACCCAGAGCTAACGTAATCGCAATGATTGACCCAACCAAGCCGTTTCTATTTTTCAATTTTGTAGCCAACGCCCCACACCACCTTTACATACTGCGGATTTTTCGGATCCGCTTCTATTTTCTCTCGGATCTTTCGGATATGCACCGCCACAATATTTTCTGCGTTATATGCCTGTTCATTCCACACACGTTCATATATTTCATTAATTGAAAATACGCGTCCTGGATGTTTCATCAGGAGTTCCGTGATTTTGAATTCAATTGGAGTCAGCCGAACCGGTGTCCCATTTACCGTCAACTCCTTCTCTTCTTCATTGAGGACAAGTCCGTTTACTTCAATTACTTTTTGTCCTTCATACGTCCCCAGCATTACATACCGGCGAAGTTGTGACTTCACACGAGCCATCAGTTCAAGCGGATGGAATGGCTTCGTGACATAATCATCTGCACCAACTGACAACCCATGTATTTTGTCAGAGTCTTCCACTTTCGCACTTAACATGATAATGGGGATATTCTGTACTTCCCGTATCTTGAATGTTGCCGTGATCCCATCCATATTCGGCATCATAATATCTAAAATCAATAAATGGATTTCATTCAACGCCAGCAACTCTAGCGCTTCTTGACCATCTTTCGCTTTCAGCACATGATATCCTTCATTTTTCAAATAAATCTCAATTCCCTCACGGATTTCCTTATCATCGTCTGCTACAAGCACTGTAAACTCTGCCATATACGTCACCCCGTCTCACTAATACCTTCATTCTACCACCCTACTCTTAACAAAGACTGAGGATAAATATGAAGAAAATCTTAAGATAGATTTGAATGAATTCATTTGCGCTCATTATACTGCTTCAACCGCTCTTAAAAATTCACAAGTGCTCATAGAACATGGACAAGCGCTCTATCATGCCACAAAAGCGCTCATAGAACACATCCAACCGCTCTATGCAACGTCACAACCGCTCATAGGTGATGTATAATCTCCAATAAGAATGCCACACTTCTATAATGGAGGTGACGAACATGCCTAACAAAAAGAGTAATAAGAAGAAAAATGAGAACATGCGTGAGGAGTATGGTTTTGGATATGATCTGAGTCCTGACGATTTCGATGTAATTGGACAGAACGATGCGGCTAAGAATAAGAATGCGAACTCGAAGAAGAACAAGCAGTCGGAAGGTAATCAACCGTTTAATCCTTCGTGATTTTTAAAGGAGAAGGCATCGTTATCGCATATAATCATTCGCTTTTTACTCATTGCACACAAAAAGAGTAGCCATTTTTGGCTACTCTTTTTGTGTCTTATGTATACCAGTTAATCTGGCTGCTCATACAGCAACCCATACTTCCGCTGAATGCGTTGCAAAATCTTCATCCAACTTGCTCCAAATACACAAATGAAAAATACATTGGATAAGGCATGCGCGAGATCAAAGTAGATACTGGAAGCAAAAATCCCGGCAACGTATTTCCAAGAAAGTGCTTCAATATTCCCTACAATAACCCACGCATTCATGACCCAGCCGAAAATATAGCCCCAGACGAAACCAAACACACTTTTCCCCCAAAGCGTCTTCATAAACACGGTATTACGTAATAGTCCCGCAGTCATTCCCATCATGCCCCACGCATACATTTGCCATGGAGTCCAAGGCCCTTGCCCGAGAAAAAAATTTGAGACAATAGCAGCGACAGCACCGACGATGAAACCTGACTCCGCACCAAAGACTAACCCTGCCATAATGATAATGAAGGAAGTTGGCTGAATGCTCGGAAGTCCGGCAAATGGAACACGCCCAACTGCTGCGATCGCTGCAAGCATTGCCAGCAAGACCACTTCCCTTCCTCCTACATCCCGCCACTCAAAGCGAGCGAAAAACGGAATCATAATGGCCGCGATCATGATGATACTCAGTAATAAATACGCTCTGTAATGAAAGAAGACGATCGAAACGACAAGTAAAGACAGTAATACTAAAGAAACAATCAGTAAATACTTTCGCGAACGACCCATGTCGCCACAGCCTCCTCATACGTCAATACTTCAGGCTGTTTTGTTTCCCGCGTCGCGCGATTGATCGCCGTCGTGTAGAAATAATTGCCTTTGAATAATTCATCTGGCGTACCGTCTGCTGCGATTTCTCCATCAAACATCATGGCACAACGTTGTGCATAACTCGCTGCAAAGCCGATGTCATGCGTCACCATGAAAAGGGTCAGTCCGTCTTGCTGCAAACTATACAATAACTCACCTAAATGCTGCTTCGAAACCGGATCCATCCCTTTCGTCGGTTCATCCATGAACAACATTTCGGGTTCACCTAGCAAAATACAGGCAAGTGCCGCTTTCTGGACTTCCCCACCTGAGCAGTCATACGGATGACGCGTACGTAAATGGGAAATACCGAACGCTTCAAGCAAATGATGCATCCTTTCCGTTAAATTGGATAGCTTCAAGCGCTCACCAATAGTCTGCATTTCTTCTTCTATCGTTTGCTGAACAAAATACGTTCTAGGATTTTGTGGCAAGTAGGCAATTTTTCCAATCCACTCAGAATCCTTCATTTTCCGCATATCTTGCCCATTCAAGCGGACTTTTCCACGTTGCGGTTTTATACTGCCGAGACTCGTGCGTAAAGCAGTCGTTTTCCCACTGCCGTTTCCTCCAACCATCGCAAAAAATTGACCTTTTGGGATACGTAACGTAAAACTTTTCAAGACGAATGGTGCTTTCTTTTCGTACCGGAAAAACACATCGTCCATCTCGAGTATCCATGGCTCTTTCGATCGATTGGATTGCGCTTCAACAGGCGCAATTTCATGCTCTTCACGACCGATCCACTGCTTACATTCTTTCACCGTAAGAGGAATCGCCGTAATAACAGGTTTCTCTTCAAACTCCATATATAGTCGTGCGAATGTAGGTACGTACGGAAAAAAATGTGTTGCTTGATCCATATATAATTCTCCAATGACTTGGCGACTATCCCCTTCATACCTAATCTGACCGGATTCCACCAGTACGACTCGGTCCGCCACTGCAAACAATTCTTCCAAACGGTGCTCGACTAATACAATCGTCATCCCCGTTTCTTTATTTAAACGCTCAAGCATCAGTACCAACTCTTTTGCCGCCACCGGATCGAGTTGTGATGTCGGTTCATCAAGCAAGAGAACGCGCGGCTTCATAAGTAGTACCGACAGTAGATTTAACAACTGCTTCTGACCACCAGACAGCTCGGAAGGCTTTGCATTCAACAAATCCTCCACTCCGAAAAAGTGCACCATTTCCGCTACCCGTTTACGCATTTCAAAAGTAGAATACCCTAAGTTCTCCAATCCAAAGACAATCTCTTGCATCACTTCATCCATGACGATTTGATTGTCTGGATCCTGGAAAACATAACCGACTTGCTCGACCATCTGCCGCTCTTCCCACTCATTGATCAGTTTACCTTTATAGAGAATTTCCCCTTCAAGTTGTCCCGCCGGTGTCAATTCCCTCTTCAATACCTTCAGTAAAGTCGTCTTACCACTGCCACTTGCGCCTCCAATGACGAGGAATTCTCCTTCATTAATAGAAAGTGAAATATCTTTCAGCACATGCTGATCTGTATTCGGAAAAGAAAACGAGACGTGATTCAAATTGAATAATTCCATTTCAGTAGTTCTCTCCCTTCTACAAGTACTGGAAACAGTGCCATGGCCATGCCGCAAGCGAATACCGCGAAGTCAAGCAATGATAAATGCAATGTACCAAGTTCCGGATACATGACGATCTTTCCATAGCCCATCAATCCACCCGTAACGCACATGACGAAAACCACGATTAAATAACTTAACCACTGTTTATCCGACTTCGTCATCCGGTATGGAATATATGGACGCCTTTTACCAGATCCATATCCCCTTGCTTTCATAGAATCCGCAGTCTCCACAGCTTCTTCCAATGACCATGACAGCAGAATTTGTAACATTGACATCCCACTCTTCGCACGCTCACGTACTGTTCCCTGTGTCATCGTCAAGCCTTTCAGACGTTGGACATCCTGAATTTCAGTCAACCGCCTTTTCAGCAAAGGCACAAAACGGATGGACATCATAATTAGAAATGCAGTCCTCGGCACGATTCTTGCGAAAATATATAATATTTTATTACCGTTCAAGACGAGATTCAACGAAACGAATAACAAAAGAATCATCAACAACGACATCGCTGTCACGACACCATAGAGCATCGCTTCTAGCGTCACTTGTTTTCCAAAGAGATGAAAGAACACATGCGTTCCTCTTGAATTAATAAATGGATTGAGCACAATGATGAGCACAGTCATAGTCATCATCAACGGCATCCACTGCTTCATAGCCTGTCCGCCATCATGCGAAAGATTGACCGCAAGTAATGCAAGGCAACCGGCTAACAGAAAGATCGGATGATTGAAGAACATCGCAAAAAAACCAATGCAGATATAATAAAAGAACATCACGAAAGGGTGAACTGCGTGTATTCCATTGCCCATAACCCTTCCCCCCACTAGCCTATCAAGATACTATACGATAAAGACAGACAATCTTGCACCGCGTGTGTGCAAGATTGTGTGATCATTTGGTATTCAAAAACTCTATTAACATTTTCATAGCATGTGCACGAGATGTAGAGTTACTTGGCATAAATTTGCCATTCTCTCCATTTGCCATCTTCAAATCATATAGCATGCTCATCGCTTTTACAGCCTCCATATTGTATGAATGAATATCACGGAAAGGTGCTACTTGCTTGAACTTATACACTTCACCGTTCTTCACTTCATACGCACGGTATAACATAAGCGCCATTTGTGCACGCGTCACTTGTTGTGTCGGCATGAACTTACCGTCGATCCCTTTTATTAAACCATTATGGTATGCAGCTGCAATTTCTGCTTGTGTACTTGCGGCATACTTTTGTGTATCTACGAACGGTGCTTTCTTATCCGTCTTTAAATCCAACGCACGAACTAAAATAGATACTGCTTGTGCACGCGTCAGTGATTGATTCGGCTTAAACGTATTGTCTTTATAGCCACTCGCTATTCCTTGCTCTACTGCTTGCGTAATATAATCCTTTGCCCAGTGTGTAGTAATATCCGTGAACTGTGGAGTCGGAGTCGGGTCAGGTTTCGGATCTGGATCAGGTGTTGGTACAGGATCTGGCTTTGGTGCTGGAAGAACAGGTACATCTTTGAAGTTGTATAATACACCTTTGCCTTTTGTGAATAAATCAAATGCTACTAATGCTTGCAACGCTTGCTCGGTTGCCATAGCATTCGAACGACTATCTCCTGCTGTATGCTGGAAGCCGCCGTCAGATGTTTGGAAACTCAATAGGTGATCAATCAAGTTGATGCCATTTTTCGTGAACATCGGTATACGCGGATCGATTTGATTCGCAGTCAGACCGATGATGACTTGTGACGTCGCTTCACTTGAAATACCACCGACGAATGCTTCGTCAAATCCACCTGTTGGACCTTGTGCATTTGCCAGGAACTTCACTGCACGATCCATCGCTTTACGAACTTCCGGCTGATCTGTATACGGCGCAATACCGATCAATGCCATCGCCGTAATGTCATAGCTTGTCGATCCTTCCTTACTCGTCGCCAAGCTCCACGATCCGTCATCTTTTTGGTATTTCAATAATTCCGCAACTAGTTTTTCACGTGTCCATTTCGAGTTGTTTGGCACTTGGTAATCTCTTGAATCAAGTGCAATTAACGCGAAAATGATTCCGTTATTCCCTTGGTATGTCAGGCTATCAGCACCCGTCATATGCTTTTCGCTATTCACAATTTTGTCAATTAAGTTAAAGCCTTTGCCATCTGCATTCGTCGGATCAATACCGATTGCTGAAGCCGCCATGGTTAAACGCTGTACATCCGTAATCTTCATACGACCTTTGCCAGACCTGCTAATCACTTGGTCTTGCAAATGTTCATAGAATTCTTTTGTATAGGAAGCAGGTACTTTCTTACCTGCTTTCACCAGTCCAATTGCCTGCCATTCACTGTCGATTGTGCCTGCAAGCATTTGTGCACTTGCCTGGCTAATCGCTGAATTGACAAGCTTTGAGTAATCTTTAATCGATGGTGATTCTGGTTCTGGTTTTGGATCCGGCTTCACTACCGGAGGCTCTGGTGGTGGATTCGGATTAGGTTCTGGATTGGGTAACGGGTTCGGTTCAGGATTAGTATTAGGTGCATACGTCACCTTCACTGTTTTTGTAACCGTATCATCCTTCTTATCCGTTGCCTTTAAGACAATGTTGTTCTCGCCACTCTGCAACACGGTATTTACTGTGTTCCCTGTGACTACTGCTGGTTTGCCGTTTACAGTTACTGTAGGTTGAAGTGCTGTTCCGAAATAACTCGCTGCATTTACTTGGAAGGAAAGAGCAGACTGTGTAACTGTTGCTCCCGATGTAACTCCTGACACAGAGATTTTTGGCTCCAAGTCTTCACGGAAAGGAAACAGATCCGCGTTTAAATCCTTACCTAAGTCAATCGTATATTTCCACTCCACTTTATCGCCAGGGATCAGCTTGATGACACCCGCTCCACGATTCGGGAAGATGCCGTTAACGCTGTACATCCAACCGCTGCCTTGTCCACGATCGAATTCAAATACGCCTTGGATCCCTTCGACATATGCACTTTCATGCTCTCCCCCACGATATGACATCGAAATATTATTAGCTTTGACACTGCGTTTTAGTGCGCTTAGAACCGTATCGCCTTCTTCTACGGCCACAGTTGACAACGGCATCGGAACTTCCGTAGGAGAAATCGTGATAGAATGCTGTAGCGTCTGCGTTGCTTGATTTTCATAAATCGGCATCGGTTGCTCTGCAAATGAAGGAGAAACCGGCATGAGGATGGCGGCACTCGCTAATGCGAATGCTGCCGTTACTTTTGTGAAATTTTTAATAATAGAAATAACGCATACCTCCTTATTTAATGATGAATAGTTGTCGAGCTGCTTGTTTTAATGTTTTTCCTTCTGTAGAGACAGGATCAATCACAACTAGAGAATACAACTGCCCTTTCTGATAGTCTGTTTCAGGTGTAACGGTAGCTTTTAAACCATTCGCTTTTACGGTAACTGGCACACGCTTACCTGTTACATCTTCTACATAGATTTTATCCAGATTCTCTTTTGAATCTTGTATTTCTTTGTTAAATGTGACTGTAAACTCATGAGAGGGTGCTACTACTTTCGCATCGAAATAGCGATATGGACGATCATTATCTACTATGAATACTTTCTTCGCCCCTTCAGGAATCCTTGTTTCTTTTTGGGTACCTTTTTCTCCAGCTTGCACAACATAATATCCTTCAATCATTTCGGTATTTTCAATAAATATGGAAGACCAAGCTTCATTTTTGTTTTTCTGCACATGTAGAAGGCTATTATTCACAATTCCTTGAAGAGTTGAATGACTTGAAACTTCAAGTCGCGCGGGTTGATCCGAAAAATCATATAATCGGCCTTCACCTTTTGTAAATAAATCAAATGCTACAAGACCTTGAAGCGCTTGCTCTGTAGCCATACCATCTGTCGAACCCGTTATAGTATGTTTGAAGCCGCCATTTTCTGTTTGGAAGCTTAACAAGTGATCTATCAAGTTGATGCCATTCTTTGTAAACTGTTCACCTTGTGGATCGATGTTATTGGCTGTCAAACCAATGATAACTTGTGAAGTTGCTTCACTAGAAATACCGCCTACGAACGCTTCATCAAATCCGCCGGTAGGACCTTGGTTTTTAGACAAAAATGTCACGGCTTTCTCGATAGCTTTTTTGACGGCTGGTTGTTCCTTGTAAGGTGCTAAACCAATAAGTGCCATCGCCGTTATGTCATAGCTTGCAGAGCCTGTATTGCTTGTAGATAAACTCCATGCACCGTCATCTCTTTGATAACTTAAAAGGGATGCGACTATTTTTTCACGATTCCATCTTGCATCTTTTGGAACTTCATAGTTTTTTGTATCGAGTGCAATCAATGCGAAAATCAAACCATTCGTTCCTTGGCGTGTCATAGTATCTACGTTTCTTATATCTATACTGTTATAGATTTTATCGAGTAAATCTATACCATTGACGTTCTTAGGGTCTCTCCCTATCGCTGCCGCAGCTATCGTCAAACGTTCTGCATCTGTTATTTTTAGTCGTTCTAAGTTATCAACAATTTGTTGTTGGACATTATTATCAAATATGGCTTCATAGCTGTTCGGAACAGCTCCCCCTGCTTTTACTAAACCAACTGCCAACCACTCGCTCGATACTGATTTACTCAGTATGTAATCTGTAACTTTTTCAATCGCTTCGGGTACACGCGTTTGACTTGCCACTACAGTAATGTGTAGTGCTTCCGCTGCTTTTCCTACAACTGTTGCTTTAGCAGCATTAAGCGTGAAGTTTTCATGTTGTACGGTGCCTTCCAATTGAATCGTCACTTGCTGATCTGTGTCTTGAGTAATTTTAGAAATAGTCAATCCCGATTGTCCGACAGTCCAATATTCCGATTCTAGCGCTGCCGGTGTAAAAGTATCACCTATAAGATTCACTGTAATCGCAGGGTTGTTACTACCTTCTACAAGACTAGTAGGTGTAGAAAGGGCTGCCCAACGACTGTAAAAGAATTTCACTTGATCAGTATTTTTTAATACATATGCAGCAGCACCAATAGCAGGTGCTTGTCCGTTTATTGTATAATTCCAGCCATCCCAGCCACCTAATGACCCTGCTTCTTCATTATTAATGGAAGTTACATAAGCTCCAAAATCACTTTCTTGAACAGTATAATGGACGCTCTTACTATCTAGTGCTTTCTTCAATGCCTCTAAAGCATTTTGCCCTGTTGTAACTTCAATCGCTTCTTTTAAAATTACTCCCGATAAACCTTCTACTTCCACATCTACCATGTAATTAGTGGCTTGCGGACTTACTTCACTTTGTTGGACATCCGTGGTAGCTAAAGCAACTGAACTTGTGACAGGCAACAGCATCATTACTGCTAGTAAAACACTTGCGATGATAGATACATAACGCTTAAACAAATGGTTTCCCCCTCATACTAGTATCATAAATTGAACGTAAAAAAGCCCTTGCCTCCAGAAAGAGACAAGGGCACTATGTATAGGCAGACTTCGGCTAATGACTTAGTAAATCCGATACAATATGCATACCTCTTCCTGGGAGGCGTAACGCATGGTATTTTGGCAAGTCTCCTGACTTATGGATCATCACGTCTTCAACCTTCCCAGTATTTCACCAGTGGTATTTTGAAGATACTTCCCATTTACAGTGGCCGGACCGTACAGGATTTTCACCTGTTTCCTTTTTCATCTTTACAATAATGCAAAGAACCAAAATATTCTATTCAATTTACAACTAGTATATCACAAGCACACCCGCTATTTTTTGTTATTTCAAATGAATAGTATAAAAGACCGATAAAAAGAATCTCTCATCAGTCTTCTTGTGAACACTATCTATTACTTCATACGCTATATAAGGGAGTGTAAACTTATAGCTCCTGATAATCTCGCTGATAGACTCCGCCGTCTTTCACTTCTGCATGATAAAGTGCTTTCAATGCAAAGCTTTTCTCCAGCTCATGCTCTTTCATAATCGCTTTCAATTTTCTATTTAACTCTGGGCTATGCTTTACGAGCTGCAGCATCTTAGGTTGTGAATATTGCACGAAAATCTCCTCCTCATTTCTTTCGTTTCTATAGTATAACATGGCTATGGTTTTTATTGTGTGAAGTGAAATCATTCGTTAGGGTGGAAATCACCCATACGTTTCATGTATACTGTCACAAGCACAAGCTGATGATTCTGGGCAAGTACATGAATGACACTACAGAACCAACTTACATATTGGACGAGAAGGAAATTTCTCTCGTCTTTTTTATTTGTATTTGCGATTAATCCGGCAATAAACCGACATTTTTCAGCGTTTACATGAGCGGCAAAACGGGTATTATCAAATGTATGTGTGCAATTTTATTCTACGGTTTCGATTATGTACTTAGCTCATTTCTCAGACTACGTTCAAAAAAGGAGGAACTATGAAAAAAACTTCTATAACATTTTACATTACATTAGTGGCCGTCATATTGGCAGTGGGATACGGCGTTATTGCCCCTACACACTTCGAAGAAATCACGTCCGCTATTAAGGACTTTATTTCGGATTCATTCGGCTGGTATTACTTACTGACCGTCTCCATGTTATTCTTCATTTCGGTATTCTTGATATTCAGTCCGATCGGGAAAATCCGATTAGGAAAGGATAATGACAGACCGCAGTTTTCCATGTTTTCATGGTTAGCGATGTTATTTTCCGCTGGTATGGGAATCGGACTCGTGTTCTACGGGGCGGCCGAACCTCTTTCGCATTACGCAGTAAGTCCTGCTACAGAAGCTCCTGAAACAAAAGCTGCTTATAAAGAAGCAATGCAGTCGACATTTTTCCATTGGGGTTTCCATGCTTGGTCTGTATACGGTATGACCGCTTTAGTATTGGCATATTTCCAATTCCGCAAAGGACAACCTGGATTAATCTCCGTTACACTTCGTCCAATTTTTGGTGATCGAGTAGATGGAAAGCTCGGCACAGTCATTGACGTCTTCGCTATTTTTGCCACTGTTTTCGGTGTGGCGACATCACTTGGCTTTGGAGCTGTCCAAATAAACGCCGGGCTCAATTACTTATTTGGTGTATCAATAGGCTTCTGGTCCCAATTCTTTATCATTGCAGTGGTAACAGTATTATTCCTTATATCTGCGTGGAGTGGACTTGGAAAAGGAATTAAAATTTTATCCAATGCCAATATGATTTTAGCTTTGGCATTGTTAATTTTCATGATCGTGCTTGGACCAACTTTATTGATTTTCAACATGTTCACGGATTCCATTGGTGGCTACCTGGAAAATCTCATTCGTATGAGTTTCCGTACTGCACCGCTCACCCCTGAAAATCGTACTTGGCTAAATGGGTGGACTCTATTCTACTGGTCTTGGTGGATAGCTTGGGCACCATTTGTCGGAATGTTCATTGCCCGCGTATCAAAAGGTAGAACGATTCGCGAGTTCATGATTGGCGTACTAGTTGTTCCTACTGTGTTGAGTATGATCTGGTTCACAGCATTTGGTACGACAGCAATTGAAACGCAAAAAGCTGGAATTGTCGACTTGGCTGCAAGTGCAACTGAACTGACAATCTTTGAGATGTTCAGCGAATTGCCTTTGTCATTCGTCATATCAGTCATTGCCATTTTGTTGATTACATCGTTCTTTATCACTTCAGCGGATTCGGCTACATTTGTGCTCGGCATGCAGTCGTCATATGGTTCATTGACTCCACCAAATAATTTGAAAGTTGTATGGGGCGTAATTCAATCTGCCATCGCCATCATTCTATTATATGTCGGAGGATTGGATGCACTGCAAAACGTCATCATTATTGCCGCTTTGCCATTCTCCATCATCCTCATTATGATGGTTGTCTCGCTGTTCAAATCACTAAAAGATGAAAAGAAACGAATAAAGCGTTAGTAGAGAAAAGAACACCATCGCACTAGCGACGGTGTTCTTTTTCATATATTAGTTTGCCACTTTTTCGATTGCTTGCTTCAAATCGGCAATAATATCCTCTGCTGACTCCAACCCTACAGATAAGCGAATTAGCTCTTCACTAACGCCTGAGTCTTTCAAGTCTTCCACAGACAACTGCTGATGAGTTGTGGATGCCGGGTGAATGATTAATGACTTCGCATCTCCCACATTCGCTACATGAGACCAAATTTCTACATTGTCGATTACTTGTCTTCCTGCATCGCGTCCACCTTTAATACCGAATACGATAATTGAACCATAGCCATTTTTTAAATATTTATTTGCCAATTCTACTGTTGGATGATCTTCTAGACCTGTATACGTCACCCATTCTACTGCCGGATGTTCTTGCAGGAATGCAGCAACTTTTTGTGCGTTTTCATTGTGGCGAGGTACGCGCAAATGAAGTGTTTCCAAACCTTGCAACAAGTTGAATGCACTATCTGGTGACAGACATGGGCCGAAGTCTCTCAGCAATTGTACACGTAATTTCGTTGCGAAAGCTGCAGCAGCTGTATCGATTCCGTAACGTAAGCCATGATAGGATTCATCCGGCTCTGTAAAACCAGGGAACCTACCTTGCGTCCAGTCAAATTTCCCTGCATCAACTGCCACACCACCGATTGTCGTACCGTGTCCGCCAATCCACTTTGTCGCGGAATGAATAACTACATCGGCACCATACTCGATCGGATTTGATCCATAAGGAGACGGGAATGTATTGTCTACTAACAATGGAAGTCCATTTTCATGTGCGATGTTCGCAACGGCTTCTACGTCAAGAACTTGCAAACTTGGATTACCGATTGTTTCTGCAAACAACGCTTTCGTTTTATCTGTAATAGCTGCTTCAAAGTTCTTTGGATCTGACGCGTCAACAAACTTCACTTTGATGCCATAGCGGGGTAATGTCACAGCGAATAAGTTGTATGTACCGCCGTAGAGATTGCTGGCTGCAACGATTTCATCACCCGCTTCAGCAATGTTCATAATAGAGAATGCAATTGCCGCCATTCCGGAAGACAGGGCAACTGCCGCTGATCCGCCTTCTAGCTGGGCTACACGCTCTTCAAATACGGCTACCGTCGGATTCGTAATTCTTGTATAGATATTGCCCGCTTCTTTCAAAGCGAATAAGTTTTGTGCATGCTCCGTGTCTCTGAACACATAAGAAGTCGTACGATGAATCGGCAACGCACGTGAGCCTGTTTCCGAATCTGGCTTTTGTCCTCCATGTAATAATATCGTTTCTGGCTGTAATTTCGTCATAACCATTCCCCTTTTTTCGTGTATTGATGGAACATCGAAATTCCTAGGACTAGACAAGAAAAACGCAAGACGACGATTAGCAATATATAGAAAAAAGCCTTCTTCCATAATAAGAAGAGGGCTCTGCTTTCGCTTATTCCTCCCTTATCTTCCAAACTACTGAAAGTTTGTAGGAAGTAGCACCTTTGCTTTTGCCGGTTGCCGGGCATCACAGGGCCTAATCCCTCCGCCGCTCTTGATAAGAGTATGTCTATTCGTTTTCCATCGTTGAAAAATAGTATACGGCTATTCCTAGTCTATTGCAAGGTAATTTAATAGAATGTTTCGAAATTAGTATCACTTTTAATACCTTGCAATGAAAGTAAGAAAGGTGAAGGCACCGTTGATCTGCGTTCCAGGCGGACGCTTTCCCATGGGCCCGCGGTGAGCCAACTAGGTCGCAAGCTCCCTTTAGTTGTCTCACCTGTCGGGCTGATCCATCGGTCGCCGCCTTCCACGCTGATCAACTAGTTTACTATGCCGATGGTAGTAACGTATATTGATTCCACATTTACTTAACGGGAGTCACCTGCTAGATCAGAAGTGAGTTTAATGATGTTTCCACTTATGACTTCACCAAAAAATCGCCAGCACATGTTCGTTGAACGATGTGCTGGCGATTGTGCTTGATTAGAATATGTCCCACCATATTTTCACGGCCGAGGCGATGATCAATACGGCTAGAATGCTTTGTAATACTTTGGTGTTTACTTTCCGGCTCACTTTTACACCGATCGGAGCCGCGATGATGCTTGCGATGATCATTACGAGAGCTGGGCCATAAGGTACTTGCCCTGTTAAGAGCTTGCCTGACGCCGAGCCCACCGATGATAACAGCGTAATCGCTAGTGATGTAGCGATTGTGACGCGTGTGGGAATTTTTAGTACTACGAGCATAATCGGGACCATGATGAATGCACCGCCAGCTCCGACGATTCCAGCTGCCAATCCGATGATAAAAGCCGCACTCGAAGCTATGAAACGATTGAATGTAATTTCATCAATCGGCTGATTGTCAAGATTTTTTTTCGGAATAAACATCATAATAGCTGCCATGACAGCTAGAACACCGTAGATCACGTTGACGGTAGCTTCTGAAAGCATACTGGAACCAGCACCGCCAAGGACACTGCCAACTAATACACTGATTCCCATATAGAGAACGAGTGGTTTCAAGATCAAATTACTCTTTCGATACGCTAAAACTCCTGAAAGTGATGCAAAGAAAACTTCCACTGCCGTAATACCGGATACTTCATGTGGTGTAAATGCAGTAAAGCCAAGTAATGCAGGAATAAATAGCAACATTGGATACTTGACAATTGCGCCACCAATTCCCATCATACCGGAAAGGAATGAGCCCACAAATCCAATAAGGAAGATCGTGATAATAAATGGAATAGTCATGATGTCCTCCCTTCTTCCAGACGAAAGAGGGAGACAGTTATTCCCTCTATCCTCAGTTTATCCTTTTTGGATCCAGAATTTAAAGACATCAGACTCTTGTTGCTGATCTTTTATTTCATGATTACCAGAAGTAGCCCACGCTGTCAGGTCGGACACCGATCCTTTATCTGTCGTATGAATCTCAAGAACGTCTCCTGTTTGCATATCCTTCATTGCTTTCTTTGCACGTACGATCGGCATTGGACATGCCAGGCCTTTTGCATCTAAAAATGTTGTTGTACTCATATATATCTTCTCCTTTAAATTTGTTTTTTGTTTTCCATATGAATGAAAATAATTATTTACCGTACCGCACAGCGATTCGGACCAATCTCCATCTCGCGTTGCGCTTCCTCGTCAGGCTCGATTTTCCCCATGTTCATCTGGCGAATTTCCTGATATGCGTTAGGCTGTGGAGGCAAGTTCCCCGTGACTAATTCCCTGAACTCACTTTCATCCTCAATATTCAAACCGTGATTTTGCTCATACAATACACCGAGCTTTTCCGACACACTACCGTCTTCATTCAACTCATCTATAAGCATGAAGTGAGCCGGTAGGACTATTAAATCCTTCGATAATTCTTTATAGCGTCGATACAAAGAATCACGCAAGTCGCCTACCCAATCCTCTGCTAAACCTGCTAAGTCAGGACGTCCAATCGAATCAATGAACAGAATATCACCTGTCATCAAATAGCTGTCGTCTACGATAAAAGAAGTCGAACCAATCGTGTGTCCTGGCGAATAAAGCGCTTGAATATCGATTTTCGTATCACCTACCTGAATAGACATATCATCCTCTAATGCAGCATATTCAAATTCTACCTCTTCGGCATCTTTCGGTGGCAGCCAATACGTCGCACCTGTGGTTTTTGCGATTTGACGACCACCTGAAATATGGTCCGCATGCAAGTGAGTATCGAATACGTTTGTAATCTTCACACCGCGTTGCTTGGCAAAGTCAGTGAACACATTTGTCATACGTGTTGCATCAATGATTGCCGCCTCTCCGCCAGACATGACCATGTAAGAGAGACATCCTTTTCCTAGACGAACGAATTGATATAGTTCGCCACCCGATTTCAAATCCGCAACCTTCACAGGCTCAAGATGCTCGCTCCATGCTTTCATTCCACCTGAAAGATAACCTACTGAGAAGCCTGCATCCTCAAGGATTTCTGCCACCATGATGGACGAACCTTCTTTCGCGCAAACTACTAGAATTTCCTCATCTTTTGGCAATTGATCTTCAATTTCTTCAATGCCATCCAATAAATCAAAGTATGGCACGTTCAAATGGCGTACTCGATCCCCTTCAATTTTCCAATCGTTGAACGCATCTGAATTTCGCACATCTAAAATGAATAAAGATTCCTTCGCAATGACTCTCTTTGCTACTTCACTTGATTGAATAGTTCTCATTTATTTATACCCCCCGTTGTATTTTCTGTCTCGCTATTCCACTCTGACATACCAGGAATGACATTAGTAACACTTTCAAATCCATTCGCCACTAATTTTCGACATGCCATATCACTGCGGTTGCCTGTTCGGCATACAACGAAAATTTTCATGTCCTTATCCAAGTACGCCATGCGTTCTTCCAATTGGCCAAGTGGTATAGATAAGGCACCTGGAATATGAGCAAATGCATATTCCGCTTCTTCACGGACATCTAGTAACACAGCGTTAGGTTGTTGCAGTTGGTCCATCAACTGGCTGTTATCAACTGTAACCGCATATTCTTTTTGTGACTGATCTTCCCGACCTGATTTTCGTACAAAGTGGCGCCACACATCGGCTTCCTTCACATGACCGACGTATTGATGCCCCACGCTTTCCGTCCATGCCTGTAAATCTGCAGTAGTACCCGAATCTGTAGACTGAACTTCGAGCACTTGACCGTCTTCCATATCCTTTATCATTTTTCTCGTCTTCACAATGGGCATCGGACAAGCAAGACCTTTTGCATCTAAAACATTATCTGACTGAATCATTTTATTCCTCCCATACACCCTAGGGTATTTATTTTCATAAAAAATTAAATAAACAAGTTTACTTGACCATCTTGCGCTTCTCCCAAGTAAGCCGCTACACCGCCATATTCGACTTCTTTAAGAAGTTCTTCCTCACCAAGTCCTAGTAAATCCATCGTCATCGTACAAGCGATCAACTTCACATCTTGCTCCACTGCCATATCAATTAGTTGTGGTAATGTCATCGCGTTATGCTTTTTCATCACTTGCTTAATCATCTTCGGACCCATTCCTGCAAAGTTCATTTGAGATAATCCCATTTTATCTGCTCCACGTGGCATCATTTTCCCAAATGCCTTTTCAATAAAGCTTTTATTACTTTTAATAGGTTCATCTTTTCGCAATGCATTCAATCCCCAGAATGTATGAAAAATGGTTACCTCATGATCGTACGCAGCTGCGCCGTTCGCGATAATATAAGCTGCCATCGCCTTATCATAATCTCCACTAAATAATACAATCGTCGTTTTCTTTTGCTCCGTCATATTCTCATCCCTTTCTTTTGGAAAACCACTTTTAAATACCTATAGGGGTATATTATATGTTATAAAAAAAAGAGTCAAGCGATGTTGCTCATCGACTCTTTACTAGAAGATCCACTGCTTCTTTAATGATGGATTCATGCGTACGTTCATCTGCTTCATCTAAATTCTCCATGCAGGCAATCAAATTCGAACTCACGATTACACCAATTGTACGATCAATAGCAGAACGACTGGCTGATAATTGCGTAATAACTTCTTTACAATCCTTACCCTCTTCCATCATACGCAAGACACCTTTGATTTGACCCTCTAGACGTTTTAACCGATTCTTGACTTTGTCATCGTACTCCATATCGTTCAACCTCCTTACCGTTAGCTTTATATTATACCCCTACAGGTATAATGTCAACCGATTGATTTGCACGTATTTCGTACTATCCTATCTTTGGCGGCGGCACTAGTCAACTTCCAAACATGATTCTACGCAAAACTTGCTCATTCGACATAATTCTAGTATGATGATTAATTTCTCAAAATGTGTTATACTAGTTCTAGTAAGCTATTGTACGTACTTTTCGTCTAATTTTAATGACAAATTACGACAGACTAGATTCCACACTACTGAAGGAGTTGATTCGATTGGCATTTCCACGAAAAGATCGTCCAGTTTCTGATTTTGTAGCATCACGGTACGTAGACGAAGTTATATCTTTCAACCGTAATGAACATGAAGTTTCCGGAACTATACACAAGATTCTCGAAAACTCCGTCATTGTGAAGATTTCTGAAGAAGACGCAGAAAATATTGGAGCAGCTTCCAACATGACTGTCGTCGCACACAAAAATTACACAGTTCTATAATTGTATGTTCGATGCCTTGCAGATTATTGCAAGGCTATTTTTTCACACAAAATCAGCCCATTTACTAGATATCGTGGAACCTGTGGTGGATTTTAAATAACACCCGCAAGACGTTTACTATATAAACGCACATTGGAGATGATTGATTTGACAGATCGTAGAGAGGTAGATTCAATGCAAGCAACGGCACTAAAAGGAAACTTGCGCATTGCCGCTTCGCCGGTTATTTCGCAAGCTATTTTACCCGACGTCCTCACTCGCCTACATGCGAAGTATCCCGACATACGACTGGAACTGACGACTGCGCCATCTTCTGAAATTACGCAATTACTAAAAAGCCATAAAACCGACATCGGTTGCAGTGAACTAGACAATTTACCATCATCTAAAGCATTTATGCAAGATGAACTATTACTCTTTGCTTCCATTAAACATCCGTTAGCACATACAAAAAGCTCATCAATCCTTGATTTGCAAAATACACATTGGATCTTGCCTGACACGAAAGATCCTAGCCGTCCATTAATTGATCAATCGCTTAAACAATACGGCATACTAGTAAATCCCACTATCATAGACTCACCGGAAAGCATCAAACAAGCCGTTCTTAGTGGACTAGGCATCGCTATTTTGTCGCGCTTTAGTTGCAAACATGAACTTGCAAAAGGTGAACTAACCATACTCGATTATAAAGTGGCACCAATCAAACGTACTCTTTATACAGGAACCCATTCTAACACGAAGGAAGTACAAGCATTCCTCAGCGAACTCCAAGCCTATTGCCGTCTATGGCAATAGACGGCAATTCAACTCTCACTTACTGCGCCAGTGCACGAGGAATATCCCCAAAACTGATGAGCAATCCTCCTAAAATCAATGACATAGACAACTTCTCGTCTAACAGAATCCATCCTGACAAAGTCCCAAAGAACGGTGCTAGGAACAGAAACGCACTCGTTCTTTCGGGATTTCCTATCTGCAATGAACCGATTAGGACAAGCCACTTCCACTCTCCAACTGTTTTAGGATGGGTTTTTTTCATTACTTTCACAACTACCACCATGATGGCTCCTGCAATGGTAAAACGCCATGCTACTAGTAATACTGGTGAAGAATATTCCAATCCGATTTTCCAACAGCAAACGAAGACCCCATTAAAGCAGTCGTAATGACAACTAAAATGCCGAATAAACATTTATTCATCCAGTTCTCCTTCTTTCCACTTTACAGAGGAGTCACGTTGCATTTGCATATTGCTTACTAACATCTCAATAGCTGGTGGCATATATCGTTTTTTCAAATACGTGAGATAGACTGTACGTGTCAACGTCTTCGAATGTATTATTTTACTTACAATTGTAGGATCGGGTCCGTGTGCAAAATATTTTTGTGGAATCATTGAAATTCCGATATTCTCTCGTATTAGCTCCACAATCGTTTCAAAGCGCTCTACTTCATAACATATATTCATTCGCACTCCTTCTTCGGCAAATGCAGCAAAAATGTCTTGACTAGTTTGCAATCCAACACTCGTAACAATGAATGCCTCATCTTCCAGATCGGCTAGCGTAATGGTATCCTTGCTTGCCAATCGATGTTCCGGATGCATGACAACCGCTAATTGCTCTTGATACAAAGGAATCGTAACGATATCCGGAGCCTTTATATATTGATTTGTCAAACAAACATGGACAGCGTACTGACGGAGCGCTCGCTCAACATCCCCACGGTCTAACACCTCAATTAACTTCACATGCATCGATGGAAACTCCTGGCGGTATGCATGTAATATGGAAGGAAGCCAATTTTTCACTGATTCGATCACACCGATCTGTACACTTCCACTGCCTGTCCACTTCACTTCTTTAATTTCTTGCTGTAGAATATCTATCTCATGGAGAATCTTCAATGCACGCTCATAAACCACATTACCCGATTCTGTCAGTTGGACACGTTTGGTCGTACGTTCAAGTAACTGAAATCCTACTTCACATTCCAAGTTCTTGATCGCTTTACTGAGCGAAGGTTGTGAAAGATGAAGTTTTTTGGCAGCTTCTGAAAAACTAGACTGTTGCACCACCATCACAAAATACTGCAATCGCTTCAATTCCATTCATTTCACCTCCACTTATAACCTTTATGCATGAATATATGAACAACATGTATTAGAATTAATAAGTACAAACCATTATAGTAAGAATATCACGTTGGAAAGGATGAAGTATATTGTTAATACAATCAAATGAAAAATACTGGTCCGGTCGTACAGATAGTGAGACCGACAGAGCTGCATTTCGAATGCACCAAATCATCCAATTTCCCGAATCAATGGAAAACTATACTGATAAGACTTGTACCCTGATTGGATTTTCTTGCGAAGAAGGTGTACGTCGAAATAACGGCAGACTTGGTGCTGCAGAAGGACCGAATGCACTACGAAGTGAACTGGCAAAACTACCTTGGCGCTTGCCAGCAGACTGTCAGCTAATCGATTTAGGTACCATAGTATGTAAAGATGGCCAGTTAGAATTAGCGCAAGCTGAATTAGGAGCAGCCGTTCAAAACAGCCTTCAAAATCATGCCGCTCCTGTCATTTTAGGCGGTGGACACGAAACCGCTTTTGGTCATTATACAGGAGTTCGCAACTTCCTTGGTCCTAACGCAAGAATTGGTGTCATAAATATTGACGCACACTTTGACCTCCGTAGCTACGAAGATCAACCATCTTCAGGCACAATGTTCAAGCAAATGCTTGACTCGGATCCAAATGTTGACTATCTCGTGCTAGGTATACAGGAGTTCGGCAACACAGAAGCATTATTTGCAGAAGCCGATGCAAAAAACGTGACATATGTCACAGAACAAGAGATTACGACAAGTCCTTTAGACGATACTTTACAAAAAGTACAGTTATTCATTGAAAAACAGGACGCTATTTTGTTAACATTATGCTCGGATGTCCTGAATTCCGCGTTTGCTCCAGGTGTAAGTGCGCCGTCCCCCTTCGGTTTGGACCCGTTGATTGTACGCTCTTTCATTCAAACTGTTGCATCGCATAAGAAAACCCTTTCATTCGACATCTCCGAAATAAATCCGTCACTTGATCATCATAATCAAACGGTTAAGCTGGGGGCCTATCTTACAAATGAAGCAATCTTTGCATTGCTGGGAGGTCGAATCACATAAATATTGAGCTAAACCAAATTACCACGCTATTTCTAGCGTTAGCGCTCCTGACACTGGGTACGATGTTAGTCCGTAAAATCGGCTTTCTTCAGAAGTTCTGTATCCCCGCCCCTGTTGTCGGTGGTTTGCTATTCGCATTATTAGCGACTATTTTAAAGTACTTCGATTTACTGAGTTTCACGTTGGATACATCACTGCAAAATTTATTTATGCTGACATTTTTCACCACAGTGGGTCTTGGCGCTAGTTTTCGTCTAATCCGTCTTGGCGGAAAATTATTGATGATTTACTGGGCAGCTTGTGGCTTCTTAGCCCTTGCCCAAAATGTCATAGGTGTCTCCATGTCCTATATATTTGGTCTGCATCCGTTGATCGGTATGATGGCTGGCGCTGTCTCCATGGAAGGCGGGCACGGCGGTGCTACTGCTTACGGGGAAACATTAGAAAGCCTTGGGATTGATTCAGCACTATCCATCGGTATCGCAGCGGCTACTTTTGGACTCGTAGCAGGTGGACTAGTCGGTGGTCCAATCGTTAAATACTTGATCAATAAACATGATTTAAAATCTACGGAAGTCGAGCATAAAGAAGCATACTCCGTGGAATCATTGGAAAAACCAATCAATACCGATAACTTCATGACACAAACTTTACTGATTACACTTTGTATTGCTGGCGGTACACTGATAGGAGATCTTTTCTCAAACGCTACTGGCTTCGTAATGCCTGGCTACGTGGGCGCAATGTTCGTCGCGGTTATCGTACGAAACATTGTAGACCGCGTGAAAGAAGATGCGATTCATATGACGAGCATCAATTTGATCGGCGACGTATCACTCGGTATTTTCCTATCGATGGCATTAATGAGCATCAAACTGTGGGAAATCGCGGATTTGGCGCTTCCGTTGTTGCTAATTGTCTTTGTACAAGTGATCTTCGTCACGTTGTTTGCAATCTTCGTCTTGTTCCGTATACTCGGTAAGGATTATGACGCAGCAGTTATGATTGCTGGTTTCGCAGGCCATAGTCTGGGTGCGACGCCAAACGCGATGGCGAACATGGCAGCCGTCACAGGACGCTATGGCCCGTCACGTAAAGCCTTCCTGATCGTCCCTATCGTAGGCGCCTTCCTCATAGACGTCGTCTCGATGCCGATCATCATTACGACGATTAATATATTTGCTTGATTATCGTAAGCCAAATGCATAAAACATGAAAGCCAATTAGGGTGTGCGTGGGGATTGAAGCTCCAGTTGGGGGACGCTTTCCGGGGGAGCTAGCGACCTGGTTGGCTCACCGCGGGCCCTCAGGAACGCGTCCCCTCCGTAGCGCCAATCCCAATCCCTACACCATTTCCAAGAACCGAAACTCTCGGTTCTTTTTTTTATTCATTTTAAGCGAAATATTCACACAGCTCTGTTAAAATGAAAACATTAATCCGTATCTTGAGAGGAGCTTGCTACATGAAAGAAGAACTGATTGAACGACTCATCCGCTACGCTAAAATCGACACTCAATCCGATGCTGCTTCGGACACTACACCTTCTACCGCAAAACAATGGGACCTGCTGCGAGTGCTTGAAAAAGAAATGGCCGACATCGGTCTAAAAGAAATTTCTGTGGACGAAAACGGCTACCTTTTTGGCACACTACCCGCTAACACCGACAAACAACTACCAACAGTCGGATTCCTGGCTCATATCGACACAGCGCCTGACTATACAGGCACGAACGTCAAACCACAACGCATTGACAGCTATGATGGTAAAGACATTTCTTTGAATGAATCAACGGTCATGAGCGTACAGGCATTTCCTGAGCTTACCAACTACGTAGGCCACACGCTGATCACGACGGACGGCACGACTTTACTAGGGGCTGACGATAAGGCCGGTATCGCAGAAATCATGACCGCCATGCACTATTTAGTTAAACATCCCGAAATCAAACACGGTAAAGTACGCGTTGGGTTCACACCTGACGAAGAAATCGGACGCGGGCCGCATAAATTTGACGTAGAACGTTTTGGTGCAGAGTTTGCCTATACTATGGACGGCGGACCGCTTGGAGAACTTCAGTATGAAAGCTTCAATGCTGCAGGCGCAGAAGTACTATTTCACGGCGCGAATGTACACCCAGGCACAGCAAAAGATAAAATGATCAATTCATTATTGATCGCAGCAGAATTTCAGCGAGCTATGCCGCAACACGAAATACCTCAGGAAACGGAACAGTATGAAGGTTTCATTCACTTGATGGATGCGCATGGTTCTGTAGAAAAAACGACGTATCAATATATCATACGCAATTTCAACCGCGATGCTTTTGAAGCGCGTAAACAACTAGTACGAGATACCGCCGCTCGCCTTCAGGAGAAATATGGAGAACATTCCGTGGAGCTTACGGTAACAGATCAGTACTTCAATATGGGGGAAAAGATTGCACCTGTCATGGAAATTGTCGACGTAATGGCGGACGTCTATCGTAGTCTCGATATCGAACCGAAAATCGAACCGATTCGTGGGGGTACGGATGGTTCTCAACTTTCCTATATGGGCATGCCAACGCCAAACATCTTCACAGGCGGCGAAAATTACCACGGCAAATACGAATTTATCTCGGCAGATAATATGGTGAAAGCTACACACGTTATCATTGAAGCGCTGAAACTTCAAGAACAGCGCGGTTAAGCATATGAAAGCAATGTGGATCGGTGTTTTATCTGCGCTCTTTTTTGCGGTGACTTTTGTGCTGAATCGTTCTATGGAACTCGACGGTGGTAGTTGGATGTGGAGTGCCTCACTGCGCTATTTCTTCATGGTTCCGTTTCTTGTCGTGATTGTGGCGATGCGCAATGGATTGGATGGCATCAAACGGGAAATGACTGCTGCACCATGGCCTTTTTTTATTTGGAGTTTCGTGGCATTTGTTCTGTTCTACGGTCCTCTAACGTTTTCAGCCGGCTATAGTCCAGGATGGCTTGTTGCAGGAACATGGCAAATGACGATTGTGGCTGGTGTTTTGCTAGCCCCTTTCTTCACGTTCCAAACGAAGACGAAAACTGGCGAAATCAAGACAATCCGCCATCGTATACCTGCAACATCATTGGTAATTTCGTTGGTCATCTTAGTAGGCGTCCTGCTAATCCAGATTCCGCATGCTAGTAGCGTATCGACTAAAACCATTTTACTCGGTACGTTACCACTTATCATTGCAGCATTCGCCTATCCACTTGGTAATCGGAAGATGATGAACTTGGTCGGCGGCCGGCTCGATATGTTCCAGCGTGTACTCGCGATGACACTAATGACAATACCGATTTGGCTGCTCCTCGCTCTCTATGCTTGGGCGACAGTTGGCTTGCCCTCTACGAGCCAAGTCGTGCAGTCATTAATTGTTTCGGTCAGTTCAGGTGTGATCGCCACTTCACTATTCTTCATGGCGACGGATCTAGTACAACATGATCAAGGGAAACTGGCAGCTGTCGAAGCTACACAGTCCGTCGAATTAATTTTCGCCATGCTTGGCGAGATGCTATTGCTGAGCTTGCCAGTACCGAGTGCTCTTTCATTAGTTGGCATGCTGGTGATTATCGGAGGCATGTCGTTGCATAGTTATCAAACTTCATTGGCAGCAAAGAAAACATAGAAAAAGGTTGTTTCAAAGTCAGTTGAAGACTTGAAAGACAACCCTTTTTCAAATTTCATGCTCTTTAACTTGCCGCGGAATGCGTTTTTTCAATAATAGCGGTCTAACTTCTGACAATAAAATCGCGATGAAGATAATGAGTGCACCTAGGAACATGCGGAACGTCAACAGTTCATAGGCGAGGGCAACAGAGAAAATCATGCCCCAAACTGATTCTGTCGATAAAATAATGGCCGCTTTCGTTTCTGATAAGTGTTTCTGTCCAACTGTTTGCATCAAGAATGCCAACGTCGTAGAAAATACAGCTAAGTACAACACTGAACTTACACCCTTTGGCTCCATGGAGAATGACGTCTCGCCCATTACGATAACAGTCACCGAGCTGATCCCTGCGGCGACAACCATTTGTAATAGCGTTAGCAAAATGGCGTCTTCTGAGCGGACAAAGCGCGCCGTGTATAAAATATGAAACGCGAACATTACGGCACAACCAAGTGTCAATACATCGCCAATGTTAATAGTGGTAGACCACTGCAACGATAAAACCGCCACTCCAATTAGCGCCAGTACTGCACCAAACCATTCAAATGTATCGAGTTTCCGCTTATACAAAATGAACGCGATCAACGGGACCATCACTACATTTACACCGGTTAAAAATGCATTCTTTGAAGGTGTCGTAAACTGCAAACCTACCGTCTGCAAAGCAAATGCTCCATACAGAAAAACACCAAGCAATGCGCCTTTCCATAAAACCGACTTATCCACCCGAAGTAGACGTTTATGGAAGACGATACTAAGTAGTAAAGCCCCAATGATAAAACGCACAGCTAAAATTTGATACGGTGTGTAATATTCCAAAGCGAGCGCGCTCATCACAAAACCGCTCCCCCAGATAATAGCAGTGAACGTCAACCCAATCTCACCTATGTATTTCCTCATTCATTTCACCATACTCCCAATAGTCTGTCATATTATTTTAGCATGTTTTTCTGTCTAATTGTAGATGAATTTACATCAAATACCGTCTTTTCCGGTAAAAGCAAAACGTCAGGAAAGCATGTTTGCCGTGTAATTAAATTAGCACCCATAATAGATGGATGCACTAGCAGATGACACTTTCCGAGACGCCAATCCCCCTCTCTACAGCAAAATGGAGCCATCAACAGAAGTCACAAACGTCATGACTTCTAGGACAGCTCCACCAATTATCAATCTTCGTACAACCCAATTTCTTTAATCGCACGCTCAACAAGCGACGGATCTACAGACTTATCGAAATCGATTTCACCACGAATCGCTCCATTCGCCTTATACATCTCATACTGTTTCTTAATATCGTCGATAAACATCTTGCCGTTTGGATCGAGTCCTGTCACGAACACTCTCTCCCATAACTCAGGATCTTTCAACGCCGTATGTTTCACCATAATGTCTATAATCTCTTCTTTACCATGATCTTTAAAGAATGCGTCGTTATAGTCACGCACTCCTTTTAAATAGGCCGCCATGAAGCGTAGCGACAGTTCTTCATTGGCCATGAACTGAGGCGAAGCCAATACCATGGCGATTTGTGATTCAGGCGCATAATCCGTGGCGTCTCCAAAGCGAACGTGAAAACCTTTACTGATACCCTGCGCAATAAGCGGTTCAATATTTAATGCTGCATCAATCGTTCCTGAATCAATGGCCCCAAGCATTGCACCGAAGTCTGCGATGTGCACATACTCTACATCATCTTCCGTCAAACCTGCATGCTTTAACATCTCTTCATAGATATAGCCATCAATAGAGTTACGAGACGATACTGCGATTTTCTTTCCTTTGAAGTCACTGTATTCCTTGATTTCATCGACCATATGATTACCGATGACGAAACTGAAGTAGGACTTACCGGGCATATTATGACCTTTATCCGCAATGATCCGTACATCAATGCCTTGGGCGATCGCATTAAAGAATGATGCAGTGGAGACGCCACCCGCGATATCGACTTCCCCAGCGGCTAGTGCGGGCAACATGTCATCACTATTTGCAAAATCCGCAAAATCTACACGGATATTATAATCGTCAAAATACCCTTTTTCTTTCGCAATATAGAAGCCAGCTCCAGAAGCCGCGCCATCTTCCGCTATAAATACTTTCGCCTGCTTCTCAAGTGGAGCCAAATCACCCGATGCTGGCTTGTCGTCATTCGTTACAGGCTTCGTAACTTCTTTCGGAGAACATGCCCCCATGATCAATACGAACGATAATAAGCTGAACAAACCCGCCTTCTTCACCCATTTCCCCACATCATCTCTCCTTTTATCACTTATTCTCTCGATTTCAGTACTTCCTCTTGCAAATGATGCCATATCTCGATGAATTTTGTTGCCATTTCCGGATCTTTCCGAACATCCTCCATCTTTCTCGGCCTTGGCATATCAATAATGATTTCTTCAATGATTTTCCCCGGTTGAGCTCCCATCAACAGAATGCGATCACTGAGCAACAACGCTTCATCAATACTATGTGTAATGAACAATACGGTCTTCTTCGTCTCTGCCCAAATACTCAATAACTCTTCCTGCAAAATAAAGCGGTTCTGTTCATCGAGTGCACCAAACGGTTCATCCATCAGTAAAATCTCGGGATCATTCGCAAAAGCTCTCGCTATACTCACGCGTTGCTTCATACCGCCTGACAATTCCTTTGGATACAGCGAAGCGAACCGTTCCAACCCTGTCTTCTTCAAATAAAAGTCCGTTCGTTCATTAATGAATGCTTTCGGCAAATTACGCATCTTCAACCCGAAGGCTACATTTTCACGTACTGTCAGCCATGGAATGACACCACGTTCTTGGAATACCATCGATTGCAACGGACGATCATTCGTCTCAGTCGCAATCGTAAAGTTGCCGACACTTGGCTGTTCAAGTCCAGCCAAGATACGTAACAGCGTCGTCTTGCCACAACCGCTCGGCCCAACGAGACAAACAAATTCACCTTCAGCTACCGTCAGAGAAATATCTTCAAGTGCAATGACACTGCCCTGTTTCTTATAAAAAGCTTTCATTAGTCCATCCACCGTAATCTTTGGCTCCCCCTCCATTTCCTTCACCTCCATGGCAATAATTTATTTTGAAGCGCACGCAGTATAAGCGAGAATAAGTAACCGAAAAAGGAAATGAGAATTAATCCCACATACATTTCAGGTAATAAGAAGGCCTTATAGGACGTCCATATCAAATAACCGATACCGGAAGTCGCCCCCATCATCTCTGCCGCCACAATCGTCAATAACGCAATCGCCTGCCCCATCTGGATTCCTTCAAGCATGACAGGAAGTGCTCCGGGAAGAGCGATTTTAAAGAAGAAATTCCACTGACTCGTTTGATAGTTACTAGCAACATCCAAATAAATCTTATCGATATTCAACACACCCGCCGCCGTATTAATGACAACCGGGAAAAATACACTTCCTGCTATCGTCACAACCTTCGACAAATCTCCAATTCCGAATAAAATAATGATGATTGGCAATAATGCCAACGTCGGAATTGGCATAAGAGCCATGACAATCGGTTGAACAAAATGCCGGATTGGAGAATATAATCCCATCAATAAACCGACAATGATGCCTGGAATGACACCTGCTAAAAATCCGATGAAAATCCGATACAATGAGACGCCAACATGTTTCGCCATCACGCCGCTCACAACCATGTCATAAAAGGTTTGCACAATCGTACTGGGCGGCGGGAAAAAGCGAATATCCAAGATACCCGTTCTCGACATCACTTCCCATAGCACCAGCAGGAACAACGGTGACACAATCGTCAGCAATCGCTTGCCACGTTCTTTGCGCTGCCGCAACTTCCATTCCCTTTGTTCCACCTCAAATGATTCATTGCGAGCCAATACTTGAGTCTCCACTCTTCACCACCTCTTCACTGCCTATAGTATGTAAAGGCCTAGTAAACTGGTTGGGCTGGCGTCACGTTCGGGTTGTTTCCGTAAAGTAGTTTGATTATACTGAAGCTATGACTATACTTACACCAGACCAAATCAGAGAATTGAATAGTTACAGTGTCTACTTGGAACCGCCAGTACATCCAGTCTTCACGCTAGCCGATGTACTGGACTCTTCAAAAGTACAAACTATCGTCCAAGTTGCCCAAACTGTCAGCCAAAGTCCAAATGAAGTCGTTGCAGCTTCGTTTTTCGTACGTCGCCTCGGCATGTTTTTCGCCATGCAGCTCTATAATTTGGCTGTGTATGATGAAATGTGGAATGGATCAGCAGAAGACTTGCAGTTCGGTGCACGAGAGGAGTTCGGCAATAAAGCGATCAGCACATTTATAGATAGCGCAGATTGGGAAATGATTGATGACGAAGACCGAGAAGCGCATATTAGACGTGTACTAGATGATGCACATTCGGTGATTACGTCGCTACGCACGGCTGTCCCGGTATCTCCCCTTACTTTATGGGAAAACATTTTCGGCTTCTGGTTATGGCAATATCATGTACTACTGTCAGACCCAGGATTGGAAATGGAAGCAAGCGAAGATTTAAGCATACTAAAAGACGACACCACATGGACAGGTATCGCCGATCACTCACGTTTCGCCAGCTATTTAAACGGTTCACAACCATCTGCTTTATTAAATACCACCGTTCGAAAGACATGTTGTTTCTCAAAAGATGTACCTGGATTAATGCGCTGTGGATTTTGCCCAATACCTTAAAAAAACAGGCTTTCGCTCACTATGCGAAGGCCTGCTTTTAACGTTTACGATATGCATGGAAGGATTGTTTAGTCGAATAGATAATCCCCATAGCCGCACCACTATAAAAAATTCCCATGAAAATTCCGGCAGACAAATTTTTGGGATGGCTGATGAATATAGATATCGCAAGCGCAACGACTGTGGCAACTGTCGAAAGCCAACTAAGCGACACTTTAAAAATCCACTTGACGATCAATACCACGACTAGGACAACCGGAACACCCCAAATCGCATCCCAAACATTGGTTTGAATAACGGGAAATTCCGTCAGCATATGCCAACACCCTTTCTTTTATCGTAGAATGTACTGTTTTACTTTTTTTATCCCCATAAAAAAACCTCCCAGTCCAAAGACTAGGAGGCTGATTCTATCGCTATATATTCTTCGTAGCCGCTTCACTAATTTCTTGTCGCATTTCATAGATGTTCTGCACAATTACTTTACCAACTGCATAAGCAGGTACAGCTACTAGAATACCAAGGAATCCTGCAAGACTTCCCGCCACTAATAATACTGTAATGATCGTTAGAGGATGAATATCAAGTGATTTCCCCATGACGTTCGGCGTAATGAGATTACTATCGATTTGCTGTGCGACTAACGTAACCACTCCGACCCAAATAACTAATTTGGGTTCCTGTAAATACGCAATGATTAAGGCTGGAGCTACCGCAATCCACGGTCCAATAAACGGAATGATATTCATGAATAAAGCGAGAATTGCTAGTAACAAGGCATACTCCAATCCGATGATTGAATAACCAATCAAAATAATCGCTGCCAAAATAGCACTAATTAATAATTGTCCTTGAATATAAGAACGTAAGACCTGATCAATATCTTCCAATGTCTTCTTTATCCATATACGTCGCTTTCCGGAAAATAGATTGTATACTCTCGGAGCAAATTTTTCATGATCCTTCAACATAAATAAGAAGAAGAACGGTACAAGTAACAATAACGCTACCGCTTGGACGAAGGATTGTACAAATTGTACGAACCATTTGCCGAATGTTACCGCAAAAGTTTGGATTGACTCAACTGCTGAATTCAGAGAATCCTGCAAACCTTCAGGTAAATTGTCCATTTGATTAATTGCTTTATCTTTTAGCTGCTCAATCTGATGAGTGAGAGCGGGCCCGTTGTCCACGAGATTATTCACTTGTTTCGTGACCATCGGACCAATTATTGCGATTAAAATCCAAATAACCGCTACGAGTATGAGCATAATCGTTATGATACTTCCCCATCTCGGCATTTTTTTCTTTTCCAAATAGTGCTGGATAGGTACCGTTATGTAATAAAGCAGGCCACCGAAGATTAATGGCATGATAATAGTCTGTAAAATGATACCCACCGGTCTAAAAATATAATTTACTTCTAAAAAGAATTTCGTGATCAACAATGCCAGTAATATACCAACACCTACCTGAAACCACACCTTTTTCGTCAAATGCTCACTTCCCCTCTATTTTAACTTACATAGTTAACTTTATTATACGCGGTTGAATCCCCTGTGTCGAAATTTTTAAATACCCCTTGCTGTATAATAACCGTCGATTTATACACTGTATTGTAACAATAATTATCTAATTATGCGAAAAAGTCTTAACTCCTCTTGTTCTAGTTGTATTTAATAGGTAAAATGATTGTGTCTTTGAAGATTTCAACTCTTCAAGAAATACAACGTAGAAATGAAGGGATCTTAATGTTACAACAGACTTGGAATCGTCTTTGGTCGTTACACGATCAAGTTAAAGATGTCTTCCGCTTTTTTGCTGCGCCCGCTTCTTCTGAAATGGCAACAGGCGGACAGGGTGGAAAAAAGATTGGCGTGAATCATGAAGGTGGAGGTAGGGACTCCCGCAGTTATTCAGCTACACAGCTCATTGGATTGGTGCTTGGGCCATTACTCTTTTCCCTTATTTTACTGTTTTTCAAACCTACAGACTTATCCGCAGCGGGTATCGCTATTTTAGCCAGTACTGTATGGATTGCGGTTTGGTGGATTACGGAAGCCATTCCGATTCCAGTTGCGTCCTTGCTACCACTCATACTGTTTCCAATGACAGGCGGCTTGGAAATGAAAGACACCGCTTCTTCCTATGGAGATGAAACGATTTTCTTATTTATGGGTGGATTTATGATCGCACTCGCGCTTGAGAAGTGGAATTTACATCGACGAATTGCACTGACAATCATCTCTGCAATCGGAACAAACATGGACAAAATCGTTCTCGGTTTCATGGTAGCTACCGGATTTTTATCTATGTGGATTTCTAACACTGCCACAGCAATGATGATGGTGCCAATCGGTTTGGCGATCATTACACAAGTAACAATCGCATTAAAGGACGATCCGACTATCGATACATCAAAAGAAAACTTTGGATTCGGTAAAGCATTGATGCTTGGTATTGCTTACTCTGCTTCATTAGGCGGGATTGCGACATTGATCGGTACGCCTCCGAATACACTGCTTGCTGGTGCCATCAATAAAATTTATGGCATCGAGTTATCCTTTGGTAAATGGATGTTGTTCGGCGTACCTTTTGCTTGGGTATTCATCTTACTGACTTGGTGGTACCTAGTGAAGATCGTCTACAAATCACCAGTCAAAACATTACCTGGCGGACGCGAAGTCATTGATAAGGAAAAGAAGTTGCTTGGACGTCCATCCATTGAAGAAATTATGGTCTTCATCGTCTTTGCTCTTGCTGCTTTTTCATGGATTACGCGCTCATTCTTCCTATCGAGATTTATTGACGGCTTAAGTGACGGTGTCATCGCTATTACGTTTGCAATGATTTTGTTCATCATTCCGTCTGTAAATAAAAAAGGTGATCACTTACTGGATTGGAATACGGCAGTGAAATTACCTTGGGGTATCTTACTTCTCTTCGGTGGTGGACTGGCTATCGCAGCTGGCTTTGTCAGTAGCGGTCTGTCCGAATGGATCGGTACTCAACTGATTGGGTTGAAAGGTGTTCCGCTCATTGTCATCATTTTGATTGTTACGACACTGGTTATTTTCTTGACAGAAATCACATCGAATACAGCAACAGCTTCTATGATGTATCCAATCATGGCTTCGTTGGCACTTGCACTTAATTTCCATCCGTATGCATTGATGATTGCAGCAGGTGTAGCAGCATCTTGTGCATTTATGCTACCGGTTGCCACCCCACCGAACGCAGTCGTTTTCGGATCAGGTTATCTACGAATTCCTGACATGGCGAAAGCTGGCTTCGCGCTCAATATAGTTGGGGTCTTGCTCGTGACACTTTGTATCTACTTCCTGCTTCCAATATTATGGGGCATCGATTTGCATACAGTACCAGATGTATTTAAAAACTAAAATAAACCAGATGCCGGGGTTCATCCCAAGCATCTGGTTTTTATTTACTGCACTTTACTCAACACTCTGCGTCGCAATCGAATCAATAGTACATAGACAACTGGCACAACTGCTGAAAACATAGCGAGACCCGTCCACCCTGCAAACTGCCAAAGCGGTGTTACTAGCGTACTTCCTGCCGCCATACCAATATAATAAGAAACCAGGTACAGGCTTGATGCACTCCCCTTATGATGCGTTGCTTCTTTACTGACAGATGCCGCAGTTAAAGAATGGGCAGAGAAAAAACCAAGACAGATAATGCAATAACCAATAATAATCAACGGTAATATAGTTGGAATGGTTAGAAGACAGCCAACCGCCAGCAAGAGTACACCTATAAATCGAACAGAATTCATACCTGCTTTACTGGCAATAGAACCAGCGAGCGGTGCGCCGATAATTCCAAATGCATACGCGAAGTAGATATAAGAAACTTCATCAAGCGTCATCGAAAACGGTGAAGCTGTCAAATGGAATGGTAGAAATGTCCACATGCCGGTAAAGCTCAGCTGCAATGCGATACCAAGTCCAAAGACAATTAACAAAGCCGGATTCTTTAAATGTATACCGAAACCTTCCATGTCTTTCTTCATTGACTCCACACTCGGCGTGAAGTAATTGGATTTTGGTAACACGAATAGTAAGAAGATAAATACCGCCACGCCTGCGACTGTGAGCAGTTGAAGAGACAGTTCCCATGACCAACGTTCTGCTAAATAGCCCGTGACAAAACGACCAAGCATTCCACCTGTACCGTTGAATGAAATATACAGAGCTGTCGCCACACCCACTACACGCTCATTAATCTCTTCATTGATATAAGCAAGTGCGGCAGCCAATACTCCTGCCATCGCAAATCCCTGTATAAAACGCAATACAAGGATGACCGTAAATGAATGCGTCAAAAACATCGGAATAAATAAAAGCGCCGTTACTAATACTGAGACTTTTACAAAAGCGGATCTACCTAGCCTGTCGGAGTAAAACCCAAGAATCACCAAACCGAAGATTAGACCTATTGTATTAACAGACATAGCTAAACTGGCAGTGGACACGGAGACATTGAATTGCTTTGTTAAAATAGGTAGCAAAGGCTGCATAGCATACATCGCGGCAAAAATTAGCACTGAAGCAATGCCCAGCCCGATGACAATACGCCAAAATCGAAGCTCGCGAAGCGTTGATTTAGCTTGTAAATTCATGATGACACTTCCAGTCCTTGAAATATGAATAATGAAATTATATCACTACACTAAAAGTTTAACAGAAAATTGTAGAATACAAATTGAAATCCATTGTATATTCTTGCTACAAAGAGCCATCCTACCATTTGGAGGTGTTAGACAAATGAACAAAATGGCGATGACAGCTGTCGGACTAGGTGCACTTTATCTCATGCGAAATAAGCAGTCACGGGAAAAGCTTATGGGGCAAATTAGTAACCTTTCAGGAATGAACAGTAATCCGTAATGCCAGACATTTGTATACACCCGAAAAGCCGGAGCCCTCAGAAGGTTTCCGGCTTTTCATTTTTAAAAAAATTCATCCGAAGTTCTACTATTGATACTCAGTGTCTTATGGAGAATTTTATAGTGGGCACAATACATTATGTAATTATTCCGACCATTTATTGAATGTTTTCCCTTTTAAAAAGTGGGTAATTAATATAATAACAAACGAAATGGAGGAGATAGTATGAGTAACAAAGATCACGGTACAGAAGATAAATTAAAAGGTTTTGGCAACAAAGTCAAAGGTAGTGTAAAAGATACCGTAGGTGATTTAACTGACAACACTAAAATGCAAGCTGAAGGTAAATGGGACAAAGCAAAAGGTGCTACACAAGAAAAGATCGGTAAAGCAAAAGAACGCTTTAGTGATGATGAATCACATCCTGAAAAATAATACATGTACTAACAAGTCTGCTGCTCAATCAGCGGACTTGTTTTCTATACAATATAAAAAGAAGGATCTTCCATTACAATGGGAGATCCTTCTTTTTTACAACTGATTTGTACCTATTCGTGGACTATTTGGAATAGGATTACCTACTTCTCCATTCGGATTACTATCCAGATTTTCACCACTGTCTGTTTGCTGATGGGCACTATCATGTGGATCTACAGATTGCGCTCGTTCTTCATCTGTCAGTTGATCAACAAATAAAGCGATCCCACCTTCTTTTAAATCATTATAGAATGTTTTGGATTCTAATTTTGTAAAACCCATTTTAATGAAAATCGTTAACATTTCATCTTTACTGTTGAACAAACGGCGCGTATGATCCCAAACCGATCCTTCCTGAATACCGATTATTTCAATTTCAGGATCACTTTCCAGTACTTTTAGGTCATCTCGCACATTGGAGACTACACAAATGTGATGCTTTTTAAATCCTTTTGCTTCTAGTTCAGTTATTTTATAACGAACGTTATCTACGGAATGAAATGTGCCCTCATATTGTTTATTAGCCATTATTGCACCTCCCTATCACTAACACTATGCTATACTTCTACCCATTGAAGACCACTTTCACACATAATTCGAAATACTTTACATATATCTTCCTGTGCATAGTTCTCCACTTCTTGTACACGCTAGTTGTATCACAATGAAAAGGAGTGGTTGATTGGTGGAAATGAAAAAAAAGCTGGAGTCTGAAGTTTCAAACATGGGTAAGGACAAGAAAGATCAGATTTTGCAGAACTTCAATCATTTTAAAGGGTATCTAGCCGATAAGGTAGAAAAAGGTGAAAGCCTTGGAATGAGTGATGAACAATTGGCGAAAACCACAAAGTTTATTGCCGATTATTTATCACGTCATGAAGAACCGCGAAACCGTGAGCAATATTTATTACAAGAACTGTGGGATTCAGGCACTAAAGAAGAGCAACACTCTTTGGCACATATGCTTCTAAAAATGGTTCGCCAAGCATAATAGGAGGCGATAAGACGTGGCGTCCAGGAAAAATCCAAGCCCTAACTATCATCCGAATACCTATCGTCTGATTCAGACACATCCTGAAAATCTACAGACTAACACAGTTAGTTTGTTCGATTTGCATGAAGATATGCAAACGGTCGATTCCATCTCTTTACCCGATCAGCGAAAAGCGCTTATGAAAGAAAAAATCAACCACTCCCCTCGTTTTAGTGGTGGCAGCTTGTCGAATGACTACGGCGCTCCCCACTGATTCACCGTTAAAAGCTGTACAGTGAAAATTCCACTGTACAGCTTTTCCTCGTTTATTTGCAGTACTTGTTGCTATTTCCCGGGAAATACAGTGAGTATAGTGCAGTCTGAAAACTTATTTTCATGCTATACTATGATCCGATGGAAATGGAGGTTATGCGGATGAAAATGTGGATGTATCCGCTGCTCGTTGTACTTGGAGCTGCAAGTTATGGAATTTTATCAACGATTATTAAATTAGCAATTCAAGATGGCTTCACCGCTTCGGAAGCAGTGACGAGCCAATATTATACCGGATTTCTTTTAGCGCTTATTATTTTCATCTTAGTCAAACGTGGTTTACCGACTTTCCGTGGAAGTTTCCCAGTATTAATTGCTGGTTTATTCACAGCGATTACCGGGACGGTGTACGGGAAAGCAGTTGAATATATGCCCGCTTCATTGGCGGTCGTATTACTCTTTCAATTCACTTGGATCGGAATGCTCTATGAATGTGTAGGGGCCAAGCGTTTGCCCAAACGTTCGGAAGTGGTATCACTTGTCTTTCTATTTGGCGGAACGATTTTAGCTGCCGGATTAATTGACGTTGATCTAAGCGAAATCCCATGGCAGGGATGGGCATGGGGACTTGCCGCGGCGTTTAGTTTCGCTGCGTTCGTTACAGCAAATCAGAAGCCCGTACCAGGTATGGACGTAGTGACGCGGTTGTTCTTAATGTCGTTTTATGCCGCGATTGTCATTACATTTTTCCAATCCCCAGAGATTTTATGGAACGGGATGTTAGGTGATGGTTTGTGGATTTATGGTTCCATTTTAGGTGTGTTCGGAATTGTCCTTCCTATTTTCTTGTTTTCTGTCGGAGTGCCAAAAGTCGGCGCGGGCATGTCTTCTATTTTGAGTGCTGTTGAGTTGCCTGTGGCGATTATAGCTTCGATGTTGTTGCTTGGCGAAAAGTTAACGGCTTTGCAGTTTCTTGGCATTTTCCTAGTACTGTTCGGGATGACGTGGCCGGCTATATTGCAGCGGTTTGCGGTGAAGAGGCGACTACAGTTACGACGGGTGAATTAAACGGTAAGGCGACGGTGATTGTCGTTCCGAGCTGATGCGTTTGGAAGAAACCGAAACAAAACCAAAAAAACGCATGAAGGATCATTCTTCTCCTTCATGCATTTTTTTGACTACGTATTTATAAAAGTAACTCTTGTGATACAGAAGTGTACCGGAGCGGAAAAAGGCCGACTCCTGCGGGATCTAGCGCGAATGTTGAGACCTTACAAGAGCGCCAGCGCAGGGGAGCGGACTATTTTCTAGTTATGTCCCAGCCTCGTTGGTTTTATATTCTGCCCAATTCTCTCTACGCAATGAAGCGATGAGGAACAGTAACAAGACGTCCATCGCAACCAATGCAAAACTGATAATAATGAAGAAAGTTGAAAATGCATGGTCTCCAAAATTTAGCGAGAATGCTGTCATGAGCATCATCATAAAGTGAATGCTCATGTACCAGATATAAGCCGTGTTTATGCGGTTACGCAACTGTGCTTGGCCAGGTTCTTGAATAATCGATTTCCACGTACCAAATAAGTAGTAGACGACGATTGTTTTCCAAATGAATAAAATTCCCGCATATATGGTCCAGCCCATATCACTGACTTCAGAAAGATTGACGAAAACCCCCGGTACCGAAATCAGCATCCCAATGAATGCGGTGATTTCCACTTTTTTGGCTACCCGATAACGTTGAGTTAGTAGTCGCGCACCTGAATAAATCAAATAGTAACCAATTGGTGCTGCCAGTATATCAATCCCTATTTGCAATCGGAAGAAAACGAAGAGATAGCCCCAAAAGAATAACTTAAATGCTTTATTCATGAGCTTTTACCTCCGTTCGATCCTCGATGACTTGCCGGATAGACTCTTTCGTCATATATGGATAATAGTGGAGATGACCAACCCGAGTAACGAACGATTCACCCGCTTCGGTCGTACCGTTCAAATCAATCTTTACGTCTAATACGGCATGCAATGCAGGATCCGCATAACTTTTCACATTCAACCAGGCCCCTGCGGCTAATTGCAGAGGTAAATTCATCTCACGTAGATCAATGCCTTTTGCATGATTCCACTCATCGCTTTCCAATACAGGCCTTAGTTGCTCTGTTTCGACACCATTTGCGCTATGCAATTTTATAAGAAATTGATCTTGTAAGGCATCATCGAATACTGTGTCGACCGATTCAATCGTCAGTGCCTCTTTTGCGTTCAGCCGGGTTTCCGAATATTCTCCTACCGAACCCGATTTGAATGAGAGCGGGTCCCACTGTTCTTTTTGATATTGAAACACAATCTGACCTATTGAATAAGTAGCTACTTCGTTTCCAGAAAAGTGGACAACCATATTATCGAATTTTACTGTTTCACCAGAGGTCACGAATGCTTCCGGATCGAACTGGATATTCACTCTTTTTAATGAATATCTGCCAAATTGCTCTACTACCTCTACTCCCTCATTCTCACCAAAACGATCCGGAATTCCCCGAATATTGCCTAGCTCCACGAACTGTATAAAAGACGTATCATCTTTATTCGTAATAAAATAAAACGGTATATACTGTTCATTTTTCAAGTTTAAATCAAGATAATGATTCAAGAATACAGGACGCTCAAGCTTGTGCTTCTCTGCGTAAATATAATTAGCCACCCAAATCAATACGACCGTCAACATAATTGCCCAAAATGGTTTGATCTTCAACCGATCAACTCCTTATAGCGACCGAATAAACGCCGCCAAGTCTTGTTGATTCTCTGGTGTTACACCATGTCCGTCATTATATGTTTTAAACGTAACGTCTGCACCAAGCGACTCGAAATACTCCTTGCTTTCCACTCCAGATTGGGATGGAATTACATAGTCATAGTCTCCATGGGAAATGAATACCTGTTGATTTTCCACAGATTGTATTGCGTATTCACTCTTGACGAAATCAGGTACATACCCGCTAAGCGCCACTACTCCATGCAGTGAAGGGATCAACGTTACACCCAGCGCCTGTGCAAGTACGGCTCCCTGACTGAAACCGACGACCGTCAAACGGTCAGGATCTAGATCGTACTCCTGAATAGCTTCACGAATGAATGATTGGATATAGACGAGCACTTTATCGAATACTTCACGAACCGGCTTTCCTTCCTCTTCAATCGTGAAAAATGCATAGCCTGGCTCATGAACGATAGGTCCTCTCAAACTGAAAATATGATGTGTATCTGTAAAATCTTTGACTAGTTGTGGTAAATCTTCTTCATGACTCCCCATTCCATGAAGTAAAAATAGTGCAGGTTGTTTTTCTCCTGACTTCACTGGCTTTGTATGTGTAAATGTAAATGGTGATTTCATAGTCATTCTCCCCTTTTCTCTTCTTTATGCCACTAGTTTACCACAGAAAAAAGCGCCTGCCACTTTATGTGACAGACGTGTTGAACAGCTTATTTCTTTTCTGGCTGAGCTAATACTTCATTCCAGTTGATAGTTCCATCTTTGATTTGATCACGACGTTCTTTCGTTATGATATCGTTCGGACGACCTCCGTCCGGCCAGTCTTTGTCATGATTTTTCCATTCAGGACGATCTTTTGATAGGATGTACGCCGCCAAGTCACTAGCTTCTTGATCAGTGAGTGTACTTTCTTGACCAACAGGCATGTTGTTCTGGATGTACCCCGCCATTTTCGTCATACGTGCAATTCCTGCTCCATCGTTAAATGATCCTTCACCCCAAAGTTTAGGACCCGTGTTAGAACCGATCCCTTCACCGTTCTCACCGTGACATGCGATACAAGATTGCTGATACACTTCTTCACCGTTTTCTACGTTCGGTGTCGGTAAATCGTCCAGAGAGTTCTTATGGCGCCAATCTAATTCGGCGCCTACTGGAATTCCTTCGGAGATATACGTCATGTATGCGACCATTGCATCTAAGTCTTCATCATCAGCAGCAAATTTTTGCCCGTCCATACTTCTTACCATACAGCCGTTAATACGTTCTTCTAGTGTAACCATTTGACCCGATCGTCCGATGTACATCGGATAAACTGCAGACATTCCGACCATGGATGAAACACCTTCGTCTGTTCCTGCACCTGCATGACAACTTGTACAAGACAATTCATTCACTCGTGCAAGTCCGTCTTCTACTGTTGCCGCCTCAGAACGTAATACGTTAGACGTATCATCGAATAAATCGAAGCCGCGTTTAATTGCTTCCCCTTCTTTCCCCTCTGGAATGTCATCCATTGAAGGCGGGTTGTGCTGAATCCCAGCAACCTCTTCAGTCGGCGCTGCTACTTCCGGAGTTTCTGATGCCTGGTCTTTATTAACACGCAGTTGGTTGCCCATAAATGCTATGACGACCAAACAAACTATGACGATAAAGCCTAGGGCTAGTCCCGTTGCTCTTTTCATGTCCGCTCCCCCTTTCCATAATTTTCTATATACCCTATTTAACCTATCACACATCTCTATGTCAGTCTATCCATTTTATGGCTGATACCTAGTGTCATTTAACTTTACAGCTTATTGTATAAGCAAATCTAAAACCCAAATACTTTGTGACAAAAAGAAAACGAGGTTGGGACAGAACAGAAAAAACGTAAGGGGAATGAGTCCTTTACGTTTTTTCTGTTCTATCAGCAAATATTTTTTAGAGTATCAGAATGTACCGGAACGGAGAAAGGCCGACTCCTGAGGGATCAGCGTGCGTCTTGAGACCCTGGACGCAGCATAGCGAAGGAAGCGGCTCAAGCCACGCCCCTCGGAAAGCGTGCCTTTCGGAGTGCAGGGAAACGGGGTGAGATAGTTATGTCTCAGTCTCGCTTATTCTACTATATAACCATCCCGCATCGTAATAACCCGATCAACATATGGTAGCATCTCTTCATCATGCGTCACCATCAATGTCGTTAAGTTTAATGTACGTGTTAGTTCTTGCAATAATTCCATCACACCTTTTGAGCGTTTCGTATCAAGACTTGCAGTTGGTTCATCCGCAAACAAGATTTTGGGACGATGGATGATTGCACGAGCAATCGCCACACGTTGACGCTCTCCTCCTGACAAGGAAGAAGGATAAGCATCTTTGCGGTGCTGCATTTCAACTAACTCTAACATCTCATCTATTGCTTTGGCCTGTTCTTTTTTACTCATTTTCGTTTCTGATACGTCAAGCATCAACTGCAGTTGCTCTTCCACCGTCAAAAAAGGAACTAAGTGGGACGACTGAAAAACAAATCCGAAGTCTGTTGCACGAACGTGGCGAACCTCTTCCTGACTCATCTTCGTCATGTCTTTCCCTTCAAATAAAATCTCGCCGCCAGATGCTCTTTGCAAACCTGCTGCAATCGTTAAGATAGTTGATTTTCCAGAGCCGGAAGGGCCAATCAACGCGGTGATTTCCCCTTCCTTCAACGATAAATCCACACCTTTTAATATCTCTTCTTCAATTTCTCCATTGGAAAACGTCTTTTTCACTTTATCAATTGTAAAGGCAGACATATTACATCTCTCCTTGTTGAATCGCTTGAAGCGGTTCAATATTTTTCACTTGGATTCCTGAAATGGTAGCACCGATAAAACCGACTACCATAAATACTGCTGATAGCATCAATACGGTGTCCATCGTTAAGTGGAACGGCATGCCTTCAGGGGCAATTAAACTAAATGCTTGGCTGAGCGCAATGGACAATACGAGTGAAATAGCGGTAATGACTAGCATCTGATACCAAATCATCTTGAATAACGAAATCGTCTTCATACCAATCGCTTTCAATATGCCGTACAATCCGATCTTCTGAACATTCATCATATAGAAGAAAATTGCAAACAGCATACCACTGATTATGACTAGGAACCAGACGATCATATTCAATGACATCTGCTCTGCACTGTAACTTGGAATTGCATTTAAAAACTCTTTATTTGAAAATGAATCTAATGCGCTTAGTGTTGGTGCATCTTTACCTGGGATGAAAATTGTCTGCATTTCCATCACTCGATAGATTTCCTGATAGTTCGTCATCCCGATGAAAGCAACGGGTGCGTGACTGTACTTTTGTTGATCAACAAACCCTTTAACAACGAACTCTCCACTGAATTGATTATTCGTTAAGACGTCACCAACTTGAATTCCATCTTCTTTTAAAGAACTATCCAGAACAATTTCTCCATCTTTGACGTTTTCAAATAGCTCGGAATCAGTAGAAGCAACGAATGCCACACTGTGCTGCTTATCTTTTGCGTCATTGACGAATCCCATCTGAACCGAAAATGCAGTTGCATCGGGACGGTCAATGAGTATTTGCTTTTGAACTTCTTCATCTATTTTTGAAAGATTGTAGGTCTCGTCTGCATCCTTACTTAAATAAAATTGTCCTTCCGGTAAATCTTTTATCAGCGCTGCATTATCCTGTGATAATCCGTTTGCCAGTCCTGAAATAATAAACGTCAAGAAGCTGACGAGGAATATAATGGACCCGAGAATTAGAAACTTAGTTTTACTCTTCTTCATTTCTTTCCATGCGATTTTCATATTAACGCCTCCGTTTTTATTCTTTATACTCATATATTATCTTACGAAGATGAACGGAGAATGAACGGTATATTACAATGCGTTATTCTTTTTAAAGGGATATAACTTCCTATTTTTCTGACACTATGTGAAAATCATAATAAAAAGGGAGGGATTCGATGATTCGTTTTGAAGATGTTTCAAAGAGTTATGATATGTCACGCTTAGTCGTGGAATCAGTGAATTTAGAAATTCAGCGCGGGGAGTTTCTTGTACTAGTGGGACCAAGTGGTTGCGGGAAGACCACTACGCTTAAGATGATCAACCGACTGATTCCACTTACAAAAGGTACGATTTGGCTCGATGGCAAGCGAATCAGTGATTATCCAATCCATGAGCTTCGTTGGCAAATCGGCTATGTATTACAACAAATCGCCTTGTTTCCGCATATGACAATCGAAGAAAACATTGCAATTGTCCCTGAACTGGTAGGGTGGAAAAAGAAAGATATCCGCGCACGTATAACGGAACTACTTGAAATGGTCGGATTAGATCCCGAAGTGTACCGAAAGCGTAAACCGAATGAATTGTCAGGCGGTCAGCAACAGCGAGTAGGCGTTGTACGCGCACTGGCGGCAGACCCAGATATTCTATTAATGGATGAACCATTCAGCGCACTGGATCCAATTAGTCGCTTGAAACTTCAGGATGATCTGCTGGACTTACAGCATAGAATTCAAAAGACTATTGTATTTGTTACGCATGATCTACAGGAAGCATTTAAATTAGGCGATCGTGTCTGTATCATGAATGAAGGTAAAATTGAGCAAGTTGCAACACCGCAAGAAATTCTCACCAAACCTGCATCACCGTTCGTGCGTGAATTTACAGCATCAGCTGCGGCCCGCACATTTTCTATTGCGGATCATATAGAAGAAATCCCGACAGATCTATCACTGTCTTTTGCAATTCCCATTGATTCTGAATGGGGACCACTCTTGCAGTTCTTAGCTTCTGAAGATCAAGTTGCGATTAAACAAAATGGACAAGTTATTGGTATGGTTACCCGAAAAGGAATTCTACATTTCCTAGCGGAGCAGTCACTGAAAGGAGGAATATCTAATGAATAGTTTTCTAGATGTTCTTCAAAATCGGCGTGGTCAATTACTAGAAGCTCTGATCGAACATATTCAAATTTCATTAATCTCCTTATTAATTGCCGTGTTGATTGCTGTTCCACTTGGCATCTATTTGACAAATCGGCGAAAAATGGCGGAATCTGTCATTGGCGCAAGTGCTGTATTGCAGACAATCCCTTCTCTTGCGCTGCTCGGTCTATTGATTCCCTTATTCGGTATAGGAAAAGTACCTGCAATTATAGCGTTAGTCGTCTATGCGTTGTTGCCTATCTTGCGCAATACATATACGGGCATTAAAGAGGTCGACCCTTCACTTAAAGAAGCAGCGACTGCGATGGGAATGAATACCCGAAAAAGGCTGATGAAAGTCGAATTACCGCTAGCAATGCCAATTATCATGGCAGGTATTCGTACTTCCATGGTACTAATCGTCGGAACCGCAACATTAGCTGCTTTGATTGGCGCTGGTGGCTTAGGTGAATTGATCTTACTTGGAATCGATCGTAATAATCCATCATTAATCGTGCTAGGCGCTATCCCTGCAGCATTACTTGCACTATTCTTCGATTTCCTACTAAAGACATTCGAAGGTCTTTCGTTCAGAAAAGCGATTACCGCATTTGTAACTTTCGTTATTGTAGCGGTCTTGATGATTGCGGCTCCATTCATAGGCGGTAACTCCAAACAAGAAATAGTCATTGGTGCCAAGCTTGGCGCAGAACCCGAAATTCTTATTAACATGTACAAACTATTAATTGAAGACCAAACTGATCTCTCTGTGGAATTAAAACCAGGTCTCGGTAAAACGTCATTCGTCTTCAATGCACTGAAATCAGGAAGCATCGATTTGTACCCTGAGTTTACAGGTACGGCTATATCCGAGTTCTTGAAGGATAAAGCTGTCAGCAACGACCGTGACGAAGTGTATGAGCAAGCTCGAAAAGGATTAGATGAACAATTTAATATGACATTCCTGACACCGATGTCTTTCAATAATACGTATACTCTTGCCGTTTCCAAAGCATTCCAAGAAGAGTACGGACTCAAAACAATTTCTGATCTAGCCGCAGTTGAACAGGCTGTAAAAGCGGGCTTCACTCTCGAATTTAATGACCGGGAAGATGGATACCTCGGCATTCAAAAGCTTTATGACATTACGTTCCCTTCCATCCAAACGATGGAACCGAAGCTGCGCTATCAAGCTATAGAGACTGGCGAAATCAACTTGATGGACGCCTATTCGACTGATAGCGAGCTACGCGAATATGATTTGTCAGTTCTCAAAGACGACAAAGAACTGTTCCCTCCGTATCAAGGCGCACCATTGCTTCGAAAAGATACGTTGATGAAGTATCCCGAACTTGAGGATGCGTTAAATAGCCTTGCTGGAATCGTAACGGACGAGGAAATGCGTGAAATGAATTATCAAGTGAACGCGGAAGGTGCTAACGCGAAAAAAGTAGCAGAGGCATTTTTGAGAGAACAAGGGTTGTTGGAGTAGCGCTTACAGTTTGATCGTTGTACGTATTGAGCGGTTACATGGCAGGTATGAGCGTTTGTGGTGCCTGATAGAGCGCTTGGACACCCTCTTAGAGCAGTTAACCGAACACGTAGAGCGCTTTATACGGATTAATGAGCAAAATCGCACAATACTCGCCTACGCACGACGATATTTATCTATAAAAACCACAAACAGTCACCCGCAGATATACTCTGCCGGTGACTGTTTAATTGTATTCAATTAATCCATCCAAGGTACTTCTATCATGGTACGGCCAATCCACTCACGCAACACTTCGTTTGTCGGCCCCATAATAGCACCAGCACGCCCGTCACGGACAAACTTCTCTACCTGACCCGTCATATAACCACGGCCACCTGACACTTGCAACGCTGAATTGGTAACATCAATCACCATATCTGCTGCATGCGTCTTCAGCTGCCATAATGGATATAAACACTCCGATAATTCCTTACCTTCTTTATTACAACGGTCCATCGCTTCTGTTGTACGATACAACATACTACGTGCGCTATCGACTTTAATTTGCGCCTTCGCCAACTCATGACGAATCACTTGATAATCTGTAACGGATGAACCTGTATCTGCGTGTACCCTGCGTTTAGCGCCATCTGTTGCCATATTCAAAGCACCTTGTGCAATACCAACCCAGCAAGCTGCTGAACCTAATAAGAATAGAGGATCGATCGTGTTGTCATTGAAATAGCCCATACCGCCTTCGCCACCAATACGGTTTTCAAGAGCAACTTGCACCTCTTTAAAGTTCATCGGACCACTTGCATTGCCGCGTAGCCCCATTGCATCAAACGGAAATGCTTCGACACCCTGCTGATCATTTTCTACCAACAAGAACATCAAATTATCGGGATCATCTGTTTCAGGTGATGTCGTTGCAACTAAATAAAAGTCTGCTTCTCCACCACTTGTGACGAATGACTTTTCTGCATCCAACAAATAACCGTTTGCTTTTCGTATCGCTTTACTACCGATATTCCAGAAGTGCCCTCCTGTCGCTCTTTCGCTAAACGCTAGGCCACCGATTTGCCCGTCACGCAGGCGTGGCAATAAACGTTGACGCTGTTCTTCTGTTCCCGCTTCATAGATTGTATGCGCTGTTGTCATATGCATAACCCAGCACATCGTCGTAGACGGGCAATAATGCGCAAAGCTTTCGGAAAGAACTGCGAATGCTGTGAATCCGTCTTTCAGACCACCCGCTTCAACTGGGATGGTAACAGCCGAATAACCAGACTTCGCCACTTCACGTAAACTTTCGCGCGGATACATTTTCTCTTGATCAGAAATAAGTGCACGCGGTAGCAGTTCTTTCTTGCCTAACGCATGTGCAGCTTTTTGTAATTCTTCATGCCCTTCTGGACAAGTCCACCATTCGGGAATTTGCATAATTCCTTCTTGTTGTTTTTCTTTTTCCATTACAGCATTTTTCATCAAAATTACCACTCCATTTTATCATTTGCCTACCTTTTTATTAACAAGCAAGTAGACAGTTATCTTTCAACTTTATCATTCTTTATGAAATAGTAAAGATTAATATGAAAATTAAATACTATATTTAATTTTCATTTAAGAAATATACCTACTGAATTCATTCAACTCTTCAATATAACTTGTCACTTCCACTTCATATACATGTATTGATATCAAAGAATGTACGACAGTATATAAGCTGTGACAGTCCTATCAATTTCTTTTTATGGGTACGATTTATTTATTATTTCTAGTTAACTATTACTTATTTATCACAAATCGACATATTTCTTGTAAAATACACAACAACACTCGAACATTTCAGACAATACTGTAAAATGTTATAATAAAATGTAAAGATAAGGAGGCATATACGATGAAAAAATGGATGAGTATAGCGCTCTTAAGCTGTATATTATTTCTCAGCGCTTGTGCAGCAACTGATACGAATAAATTGACGATGCCTGAACTTACGGATCGGGAAAAACAAATACTTGAAACAGCTGCCAATATCGCATTTGTCTTTGATTATACAGCTGATCAAAACTATAAAAAGGTAACTCTTTGGGTAGAAAAGTACAAAAAAGGTAAGAAGGTTGCAGAACCGATCAGCGAGTTATCCACTCCGCTGCCTGGAGAATCAACGAAAGGTAGCATCGTTTTGACGGTCACACAAACACTCGAAGAAGAATTATTATTTTCCGCAAGCATAAGCGACGCTAAAGGCTCGGCAAGTGTTCGCAATCAAGAACAACTAAAGAGTATGAACGACATGGCCACTCTATTTACTACCAATCCACAAGAAGGTTTACTTCTATCAGATAACATGTTGTTGGCTGGTATTATCTATACATCTACGACAGAAGGATCACCGACTAGTACGCTATCTAACGATTTTTATGAACAAAAAGAAGGCTCCTTGGACGAATTAAAAGAATACGATGTGGTTTACGTATTACGGGCTTCATTTGAAAAATAAAAGAACTGGATGACAAGTACACGACTTGTCGTCCAGTTCCTTATTAATAGTTCAATTCTGCAAATACTCTTTCACCGCCTGCGAAACAGTCTTTCCTTCCGCACGACCAGCAACTTCCTTCATTACAACACCGATTGTCTGACCCATTGATGCGTCTTGTGGAATGCCTAATGAAGCAATCAATTCTTTTACTTCTTCCACATTCATTTGCTTCGGCAAGTAAGATTCGACAATCGCAATCTTCGCTTTTTCTGCTTCCACGATGTCTTCACGATTGGCTTTTTGACCTTCATCGAGCGATTGTTTTGTTTGCTTAAGCTCACGCTGAACGATTTTGATTTCTTCTTCTTTCGTCAGTTCGCGCTTTAATTCAATCGATTCATTTTGTAGACCTGCACGCAATAAATTAATGACGCCTTTTTTCATCGTGTCTTTTTCCTTCATTGCTGTCCTTATATCGGCCATTAAACGATCTTTTAATTCTGACATTGAAATCCCTCGTTTCTATAGTGTTACTCATAGTATACAAAAAAATCATACGTTCAGTCTTGTATTTTCACTCCATCTGGAATTCTGTTCTCTGCTTAGGAGGCATCTTGTTAATACAATGAACTCACAGAAAGTATGCATCCACCTTAATTGACGAAACTTCCGGTCTGGTTTACACTTTTTAGTAAGTAACTCCTTCATATAGCATAAGGTCTTTAACCTTATCTGTTTGAGGAGTTTTTCGACATGTATATAAAAAGGAGTTCATTATATGAAAAAAAGTGTAGTACTGGCGGAGAAACCTTCCGTGGCACGGGATATTGCCCGTGTACTTAACTGCAATAAAAAAGGTAATGGCTATTTAGAAGGCGATAAATATATCGTGACGTGGGCGCTCGGACACTTGGTGACGCTCGCTGATCCAGAGAATTACGATACGAAATTCAAGACGTGGAAACTAGATGATCTACCGATGATGCCTGAGGATTTGAAACTTACGGTCATCAAACAAACGAGCAAACAATACAATGCCGTAAAAGCGCAGTTGCTCCGCACGGACGTTGCAGATATCATTATCGGTACAGATGCTGGACGTGAAGGAGAATTAGTTGCTCGTTGGATTATCGAAAAAGCGAAGGTTAAGAAGCCGATCAAACGTCTGTGGATTTCCTCCGTAACAGACAAAGCCATTAAAGATGGTTTCGCCCAGTTAAAACCGGGCAAGGCTTACGAAAATTTATTTGAAGCAGCAGTCGCACGTTCAGAAGCCGATTGGTATATCGGTCTTAATGCCACGCGTGCACTGACAACCAAGTTTAACGCACAACTTAACTGTGGACGTGTGCAGACACCTGTCGTTGCAATCATTGCACAGCGTGAAGAAGAGATTAACACCTTCCGCCCTAAAACATTTTACGGCATCGAAGCACAGTCTGACTCGAACTTAAAACTGACGTGGCAGGATGCAAAAACAGGTGATACTCGTTCATTCGACCGTGACAAACTATCTGCTATCGTCAAAAAATCCGATGGAAAACAAGCTGTAATTGAAAATATCGAGAAGAAAGCGAAAAAGACATTCTCACCAGGTCTTTACGATTTGACTGAATTACAGCGTGACGCCAACAAAATGTTCGGCTACTCAGCAAAAGATACACTCAACATCATGCAGAAATTATATGAACAACATAAAATACTTACCTATCCACGCACCGATTCCCGTTTCCTTTCAAGCGATCTCGTTGCCACACTTCCTGAGCGTTTGAAAACAGTCGGCATAGGCGAATATCGTTCACTTACGAATAAAATACTGAAGAAACCGATTAAGACGAGTAAGTCTTTTGTTGACGACAGCAAAGTATCCGATCACCACGCCATCATTCCGACAGAAGAAATCGTATTACTCGACAAATTGTCCGATCGTGAGCGGAAAATATATGATCTAGTCGTCAAGCGATTCTTAGCTGTTCTGTTCCCAGCACATGAATACGAACAATTAACGGTTCATGCAAAAATAGCAGACGAACGTTTCACAGCGCGCGGAAAAACGATTTTGGCTGCTGGTTGGAAAGAAGTGTATAACAACCAATTTGACGAAGAAGAAACTGAACAGGACACGAAAGAACAATTGTTACCTAAGCTCGTAGCAGGCGATCAGTTAGACATCAAACTCATCAAAGAAACATCTGGACAAACGAAGCCCCCTGCCCGATTCAATGAAGCCACACTATTATCTGCCATGGAAAACCCAACGAAATATATGGGCACACAGGATAAGAAATTGGCAGATACATTGAAATCCACAGGTGGACTCGGGACGGTCGCCACACGTGCTGATATTATCGACAAACTCTTCAACTCCTTCCTAATTGAAAAGCGTGGGAAAGACATCCATGTCACGAACAAAGGAAAACAGTTGCTTGAATTAGTACCGGATGAATTGAAGTCTCCTTTGCTGACAGCTGAATGGGAGTTGAAACTAGAGAAGATAGCCAAAGGGCAACTGAAAAAAGAAGATTTCATTAATGAAATGAAAGGCTATACAAAAGAAATTGTTTCAGAGATTAAAGCGAGCGAAGCGAAGTTCAAGCATGATAATATTTCTACGAAAACATGTCCGGACTGCGGTAAGCCGATGCTTGAAGTAAATGGCAAGCATGGCAAGATGCTCGTTTGTCAGGATCGTGAATGTGGTCACCGTAAAAACGTCTCCCGTGTCACGAACGCACGCTGTCCACAATGTAAGAAGAAGATGGAGCTTCGCGGCGAAGGCGACGGGCAAATCTTTACGTGTAAGTGTGGTTATCGCGAAAAGCTTTCTACGTTCAAATCGCGGCGTGAGAAAGATTCAAAAGGTAAAGTCAACAAGCGCGATGTGCAGAAGTATTTGAAGAAGAACAATGATGATGAACCTGTTAACAATCCATTTGCGGATGCATTGAAAGGGTTAAAGCTGGACGACTAATATCAAAAAAAGGCTGGCTATTGTGTTGGGGGGTTGAGTCCAAAGATGTGCTCCTAACACTTCGCTTTAACTCGCAAAAGCCCCCACTACGCGCCAATCCCTTACAACATGAGTGATTGATACTTTTGGTTGTACATTAAAGTAAATGCTGTAATAGCTTTTGAATTTCAGTACTTGAATCTAAATAAGTTAAGGCAAAACAATAATTCACATACTACCTACAGTGAGTGATCTAAGTACCCGCACTATCAATGTAGGATGGAAGCGGAAGCTGGCGGCTCCCGATGGATCAGCCCGATCAGGTGAGACAACCAAAAGGGAGCCTGCGACCTGGTTGGCTCACCGCGGGCCCATGGGAAAGCGTCCGCCAGCTGGAGCTTCAATCCCCAACACAACACCACTTCACTCTCTACAGTATTTGTACTTTAAATCACCAAAAAAGCTGTCCCACGAAAACTTCGTGGGACAGCTTTTGATTTCTCTATTAGTACGCTCTTGCAAACCAAACTGTATGCTTCGACTCATTTCCACAGTTAATACAAGTAGATTTCTCTGCTGGTGGGTTGAACGGAATATTACGTGTCGTAAACTTCGATTCATCTTTGACATGCTCTTCACATGTGTCATCGCCGCACCAGCCTGCAAGGATCCAGCCCGGAGTTACTCCGTTAGTCGCGCTATCTTCAATATGCTTCTTCAGCTCATCCAGCGTGTCGATGTTTGTATGAGAATTTTCGTCACGGAACGTACGAGCATTTTCAAGCAATCGCTTCTGCATCGTCTGTAGTTCTTGCTCGATGCTCGCCACAGCTTCAGCTAGATCCACTGCCACTTTCTCGCCGCCATCACGCGCTTTCATCAATGCTTGATTGTTTTCAAGATCACGTGGCCCAAGTTCTAGACGTACTGGAACACCTTTTAATTCATACTCATTGAACTTGTAACCTGGAGACTGATCAGAATCATCTAAACGGACACGAATGCCTTTAGATTTCAATTCAGCGTAGATTTCGTCCAATTTTTCCATGATCGCCGGGTTCTTCTTCCAAGGACCAACTGGGATTAGCACGACTTGTGTCGGTGCAACGCGCGGAGGCAATACAAGACCTTGCTCGTCACCATGTACCATGATAACCGAACCGATCAAGCGTGTTGATGTTCCCCAAGATGTTGTATGCACGAACTGATGCTTATTTTCTTTTGTTAAGTATTTGATATCAAATGCTTCCGCAAACTTCGTCCCAAGGTAATGTGAAGTTCCGGCTTGTACTGCTTTACCATCTTTCATCATAGCTTCAATCGAGAATGTATCAATAGCACCCGCAAAACGCTCAGATGGTGTTTTCTGACCGTCATATACAGGAATCGCTAGTAGATCTTCTACAACTTCTTTGTAGATTTCCAACATTTGCATCGTTTCATGGCGCGCTTCTTCTTCATCTACGTGTGCAGTATGTCCTTCTTGCCACAAAAATTCTGACGTACGAATGAATGGTAGCGTCTTTTTCTCCCAGCGGAATACGTTTGCCCACTGGTTGATCAGTACAGGAAGGTCACGATAGCTCTTGATCCAGTCGGAATATAAATGGCCAATCATCGTTTCAGATGTCGGACGTAACGCTAAACGTTCTTCCAATTTCTCGCCAGCTGCTTCTGTTACCCATGGCAGTTCTGGAGAAAATCCTTCAATATGATCTTTTTCTTTTTCGAAAAACGACTCCGGAATTAGCATTGGAAAATATGCGTTACGGTGACCCGTTTCTTTAAAACGACGATTCATTTCATCTTGAATATGCTCCCAGATTTCATAGCCGTCCGGTTTAAACGCGATACATCCGCGCACTGGTGTATAATCCATCAAATCCGCTTTCTGGATTGTGTCGATATACCATTTCGTAAAATCATTTTGCTGATTGCTCATTACTTCATTTCCTCCTTAGTAAAAACCGCACTCTTGTTATTCCATACTGCTAATCATATAACAAATCAAGCATTCCTACAATTGAATGCCGTCACAATGCCAGCTCGACGTCATAAACTCCACAAAAAAACTGTCCTCACTCACGAGGACAGCCTTTCATTAAACTAATTTCTCTTCTGCAAAGACAAATTGTGGTTCGCGTTCTACTTTCTCAGGTTCCTCACCAAAGCGACCTTCCCACTTCGACAGTACTACTGTTGCAAGTGCGTTTCCGACTACGTTAACTACTGTACGTGCCATATCTAGCAAACGGTCGATACCCGCGATGAATGCCAATCCTTCAAGTGGAATACCCACTGTTCCAAGCGTTGCAAGTAACACGACGAAAGATACACCAGGTACGCCCGCAATTCCTTTAGACGTAATCATCAGCACTAATACTAATGTAATTTGTTCCGTAATACTCAGCTGAATTCCATACATTTGCGCAATAAACATTGCCGCCAGTGCCTGATAAAGTGTAGATCCATCTAGGTTAAACGAATAGCCAGTTGGTACTACGAAAGATACGATATCTTTTGGACAACCGAACTTTTGCATTTTCTCCATTACTTTCGGTAACACGGTTTCCGAACTGGAAGTAGAAAACGCCAGAATTAATTCGTCCTTCAAAATCTTCATGAAGTGGAAGATGTTCACGCCGACCATCTTCGCGATTCCGCCTAACACGACGACGATGAAGAATATCATCGTAGCATATACGAGAACCATTAATTTCCCCATCGGAATGAGTGATTCCAAACCGAATTTGGACACCGTTACACCAATTAACGCGAATACACCAAACGGTGCGAATTTCATAATCATATTCGTTACCCAGAACATCGCGTCCGCGACCCCTTGGAAAACATCCAGTACCGGTTTGCCGCGCTCTCCGATTGCCGCTACACCTAATCCAAATAATACAGAGAAGAAAATGATTGGCAACATATCACCATTTGCCATCGAGTCTACGATATTACTTGGTACAATGCTGACCAATACATCCATAAAGCCGCCATTCTGCACTTCTTCTGTTGTTTGAACATATTGCGAAATGTCACCTTTTTCAAGAGAAGACATATCAATGCCCTCACCCGGTTTGAAAATATTAGCTGACATAAGACCAACAACAATCGCAATCGTTGTAACAATTTCAAAATATAAAAGCGTTTTACCGCCAAGCTTTCCTAATTTCTTAATATCACCTGTACCCGCTACTCCAATTACTAACGTTGAAATAATAATAGGTACAACAATCATTTTAATCATATTGATAAACATCGTGCCGATTGGCTGCAAATACTTTTCTACGCTAGGATTACCGTAGAAGATTGCACCGACTGCAATACCTAAAACCAATCCAATCAATATTTGGTAAGCCAAAGACAATTTAAATATCTTTTTCATCGATAATCCCCCTTTGACGTTCTCTGAAAACGCTTTCTTTCAGTAACTTATTCATATCTTACGGGGATCCTACAAAATTCTACAATATCCTACAAAAACTATTTTCGTTCTTCCACTGTCTCCATATATAAAACATGCAGAAACTTTTTACTGTTCACTTTGATAGGCTTAATATCGTAAATTTCTTCTTGAATCTGTTTCATTCGCAGACTAATCTCTTGGAAATCAAAAAAACGCGGTGCATAGTATTCAAATTCATCTATCGTATAATCCACTGCCCCAAGTGATGCTAAATGTTCTATTGCGGTCAGAATCGCCCGACGAATTCTTTGCTCCATTGCCTTGCTCTCTTTGGGAATATCTTGGTCAGGTACACCTAGTTTAGTTAAGGTGTCTTCATATAGTCCTTTTAAAGGCGGTAGCTGAATAGCTCGTCGTTCGGTTAATACTTCCATAATGGCTACGATGTCGCGGCTCGCACTGTCACTGAAGATTCCCATATCGTGTAGCTTCTTTAGGACAATATCTTTTACCGGTTGTTGCACTTTTGGCTGCTCAACGGAAGCGAATTGCGCCAATGATTCCCGAATCGTTAGTAAGGAATTTTTCAGGCGTAGCTGTTCCGATGTACGTCGGACTATACTTTGCACTTCTATTTGATTGATCGGCTTATGTATGAAGAACTCTACACCGACTTGATAAGCTTCTCCAACCATTTCTTTATTGACCACTTGGCTCAACATAATGAATTGTCCACTGTAGCCTTCTGTCTTCAACTGTTGAATGGTTTCAATTCCGTCCAATTCAGGCATTAATAAATCAATCAGTACAACGTCTGGAGCCAAGGATAAGATTTGAGGGATAGCTTTTACTCCACTATCCGCCTCTCCAATTACCATTCCTTCTTGCTCGGTCAGGATGTTTTTCAGCATCACGCGGCTTGCTTTGTCATCATCTACAATAAAATACCTCATGCTTCTATCTCCTTCATGATGGATTCCATAGGGATTTTCACGGTTACGTTCAGTCCTTTATCCAGACGTTCTACATCAATAGTACCTTGCATCGCATCAATAATTGCGGAAACATGCGATAACCCGATACCTGTTGCTGCCGTTCCTTGATCCGTAAATTTCGTTGTATAACCCGGTTCAAAAATCACGTCTTCATGTTCAATAGGAATTCCTTTTCCTGTATCATGTACACTAAAATGCACCCATTCCTTATCACTGTCAATTGTAATGAATATACGGCCTTTTCTTTCAATCGCTTCTACGGCATTCGCTGTCAAATTGTTCAACACGGCAAGTAAAGGTACGTGCTGACCCGTTTGAAAATCCTCATTAATTGTAGTTTCTAATACGCATTCCTTACCAATCATTTCACTGTACTTTTCATTTGCAGTGACGACCATGTCGAGTAAATCAGATAAGTAAAACACTTCTATCTGCTGCCGCGTTGTCCACTTTGACAATCCAGCTAAAATACGCTGAGAATCCTTTTTCACTTCGTGGATTTCCTGCGCGATGTGTAATGCCTGGGTGCTAAGCTCCCGTTGATTCTCTTTTTTGAGCTTGCGGTACAGATCATGACTTGACGCGGTGATTTGTTCTATATGATTCATGGATTTTTGCAAATACAATGCTTCCACATATAGTTCTGAGCCTACCCCGAGCATCTCTTCTACACGCTGCTTCTCTTTCGACAATGCCACAGAACTATATAACCCCACTGTGAAAAAACTACGCAATAATGCGACCCCTACTAGTACTCCCCATTCTTGACTATTAAGCAGTGAACTATGCAACCACCAGTTACGCAATGCGTGCTCAGACGTATTGCTAACTACTTCAAATAAGAAAGCTAACGCTCCCAGTCGAAGTGGGAAAGACTTATACTTTTCAAGCCCTACAACATGCCAACCTATCGCTACGATAAAGTAAAATAAAAACACTGGCATATGCAGTAGTAAACTATCAGACAAAGCAGCGCCAAACCATAGCTCTTTCATTACGCGAAATACGACTACAGTAACTGCTGTAACGAACCCTGTACGCAAAACTGAAACAGGCGGATAGATGAGAATCAGTAAAAAGAATACAATACCACCAAGCGCAAAACGGAACATTTCTCCGTCAAACGGCATCACTTTCAATTCACCGGTAAGAGCTGTCATGATTGCAATAAATACAATTCTGGCCGCTTCCGATTGATAGAATTGACGCCACATTAATTTGATATTCATAAGTTCTACTCCTAATAAAATAAGTAATCGTACACGTATTATAGCAACCTGAATACCAATGTACAGTTTTGTAATGGAATAGGACGGGTATAGTAAGAAGGTACATTTATTATATTTATATATCGAAAGGATGAAAATACAGTGAAAGTATTAGTTGTAGGTGCAAACGGTCAAATCGGAAAGCAGCTAGTATCATTGATTCAAGATAGCGATACGCTTGAAGCAAAGGCAATGATCCGTAAGCAGGAACAAGCGGAACACTTTGAGAAGATCGGGGCTGAAACCGTACTTGTAGATCTTGAAGGCGAAGTAAACGACATCGTAAAGGCAGCAGATGATGTAGATGCCATCGTCTTCACAGCAGGCTCCGGCCCCAAAACAGGTCCAGATAAAACTATGATGATTGACCTCGATGGCGCTATCAAAACTATACAAGCTGCAGAAAAAGCCAATGTTAAACGCTTCATCATGATTAGTTCATACGACACTACACGTAAAGCAATCCAGGAAGCGTCGGAATCATTTGCTCCTTACGTTGTGGCAAAACACTACGCAGATGAATGGTTACGCACGACTGATCTAGACTATACAATGATTCATCCAGGTGCTTTAACAAATGACAAAGGAACAGGTAAAGTTGAAGCCGCGACTACTGTCGAACCAAAGGAAGTACCACGGGATGATATAGCGGAAGTCATTATCGCTTGTTTAGAAAACGACTCAACAATCGGCAAAGAGTTCCAAGTAATTGGTGGCGCTACATCGATTAAAGAGGCCATTAATGCATTATAAAAGCAAAAGCCTGTCCGGTATCGACCGTTCAGGCTTTTCTGATTACTTAGCAACTTGTACTAGCAGAATTCTTCCAAAAAACAAAGCAATATAATGGATAATTTAGATACCAACTTTAATCACGGAATAAAGAAACACTGAAGGCCAACTCCCCTTGAGTTGGCCTTCAGTGTACATACTATTCTCCCATTTACAAGGAGAAGTAGAGAACTCAATTTTTCATACTTGCAGGAAAATAGCGGTTTTTCAGCAATGTGGAGATGATCTCCAATACTATCGCTAGTACTAGGATCATATATGTAATCATTCCTACTTCACGCAAATCAAAGTAGAAGCTCGAAGCCATAAACATCTCGAAACCGATACCTCCAGCTCCAGCTGCCGCTCCCATTGCAACTGCTACCGCAAAGTTAATTTCAAACCGCAGAAAAGTCCAGGACATAAGATATGTAAATGTCGAAGGGAGTATGGCATGTACTACAATATGCCACCAACCCGCACCCGTAGCTCTTAACGCCTCGATAATTCCTTTGTCCACTTCCTCAAACGCTTCAGAATAAGCTTTTACTAAATACGCAATAGAATGAAACAGCATGCCAAGCACTGCCGCTTCACTTCCTAATCCAGCTGCAATGGCAAAGATTAATACCCATAAAACCGTTGGGACGGCACGGATAAAGGCCAAAAAAACACGAACAATTTTAGTGATCCATTCATTGGTCAAATTAGTTGCTGCAGTCAGTGCTAGAAAAAACGAAAGAATGGCTCCCAGAATCGTTGATAAAAAGGCGAGTCCAAGCGTGATACTCACTTGATAGAAGGCTTCTCCCCAACCGAAATGACTGAGGGCCGGTTCTAAAAACATAACCCGTAAATTATAGGCTGTTTCTTGGATAGCTTGTTGGATGTCGAGCCCTGTATAATCAAAGAATAGGAAGGCTATGATAGTCAATACAGTTAGAAGGAGTATAGTCAACTGCATTACAAGCTGTACTTGATTGCCCGACTTTATACTAATCCGACCATCACTCCGCCGCTTGATATGTGTTGTCGCTTGCATTACAGAATCACCTTCCGTACATGGTTTGATAGTAGTTCAATGAGGATGACAGCCACGACGATACTGACAGTTACTAATGCCACTCCATGATAATTGAGTGTTTTATAATACAAGTCAAATGTGTAGCCGATCCCTGTCCCTGTCAAGATTCCTACCAACGTAGCATTGCGTATATTCGTTTCAATCATAAACAGTATCCAACTAATCATTTGTGGCAAGCACTCAGGAATGACCGCTTTCATAATAATTTGGATATATGTTGCGCCTGTTGCTTGTAACGCTTCTACCGCACTTTGACTCGACTCATCAATGACCTCAATGAACGCCCGAGTTAGAAAACCGACGGAACCAACGAACAAAGCGAGATACCCTGTCAAAGAGTTCTGCCCAAACGATAGAAGTAAAATCAATGCCCAGGCTACTACGGGGATGTTCCTTGAAAGCGATGCTATAAACCTTGCCAGAATGCCAAGCCCCTTGCTCGTCCCCACCGATTTTGAGCCCATCACTCCTAAGAAAAGTGATAGAATAGTAGCTGTTGTTGTTGCCGCAATAGACATGAGGATAGTTTCAAGTAATTTGTCTAGAATGGTTGGCATACGTTCAAGTGATTCATCAGTGATCACCAAGTTGGAAAATATCCATATAAAAGCTTCTGGTAACGTCGCAAGTCCATGTAAAATATTAAAGTCTGTGATCACGGATGACAGATATGTTAATAATGTTAGAAGAAGGACCACTACGATCATCTGTTGGTTTTTCTTGTATCGCATTCTATTTTCATTCACAATAGTTAGCTCCTCATACCGTTGCTAGTTTTCTTACTACTGGCACAGGCTTTGTCTTAGTACCGTAAATGACATCCGTTCGTTCCATAGTCAATCGATGACTCATCTCATCAAAGACTACTTGTCCTTGCCTGAGCCCTATAATACGATCTGAATAATCGCGTGCCACTTCAACTTGATGCAGATTCACGATACATGAAATACCAAGTTCCACGGTGATGGACTTCAAATGATCCATGATGATTTTAGAAGCATTCGGATCAAGAGAAGCGATAGGCTCATCGCATAAAACAATTTTAGGTTCTTGGATCAATGCACGTGCAATGCCAACTCGCTGTTGCTGTCCCCCACTTAGTTGATCACAGCGCTTATAGGCATGATCAGCAATCCCCAGTTTTTCTAACAAATAAAATGCTCGCTCTTTTTCTTCCTCTGTAAATCTGCCCATAACTCCTTGTAGTGTCGTTTTATACCCAAATCGACCATGTAGAACGTTTTCAATGACAGATAATCTGGGCACCAAATTATAATGCTGAAACACCATACCGATATCCGTTCGCAACTTTCGCAATTCCTTTTTGTTCAACGTCCCTACATCTGCTCCATCAAAGACGACTGCGCCTTCATCAATGTCAACCATTCGATTGATGCATCGAAGCAAGGTAGACTTTCCCGCGCCTGAAGGACCGATGATTGAAATGAATTCACCAGCTTCCACTTCAAAGTTTACATTTTGCAAGACTTTCGTTTGATTGTTATATGATTTCCCAAGTTGTTCTACTGTTAATAAAGACATATCTTCTCGCTCCTCTTTTATTCGAATATATATACAATCAAAGCGTACAATTCTATGCACGCTTTGATTAGACTTACCTATTCATTAAAAAGATTTCGGACCGGGTTAAACCAAGCGTCTTCAACTGGCTCAAAACGCTCTTCTTCTGTTTTATAGAATAAGCCTGCTGCATTAGAATCTTTCGGGACGAAGATTTCTTCGTTATTGGCAAATTCATCTGAAATGAATAGTTTTTGTAATTTATCAAAGTCTTCTTGACCAAGAACATTCGTATTCGCAACAAATGGAGCGTTTAGTACAGGCGTTACTTCCATTAGGGTGAATTCCTTACCGACTACACGATTAAATGGCTCAGCTGCATCTTTTTTCACTTTATATACTGATCCCACTTCATTCTCTTCACCTTCTACCACGTCTACATAGGATTCGACACACGTATCACAAAAAGCCGCCACGTCTGAACTGTCATTCAATACATTCACCGCTGAACCTTGATGGGAATTACCGAATAAGACTTGTGAAAATAGAGGGCCACCCTCCATTAGATCTTCGGAATTCAAGTTTCCATACTTCTTACTTTCAGCAAAATGCTCAATTATCGTTGAGGAAGGAATCACAAACCCTGAAGTTGAGCTATTTGAAACAAATGAAATGCTTTTCTCCGCTAATGTATCTAAAGAAAATTCACCGTTTACTTTAAAATTTTCTTGATCCTCTATGTCTACTGCAAGCCAACTATAATATAAGGCATCGTCCAATGTACCAGACGGGCCAGTGGAAACGACTAACGGCTTATTCGCTTCATTTCCTTTATTCGCTTGGACATACCCTTGCGCACCCATGTAGGCAAGATCCGCGTTATTATTCACCATAGTTTCAATTGCAATTGCATAATCAGTCGTCAATTTGTGCTCTACCGATTTCCCGGTTGTTTCCTCGACAGCTTTTCCAATTTCATCTCGTGCAGTTTTCATGTCATTTCCCGATTCATTCGGATACCAGACGATACTGATAACGTCATCCACTTCTTTTTTTTCCGCCCCTGCTTGGCCACTTGAACATGCAGACATTAGTAAGGTGACTGACGCAAGTATTGCAAAGACCGAATTCAATTTCTTCATCAAGTTCACTCCTCTTCAACTGGTTACTCCACTTTATTGAAACACAGAAAGATAACGCAAGGTGCGTATTTACAGGATCTTTATAGACTCTTTACACCATTTTTATCTGCCCCTTAAAAATTGGAAGGACTCACAATATCGCCCACTTCAATTTCTTTCCCAAATGCACCGTGAAAATCTGAGCCGCCTGTCATTAACAGATGATACTGTTCGGCTAGTTCTTCAACTCGTCTACGATCTTCGGCTGTATGATCAAAGTGATGGCGTTCAATACCGTCAAGTCCAGCCTCCACCAATTCAGGGATCAAATCATATGAATCCAGCTGACCTGGATGCGCAATTACAGCCAATCCGCTGTCAGCTTTAATGGCTTCCACGGCATCATACACATCGATGTATTCTATATCACCTGAAGCGATACCCTGTCCTTTAAATAACTCTTTATATAATTGTTGATAGGCAACGGAAGTAAACGGATCTTCCGTCAGCTCTTTCATAATATGTTGTTTGTAAATTGTTCCGGAAGATTTCGCTGATTCAAGAATTCTATCCTTGTCAAGCAAATAACCGGCCTTTATGATTTGTTCTATTTGCCAAAGCGAGTGAGCATGCCTTCTTTCTAGTAAAGGTTGGCAAATCGATTGGATATGTACTGCATCGGAATCATAGTTGTAACCAAGCACATGTACCTTCCGTTGCCGCCGGAAATCATAAGCTGATATTTCAACTCCGGGTAGTGCCATGATGCCAAATTCCTTACTTGCAGTTCGGATTTCTTCCCATCCGGCTACGGTGTCATGATCGACAAAACTAATATGTGTTAAGCCAGCCTGTACAGCCTTTTGAAAAACAGTAGAAACAGAATCCGAGCCATCTGAATAGTGACTATGAACATGTAAATCAGCTTTCAGAACCAACACCCACCTTATTATCTAGCACGAGTTTTTTCGCCTTCATGTCGAATACTTTGTCACATAACCCTTCCATGAACTCTATATCATGGAAAATCCCTACAAGCGTTGTTCCATTTTTCTTTAGTTTTTCTATCATTTCACGAACTCTTACTTTTGATTGCTGATCTAAACTAGCAGTCGGCTCATCAAGCAATAATAGCCTAGGTTTTTTCACCGTAGCCATGGCAATGTTCAAGCGTAATTTCTCGCCGCCCGAGAAGGTATTTGGATAACTGTCCCATAGTTTGGGATCCAGTTCGAAATGAGCTAACGTTTTTTCAGATTCAACATTGGCTGTTATTTCAGATTCCCCCATTTCCAGCAACGCATTGGTCACTAACTGTCGGCAAGTTGTCCTTGGCATAACATTTAAAAATTGAGATACATAACCTATTTCGTATTTACGCAAGTACAGCATTTGTCGATCGCTCACTTGTGACAAGTCCACAAGTCCAAAGCTCTGTGAGTCGTATAGGATCTCACCTTCATCGGGTAAATACGTACGGTAAATACTTTTTAAGATCGTTGATTTCCCACTCCCACTTTTTCCCACAATACCAATGAACTCACCAGCTTCTAAGGAAAAATGAATATTCTCTGTAGCTGACATGGTTTTGTCTAAATGATGAATAGTGAAACGTTTGCCGAATCCAGCGATTTTCAGTATGGACATCACGATGATGCTCCTCTCCAATTACATTAGTTTGTGCGGTAATTTGTTTTCGTAATTAGCTTTCCGTTTACCATTGTCGTCGTCAACATCGGATAACCGTCATCCATTCTCTCAATGACTAGCAGGTCGGCTTTCTTCCCAATTTTAATGGATCCCAATTCATCATCTATTCGAACTGCTTTCGCCGGATTCAATGTAACCATCAAGAACATTTTGTGCAGATCGTTGCCATATTGCTCATGCAATGCAAAGACCGCATGCAAGAGACCCGCTGGATAATAGTCACTGCATAAAATATCTACACAACCGTGACGAATTGCTTCTGTTGCAGATAAATTGCCAGAATGTGAACCACCGAGTAAAACATTGGGAGCACCCGCAATCGTATGCAAGCCAAGTTCTTTCGCTTTCTTCGCAACTTCTAACGTAATCGGAAATTCGCTAATGGTCGTACCAAAGGTTTTCACTAATTCGAGTTTTTGAGTATTGTCATCATCATGAGAGGCAATGGCAATACCTTTCTTCGCAGCAATCTCTGCTATTCCCTTAATGTTTTCAGTCGTTAGAGACTCTGTTGTTTGTCTTTCCGCGATCAGCACATTGATGTCTGAATCCGATAGATCGCGGTATCCTTTTAAAGTTTCACGGTACACTTCTAAATTACGATATTGCCCTTGTCCCGGCGTATGATCCATAAAAGAGAGCAAATGTACTTTGTCATCTTCTATATTCTGCACAAGACTCGCCACACCATCCATATTGTCAATCTCAAATCGTGCATGTAAACGATGACGGATCAAGTGCAAATTCCTATGTGTGGAATGGATGGCATCGATCATACGCTGGATATTCTTTGGATGGTGCATCGTTTTCTTTGTAAAGACGTCTTCCCCATAAAAGGACAGGGAGTGAAACATAGTCGTAATCCCGTGACTGACCAAAATTTTTTCAGCCTCTCGCAAACTTAAATCGAAATCCATCATGCAAGAAGGTCTTGGCGATGCAATGGTTTCAATATAATCAGAATGAATGTCAATAAACCCCGGAGAAATAAATCCGCCGCCGGCATCTATCCGGTTAGCTTCAGGAAATTTCATAACGTCTTCCTGGGGGATGATATCTTGAATGAATTCTCCTTCTACAACAACCGCAAAACCTTCAAGTATTTCATTTTCCGTTATGATATTCCCATTGTGGATTACATACATATCAGCAGCTCCTCCTATAGTAATGAGTACACCAGTTGTTGTGTATACGCATGTTGTGGGTCTTCTAAAACTTGATCTGTCAAACCTTCTTCAATTATTTCGCCGTTTAACATGACAATAGTACGGTCAGCCAGCATCCGAATCACTGCCAAATCATGTGACACCACGATCATGCTGATTTGTAGCTCTCTTTGGATTTTTTTGATTAAATCTAGTACATTTGCTTGCACCGACAAGTCTAGCCCAGTTGTTACTTCATCCAAAAACAAAATAGGTGGGTTATTCGATAACGCTTTAGCAATTTGTACGCGTTGCTGCATCCCACCCGAAAAATTTTCAGGTTCCTCTTTCATGCGATGCAACGGAATATGAACATTCGTAAGCAACCTTTTTCCTGTGGCCTCCATATCCGACACATTTCGATTTCCTGCCGCAATTAATTTTTCCGCTATATTGCCAATCGATGAAAAGTTCATCTTCAGCCCGTGGACGGGATTTTGATACACCATGCCATAATCATGATTTCGAATCAACCGCTTTTGCTGAGAGGATAATTCAAAAACATTTTCGTTTTCTTTCCCCGGTCGGTTAATGTATGCCGCTCCGGATGTGATGTCGGTATCAAAATATAAGCACTGCATCATCGTCGATTTGCCACTTCCACTTTCTCCAACAATCCCCAAAATTTCTCCACGATAAAGATCTAAAGAGACGTCTCGCACGGCAAAAACTGTTCCACAATTTTTACAGTAATTTTTCTCCAAACTATTTTGCTGTATATCTCGGCATACAAGACAGCCCGTGCCATATTGCTTACACAAATTCTTAACCTGTAAAATCGGAGTTTCATGCATATGTGCTTTCCACCTCGACTTTCTCTTGTTTGTTTAATTGTTCTATACAATAAGCCGAATCGTTGCACTGATAAATCGTTTCACTCTTTTCGTGATCTATGAGTTCATCCAGGAAAACATCTACTGCTCCACATAAATGACAATGAGCTCCTTCAAAAGATTCGACAGTAAATGGATAATCATCAAAAGCTAACGATTTGACGGATGTATATGGCGGTACAGCATATATTTTCTTTTCTCTTCCTGCTCCCAGAAGGATCAATGCTTCAGAATGATTCATTTTTGGGTTGTCGAATCTTGGAATCGGGCTTGGCGCCATGACATAACGATCGTGAACGGACACGGGATGATCAGCAGTTGTCGCCGTTTTTCCATACTTCATAATTTGCTCGAACAACATCAGCCATGCACCACTATAATCATCTTCTGCGTGCATACATTTTGTCACATACTCTCTAGCTTCAATGGCACGCAGAGGTTCTGGTATCGGTACTTGTAACACAAGAATTTGCTCTTTCGTCAATGAACATTCCGGAATCCGGTGCCTTGATTGAATGATGTCCGCTTGCTCTGTACACTCTGTCAGTTGTACACCCGTTGTATCTTGAACTAGCTTTTTGATACTCACTGCATTGACCGATTCATCAGAGCCTTGGTCGATCACTTTCAGCACATCTGTTTGGCCAATAAGAGAAAGTGTAAGCTGCAAACCACCTGTTCCCCAGCCTCGTGCAATGGGCATTTCCCTAGAAGCAAATGGCACTTGATAGCCTGGAATCGCTACAGCTTTTAGAGTAGCGCGACGAATTTCTTTTTTTGAACCTTCATCAAAAAAAGCAAAATGCGTGTTAGCCTTCATTGACCTGCACCCCTTTCTTCACTTGCCGAATACTGTCTAATTTAGATTGGAACGTCACGTAATGTGGTAGCTTCAAGTGGGAAATAAACCCACTGGATTCCACTGAATCAATGTGAAGCAGTACAAATTCTTCATCATGCGTTGGAAATTCATCATTTAGGTGTTCTAGACATTGATCGAGAATACTCATTGCAATCGTTTTGGTTTCATTTTGTCCATAACAAATCCCATACCCAATCTCAAATTCCAGTTCGTCTTCATTGTGTTCATTTTTCACATTGACGGGCACAAACGATTCTACTTCGGTTACTTGAATGTCACCTATATAAAACTCTTCGTCCGCTGAACCATCTTCTTCGTTCGGATGCTTAACGTAAATCGGTAGTGAACCTACACGCACTTCACCTACAGTAGGATGGACTTCTCCATATCCACGCAACGAGGCATATGCCAAAGAAGTGAGCGCACCTGTTTGTCCGCGGGTCAGGACTTGCAGTCTCGCACTGCGGCTTGCCGGAAATTCCAAACTTCTTTTCGTAATATCTTCAGGTTCTGTATTATCCATTTCATATTGTTCAAACAATCCTTCTTTACGAAGGTACTCTACAACTTTCGGATAGCGTTCAATCGTTTCTTCCACTTTCACCTCTTGAAGTTCTTTAGCATAGCTGTGCAGCCAATGCGTATTATCAGCTTTTTTTTCATTGATCAAATCAAAATCTAAAAGCCGATGTGTATAGTCATACGTGGCACCCAATAATTGACCGCCTGGTATATCTTTAAAGCTTGCAGAAATTCTTCGTTCTACAAACATCGCTTCTGTTTCAACTGACTGGCTGTAATACAATCTCGGCAAGGTAGATCGGTGGGCACGCATAAGGAATACTGCTTCTTCCATGCTTCCCTCTGCTTGCTTGATCGCCAATGCCGCCAATTGCGGTGAATATAAACTACTTTCCGACATGACTTGATCAACCAAAGCTCTCATCGTCGACAAAATAGTTTCTATTTCAAGGATGGCTTCCCCTTTGAGCCGTTCAAACTTCACTCGTTTGATAGAAGCCTCTATCGCCTCTGTGCCTCCTTTTACAGGAACATAACCCACTTATCCCACCTCCTTACATGCCACTGCCGTTGTTCTGGGTACGCAAGCAATTTGTGAATCTTGATCTATAAAAATCAAGTCGATTCCCATCGGAAATTCTTTCGTTCGCTGATTTCGCGCTTGCCATAATACTTCTGGAAATCCTGTTTGCAAGAGCACTTCCGTTTGAATACCCGGACCTTTTAAAACCGTTTGACCATCATTTTGTAAAACAGGACTTTCAACAAGCCAAGTGGAAGATTGCTGTGGATCGATGAGAGAACCGATTTTACAACGTTCCATAGCATGTTGTATCTCTTGCTCATTGTCTTCGTAAAGGACTATGACAAAATCTGCTTCATGAATGGCTGCATATTTAGCAGACGTATATTCCGATATCTTTTCTATTAGCTCTTGGTGTTCATTGGATATAATATGGAAAGTGGCCTCTCCATCCAATAATGCCATGGCAGTTAAAAGTAAAGCTTCACTGCACGGAATAGAATAATCCATTTGTTTCATCGGTTCAGTAATGGATGAAATCGTGCCAGGTCGTGACATACTATGCAGTAATTTACGATAGACATATTGCAAATCATGTACTTGATCAATCGCCATACTCTCTCTCCTGTCTACTTTGTTTCAAGTAAGTAATTATATTTCCATCGTTTCAAAATTGACTTTTGTACCGATTAATTCTGCTTGTCGTCTTGCTTCTTCTTTTCTGATTTCATCCTCAGCAGCAATCAACTGGGGTTCCCATAGAAACGTTTCAGGCAATTCGGCTTTATACGCTGCATCGATGATTGCCAAATGCTTAGCAAGCTCCTCTTCCATCCCCGCGACAATGCCGATGCCGATGCGATTGGCAATTTCCACTTTTGCTTCCGTTACCAGGACTTCACCCATATAGAACAAGGAATTCTTAGCCGTTTCACGCATTTTGATCATCGTCATTCCATATTGAGGCGCTGTAATTTCACGACAGTCATATGCAGCCTTTATGGTTTCAGCAAATATTTTTGCAAGATGGCCACTTTCTTGAATAAGAATTTCCGTTCTTTTTCTTCTTTTCATATGTGCTCCCTCCTTTTCTATAAATTAATAGTAACTTGTCGCCAAGTTGGTGAGTTTTAAGATACGGTTAGTATATTGTAAACATCCTTTACAATTGGACATAAAAAAACAAGCAAGGTGGAGAGACCTTTGCTTGTTTATGAATTCATTGTAATATCATATTTGAACTTATCGCTGCGATATAGCACTTTAGTATATTCAAGTACTTTACCAGTTTTCTGGTCCACACAGTCGCTTTCAACCATTATGAGCGGGACCATGCTTTTGCAAGATAACAATTGTTGCTCGCCAGCAGTTGGAAATGTGATGCTTAACAGGGATTTGCGGCTGTTAAATTCTCCATAGCCAAGTTTCCGATAATAGCCAAACATTGATTGGATATCGAAGTCATCTTCTTTAATACGCGGTATAGTCGTCTCGCTGACAAAAGAATAATGAATAGCGATTGGCTCACCGTCAATCAAACGCAATCTTCCTATTTTGTAAATAGCGTCTGATTTCTTCGTTTCTAATACTTGATACATATGTTCGTCGTACGTTATTTTTTCACAATCTATCGTGCGGGTTTCCAATTCATACCCTAAAGCCTTCATCTTTTCAGTAAAACTCGTCCCCGCAGTTAAAGACAGCTGAATTTGTATTGCCTGCTCTTTTAGAAACCGTCCTTTGCCTTGTTTTGAATAAATAAAACCCCGTTCCTCTAACTTTGTTAATGCATTCCTAGCAGTTATCCTGGGTACATTATGTGTTTTTGCCAGAATGTTTTCAGAGGGCAATCTTTCCCCATATGCGATAGTCTTTGAAACAATTTGTTTCATCAGTTCATCCATAATGATTGTTTCCTTTTCCGTAGAAATGATAGCCATCTCCCTTTACGAACTGTTATAGCAGACATATTTTCTATCATATTGTACTATACTTCGGATTTGAAAAGATAAAAGATAGCACATAGGAATTCAGCAAATCCCTATAAACTCAACCTATTTTGAATGAGTCGACACTGTACCAATAAAAGGTATTACGTCAATTTTTGATTGTTTTATGAGGTTTGAACTATTGGAGCAGTAACTCCTCCTTTTTCTTCAATACTCCTAATCATTATTATCGATCAGTGTAACAGGAACCTTCTTTTGATAATTAACAAAGCAAATACTGACAACGACTAACAACAAGCCTACCCATAATGTATGCGTCATCGGTTCACCGACAAATACTGTACTGATAAATACAGAAATGACGGGGACTAAAAAGGTAAAGACAGCCACCTTGCTTGCCTCTCCCGCACGAATCAGCGAATAATAAATGATATAGGCAACAGGAATTCCCAGCGTTGCGCCAAATCCAAGCCCGAATAAATACATTGGATGCCACTCTATTGCAGACCAACTCTCTGTAATGGCACTGAGTACAAGTAGCACCACACCTCCTATAGTAAATTGCATCGCAACCATCCAATACGCATCGATTTCTCCACTTACTTTCTTCACATACGCGACGCCAATTGCCCAAAAGAAAGCTGTCAGTACACCTAATAGCACACCCAGTATGGAAATATGAGTAGTGAAGTGCTCAGCACTCACTACAATAATTCCTATGAACCCAATTAACAGGCCCGTTACTTTAATTGGAGTCATTCTTTCATCCAGCCACATCCAAGCAAATAATCCAAGAAGAACCGGCTGGAAATATACGAGTACAGAGAATAACCCGCCTGGTAAATAGTGAAGTCCAATCGTATGCAATCCGAAAAACAGGACGGTGTTGAACAAAGCTGAAATACAATACTTCCGCCAATGTTGACGCCATTGCAATCTGTCACGCAGTTTTATAATCAGCAATGCAATTAAACAACCGCCAAGCAACGCACGCATTCCCGAGAATAATAGTGGCGGTGCATACACGATAGATAGTTTGTAAATCGGCCAGCTAATCCCCCAAATCATTACTAAAACTGCCAACGCTACGGAAGATTTTGTAAATAGCTTGTTCACTCCTCCATCCTTTCTACTTATATTAATCATTTGAATCTAGTCTATTCTCGTAATCTTTTTTATGACTCTAATCAAAGACAAAGGTTTTCTTTTTTGCAAAAGTTCCTTATGATTACTAATGGAGGCGATTTTTCTTGAAAAAACTATTTGCCATGATGATAACTGTTGCGGTATTAGCAGCTTGTAGCAATGAAGAGCCAAAAGAATCGGTTGAATCAACGAAGCCAGCAGAAGAGACAGCACCGATAGAACAAGCAAGTGACGAAGTGGAAGAAGGTTTAAAAGCAGATACGGTAGAACGAGAGTATGCTGCATTCGCTGATGATGAAGTACCCGTCAATTCCAAAGTGAAGTTTCTTGGAATTGTAACGGCTATTAACGAAGATACGTTTACCGTGGAAAGCAAAGCGGACGAATCGTCGGATAAATTTGTATATGTAAAAGATATCCGACTAGGAGAACGTACGGATATTATGGAAGGCTTCGAAGTTTCCGTTTATGGTACGTATGATGGTAAAGACGATGAAAATGTACCAGTCATTAAAGGAATTTTTATTGACGCTGACTGAAAATCCAAAGAATCAATCAGAACTGGTTACTTTATACGTTTTGATAGGGAGAACAACAGGTAAAGTACTGTTGCAGTAGTAGTGCCACAAGAATACAAAAGCACTATACGAAAATGCCGCTTTTAGAAAGAGGGGATTGAATGGAACGAAGACTACTTGATTACACCACTTTGATTTTAGGGTCATTCCTATTCGCAATTGGTATTAACTACTTTGCGATTCCGAATATGCTATCTGAAGGCGGCGTCATCGGGATTACTATTATTACATACTATTTATTCGAATGGTCACCTGGACTTGTCAGCTTCATCATCAACTTAGCACTCGTTGCAATCGGGTACAAATTCTTCAGTAAACGGACGATTCTCTATACGGTCATCACTATCATATTCTCATCCATTTTCCTTGAGCTGACGAAGAATTGGGGAGAACAGTTAGGTAGCGATACATTACTGGCTGCGTTGTTTGCTGGTTTATTTGTTGGTGGTGGTCTCGGAATGATCTTTCGTGTTGGCGGTACTTCTGGAGGTGCGACTACAGTGGCACGGATGCTTCAGCAATGGCTCGGCTGGAGCGTCGGGAAAGCAATGTTAGTCATCGACATTTCTGTCATCTTATTATCGGCTTTTGTAATCGGTAAAGAAAAAGCAATGTTTACACTCGTTGCTGTTTACGTGGGTGCAAAAGTGATCGACAAAATCGTCGACGGGGCAGATGATCGAAAAGCTGTGATGATCATTTCGAAACACCAAGAAGACATTCGACAAGAATTACTCACTACGATGGGCAGAGGTGTGACGATTCTCGATGGACGTGGCGGCTATACGCTCGAGAAACAAGCGATTTTATATATTATTATCAACCAAGCTGAAATTGTTCAATTGCGACGTATTTTGGAACAGGTAGATGAAGATGCATACGTTACAATCAATAATGTACAAGAAATTTTTAAGCGTGGATTTAAGGAAAGGCCACTAAAATAAATTGTTGCCACAGTCTTTGGAAGGGCCGATAAAGTTATCGCTACTAATTATGGTTCCTGCTTCGCAAGCAAGAAAGCATCTATTTTACTTACTTGTAGGATATTGGTAATTAATGTGAAGTTATACTAAATGATTAGCACACGCCTACCTATTATTTTATTTGGTAGGTTTTTTCTTTCGTTTTTATACTATTCACCCTCCTCGCAAGAGTCGCAACTATCTTCCAATTTAATTATTTCAATAAAGCATTTCCCTGTAATGAGTTCTTCTATATACTTGATAATATCTGAAAAATTTATACTTTTTCGTGATGTATTGAATAGTATTTTTCAAGTGGGAGGAGATTATCATGGATCAACAGAAAAAAGGATTTTTCCAAAAGTTTTTGGATATGATTGAGAAAACTGGTAACCGATTACCACATCCGGTTACGTTATTTGCTGTTTTGGCTTTGTTGGTAATCGTCATCTCAGCAGTAGTCTCTTACTTCGGAGTTAGTGCAGAACATCCGGGTAAAGAAGGCGAAATGATTGAAGTAAATAACTTACTAAGTAGTGAAGGTATTCATTACATCATTACGAATATGACCGATAACTTCATCGGGTTCGCTCCGCTTGGCGTCGTACTCATCACGATGCTTGGAATTGGTGTTGCGGAAGGGTCAGGATTGATCAGCGCGTTACTTCGCGGCTTTGTAATGTCTGTTCCAAAACGAATGATCACGCTTGGATTAGTGTTTGCAGGCGTTATGTCGAGTGTGGCGTCTGACGCGGGCTATGTTGTCCTACCGCCACTAGGTGCGGTATTGTTTGCAGCACTTGGTAGACACCCTCTTGCGGGTCTAGCAGCTGCCTTTGCCGGGGTCTCCGGTGGATTTAGTGCAAACTTGTTACTTTCTGGTACCGATGCATTACTTGGCGAATTGACGATCATGTCAGCAGCGATCATCAATCCCGAATATGCAGAAGGTATGAATATTGCCATGAACTACTACTTCATCGCATTTTCAGTTATCGTTCTGACATTCGTTGGTGCGTGGGTCACAGAAAAAATTGTCGAGCCACGTCTTGGCGAATATAACGGTGAATTCCGTGAGAAAGTTGAAAAGCTAACTCGTCTTGAAAAGAAAGGTTTGATTTTGGCAGGTGTTTCTGTCATTGTTGCAGGAGCGTTGGTTGCGCTTCTTGTCGTATTCCCTGGTGCTCCATTGCGTGGGGATGAAGCAGATATGCCAATCATTAAATCACCATTCATGAAATCGCTTGTGCCGATCATTGCGTTCTTGTTCTTTGTGCCGGGTCTTGTCTACGGTAGAGTAACGAAACTGATTCGTAACGACAAAGATGTAGCCGCTATGATGTCCACGACGATGTCTGCAATGGGAATGTTTATCGTCTTATCCTTCACGGCAAGTCAGTTCGTTGCATTTTTCTCAGAGTCCAACATGGGCTTAGTGTTAGGTGTCTACGGTGCAAACTTCCTTGATAGTATTAATTTAACGGGGATTCCGTTGTTACTGATGTTCATCCTAATTGCAGCATTCATCAACTTGTTCATCGGTAGTGCATCTGCGAAATGGGCCATGATGGCACCCGTCTTCGTGCCAATAATGATGCAGCTCGGCTATTCCCCTGAACTGACGCAAATGGCATATCGTGTAGCAGATTCTTCAACCAATATTATTTCACCGCTTATGACGTATTTTGCGATCATTATTGCGTTTGCGCAGAAGTACGATAAGAAAATGGGGATTGGAACGCTCGTTTCCGTTATGTTCCCTTATTCCATGTTCTTCTTACTATTCTGGAGCGCAACGTTAATTATTTGGATGTTGCTAGGAATTGATCTCGGACCTGGCTCCCCTATTTATTATTTGAAATAAGATCATCATTACCCCGGAAGAGCATCCTTTGCTCTCCCGGGGTTTTTTATGATACGATAGTAGTTGATAATGATTTTCATTTAGAATGATTCTATTTAGTTAAAGGAGTTTTACATTATGAGCTATGTAGGGAAAAACGAAGTAGAAAAGTCGATCATAGGCAGACGCTCCATTAAGAAATTCAAAACAGATCCAGTTGATATAGATGAAGTGATCGAATTACTGAATGTTGCAAAGTGGGCACCTAACCATAAATTGACTCAACCATGGCGTTTTCAGTTATACTCAGGCGCTGGCAAGGAAAAGTTTGTGGAAGCGTTTCTAGCTTCACAGGAACGAGACGGTACCTTACCAGACAAAGCAAAAAACAAAGCAGCATATTTCCGTGACATTCCACTTCACTTAGTCGTCATTATGCCGGAAGATTCCCGTAAAAAACGATGGGATGAAGACTATGCAGCAATTTCCGCAATGGTTCAGAACTTCCAACTCGCTGCGTGGGAACGCGGTATCGGTATGATCTGGCGTACTAATGATTGGACGCACGATCCTGTATTTAAAAATGCAATCGATGTAACACCAGACGAAAAAATTGTTGGGACATTGATGATTGGCTACCCTGCCCATATTCCTGATGCTGAGAATAGGAAGGATATAGAGGAAGTACTTATAATCATCAATGAATGATTATAAGTTAAATAACAGTGCCCCCCATCGCCTGCTTGTCCGTACATGGCAAGCAAGAAATGAGGGGCTCTTTTATTGATACAACAAAATTTTATTTATTACATGGATTACTTACTTTTTGACTATCCCTTGCTCAACTGCTAGCTCTTTGGCTACCTTAGGAGCATACCAAATAACGGGAAGTAATAGAATAGATACCGGGACGGCCGCGATGACTACAAAGGACTGTAACGCTCCAATTCCACCCCCGCCAATCTTTATAAGTATCGTGGCAATTGTCGCCATGATAATAACCCAAAATACACGAATTAATTTTGGTGGATTTCCCTCACCTGTTACGGCCATTGAAATTGAGTAAGACATGGAATCCACCGTAGTCACCACAAACAAAGTGGTTAGTATCAAGAAAACAGACGGCATGATAGTTCCGAGTGGCATCTGCTCTGCTATGGCAATAATTGCACTGGGTAAGCCGCCTTCAGTTAACGGTTCACTCACAGACCCCGCATTTTTCAACTCATAGAATATACCGCTTCCTCCTAGAATCGTGAACCAAAGATTGGCTACAACGGGTGCAATAATGGCGACTACAACAAATATCTCTCTGATCTTTCTTCCATTGGAGATCCTCGCTACGAATAGCGCCACTAACGGCCCAAATCCGATAAACCAACCGAAGAAAAATAACATCCATGAGCCAAGCCACGCATTGTCCCCGCGAAATGTACTGATAGTAATAAATTCACTGACATACGTTCCATAAGAAGTCAGGAAAGAGTTGATGATGAATAGCCCCGGCCCGAGCAATAATAGAAATACAGCGATTACTGCTACCATATTGACATTCAGCTTACTTAAAAATTGAATTCCTCTATTGATGCCGGTAAGTGTGGAAACTAGAACAACTCCAGTTAAAATAACGATGACAGCGAGCTGTGTAGTAAATTGGTCGGGAATTCCGAAAATAGAACTGAGCCCATAGCTAACTTGTAAACCAAGGAAGCCGATCGGACCAATCGTTCCTGCCGCAGCTCCGATTATACAAAACACGTCTGCCGCTGTGCCCCATTTACTTGTCAAGATTTTTTCTTTCAAAATAGGATACAGGAGAGTGCGGGGTTTCAAAGGCATTCCTTTATGCTTGTGCGCATAAATCAGTATGATTGCACTGATCGCTCCATACACTGACCATGCAGTAAACCCCCATGACATATAACTTTGGGCTAGTGCAGGACCGATTGCTTCTTCTGTTCCCCCTGTGATTCCTTTATGCATGGGAGGGACGTCCAAAAAGTAATACATAGGCTCTGCTGCCGCCCAAAAAACTCCTCCCGCTCCAAGTCCAGTAGTCAAAATAACTGCTACCCACTTAAAATAACTCATTTCAGGTTTTTGAGAATCTCCTAAACGTACTTTTCCGTACTTGGATATGGCTAAAACTGCTCCGACTACGAAAGTCGCAATCATTAAAAACTGCCAATAAGCTCCAAAGTAGCGAATAGATAATTCAAACCCCTTATTCACAAATGCATTTACCGCTTCCACTTTAAAAAGTGAAAACAACACAAATGCCAACAATACTCCTCCACTACATATAAACACCGGCCAATCAATCTTTTTACGTATGAACTGCCAATACTCTTCTATTATATTTCTCCTCCGTTCTATTTCTAAAGCTCTTTCGACCCGTCATAACCTGGCGATTGTTAGTAAAAGTATCGGCCGCGTCAGCAGTCCGTATACCATACTATGATTTCATCTGCTTCAACCCCGGTATGACAGCACTCGGTAAAAAGTACACCATATTCCCTTCCGGTTATGTCCAAGTACAGGAACGTAATGAAGAAAAACTGTTCCCGTACTATAATAGATATCATCATTACAGACACATTCAAATTCTCGTTATGCTCTTCCTCAAAAGAACCTACGTTACAGACTATAACCTTGTTTTAAAATTGTCAACTTAACATATATATCAAATTAATCTGTTAACAATCTTTATTTCTCTTTGTTTTAAAGTGAAATGCTTAGGCTACACATCATTACATTTGATCGAATACCATAGTCTATTATGCCGAGTTTTTGAATAAACTTTATTCACATTGCACTTGATTTCTCGTCATTTAGGTTTACACTAGAAAAAGAACTTTTTAAGGGGCTATCATATGAAATCGAGCATACAATTTATCTTTCAACGCTATTGGAATCCCTATCTCGTCTTAGTGATGGCTGGTATTCTGAGTGCATTATATTTTGGCTTAACATCAACTGTATGGGCGGTTACCGGTGAATTTACCCGGCTTGGTGGAGATATTTTACTGCTGTTCGGAGTAGATATCTCAGACTGGCAATACTTTGATATGGTACATCTACAAGGTACAACGTGGAATCGGCCGGATGGCTGGATTGTCTGGGGAATGTTTGCAGGCGCGCTCATTATGGTGTTGCTTAGTAATAGCTTTAAAATCCGTCTCCCGCAGCAAAAGCGGCGCTATGTACAAGGATTAATCGGTGGAATTATCGCGGGATTCGGTGCACGTTTGGCACTCGGCTGTAACTTGGCTGCTTTCTTCACGGGTGTTCCGCAATTTTCCTTCCACTCTTGGATCTTCATTGTAGCGACAGGTATTGGTACATTCTTCGGTGCTAAACTAACTAAAACACGCTGGTGGAAAGGCAAGCCTTCGTTGATTCGAGGGAATACACAGCCAACACAGCTAAAAAAGCGTATAATTCAACCGTACGTTGGTGGAGTCATCGCCGCTCTTTACATCGGACTCATAATATACTTCTTTGTTTCAGGACAAAAACTACTTGGCTTAGGTGCACTATTTGGTCTCGCATTCGGTATTCTAATCGAACGTGGACAAATTTGTTTCACTTCTGCATTCCGTGATTTATTTCTCGTGGGACGCAGCATCATGGCCAAGGCGATCATCATAGGAATGGCCGTCAGTTCTATTTTGACGATCATTGTCATTTCAATCTATGATTTAACACCGATCACACAAATCGCCGCTCTTAGCACATTTGTCGGCGGTGCATTATTCGGACTTGGCATTGTTATGGCTTCAGGCTGTGAAACAGGGATGATGTACCGCTTGATGGAAGGTCAAATACTGTTTTTACCAGTGTTTGTGGGCAATATCATCGGTGCTACGTTCCTTGCCTATGCATGGGATCACCTCGGTGTTTATAATGTATTAGTCAAGAGTGGCACAAAAATCAATCTACTCGATACGCTGGGACCGATTGGTGCCATCTCTATCACACTGTTAATGCTTGGGGGGCTCTATGCATTAACTGTATTTGGGGAAAAACGCTATCAACGAAAACTAGCAATTAAGAGAGGAATGAGCATACATGCAAGCTAAATTAGAAGCGGACTTCACACTCGACCTTCGCGGTGAGTCCTGTCCTTACCCTGTTATTTACACTTTGGAAACTCTCGAAGGTATGAATAAAGGCGAGCTGCTACAAGTCATCACCGATTGCCCCGGCTCTTTCCGTAACGTACCCGAAGAAGCAATTGCTCACGGTTACAAATTTGCCCAAGACCCTGTTAAGAACGGACAAGAATATGTATTTCATATTTACGCATGAGAAAAGGCAGCTTCCTGTGAATGGGAGCTGCCTTTTCATTCTCAAAACTGAAAATCGCAAATCTAAATCAAGTTTTCTTTTTCAATGACTTTGGCTGTCTTTTTATTCTTCGTACCTCTTTCAATAGTGATTTCAACAGTTTGTTCTTCTGGTTCTTCATATGGCGCTCCCTCATAAATATGGATGCCATCTCTTTCACCTTGGCGCACCCACTTCATGAATGACGCAACCATTAATAGTATGATAAAGACCAGAGGTAATGCCGTAATGATGGATAGAGTCTGTAGAGCCTCTAAGCCGTCGCCATACATTAAAACAATTGAGATGCTTGTTAAGATGATTCCCCAGAATACACGGTACCATCTTGCTGGCTCTTGACCTTCCTGTAAGTTTATAGACGCCACGTCTGACAATGTATAGGCAGCCGAGTTGACAGTAGTCGCAAGGAAGATAGCTGCAATCAGCAAGTATAGTACCATGACAATCCCACCAAGTGGTAATGCATTTAAAGAAGCTAAGATGGCAGCAGGAGCCCCATCTTTCTGAAGGATATCCAGTACAGGAACGATGTTATTCATTTGAAAATACATACTCGTGTTTCCGAAGATCGCGAAGGCAATCCAACAGCCAAATGTTCCACCTAGTAACTGTCCTAGAATTAGTCCCTTAATCGAACGACCTTTCGAAATACGAGCGGCAAACATGCCGGTGAAAGGTGCGTAAGAGAACCACCATCCCCAGTAAAAGAGTGTCCAAGTCTCACTGAAACCTGATTTCCCAACAGGGTCTGTATACAAACTCATTCTAAAGAAGTTTTGGAACAGTACACCGACACTGTCTGTAAAGCTTGAGATAATAAAGAGTGTAGGTCCAAAAATAAAGATAAAAACTGCAATAGCGATATAGAGATACAGATTCCAGTCGCTTAATAACTTCAATCCTTTTTTCAACCCGAAATAAAGGCAGATACAGAAGAATACCATTAATGTTACAACAATCGACAAATTCAATGTAAGCGTTTTCTCGACGCCGAAAAGAGCATGCACTCCTTCAGCTAACAATGGTGTTCCCAGAGCTAAAGATGTCCCAATGCCACCGATCAGACCGAACATGAAGCATACGTCAATCACTTTGCCAAGTAAGCCATCTGCTTTATCCCCTATGATGCCTCGGCAAGCCGTACTCAGTCGATAAGACTTTTGACCTTTGACGTATACTGCATATGCGATAGGAATGGAAGGTACACAATAAATAGCCCAAGCTGAAAAGCCCCAATGAAACATTCCATATGTAGAAGCAAAACTTGCGGCCTCAACGGACTCAGCTGTAATGCCATATGGAGGACTGGTATAATAAAAGCCCCATTCGATAATCCCCCAATACATAATACCTGACCCAATGCCCGCAGTAAAAATTAATGCTAACCAGCTAAAAGTTGAAAACTCCGGCTTCGTGTTCCCCAATCGAATCTTACCAAATTTACTGAAAGCAAGCCAAATCAAAAAGCCGAATAACCCCAAACAAACCCATAAATAAAGAGGACCGAAGTTTGCGGTGATCGAATTTAGAACTGAGTTTAAAAAAGAGGTTCCTTTAACAGGATTGATTAAAATAGGTACAGTCAGTATTGCAACTATTGACAAGGCAATGGCCAATATCTGTTTATCAATTGTCTCGAATCTCATATATACACTCCTTGTAACCCTCTGTGATTCAATCTAATTTCATTAATGGATCTCTTGAGTCGTACATTGTAATAAAACTATCGGTGTTGAAAAACACCGATAGGTTATAGTTAAACACGCGCCGTAATTGATTGCTCCAATAAAGTAATCAAACGATCGCCTACCTCCGAAGTGGAAGAACTTCCTTGCATATCAGGCGTTAAAACTTTATCTTCAACCAATAGTTGTTCTATGGCTTCTATTATCTTTTTTCCATACTGATCGTAACCGAAATGATCCAACATTTGACTTGCTGACCAGATAGTAGCTAGAGGATTCCCAACGCCTCTTCCTGCAATATCAGGAGCTGAGCCATGTACCGGTTCAAACATAGAAGGGAATGTGCCTTCAGGATTAATGTTCGCACCTGCTGCTAAACCAATGCCGCCTGCAATTGCTGCTCCAACATCCGTTAAAATATCGCCAAACAAATTCGAAGTGACAACTACTTCAAAACGTTTGGGATCAGTGATCATGAGCATCGCAGCAGCATCCACTAAATAAGAAGCGGTTTTGACTTCCGGGTATTCTGCACTCACTTCTTCAAATACTTGATCCCAGAAAACCATTGAATAGTTTAAAGCGTTTGCTTTACTGATACTTGTTAAGCTGCGTCCTTGTTTTTTTGCCGTCTCGAAAGCATAGCGAATGATTCGCTCTGTACCTTTTCGAGAGAATACACCACTTTGCAGAACCACTTCATGCTCTTGACCTTTAAATAGCCAATCACCAGCACCCGAATATTCACCTTCTGTATTTTCACGAATAAACAACATGTCGATATCTTTGCGCTCAATATTTTGTAGTGGACAATGAGCACCGTCCAATAACTTCACAGGACGTATATTAACATATTGATCGAAGCTCTTGCGGATAATCAATAAGAGATCCCATAAGGAAATATGATCAGGAACTCCAGGGAAACCAACCGCTCCTAAATAGATAGCATCAAATTCCTTCAGCTGCTCAATTCCATCTTCCGCCATCATCCGGCCTTGTTGCGTGTAATATTCACATCCCCATGGGAAATACGTGAAATCAAATGTGAAGCCGCCATCTAGTTCAGCAGTTTTCTTTAAAACCTTAATCCCCTCGTCAATAACTTCAGGGCCAATACCATCTCCTGCAATAACTGCAATTTTATACGTTTTCATTTTCAAATCCACCACTTTCATCCTTGATTCCAGACGACGAGTTTCATTTCCGTCATTTCTTCAATGGCATACTTCAGGCCTTCGCGTCCTGTTCCGCTCTCTTTCACACCGCCGTAAGGCATTTGGTCCACTCGATAGGTAGGCACATCATTGATAATCACGCCACCCACTTCCAAGTTTTTCGAAACATATAGAGCATGTTGTACATTATTTGTATAGATTCCCGCTTGTAAACCGAAACGAGAGTCATTGACTAACTCAACAGCTGTTTGCACGGAATCTACTTTATTCACCACGACAATTGGTGCAAACACTTCCTGGCAAGAAACTTTTAGTGCATGATCTGCATGTGCAATGATTGTAGGCTCCAAGACACCGTTTTGTGCATTGCCACCTGCAAGAATTTCTGCATCACTTTTCTTTGTTTCTTCAATCCAGCTAAGTGTGCGTTCCAATTCTTTCTTTGAAATCAACGATGAAATATACGTATCTTCTGCAAGCGGATCGCCTAACTTCAACTGTTTAGCAGCAGCAGCAAATTTAGTCGTGAATTCTTCGTAAAGATCTTCGTGAACGTAGATTCGTTGTGTTGAAATACATACTTGACCTTGATTCGAGAAAGCTCCCATAATACAGCGATCGATAATAGAGTCAATATCTATGTCTTTATCTATGATCAACGCAGAGTTAGATCCTAATTCCAATGTCGTCTTCTTCAGTCCAGCTTTATTGCTGATTCCGATTCCGACACTTGGACTTCCAGTAAACGTGACCATTTTAACACGCTCATCCATGACAAGAACGTCACCGATCACACCACCTGGTCCCGTGATGACATTTAGCACACCCGCCGGAAGACCAGCATCTTTAAATACTTCTGCGATGAATAAGGCAGATAAAGGTGTTTGAGATGCCGGTTTTAAGACGATTGGGTTCCCAGCAGCGATTGCGGGCCCAACTTTATGCGCCACTAAATTCATCGGGAAGTTAAATGGTGTAATGGCAGCGATTACACCGATCGGTTCACGTAATGTATACCCAATGCGTCCTACACCGCCTGAAGCAGCATCAAATGGAATCGTTTCTCCATGGATACGTTTTGCTTCTTCTGCAGCAAATTTATATGTCTCAATTGTTCTTAACACTTCAGCTCTTGCAAACATGATGGGCTTCGCAGATTCACTTGAAATGACTTTCGCAGCCTCTTCCGTTCTCTCAGCTAGTATACTTGCAACGTTTTCTAATATTTCGGCACGTTGAAACGCTGGCATGTTACCGATAATTTTTCTAGCATTATACGCAGCTTCAATTGCTTGTTCTGTCAGTGCTTGATCCGCCATAGCAATATCAGCAATTTTTTCATTAGAGTATGGGGAATATAGTGGGGCATAATTTGGTGCTTCTACATATTCCCCGTTGATCATTAATTGTTTATTAGTTGTTCTATCAAGTAATTTATTCATTGAGCGCCTCCAGAACCATTTCATGGAATTGTACGATTGCTTGTTCAGATTGTGAGTAGCGGCCTTTCTTGAATGCACGTGATTTGAAGCCGAGTTGCTCTAATTCAACCAATTCGATATCTTCAAAGCGAACTTGCTCCGCGAACGTCATTAAGTCTTTCTCTTCCTGAGTCAATTTCTCCAAGCTGTCTTCGCTAAAGTAATACGTATAAACGATTTCAGTATTTTCTTCATCGATCGGGACTAACTGAATAGTAGCCATATTTGCAGGTCCCGGATAAATTGTCAGCATCAAGTTTGGCCATAACCAGAAGAATGACCCACCTTGCATTTCCGCTTCATCTAGATTTACTTCTCCGTATTGCTTATCAGGCTTCACCATAGAACCTTGGATTGAATAGTTCTCACACGTAATGATTTGATAATCATCCATGTCTAAAGTGTCAATAAAACTTGGATGCGCTACGTGACAATGATCACATTCAAGATAGTTTTCAATAAACGCTTTCCAGTTTGCTTTAATATGACGGGACTTCTTGTGAGTAAACTGTAAATTCTTCAAGAATTCAAACTTTCCTAGACGATCGAAGAAATCGCCATATGATTCAGCCAATGGTTTTGCGTTGTCATCCAAATTAACAAAAATCAAAGACTCAATTACTTCCATTCTGACGGAACGCAAGCACGCGTCTTGAACGCAAGCAGCATCTTCTTCACTACGGAAGTTCGGTGCTTTGTTTAAAGCCCCATCTGTTTTAAATGTCCAGCCATGATACGAGCATTGTAGAATTTTCTTTTTGCCCGAATCACTTTTCTCCAGTTTCGTTGCTCTGTGAGGACAAACATTATAGAACGCGCGTAGGACTTCATCTGTTCCGCGAATAATGATAAGTGGGTCATCACCAATCTCAGCAGTAAAAAATGCACCTTTTTTCTCAACTTGGCTAACATGGCCGACTAATTGCCAACTCTTTGCAAAAATCATTTCTTTTTCTTTTTTCAGCACCTCTGGATCCGTAAATAGATTGTAAGGCATCGTTCTCTCGAAAGTTCTTTCTGTTGCGTTCTGTACTTTATTATAAGCCATTTTTCATTCTCCTTCAGAGTTATATTTTACAATTCATTTTTATTTCATTAACTAGCTTTAATCTTCTGACAGGAAAACGGTGTATCTGCCATTTTGATAGAGTTGGTCGGACAACCTTCAAACGCGTCTTCCAAATCCTCAATCAAATCTTCTGGAACTTCCGTAACCCCTTCATTGTCATCCAATAATGCAAAAGCAAATCCATCAGCAGTGTAGTCAAATAGTTCAGGAGCAACAGGATTACATGCTCCACAAGCGATACATGTACTTCGCTCCACCATTGTAAATTGCGCCATTTCCTAGCCTCCTATCTAAAATTAATCAGTTGACTCCAACTTTCACTTTCTTTGGTACTTCCTCCGCTTCCCCCATAACGCTAGTACTGTGTAGAGGTTGCATTTTTGCAGTCGGATCTATATATACTTTTGCGCTACTCACCGCAACAGGCGCTTCTCCAAAACCTGATGCAATTAGCTTAACTTTTCCTTCATATGTGCAAATATCGCCCACTGCGTAAAGGCCTTCAATATTCGTTTCCATTTTTGAATTTACCACTATAGAGTTTTTATCTATTTCAAGATTCCAGTCTTTGATAGGGCCCAATGATGAAACAAAACCATAATTGATCAATACGTCATCGACTTCGAGCTCTACTAACTCATCTGTTTTCGAATGCTTGATGATAACCTTTTCAACTTTCTCGTCTCCCACCAATTCAACTGGAACAAATGGTGTCAAACAATTCACGCTGGATTGTTTCAACAATTCTACGCTATGTTCATGTGCTCGAAACTTATCTCTCCGATGAATAATGGAAGCCCTTTCAGCAATCGGCTCAAGCATCAATGCCCAATCTACTGCTGAATCTCCTCCACCAAACAAAGCCACTTTCTTGCCTTGGAACTGATTCATATTCTGAACGAAGTAATGAATATTTTGATTTTTGAACTTCTCTTCACTCTCGATTTCCATTTTCCTTGCTTGAAAAGCTCCGTTACCAGCAGTGATAATAATTGTTCGAGAATAATGTACCCCACTATTTGTAGTCAATTTGAAAACACCGTCATGTTCTTTTAAGACTTCCGTTACCGTCTCACCTAAGCAGATAGTAGTCTCAAATTGATTCATTTGTTCAACCAGATTGTCTACTAGCTCCTGAGCTCTAACTTTAGGAAAGCCCGCAATATCATAAATATATTTTTCGGGATATAATGCAGAAAGTTGACCGCCTAGTTGTGGTAAACTTTCAATAACTTTTACAGACATTTGTCGAAGTCCTGCATAAAACGCAGTGAATAAGCCGACTGGTCCTCCCCCAATAATTGTTATATCGCTAACTTCGGCTGCTCTGTTCATATTGTGCCTCCTTGTTGTCATTTTTATATATGGTTACCGGGCAATCAGGGAATTCCCTCATCCTTGCCGCGTTACTAAATACTATTGCAAGTATCGTGCCAACTTTTGAGATTGGCATGGGAATAAGATTGTTATCGTCTTTTTTACAAAACGCTGGTACAATTGAGTCACAATTGAATCAATTGTAAACCGAAAGTATATAAATATTCTCAAAATTGACTCACAAAAATAACAGGAAGGTGAAATAGTATGTCCCATGAGAACGAACAAGTGAAAATGGATCTTTCCTTGGAATCATTGCTTAACATATTGGATTATTCATCGGATGAAATTTATGTGTTGGATAAAGAAATTAAAATTGTCTATGTAAATCGAAATTGCGAAAAGCATTATGGCATGGTAAAAACTGACGTGCTCGGCAAGTATAATGACGACTTTCTAAACGATGGTTATTGGACCCCTTCTGTAGTGCCACTCGTTCTGGAAAAGAAAACTCCCGTTTCAGTACGCCAACAAACCCATATAGGTGCCGAGTTGCTGACTAGGGCTTTCCCTATATTGAACTCGCACAATGAAATTGAATATATTGTGTGCACAGCAACAGAAATACAGGACTTCAAACGGCTTGTAAAAGAGGAAGAATTGGACTTTACAAACTCACTGGATGATGTTTTTGCAAGTACAATTATTACGAACAACGCGAAAATGCGAAAAATACTACGTTTCTGTGAAAAGGTGGCGCCTACAGATTCTACTATCTTAGTACATGGTCAGTCGGGAACCGGAAAAGGAGTCATCGCTTATCAATTACATAAAATGAGTAAGAGAAAGGATGGTCCTTTCCTTAATGTGAATTGTGCAGCCATTCCAGGGGATTTGCTTGAATCGGAGTTATTCGGTTATACGGCAGGTTCATTTACCGGAGCCAAAAAAGACGGTAAAATTGGTCTATTTGAGGCAGCCGATAGCGGCACCATTTTTTTGGATGAAATAGGTGAGTTGGCTTTGCCTCTACAGGCGAAAGTTCTTCAAGTTATCCAAGATAAGAAATTTATTCCGATTGGTAGCAACGAAAGCAAGACAGTGGATATCCGCATTATTGCTGCAACAAATCAAGACTTACCGAAGATGGTAGAAAATAAAACTTTCCGTGAAGATTTGTTTTATCGACTCAACGTTATTGACATACACATGCCACCATTGAATGAACGCAAAGAAGACATCATCCCTTTAACTTATAGTTTTCTGAATAATTTTAATAATAAATATCACTCTACTAAAATAATTTCTGAAGATTGTTTGAATGTGCTCTATCATTATTCGTGGCCAGGCAATGTGCGACAATTAGAAAACTTAATAGAGCGATTGGTAATTACAAGTGATGCAGTTATCACTACAGAAGATTTACCGGAAGTACTATTGGAAAAAGTAAAAGAAATTCCTGAACTCGCCTATTCCAATTCACTAGAAAAGGCATTAGATAATGTAACAGCTACCATGGTCAGGAGATCCTATCAGAAGTTTGGTTCAACGAGGGGTGTGGCATCCGACCTCCAGATCAGCCAGTCAAAAGCATCTCGACTGATCCGAGATTATTGTCGCGACGAGGAATAACAGAACTATTATCATGGACTTGGCAATAATAAAAAGGCTTCACTCGGCATGAGTAACTTCTTGCCGAGCGTAGCCTTTTATTATTGTTTGTATAGTATTTTCTCTGGAGATTCTATTTTATGGAATGACCAATCAAACAACCATATCTGTTTCGCATATCGTGCAATCCATCGCTTGTCTCCACGCTTAATATTGACGTTTATCAGCACTTACTGTTACCTATAATGCAAGAAAAAACTTCCTTCTCGAACGACAAAATTATATTCACATGTCGCCTTATTTAGAAAGCTTAGCCTGTGGCACTTACTCGATTTCAAAATATAAATTGTGTATTTCACAGATCATCTAAGTGAATATAAAAATCGAAATATTTCGTCCCAATTAATTTGATAATTAAATATTCACAGCAAGCTTGTGCTCAGATGATTCCTTTATTTTCGCTACGATTACGCTATTGACCGCATTGATGTACGCTAGTGCACTTGCTTTTAAAATATCTGTGTCTGCTGCCTTCGCGACATAATTTTCTCCTTCATGTGCAATCGTAATTTTCACTTTTCCTAATGCATCTTTACCCCGTGAAACGCTGCTTATATCATAGCCAATCAATTTAACTTGTATCATTGTGATTTCTGCAATTGCTGAATACAGTGCATCGATTGGACCTGTGCCAACAGCACTCGACTTGAAAACTTCTCCTCCTTTGCAAATCTTGACGCTGGCTGAAGGGAAACTAGAGTTACTGACCACTTGTAGATCTTCAAATTCAAAGAAATGGTCACTGTAATTCGTTACATTCTCATTGTCATACTTTTCATGATAATTCTCAACAATTACATATAAATCATGATCATATACTTCCTTTTTCCTATCTGCCAACGTTAAGAATCCTTCAAAAATGCCTTCGAATTCCTCTGGCTTCATCTGAGTGAACCCTAGCTTTTCAAGGGCGTTTTTCACAGCATGTCGCCCTGACCGTGCCGTCAAAATCAATTCCATATCATCTAATCCGACGTCTTCCGGATGAACAATTTCATATGCATCGCGGGATTTCAATAAACCGTCTTGATGTATACCTGACGAATGTGCAAAGGCGTTATCACCCGTAATCGCCTTGTTCACTTGCACATCCAATCCCATGAAGCTAGATACAAGGCGAGAAGTATTCATAATTTCTTTTGTGTTGATTTGTGTGCTCACATTATAAATTGAGCTTCTTGTTTTCAAAGCCATGACTACTTCTTCAAGTGCTGCATTTCCTGCTCGTTCTCCGATTCCATTAATTGTACACTCTACTTTATCCGCACCATTCTTGACTGCTGCTAGTGTATTTGCAGTCGCCATTCCAAGGTCATTATGACAGTGAACACTTAATAAGACATCCGGATTCAAGTTTTTCATGCGGTCATTTAATTTATAGATCATCGCACCGAATTCTTCAGGCTCTGCAAAGCCCACTGTGTCAGGCACATTGATCATAGTTGCACCCGCCCTCATAACGGACTCAATTGTATGCCATAAATACTCGAATTCCGAACGTGAAGCATCTTCCGTTGAATATTGTACTTGGGGCATTAATGTTTTTGCATATTTCACTGCGTCTACGCCTATTTGAAGGATCTGGTCCTTTGATTTATTGAACTTTTTTTCCACGTGAATATCCGAAGTGCCTAACACCATATGAATCATCGGATTTTCTGCATACTTTACTGCATGATAAACCGAATCAATATCTGCTTGAACTGCGCGTGCCAATGCTGTGACTATGATGTCATTCGTGTTGCCTACTCTCTGCGCAACAGCCTTCACCGCTTCAAAATCACCTTGGGATGAAGCAGGAAAACCAGCTTCGATAATATCGACGCCAAGCTTCTTTAATTGTTGTGCAATCTCTACTTTTTCATAAAGGTTCAGTTTAGCGCCTGGTACCTGTTCTCCATCACGTAATGTTGTATCAAAAACCCAAATTTTTCTGCTCATCTCTTTGCACTCCTTTTTTTAAAAAAATAAATACAAAAAAACCTCGTCTCTATATTGAAATATAGAGACGAGGTTATACTCGCGGTACCACTCTAATTGATTCGCCATACTTGGCAAATCCCCTTATCGACAGCTATTACTGTCTATCCCGTTAACGGAGGAAACCGACGTCCCTTACTGTAGAACTTTCAGGGAGTGACTCATGGATGAGTTCAAAATGTGCGTCTGCTGTTTTCCACCAACCATCAGCTCTCTATATAGACATAAACATTTTTACTAGTTCCATTCTTCGTCTGCAATGTAATATTGAACGTAATATTACATGGTCTTTAGCTGTTTGTCAATTGATTTCAAATAATTCTATATATTTTATACAGTAATTTGTGGAAAGAAGGCTTGTCCTTACTCTTCCAAATATAATTTCGTTGTGTATCTATCAGCAATGACTCAAGCACTAAAAATAAGTACATTTCTAATTTCATTTGACATTTCTTCCATACATTCACTAGTATAGTAGACAACTACTTCGTAAACCGAAACGAAATAACTAGTTGTTTGAGTAGTATCAAACCACAAAAGGAGTCGTTGCCAATGAATCCGTTTACGAAATGGGTAGAAATCGTCTCGGACTTTTTATGGGGATTCCCCATCATCATTTTACTTCTAGGAGGCGGATTGTTTCTCACCATTCGTCTAAAATTCTTCCAGTTCCGATATATGCCTCACATTTTTCGTCAAACCTTTGGAAAGGTTATGTCTAAAGGTTCTGGGGACGGCACGCTAACTCCTTTTCAAGCAACCACCTCTGCGCTTGCCTCCACAATGGGAGCAGCGAATATCGTGGGAGTGCCTGTAGCCATCGCCCTAGGTGGGCCTGGTGCGATTTTCTGGATGTGGATTGTCGCACTGATTGGAATCGGTACGAAATATTCCGAAGTCGTACTCGGTATCCAATATCGTGAAAAGAATGCTGCCGGTGATTACGTCGGTGGTCCGATGTATTACATAAAAAAAGGACTTGGCTGGAAAAAGGTTGCGTATATCTTTGCATTTGCCCTCATGTTAGAAGTTATGGCGAGTACTATGGTGCAATCTAACTCCATCGCAACGACCCTTAAAGGTTCATTCGGTTTACCTCCAATCGTAACAGGTATGTTCGTCGCCTTACTGGTTGCACTCATTTCATTCGGAGGAATTAAAGCGATTGGACGTGTAACGGAACGTCTAATTCCATCCATGGTCGTGGTCTACATTTTAACAGCACTCATTATTATCGGAGCTCATATCAATGCAGTACCTACAGCATTTGGCTTGATTTTCACACATGCATTCCAACCGATATCAGCGGCAGGCGGTTTCGCAGGGGCCGGTGTAGCCGCAGCAATTCGATGGGGACTCGCCCGCGGATTATATTCCAATGAAGCCGGTATCGGTACAGCACCAATAGCCCATGCAGCGGCAGTGAATAGTCATCCCGCTAAACAAGGTTTCTGGGGCGTCTTTGAAGTCGTCGTGGATACATTGATCGTTTGTACTATGACTGCACTCGTCATACTGACTACAGATGTTTGGAAAGTCATTGACGCAGACAACGCGGCGAACATGGTGACAGAAGCGTATAGTACAGTATTCGGTGCTTCCCTCGGTGGAATTATCATATCCATTATATTATTCTTGTTCGTGATTACAACGATTGTAGTCATTATATATTACGGAGAAAAGCAGGCAGAGTTCTTATTTGGACCCAACTTCTCTGTCGTAATACGCGTGGCATATATCACGGCGATCATCATCGGAGCACTTGGTGGATTGCAATTCGTCTGGCATTTTCTTGATCTATTACTCGCAATCGTATTAATTCCTAACGTGATTGCGGTACTATTCTTAAGTGGACAAGTACGGGACATTACGAACGATTACTTTACAAACCTCTATCCAATAGAAAAGAAAAAGAAGTCTTGATGTAAATATCAAAAAAGGCAAGAGTCCACGGACCCCTGCCTTTTTTATATGGTTTAATTACTCCATCAATTCATCAATAAGCTCTACTGGTACATAGGTCTTCTTCGGTTCAAGTAGCTCCGGTGCCACTTCAAACTTCAACAATGATTTATTGTAGCCATATTCCTTCTGACCACGTGTAATTGTGTAAGATGGAGCACCTTTGGATATGATCGCACCATTACCAGTCGAATCCACTACATATCCAAGTTTCTCAGCAAGCAAACGAAGCGGCACCATCTTCACACCATCAACCATATAATGATCGTCTTCTATGATTTGTTCTACAGTAGCATCTTCATCTACTGTATTTCCGTCAAGTACAACTACTTTCTCTGGCGTTGTCTGAGCTGGAATACTTCGCGTTGTTTCTTTGTAGAATACCAGCAAGTCTTTACCTTTCAAGTCATCAGCTTTTACTTTATTACCCGAAATGCTGGAAATGTCTGTACTGTCACCTATATTCAACTGTAGCTTCAAGTACGAATCCACCATTTCGTCATCAAATATTCCAACTACTGCAGTGTTCTCTTTATCTTTTTCTACAATAACTACATCTGGAGTGTATTGCGGTGGGTAAATCATAATCATGGGTTTATCTGCATGGGTATAGGCAGATACTTTGTCACCTTTCTTCAATTCGACCTTCTTTCCCGTATTATCAAAAATTAGCGTTTCTTTGTTAATAGCCAATGCAGAAGACTCTTCTTTTCCTTTAATCGTGTACAGTGTGAACTCCTCGTTCTTTTCTATGCCTTCGATTGTTCCTTCTACTTTAACAAAAGCTTTTTCATCAGATGTCACTTCGGCCTTCACTTCCTCTTTTGCGCTAACTGCTTCAGGTACCGCCGCGCCGCCAATAAGCAATGCCGACATCGCAAATGGTACAAATTTATTCAACTTCATAAAAAATCCGCTCCTTATTATAGTTTCTATACAGTAGTTCGAATAAGACGGGAAAAGGTTACAGGTAATTAATTTTTTAGATCCTCTATTACTCTTCTACCTGTTTTGTTTGTCATGAAAACTCTTTTTTCTACTACACGGCTAATAGCACTCCATTCCCAAATGTGAGATTGTATAACTGTGGCCAGACATTATTCAATCTTGAATTAATTCTTACTGGACAAGGAAACGGACTATTTACTTGCTTGGCTTTTAACAAAATAGGTCGATCATATAAAAAGGTTTTAGATGATCAGTGCTTCACATAAAATTTCGAGGTCTTCAGGTTTGACACTTGATATGAAGGGTTATCATAGTAACATTAGTCTCCTGCTAACATTTCTAGATTTAACTGAAGCTGAAAACTGTTAGAAAAGGATGTATAATTGGTTAGCCATCCTAGCATGATAAGCCTCGATAATTGTAAATCGATTAAAAGGTTGGGATAGTTAAAATAAAGTCGCGCGCTAAAATGTTGCGAAGCTTTTTCTCTTAGATTTTTTCTAAGGGTATTTTTAAAAGGAGGAATATTTATGAAAGCTATAATTGTAAAGAAACCAGGTGGTCCAGAACAACTGGAGCTTGTTGAAGTTGCTAGTCCTCAACCAAAAGAGAAGGAATTGCTTATACGTGTTCATGCGACAGCGGTAAACCGTACAGATATTATAACCCGTGAAGGGAAAGTAGGGTATGCTGAAAACCCTATTTTGGGCGTAGAAATTGCCGGAACAGTGGTTGAAGTAAATGGTGATAATTCCTTTTCGGTTGGAGATAGAGTGATGGGACTTGTTAATGGTGGTGGTTATGCAGAGTTTGCTGTTATGCCAGCAGATCGAGCGATGAAAATTCCCGATTCCTTATCGTTTGAAGAAGCTGCAGCGATTCCTGAAGTGTTCTTAACTGCTTATCAAACATTATTTTGGCTAGGCAAACTTCAAAATCAGGAAACCGTATTAATTCATGCAGGTGCAAGCGGAGTTGGAACGGCAGCAATTCAATTAGCAAAAAAACTTTGTAATGCTAAGGTTATTGTTACTGCTGGTTCTAAAAGCAAACTCGATTTTTGCCGAGAACTTGGAGCTGACGTCCTTATAAATTACAAGGAGCAGTCATTTGATGAAGAGGTTCTAAAAGCAACAAACGGTAAAGGCGTAGATTTGATTTTAGACTTTATTGGTGCTGATTACTGGGAGAAAAATTTAGCCAGTATTAAGAATGAAGGTCGATGGGTTCTTATCGGAATACTAGGTGGAAGTGAGATCGAAAAGGTAAACTTATTTAATTTGATGTCAAAATGCATTCAACTAACAGGGACATTACTAACCCCAAGAAGTGACGAATACAAAGCTCTTTTGACCAAAGAATTTGCCGAAAACGTAATCCCTTATTTTGAACAAAAAAATATAGTACCCGTTACTGATACTACATTCCCTTTAGAAAAGGTTGGAAAAGCTCATCTCCATATGGAAGAGAACCGCAATATCGGTAAGATTATACTTGAGATAGAGGGGTAACTTTGTAGGTATCCTATATCTTGAAAATGAATGAAGGTAAATTAACAATTGGTTCAAGTCAGTCGAAAAAATATTTTCTCAAGTACCACATATTTAGTCAATGAAGATTTACAAAAATGATCTATCCTTTTTATAAAAGGGTAATCCCATTCAGTACTATAAGAGCGTGTTTTAATTAGTCTTTTTTAAAACACGCTTTTTTCTTTTGCCCTTTTATCACAACTACTAGCAGTCATTTGATCAAACAGTCTTCCAAATCTACCTATTGAAAACCTCCAATGCCGTAAAAAAATAACAACAAATAATTGGCTTTTCAAGTGTTCTTTATCTTTAATACAGAAGACATCTTCAACTCAATGATTCAGCTAGATATCCTTTCTATTTTCTTCATTCTCTAGTCACCCCAAAACATGAATTCGTAAACTTCCTCCATTTATGCGATAATATTGGAACTAGCGTTTCTATTATCGAAGCCAAAGAGGTGTTTTTATGAGACCAGTTATATTAGCGGAAAAACCATCCCAGGCCAAAGCTTACGCAGACGCATTTACTACACGTAAACACGACGGCTATACAGAAATTCAACCGTGCGATATATTCCCCCAAGGCGCCTTCATTACATGGGGTGTTGGGCATCTCGTGGAATTAAAAGAGCCGCATACGTACAATCCTGCTTGGAAACGCTGGAACCTCGGCAGTTTACCTATCTTACCCGAGCGTTATGAGTTTCAAGTAGCGCCAGGAAAGTATAAGCAATTCCAAGTAGTCAAGAAGCTTATTCGCGCGACCGATCATGTCATCAACGCGTGTGACGTGGATCGCGAAGGTTCAAATATATTTTATTCCATCTATTATATGACGGGAGCTCGCAACCAGAAGATTGAGCGACTATGGATTAACTCGCTGGAATCGGATGAAGTACGAAAAGGCTTCGAGAATCTACGGGATAATCGACAAGATCTACAACTCTATGAAGAAGCAAAGGCACGACAAATCAGCGACTGGCTCGTAGGGATGAATGGTTCTAGGCTCTATACACTGTTGTTGAAAGCCAAAGGCGTTCAGGAAGTATTTCCTATCGGTCGTGTGCAATCCCCTACCGTTTATTTGATTTATCAACGTCAGCGCGAAATCGAGACGTTCGTATCGGAACCTTTTTTCGAAGCGGAAGCCATTTTTACTGCGGCGCACGGTACGTATAAAGGAAAAGCAAAGCTTAAGGAACCTAAGCGTGAATTAATTGCGGAAGCACTCAACAGCCGCAATATTACAAAACGGACGCCCGGGGTCATTAGTGAGCTGACCCATACAGACAAACGGACACCACCGCCACAGTTGCATTCACTTTCAACATTGCAAGCAACTGCCAACCGACGATGGAAAGCAAGTCCTGCGACTGTATTGAAAACCATGCAGACTCTATACGAAAAGAAGCTTGTATCGTATCCACGGACGGATACACGTCACATCACACCAAGTGAATTCAACTACTTGCTAGCGGCTGTGGAAGACTATCAAAAACTCATTGAGCAACCTTTTGAGGTCGTTTCCCGCACACCGAAAAAACGATATGTTGACAGCTCGAAAGTACAGGAACACTATGCTATCATCCCGACAAAAAAGCTACCGACCCCTGCAGCACTGACAAAGTTGTCACCACTTGAGCGCAATCTTTATGAAGAAGTCATTCGAACGACACTAGCTATGTTCCATCGGGATTACTTATATACAGAAACGAAAGTAACGACCGACGTCAACGGTTTGCCATTCTTCACAACGGGCAAAACCGAACGCGATAAAGGTTGGAAAGAACTTTTTGCTGCGCCAAAGAAGGCAAAGGATACCGAAGAACCCGCCTTACCGCCACTTGAGAGAGAGGAAACCGTGCAAAGCGAAATTGGTATCAAAGAAGGTGCGACACAGCCTCCAAAACCTTATACAGAAGGCCAGTTGATCGCCATGATGAAAACATGCGGGAAGCTGGTAGAAGATCAAAGCGAAACGGATATTTTGAAAGAAATTGAAGGGCTTGGAACAGAAGCGACAAGAAGCGGAATTATTGAAACCATTAAAAAGCATGGATATATTTCCGTGACGAAAAATATTGTATCGATCACCGACAAAGGACGCGTACTCTGTCAGACCATTGAAGGTAGCTTGCTTGCCAGCCCTTCCATGACAGCGAAATGGGAAACGTACTTAAAGAAAATCGGCAATGGTGAAGGAACAGGTCAACACTTTCTGGGGAGTGTATCGAAATTCATCCAAAAACTGATTGAAGACGTACCTGTCCAGATTGAAAAACAGACGATTGATATCGTGCTGCCGCCACGTCCCTCTTCTGGCAAAAGCTCGTATACACGAACTGAAGTCGCGCCCTGTCCAAAATGTGGCAAAGGCAACATCATTGAACATCCTAAATTCTACGGTTGTAGTAACTATAAAAATGGCTGCAAGCAAACCTTCCCAGGGCTCTTCTTGAAAAAGAAACTAACTGTGCCTCAAGTGAAATTATTATGTACTAAAGGGCAAACAAACGTCATCAAAGGCTTCACTTCGGCCGATGGGAAAAAGTTCGATGCTTCGTTGGAGCTAAAAGACGGAAAACTGAACTTGGTCTTTATGTAACGTAAATACTAATAAAAAGAAGCAGCACAAGGCTGCTTCTTTTTTGCATACTATTATGATTACGCGTACCCATTACTAAACAATATAATATACGTTTTACACCATTAGAGTATGGGTGACAACAACCGTGAAATCGATTGCTTAAACTTAATTAGTAAGGACCGCTCCTCATAACGTTCCTTCGTCAACTCAGAACTCAGTTCCGCGTCTTGACGGAACAGTCCCGTCAACTGCGCCGCTACTTTGTCATCATAGACAATCGCGGTCACTTCAAAATTCAATCGGAAGCTACGTGAATCGATATTCATAGTACCTACTACCGCTACTTCTTCATCCACCACAATAGTCTTCGCATGCAAGAAACCATTCTCATACAGTAATACCTTCGCGCCATAATCAAGCAAATCCCCGACATACGACCAAGTAGCCCAGTAGACAAACGGATGATCGGGCTTACACGGAATCATAATCTGTACATCGATGCCTGACAGCAACGCAATTTTGCAGGCATCCATAAAGCTTGTATCCGGAATAAAGTACGGTGTCTGAATGTAGACACTTTTTTTAGCAGATAATAGTAACTTGATATACATATTCTTCAAATGTTCCGTCTCGGAATTCGGACCGCTTGAAACAATTTGTACTGGACTCGTGCCTATATTTTTTTCAGTTTGAAATAAGTAATCTCCCCAATCACCGGGTTCCTTTTTACTCGCCTGATGCCAATCTAAAATGAATTTCGCTTGAATATGATTGACAGCGCCACCTCTAATCCTAAAGTGCGTATCGCGCCAATAGCCAAACTTTTCATCAAGTCCAAGGTACTCATCTCCAACATTGAAACCGCCAATATACGCGATTTCCCCATCAATAATACAAAGTTTTCGGTGATTCCTATTATTGACTCGAAAATTTACTAGACGAAACAACGATGGAAAGAATACTTCCACTCTTCCACCTGCTGCACGTAATTCATTATAAAATTTGGGAGGTGTTTTCTTTGAGCCTACTTCATCATACAAGAGTCTGACTTTAACTCCCTCTGTCGCCTTTTGAATCAAAAGATCACGTAACTTAGTCCCAAGGGAATCAGACTGAATAATATAATACTGGATATTGATCTCTTTTGTAGCAGAGCTAATATCCTCAAACAAGGCAGCAAATTTTTTATGTCCGTCATCAAATATTTCAATATGATTATCTTTGGAAAGCAGTGAATGAGCTGATTTTAGATTCATATGAATTAATTCGGCATGTTCTTTTAATAACGTATTATCTTCTAGTCTGGCCAAGTTTTCTGGCAATAATTGTTTATCAACTTCCGTTTTTTCAGCCTTTCTTTCTGCAACAGAAAGATTATAGAAATTCTTCTGTTTTAAACTACGTCCGAAGAACAGATAAATAAAGAAACCGAGGATAGGAATGAACACTAGAAGCATAATCCACGCCCATGTATTTCCTACATCTCTTCTTTCGATAAACAAAACCCATGCCAATAGCAGGATATTGAGAATTGTAGCGATAGATAAGAGTAACGTTAAGACATTGCCCAATTCCATGCCAATCACCATCCCTTCAATTTCTATCATTTTTCCCGCTCCATTTCATTAGAATGTTGTCTTTAATATAGCATACAGCACATATTCTTGCCGTGATTTCTGTGGATTTTATTATTTACACTAGCAACAGGAAATGCTTTACCATTTGTAAGACAAACTCATAGTAAATGTCATATACTAGTAATAGTATTTTGAAAATGAAGGAGATGATCTGTGTGATTCGTGCCATTTTAGTAGATGATGAGCCGTTAGCTTTACAATTGCTCACGCATAAGTTGGCAACATTCAAAGAGGTGCAAGTCCTCAAGACATTTACCAATTCATTGCATTTGCTCGAAGATATAAAAGATCTTTCTTTTAACGTGGCTTTTTTGGATATTTCCATGCCTGGAATCGATGGAATAGATCTGGCTGAACATCTTTTAAGTATAGATCCAACGATTAAAATAGTATTTGTTTCAGCTTATCGTGATTACGCAATACAGGCATTCGAGTTAAATTCCATTGACTTCATACTAAAACCTCTTACAAATGAGCGTCTTGAAAAAACTATTACACGATTAACACAAGCACTCTCTTCTGCCTCCATTTTACAACCTGAATCTGGAAAACAATTAGAAATACAATGTTTCCAAGAATTCATTGTGCAATATAAGCAAGAGTTTGTTAAATGGAAAACGATAAAAATTAAAGAACTATTTGCCTATTTCCTTACGCATCATAAAGAATTAATCCATCGTGATGTACTAATTGAAACGCTTTGGCCCGATACTGAATATTCGAAAGCTAAGATACAACTACATACCACTCTCTCCCATTTACGAAAAACACTAGAGAGTTTAGGGTTTTCCAAAGTGATTGTTTTTACCAATCAAAGCTATCGCCTAGAATTAGTGAATTTCCACTGCGATGCACTGGAAATGAATCAACTCGTTCAGCAACATATCAACGCGACAGATGCTACTATTGAGAAGTTTGAAAAAAGTATTCAAAAGTATAAAGGTGATTACCTGGAATTAGAAGGTTATGATTGGTCTTACACACATGCCGAACATATGAAACAGCAGGCGATAAAATTACTTCACCGAATGATTAGTTATTACACAATTCATCAGGATACTCCCCAACTCCAAACTTCACTGGAACGTTTAGTTCTTTTGGATCCATATTCAGAACAAGCTCTACAGCAACTTTTAATACACTATCTGCAACAAGGTAAAAGAACTGAGGCTATCAAGGCATATCATAACTTCAAAGAGAAGTTGATTGAAGAATTAGGAATATCCCCTAGTGAATCTACCAATGAATTATTTAATCAAATATTATGTGCTAATATATGAGTAAAAGGAAGAAAATCGTATTGATTTTCTTCCTTTTACTATTTGTCTATAGAGAATCGAATGACAGTGCCTATCTTCGGTATACTATCGATTGTCAATCCTGAATAACCCAACTGGCGAAGTCGTTTATGTGTATTCGGTAAGCCTACACCTGCTTGGATATTCGTATCCGTTTGCAGAAGCGTTACTAGATCTTGTTCCATCCCTAATCCATTATCAGAAATCGATATATCTACTGTATCGTCACATTCCGACACTTTAATCCATACAGTACCACCTTCAGGTCTCTTCAGCACGCCGTGTTCTATCGCATTTTCTACCAATGTTTGGATGGATAGAGGGGGTACTTCAACTTGGACTGGTGCAATATCCATCTCAACTTGCAAACGGTCTCCGTAGCGTTGCTTTTCAATATATATATAAGCCTCTACTAATTCCAGTTCTTTCTCCAAAGAGACAGTTGATGCAAGATTTTGGATTGTAAAACTTTGCTCAAGGTATGTTCCGAATTTATCCAGTAACTTCACCATTTTTTCCGGATCAATCTCGCTGAGTGCGCTAATTGTATTAAGTGTATTGAACAGGAAATGCGGTTGTATTTGTGCTTGTAGCCATGCCGCTTCCATTTGTATCCTTTCAACAATCGTTTGATTTAGATTCGTCAACGCCCGTACACGCATGATCAGCTCAACCTTTTCTACTGGTTTTCTAACATAATCATTAGCTCCTGCGTCAAACCCCATTTGAATATCAACTTGCTGGGTCCGGGCAGTCAACAATAGAATGGGTAACTCTGCCAGTGAAAATCGCTTTCGCAACTCGCGTGTCAGCTCATAGCCGGACATATATGGCATCATGACGTCCGAGATTACTAGACTCCAACATCCACGTTCCAACTCTTTGATTGCTTCATTTGCTGAAGTACACGTTACAACCAAATATCCATCCGCTTTTAGCATCTGCTTAATAATTTGAAGGTTCATTGGATCATCGTCAACGACTAAAATACGTTCCGTAGCATTACTTACTGAGGATGTCCCTGAATCAAGAGATTTCAATTTTTGTTGAACTGGATCTGGAACGGGAACATAACTCTGTTGTTGTTGATGTTCTGAAAGAGGCAATGTAAATGTGAAAGTAGAGCCTTCATTCTCTTTCGTTTCTACAATAATCGTTCCTCCATGCATTTCAATCAATTGTTTACAAATACTTAATCCTAAACCAAGTCCCCCACCCCCAGTAGAGGTAATACCCGATTCTGCCTGTTTATAGGGTTGAAATATCATATGTGCATCTTTTGGAGATATGCCGATTCCTTCATCGGCTACCCGAATGACAGCCATCCTATTCTGCACATCGGCTGATACATGAACTACTCCTTCTGCTGAAAATTTTATCGCATTATGAACTAGATTAAACAGGATTTGATACAATCGGTTTTCATCCGCCATAATATTAGGGAACTGAACTGGAATGGAATGTTCGAGTGATACAGATTTACCCTCTTTCATAAATTTAAGTGTATCAAATACATTTGTCAGAATCGGCAAGATTTTGACATCTTGTTGCTCAAGCTGTAACTTATTATCTTTTAAGTGTTCTCTATCTAGCAAATCATTCAAAACTATAGTCATTTGTCGACCAACAGAAAGAAGCGTTTCCAGATTACGAATTGTCTCATGTGACAATTTATCCTGATCATTATCATAGATTGTCTGTGTAATATTCAGTATTCCATGTAAAGGATTACGTAATTCATGCGATGTATTGGCTAAAAACTCATCTTTTTGATGAATTTCTTCTTGTAGTGACGCAGCTAGACTATGACTTTTCTCCGTCTCCATATAAAAACGTTTAAACCAAAATAATCCAAACAGTAACAAACTGATGAGCATTTCGTAGGGATAATAGGGTAATTCTGGCATTATTTGCGCCTTAAATAATCCCCATATCATACTAGACATCAGACTGATACCTGCAAGTAAAAAGAATAAATAGTTCCCTTTTTCACGTTTCGACAACCGATACATTAGAAAAGGAGTCGGTAAGGGTATCAAAAGCATCAGTGCATAGAGGAACAGTACATCGAGCTCTACTGAAAAAAGTGTCAAAATAACGAGTATTCCATATCCTATGCCTAGAAGCCGGTAGTAATAGCGCTCCCACTTGCTAAAGGAGTGCTCTACAGTATCCACTAAAGCTTTAATATACAATACTACTAGGTAAACACCGCCTGAATAGACGATTACATTCATTTTCGACCAAGCCGCAAATGAAATCTCCGGAAAGAAATAAAGCAATAACTTATCATCTGCTATAGCTATCGAGATAGCTACAGAGAGAAAAGATAAGGCAAGATACAACATATCCTTCTTCCTTGAAAACAGGAAATAAATTAGAAATGAATATACACCATGCAAGCCTACAATAGACATAAGAGCAAGTTGCCAACCATAATCTTTAAATACAGATTGTTCTGCAGCCGACCACTCTCCAAACTTCATCGGCTGTATGATACCGCCAGTCTTCAATGAATGAAAATTTGATACATGAATAAGGAGTTCGATTTCCCCGGCATTACTTTCTATCTGCAATGTCTGAGGACGATAGTCGACTTCTTCCTGCTTCCTATTCGTTGCTGTTTTTCCGAGTTGTACCTTTTCCTCACCATTCACAAAAAAACGCGAAGCAGACACGATGTCCTTCGCATACAATCGATAGATATTCGTGTCGTCTCGATCTACATAAATCTTCAAACTATATGTCCCATAACCGTAGGACGTGTTACCTGAAAATTGTTCTTGCCAATCAGTGGGTACTTGAATTAATGATGGTACCCTTTTGGAACTTTCACCTGGAATAATAAACTCTTCCGCAAAAAACTTCCATTCTCCGTTTAGCAATATATCCTCCGATAAATCACCCATACCCCGTAGATCTATCACTCCATTTTCAGCAGTTACTGTGTGAATATTTTGGTTGGAATCGATCCAGATTAGTCGAAAGGCTATTAAAACCACTACAAAAAAGGGGACAATCAACCATAACCTTTTATTCATAGACTGTCCATACAATTGTTATTTTCATCTTTCGCATTCATTATCCTCCCAATTACTGTCTAATTTATATTGTAATATATATCCTCACACTTTTTATAGGACAAATTTATTACTAATCCATTGTCTGATATGAATTCTTGTTTTTCTATATTTAAGTTCCCTTTGCAAATATGAAATATATATATATCCATAGTATTTGGTAAGCGCGAGTGATGCAAAATATCATGAAGTAGTGAAGATACTTCTTCGTAGGACGTACATATATAATAATCATTTATCATGTATGCAATCATAGTTGTCCCCTCCCGTCTCAGATTAATAGAATCTAACTTCATCTGTATATATTTATTGATATAAATAATACGTATTGTTTTTACTGCGCTTTGCCGAGTACATGGCCGAATCAGCGTATTCAAGCAATGTAGCAACATCTGTACTGTGCACTGGATATAAACTAGTTCCAATACTAATGTTTATTTTTATCTCTTCATTTGCCAATTGAAATGGTTTATTACAAGTTGATAGGATATTACTAATTTTTAATCGGAAATCATTTTGATAACGATAAATAATGACAAATTCATCACCACTAAAATGAAAAACTTCTTCTACTGCAGAGAATGCCTGTAATCGACGCCCTAGTTCCTGCAATAATTTATCAGCTTCACAATGTCCATACGTATCATTAAGCAATTTAAATTGATTAATATCGATATAGAAAAATGCTACCTTTTCTGCTTGATCATCTGCTTTTCGAAGGTAAGATTCAATTGTGAAGTAAAACGCTCTTCGGTTTGGTAATTTCGTTAGGTCGTCTTGACATGCAAGCTGTCGCCAATAAAGTATTTCTTTTTCTAACTCCTGAACAGATTCTTTTGAGCTACTGCTACAACCTGCAACGGGCACTTGATCATGTCTTTTTGACAAATTCTTTAATTTATTTGAAAGGTATTCTTTTGTATCTAAATCATACATAAAATTTGAAGAAGCCATATAGTCCACCCCTTTGTGAGATACTCTTCTTCTTTTATATAATATACTGTTAAACTCTTACAAAATTCTTAAACGAACTATAAAAAAGGTCAGCCCCATAAGTGGCTGACCTTTCTAATTTCTACTTATTTTTTACGCATGCTTCTTTCTGCGTAAAACCCATACACCACCTGCAATCAGCAAGATTCCTAGTGTGATTGGGATGATTGGATAAATTTCACCTGTTTGAGGTAAATTGCTGCCTGTCGAGGTGTTAGGGTTTTTACTTCCACTAATACTACTGATAGTGCCATTACTGCCATTCGTATTGCTTCCAGCGGCTCCAATAGAACCGGCTGGTATATTTGGTGTGCTCGGTGTCAATGGAGTGCTTGGTTTTCCTGGCTCGTTTGGATCTACCGGCTCGCCCGGTTTTCCTGGCTCATTTGGATCTGCTGGCTCTCCTGGTTTATCCGGCTCATTTGGATCCACTGGCTCGCCCGGTTTTCCTGGCTCGTTTGGATCTACCGGCTCGCCCGGTTTTCCTGGCTCATTTGGATCTGCTGGCTCACCTGGTTTACCCGGCTCATTTGGATCTGCTGGCTCACCTGGTTTTCCTGGCTCATTTGGATCCACTGGCTCGCCCGGTTTTCCTGGCTCGTTTGGATCTACCGGCTCGCCTGGTTTACCTGGTTCGTTTGGATCCACTGGATTACCGCCACCAGATGATCCTTCTACATTTAGGACAGCTTCACATGAATTTGTAATTGTAATAGGACCTGTTGCCTTACCATCTACGGATGTATCATAGGCTCCATTCGGTAATTTCCCAGGAAATATTACTTTTCCATCGGTATTTGTTATACCTTTTGCTACTTCTTTATCTCCATCTTTCAAGATAACTTCTTTTCCTGCCCCTACCGATCTTCCGTCTTCTGTTACCGTTACAGTAAACTCTTCACATACTGGTGCATGCGTTAGAGTCAATGTCTCTTCACATGTATTCGTAACGTTCACTTTTCCTATTTTTACTTCTTGATGGTATGCATCATACTCACCTTTAGCTAGCTTTGCAATATCAAACACAATCTTCCCCTGTGCATTTGTAGTACCCACCGCTTTAACTGTCTCACCTTGTTTCAGCATGATCTGTTTGCCCGGGCCTACTGGTTTACCGTCTTCATACACTGTGAGCGTAAAGTACTCGCAAGTTGGAGCCAATACAATGGTTCCTGCTTCACAAGGATTTCCAACCGTTACTTTACCTGACTTTTCTCCTTCTACATAGACATCGTAATCTCCTGTCGGCATTTTACCTGGGAATGTTACTTTGCCGTCTTTATCCGTCTTACCCTTTGCTACTTCCTTATCATCTTTTTTCAAGACGATTTCTTTATCTTTTACTGGTTTACCATCTTTCGTTACGGTAGCAGTAAAGTCGTCACATACAGGAGCATATGAAATTGTGCCTTCACACGTTTCTGTTACGGTAACTGTCCCGACTTTTTTGCCATCAACGATTACATCATACTTCCCGTGCTTAACGTTGATTGGGAATACTACTTTTCCTGTTACGTCTGTTTTGCCTTTTGTGATTTCTTTGTCACCTGACTTTAAGATAACTTCTTTACCTTTTATGATCGGATTATTGTTTTCCATGATCGTTAAGGTGAAATTCTCACATGTTGGATTAGTTGGGATGGTGATTGTTTCATGACAAGTATCCGTTACTTTCACAGTACCAACTTTTTTGCCATCCACATATGCCTCATAGTCACCATTCGGCAGAACCGATTTGGAAATTTTTACATCTCCATTAATATTTGTTATTCCTTTTGCCACTTCTTTGTCTCCGTCTTTCAAGACCACCTCAATGTCCGGTCTTGCTGGGTTGCCTTCTTCAAATACAGCAATTGTAAAGTCTGTACACACTTCAGGTTGAGGCGGCAGTGGTTTAGGCTTAACTGTTGCTGAACATGTATCAGTTACCTTGAATGAGTTAATAAGAGAAGACTTTTCAAATACTTGATATGTGCCCTGCTTCATTTTCTTATTATCGATTTTGATTTGACCATTTCTATCTGTTTTTGCAGTAATAATGGTTTCTCCCGTTATACTTTTTACTGTCACTTCAACATCGGGACGAACTTCTCCACTTCTATACTGGACAGTTAGTGTGAAATCTTCACATACAGGAGCAGCTGCTATAACTCCTTCACAGTTTCCTTTATAACTGACTGTTACTTCTTTAATGAATAATTCTCCTTCGTAGACATCATACTTACCTGATGGCAAAGTGTTTGAAGGTACTTTGATTGTTCCCTTTTCATCTGTCGTCTTTGTAATCATAGATTCTCCGCTTTTACTCTTTACAGTTACTTCGACATTAGGACGAATCGCTCCGTTTTCATCTTTTACAGTAAATAAGAAGTCTGTACATTTTGGTGCTGGCTGAATTTCTGCTGCACAATCAAGATCAACGTCAAACTCGCCTAGATATTCACCATCTACATCGTGAACTTCATATTCACTTGGCTTTAAATCTGAGATAGCAAGCTTTCCTGAATTATCAGTTTTGGCGTCTTCTACAATTACCTCACCTGTATTCTTATCTTTTACTGTTACTGTAGTGGAAGAATCTAGACTTTCACCATCGACATCTTTAATTGTTAGTACAAAGTCTAGACAAGTTGGTGCTTGGATAACTTCTGCACCACAATTCCCGTCATTATAGTCGATTTTTACTGCGCCCAAGAATTGCTTTCCTTCATAGAGCTTATATTCTCCAGCCGCAGTAGTTGTTGGAACTGTGAATTCACCTTTTTCATCTGTTATTACCGTCACAATATCTTTACCATCTTTTTTCAATGTTACTTTAGCACCTGTACGTACTTTATCTGCAGTTTCCTTCACTGTTACTGTGAAAGCAGTACATTTTATTTCCGGTTGGATTTCAACTGCTTTACATTCTCCGTCAGCATTTTTTTCATAAGAAATAACTAGTGTTTCGTATACTCCATTATCGCCTGTTTCTTTAACCGTATACTTTCCGGCTGGGAGTTCTTTGCGTGGCACAGATACTTTACCATTCGCGTCTGTTGTACGTGTTACGATTGTTTTACCGTTTTCACTTATAAATGTTAGTTCAACGTCTTTACGTGCGTCGCTATTTGTATCTTTGATGAGTAGAGAAAATTCTTCACAGGCGTTTCCGACGTCCACCTTTTCATTGTTTACAACTTCATAAAGTTCCCCGCCATTTTCATTGAAGTTAATTGAATCGTTCATCGTGATTGTTAGTCCTTCGCTTGGCAACTTTTCGTAGTTATTAGGAGTTCCTGTTTCCTTCAACTTATATTTACCATAGCGAATATCATCAAGTGTCAGTCTTCCGTCATCGTTTGTAATAGCTTCCGCAAGTTTGATGGTTCCACTATTATTCCACAATTCAAATGTGATGCCTTTTAAATCTTTGGAAGCACCTGTAATTGAGTTATAGCCAGTTTTGTGTAGCTCCAGTTTTCCTTTCGCAGAGGAAATTGTACCACTTGCATCATTAAAATTGAATTTCTTATCCGTGATATTGTCACCCTTGGATATTCCCGACTCTTCTCCCTCATAGTTAATGAAAGCCTCGTTCGAGAATTTATCTCCATTTCCACCTAAGAAGAAAGTTTTATAGCTGACTTGATAACCCTTTTGATCTAAGTTACCTAGTTCAAGTGTAAAGCTATTGTTTTCCTTATTTACAATCGGTGATACTGTTTCCCATGCTCCATGGCTGATTCCGCCAGTATCATTCAACTTAATTTCACGCTTCTGGAATGTATTTTCTAGAATTAATTGATTCTTAGACATTGTATCTGTCAAAGTGATATGCCCCAAATTGGAATGAGATGTATTCACATCAATGGTCCATGAAATAGTTTCTTCAATTCCATTTATTTCGGCACTTTTTTTAATCAATTCATTTGCATGTTTTACTGTTACGCCGGCACTTAACGGGAATGTGTTGTTATTCGTTGTAACGAAGTCCGCTTTGTTTTCGTATATTGCTTTACCGCCATTCCCAATAATGTTATCTGAGTCTTTTGTTTGATAAGTGATAATATAAGCATCAGTCGTATGTTCAGTGAATTTGATAGTGAATTTTTGCTTTGAATCTACTGTCTTTGTAAAGCCACTAGTAACTTCCGCACCTGGTACACCTTTATCATCACCAGATAAAATTAATTTGTGAACTTTGATTGAATCTGTAATCAGTTCATGTCCTTCTTCAATAGTATCCGTAAGAACAGATCCATTAATTGCTTGTTTATTGATGTTAACTGCAACATTCCAATTGAAAACCTGATCTACGTAGTCAAATGAACCATTTTTATATCCGTTTTGACCTGTTGGTGAGCTTTCGCCTGGATAGTATCCAGCTGTCTTTTCAACATTATATTCTTTAGAATCAACGGGACTAGTCCATTTAGCATTCGCTTTATTTTCATATGCGCCATATGCTGTACCGTTTTCAAGAATATCAAACTTAGTTTTGTAAGTGATAGTAAAGTTGGTTCCTTTTGATAACCTACCAAAGTTTAAATTAAAGCCTTCTGTTTTATCAGTTACTGTGATTATAGGTTCACTACCATTAGATATGTTAAACTGCTTGCCCTCTTCACCGAGTAATGTTTGACGAGTTCCACCTTCACCGAAATTTGTAAATGTATCTTCAATAATGAAATTATTCATTTCGTTTTCTACAGTCACTTTAATTGTCCACGTAATGATTTTATTATCATAGTCAATTGCACCACGTGTTTTAGAGAAGATATTTTCGTTAATTCCAAAGCTATCTGACTTTGTATTTTGTCCATCAGTTACTGTATTTTCAACGTTTTCGCCATTAATAACAAAATCGCTTTCATTTTCTGTTTCATACTCTATTAAATACGCTTCACCATTTGGAGATTCTAAAATAATATCGAAGCCCTTACCATCATCATGAATGGTTGCCGATCGTGCGACTTCCGATCCTATTGTTCCCGATCCAGATGCGTCTACCGTCACACTATATACTTTGATAGTACCCGGAATGACTTTATGCGGACCTTTGATAGTGTCTACTAATGTCCGTGAATCTATTTTACTGCCGAAGTAATTATAGGCTATTTGCCACTTCGCTTTGTACTTATCCTTTACAATAGCGGTTTTCTTTAGCTTATCGCCATAAGTATGGCTAACTTCTGCACTCGCAGAAATTTCACTTCCCTTGTTATTCAGAGTAGCAGTATTAGTGAACTTCTCTGTAACATTTTCTTGTTCATGCGTAACAATCGTCTTATAAGTTAACTTGTATGCATATCGTCCATTCTCTAAGCTTACAGGGAATGAAGTCGCAGTAGTTGTATCCTTACTACTGCCTACACCTGATAATCCTACTGCAAATTTCTCTACTGTGATGTCTCCATCAAGTTCATGCTTGCCATCCGCAGTATCATTTAGTGTTGCACCTTCCAATAAAGTCCCTTCACGATTCGTCCAAACTTCCCATTCTATATAACGAGCATTTCCTTCAATAACCGGTTTACCTGACTTCGTCATCGACTGCCCAGTAGCTTTTGGTTTGAATACGAATGGAATTGTAATTGAATCCGATCCAGCTATAGGTATTACCAGCTCTTGTTCTAACCCTTCATTTGTTCCGTCTGCATTAAATTCTGCAAAGAACTTTAAAGTCCCATTAAAGAAAGACTCTTCTTCAAGCGTACCTTCAATTAATTTTACCGTTACAGTTTTACCAACTGTAGTAAATTCAAATGTCACATCGTCTTCGCTGACTGTGCCATTTAGACCGCCTTGATTAAAGTTCAACAAGGATTGTGGAAGGTCAAAAGTAAAGTGCGATCCTAAACCCGATTCCTGCTTTGCATTAATTATAAATTTATAATAAACTTCAACCTTGTCCCCTATAGTAGGAGTAACATTTGCTGCATCGCTTGCATTGCTGATAGCCGTTCCATTAACGATCAGATGATTAAAATTCAAATTGACATTGTCTTGAAGATTTATATTTTCTTCAACTAATAGTTCATTCTCATCTTCGTCAAGTTGCTCTTCATCTTCATCAGCAGTTTCATCACTTTCCTCATCTCCATCTTCGTCAGAGGATTCTTGATCAGAAGAATCTTCTCCCTCGCCTTCCGTTACATCCATCTCATCTTCTTTATCAGTTGGTTTTTCCGCTTTATTCTCTTCGTCTGGCTTAGTTTCCGGTTTTATAACCGGGTTTTCATCCGGTTTCTCATCAGAATCCACAGAAGGTTTATCTAGTTGTTCTTCAGAATCATTAGATCCTTCATTTTCTGGCTTGGGCTTTACCGGTTCTTTCGGCTCCTCAGGCTTAACTAGATCTTGTTCGGGAACCTCAACCTTCTCTGTATCCGCCTCAGCAGAATTTCTTTTATTTTCCTCATTCCCTACATCATTCGACGTAGACTGCGGAAAGCTTTCCGCACTAGCCACACTTGCACCAATCGGCCCTAGAATAGTTTGGCTTATGATCAGAAGTGTAAGCATGAATATGTTGATCTGTTTCTTCAAAATTTCTTCCCCTCTTCTCTCTTCATTGTGTATGGCAGGGTCGTTTGTTGCTGACCCTTCAAATGAATATCCCTCTTTTACAACTCTTATCTATATGTAGATATAAATAACTTGGTTAACGCTTCTCCACTTCTTGAAGTTCTGCTTGCACAATCAATCGGTCCGGCGGATTCCAGCTACCGAGTGGTGTGCATGTGACGAGTGTGAGTTGCGGTGTTTCTTTGTCTTCTAATACGGATACGTCTGTTTTATGTACGATAAATGTATCGGTAATGCGGTAATGAAGGATTTCATTCTTTGTATTCACCTGTATGTCGTCGCCTACTTCCAGTTCTCCAAGCCGATTGAACTGCTTGCCATCCGCTACTGCGCGATGTCCTGCAAGGCCAACATTATGTTTCGTGAAGTCTTTTTGTGGCTCCATGATCCCCGCACCTTTGCCGAGTTCATTCTCCGTAACCCCATCGAACATTAGCATCTTCAAATCAATTTTATCGATCGAGACAATTCCACGACTACCTTGAAGTGAAGGGCTTTTCTTATCCACTGGTGCTTCCGCTGACGATACCCTTTCTGGTTCATCCGTAAAGTCCACGTCTTCCATGGCACCGAGCTGATCAAAGGCTTCAAGAAGTTCCTGTTGCTGTTTGTCGTATGCGATATTCTTCAACATCGGATAGCAAACGATTAACACTCCGCCAATGACAAGAGCCCAACCTATAAATTTCCGAGTCATTGCACCTTCTCCTTCGATAGACGTATTCTTCACTCATACGAGTATAATGACCACCTCTTACAAAACTCTTAAACTCTTAGTGCTGTATACAGCAGAAAAGAGACTAATCTCCTTTCATGATTAGTCTCTCGCATTTATATTATTAGCATTTCTTAAACAGAATCCTCTTGACCACTGAAAAACTCTTCCTTCAATCGTTTTCCATACGCTTGTCCACTTTCGCCACGCTTTCGCGGAAACTCTTGCATCACGATAGGTAATACTCTCTCCCAGAGTACATTCATCACATAGACGTCTCGATCAAATTGATAGTCCAGTTCGTTTAGTGTTAATTGTAGTGACTTCGCATACTTTCGTTTTTCCGCGTCCCAAATTGTCGATACATTCTCTTCAATATACGCATCTATTTCGTCTTCCGTTACTGTAATCCCATATGCTTCTTTAGCAATATCTAAAGCATCTTGATAATGTTCTGTTTGCTTCTCCGCGATACCTCTCAGAAACGGAGAAGAATGCTCTTGCTCAGTAAGATTATTTTTCACACGTAAACGGAACTCCGTCTTACTTGTTGAAAATGATTGGTCGAGCTGATTCTCATGCTTTCCGGATTGAATAGATGCCAGCTCCTTTGCTATTTCGGGCATATCTTTCAGCACTTTTTCTACGGACTGATTCATCGAGGCGTAATCTATTCCTATCGTTTCGATCTTTTGTTGTTCTGAACTCGCCGTTTGTTTAATTAACAACGTTCCAGCAATCAAGACAGTAAAACAAATCATAATGAGGTGAAACCGATTGCGAGCAGTCATTGTCATTCGCTCCTTCATCTGTTAGGTCGCTCTAGTATGTCATAGGAGTGATGCAATATTTGTTGAAACTACTGATTATCAGTGAAAATTTTCCCGTAAAATTCGACAACAAAAAACCCAAGGATCCGGAGTGAACCAGATTCTTGGGTAATTATTTATTGACGTGCAGCAGGTGTTTTTTCGATCATAAATGTTACAACTACGAATAAAGCAAAACTTATTAATAACACGGTACCGCCTACGATATAGAATATGAGCGAGAATACTTCATTTATATTAAACGGCTGCATGAACTGCAACCACATTCCCGCCGTTAAACCAATCGAACCGATAATCCCTGTCCAGCCTTGCAGTGTTAACAGCTTTCTAGCACGGACTCGGTAAATCTTGTAGAACACGCCCCATGAAAACACAGACAACCAGCCTACAAGTAAAATATGCGCGTGAATCGGACGGAACGCATACGAACCGGCCCCTGCCATGTGGGAACCAAGAACCGTCCCAATTAAACCAAAAATTGCTGCAATACGAATCAATCGTACACTCCACTTTTCTTGCATTTTATATTTCCTCCTGTCGTCTTTATATTACATTTATTATAACACTCCGAGATGAACGGAAGATGAACAGCCTGTTACAGCTTCGGTAAATATACAATGAATAGGGTACCTTTACCTAACTCACTGACCACTTCCACACGGCCATCATGAAGACGTACTACCTGTTCAACAATAGATAATCCAAGACCGGTCCCTTCCACTTCGCGCGTTCTCGAGTGGTCTGCACGATAAAAACGGTCAAATATTCGATTCTTAGTTTCAGTTGACATACCAATTCCTGTGTCTTCAATAGAGAAATAGACCTCATTGTTCCTCTCAGTCAATCGGATGTCAATCGTTCCCCCATCCGGCGAATATTTCAGTGCATTCGACAATAAATTCTCCCATACTTTCTCAAGAAATGCAGGATCACCTTCATACGTGATGTCATCCACTTCAAGCATGACGGACATTTCTTTTTCTTGCAATAACCATTGTGCTTTTCGCACAGTTTCTTTCACTTGCTGATCCACACGGAATACTTTTTTCTGCAATGGCGAGATAAGCTGGTCGAGTGATGTCAACAATAGTAGCTGCTTCGTCAAAGTCGATAGGCGTTCTGTTTCAGACTGGATGATTCCCGCATAACGTATACGCTCAATAGCTGGTAACTCTTCATCCATTAACAAATCTGCATATCCTTTAATATTCAATAATGGTGACTGGAAATCATGCGATACGTCACTGACAAACGCTTTTCGAATTTGGTCATTCTCACTCAAACGATCAATCATCTGTTGAAAGCTATTCGCCAGTTGCCCAATTTCATCTCGACGATCAATCGACAGCTCACTCGTGAACTGCTCCTCGCCTACCTTCTTCGTCGCTCTCGTCAATACAACAATTGGTGCAATCAGCTTCCGCGCAACGACGAGCATCGCGAGAATACTGATAATCGCCATGACTATAACCATGCCACCGAGCAAATAGTGGATTTCCGTGAAGAGCATTTTAATATCTGGTCGCAAAAACAATGCATACGTTTTTCCATCGTACATAAACGGTACACCTACTGTATTAGCGGATTCATTAGAGAAATAACCCGTCACAAACGTTTCTGCCTTTAGGTCCCGCATACCATGATAGACTTGGCCACTATAGACCTTCTGAACCGCTCCATACTCTAGGTTATCATCCCGAAATGCTTCCCCGTAGACAATCGAGTCACCATCAGGCGATTTGACGAGCAGCTTATACCCCGCTCCGGCCAGCATATCAAAGTAGGCTGGTAAATTTATGCTGTCATTCGCCTCGATGAACAAAGCAATCTCCTCGGCAACTTTAACATTCTTCGCATCGTTCTCATCTTTTAAATATCGGTGGTAATAGGTGTTGACGGAAAGGAACGCTACTATCGCACTTGACACCATGATCCCAACTGTTAAGACGAGAAACTTCCCGTACAGCGACTTCATTCCAAAACCTCAAGCTTATACCCAACACCACGTATCGTCACAATCTTCACCTGACTCGTAAGCTTCTCGAGCTTATCCCGCAAACGTTTAATATGCACACTCAACGTCTGTTCATCTCCTTCATAATCAAAGCCCCATACGCGCTCTACTAACACTTCGCGCGTAAACACCTGACCATGGCGAGAAGCTAACACTGACAACAATTCAAACTCTTTTAATGGAAGCAATAATGACTTCTTACCAAGCACTACTTCATAACTCTGGCGATTGATCACTAAAGGACCGACCTGAATCATCCGGTCTACCGCTTTATCATAACGTCTCAAAATAGCATGGATCCGGAACAATAACTCCTTCGGTTCAAATGGCTTTACCAAATAATCATCTGATCCAGCCAAAAAGCCACGCTCCTTGTCCTCCATCTCGCCTTTAGCTGTCAACAACAAAACTGGGATTTCCGTATCCTCACGAAGCCTTTTCGTTAGCGTATAGCCATCCATGCCTGGCATCATCACATCTACCACCGCTAAATCTGGCCACTCTTTGTCGACTACCTCAAGTGCCTCTAGTCCATTCATTGCCTTCACGACGGTATACCCTGCCTGTCGCAAATGAATACTCACCAATTCCAAAATATGTATGTCGTCATCCACCACTAAAATCTTCATGTAATCCGTCTCCTCCTTTTCCACTCTGCATTCAATAATCCAGAAAGAATAATAATTACTGCCGTTAGATAAAACCATAACACTAGCATGATAATCCCGGCTAATTGTCCATATAGCCTAGAGTAATCCACCCGTGATACATACTCTCCGAATAATAATGAAACTAACTGCCAGCCAAATGCTGAAAGCAAAGCTCCTGGCAACGCCTCTTTCCATTTCATCTTTCCCGTTGGCATAAGTTGATAAAATAATAAGAAGAACAAAAATAAAAAGAATGTGCCAAGACCCCATTTTATATTGGGCCAAATATACAACCAGCCTTCCCATGCATCTAGCACATCATAATACGCAATGACTGTATGCATAAGTTTTTCAATCAACGGCAAAAATAGAGACATCGGTACGATAAGCATGAATAGAATCGTTACACCGAGATTACGGATTATGCTAATCCATAGCGGTTGCTGATGAAGCCTCCGATTCGCCATGTCCAATGAACGGGCAAATGATTGTACCGCAATGGATGTGGTCCATAATGCAGCTAGCACACTGAGTGCTAGTAACTTGCCATGACTTTTATAGAGTACAGACTGAACACTTTGCTCAATCAGCTGAAAAGATTCATCTGGCACAAATGGACGTAGCAACGCTAAAATACTAGCCTCTTCTACAGGTAAGAATTGTACAATAGACAGCACTACAAGCAAAAAAGGCAATACCGAAAGCAACAAATAGTAAGCGTTCTGCGCCGCCTGATCAAAAAAGCGTTCTTTAAAGAAGCGTTTAATTATAGTCATGAACATAGAAATCCCTCCCCTGCTATCGTACGTGTCTTACTATCAATATACCCCAACAAGCCATAGACTATTAGGTTAAATGAAATTTTAAAGAGAAATTTAGTTATTTCCTGGGGAAAATAGTGGATGTGGAGTAAAGTTGATGATCTTTTGGAGATTGAATGGTTGGTGTGGCTGATAAGATTGCTTGCTGAGGGGCGTGAAGTGGATAAGCGTGGGGATTGAGCGCTTTAGCTGATTGATAGAGCAGATAAACAAGACAATAGAGCGCTTGAGCAAACGGATAGAGCGAATAAGCGAGGCGATAGAGCGGTCAATGCATTTCATAGAGCAGTTATGCTGGACGATAGCGCGCTTTCTCTGATTCACTGAGTGAACAACCAATATCCACGAGATTACTCAACTTGGGATTCAGTTCATTTCCATAATAAAACACAAAAAAGCCACTCCCCAAAGGGAATGGCTTCGCATGCCTAGCAACGTCCTACTCTCACAGGGGGAAACCCCCAACTACCATCGGCGCTGAAGAGCTTAACTTCCGTGTTCGGTATGGGAACGGGTGTGACCTCTTCGCCATCGTTACTAGACTCTTTGAGTAAAGCTTGTTCACTCAAAACTGAATAAAAGACATTGGTGTAGTTCAAGTAACTACTTTTTAGTATAGGTTAAGTCCTCGATCGATTAGTATCTGTCAGCTACATACGTCGCCGTACTTACACCCCAGACCTATCCACCTCATCATCTTTGAGGGATCTTACTTACTTGCGTAATGGGAAATCTCATCTTGAAGGGGGCTTCATGCTTAGATGCTTTCAGCATTTATCCCGTCCATACATAGCTACCCAGCGATGCCTTTGGCAAGACAACTGGTACACCAGCGGTATGTCCATCCCGGTCCTCTCGTACTAAGGACAGCTCTCCTCAAATTTCCTGCGCCCGCGACGGATAGGGACCGAACTGTCTCACGACGTTCTGAACCCAGCTCGCGTGCCGCTTTAATGGGCGAACAGCCCAACCCTTGGGACCGACTACAGCCCCAGGATGCGACGAGCCGACATCGAGGTGCCAAACCTCCCCGTCGATGTGGACTCTTGGGGGAGATAAGCCTGTTATCCCCGGGGTAGCTTTTATCCGTTGAGCGATGGCCCTTCCATGCGGAACCACCGGATCACTAAGTCCGTCTTTCGACCCTGCTCGACTTGTAGGTCTCGCAGTCAAGCTTCCTTATGCCTTTGCACTCTGCGAATGATGTCCAACCATTCTGAGGAAACCTTTGAGCGCCTCCGTTACTCTTTAGGAGGCGACCGCCCCAGTCAAACTGTCCACCTGACACTGTCTCCTGCCCGGATCACGGGCAAGGGTTAGAAGTCCAATACAGCCAGGGTAGTATCCCACCAATGCCTCCTCCGAAGCTAGCGCTCCGGAATCCAAGGCTCCTACCTATCCTGTACAGGCTGCACCGGAATTCAATATCAGGCTACAGTAAAGCTCCACGGGGTCTTTCCGTCCTGTCGCGGGTAATGCGCATCTTCACGCATATTATAATTTCACCGAGTCTCTCGTTGAGACAGTGCCCAGATCGTTACGCCTTTCGTGCGGGTCGGAACTTACCCGACAAGGAATTTCGCTACCTTAGGACCGTTATAGTTACGGCCGCCGTTTACTGGGGCTTCAATTCAGAGCTTCGCTTGCGCTAACCCCTCCTCTTAACCTTCCAGCACCGGGCAGGCGTCAGCCCCTATACGTCATCTTACGATTTTGCAGAGACCTGTGTTTTTGCTAAACAGTCGCCTGGGCCTATTCACTGCGGCTCTCTCGGGCTATTCACCCTACCAGAGCACCCCTTCTCCCGAAGTTACGGGGTCATTTTGCCGAGTTCCTTAACGAGAGTTCTCTCGATCACCTTAGGATTCTCTCCTCGCCTACCTGTGTCGGTTTGCGGTACAGGCACCTCCCGCCTCGCTAGAGGCTTTTCTTGGCAGTGTGAAATCAGGGACTCTGGAGATTAATCTCCTCGCCATCACAGCCTAGTGTTATATGAGAACGGGATTTGCCTCGTTCTCCACCTCACTGCTTAGACACACAACCAACTGTGTGCTCACCCTATCCTACTGCGTCCCCCCATTACTCAAACGGCGGGGAGGTGGTACAGGAATATCAACCTGTTGTCCATCGTCTACGCCTATCGGCCTCGACTTAGGTCCTGACTAACCCTGAGCGGACGAGCCTTCCTCAGGAAACCTTGGGCATTCGGTGGAAGGGATTCTCACCCTTCTTTCGCTACTCATACCGGCATTCTCACTTCCAAGCGCTCCACCAGTCCTTCCGGTCTAGCTTCAACGCCCTTGGAACGCTCTCCTACCATTGACCCTAAGGTCAATCCACAGCTTCGGTGATCTGTTTAGCCCCGGTACATTTTCGGCGCAGCGCCACTCGACCAGTGAGCTATTACGCACTCTTTAAATGATGGCTGCTTCTAAGCCAACATCCTGGTTGTCTGGGCAACGCCACATCCTTTTCCACTTAACAGATACTTGGGGACCTTAGCTGGTGGTCTGGGCTGTTTCCCTCTCGACAATGGATCTTATCACCCACTGTCTGACTCCCAAACATAAATCATCGGCATTCGGAGTTTGTCTGAATTCGGTAACCCGGGATGGGCCCCTCGTCCAAACAGTGCTCTACCTCCGAGATTCTTTCGTTTGAGGCTAGCCCTAAAGCTATTTCGGAGAGAACCAGCTATCTCCAGGTTCGATTGGAATTTCACCGCTACCCACACCTCATCCCCGCATTTTTCAACATACGTGGGTTCGGGCCTCCAGTCAGTGTTACCTGACCTTCACCCTGGACATGGGTAGATCACCTGGTTTCGGGTCTACGACCCCATACTGATTCGCCCTATTCAGACTCGCTTTCGCTGCGGCTCCGCTTTCTCAGCTTAACCTTGCATGGAATCGTAACTCGCCGGTTCATTCTACAAAAGGCACGCCATCACCCATTAACGGGCTCTGACAATTTGT